>JAUMVB010000001.1:0-2537 GCA_030530385.1 bacterium
TTCGGGCATCGCTGCCGTTCTTTTACTTTTACTTAATTTTGTGGAATTTATCACCACTTACAACGATTAAACTGTCTATCTTATCGTTATTCTTTTTTATTGAGATATGTTTCTTAGCTTTTTCAATAACATCATTCACATCAATATCTTGATTATAAACATCGAGGAATATATTTCGTTTACCTTTATCTGTAGCATGATATATCTCATTTCGAATAGTCATAGGCTTAACCTTACCTAAAATACTCTTAAGCTCCCATGCCTCACCATTAATCAAGAAATCGTTCGTAATCTTACCTTTTCCCCAAGGTATTCTCTCAACATTATTAAAATTCTTCACCAGCCTTTCATAAAAATCTTGCTCATGTGGATACATATACTCAGAGTCATTTTGATTGAGCTTTGAATAATCAAAAATCTTGTCTTTTTCTTCTTCAATCCCAAACTTCTCCACGCAAGAACAGTTCGGGTGAGCACCAGCTGTATCAATATCAGCGTAATCATTAACACGGATTTTCGATTTACCAATCAAAATTCCACCCTTTTTAACATAACTTTCAGTTACATTAACTCGCCGGCCATTCATTCCACGGCAATATTTGCACGGATTAGCGCTCACCACCACCCACTCTTTATAAATCTGCACACCAGATTCATTTTGGATTTGAACACCTGCCTCCACGCCAGCCAAGCCGTGAGCTCGATGTGTTTCAGTGCGAGCTATTCGCTGAATTCGCCACTCTTCGGTTTTTGTTATATCTCGCAAGCTACGAGCTAATTGTTCCTTATTCCAGTCTTCTATCTCAGCTTGAGCAACTCTGTTAGCAATCGATCTAGCAGTATCTTCACTAAAACTCTTAGTAAAATCAGCTATCATTTTGTCGTAATGCTTTTTCAGCTTGTCAGAAATCTTAAATTCGGTCAGGTCATCAGTCGATATGTTGTTTTGCTTTAATATTGAAACAAAATCACTCCAAGCCACCACACCACGAGTTACCAGCACGCTTAGCAATATCACCCTTATTCTTTGCTTGAACTTCTCACGATCTTTATCGCCAAGGTCAAAATCTTCAAAATCACTATCAATAGCTCGCTCAATCTGTTCATTGGTCATATCACGAAAGACAGTTTCTAATGCATTCTGGTCTTTATTTTTTTGCTTTTCGTTTTTTGTTTTTGTCTCAGCTTTTAAACAGTGATGATCTCCGCAATGATTGCAGATATGCGCGCTTTTTGCGTTTAAATCTTCTGGCGATTCTTCAACTTCACCGCCGTCATCAACTTCAGGCTTATCATTCTCAATTTTTAGTGGAGTTTCACCCATTTTAAGCGTTTTGTAACCATTCGAGAGTTCAAATGCATCAACTATGCTGTCTAATGAATAGCCAATTTCTAAGCCAGTCTTAATTAAGGCCAATTCAGCCGCTTTACGCTCAGCCTCAATCTTCTCTTCTTCAGCAACACCAGGGGTTTCAAGGTCAAAAGTTATCGCAAAACCAAGTCCGCCCGTAATTCGATTCAACTGATGTGTAAACTCACTCCAAATCCGTGTTGCGAAAGGTTTAATTGTGTATTTTATAAAAATCTGCTCATCCACTCGCACACTAGCATAAGTGTTATTGTCGTTAACCCCTCGAACACTCGCCGGCACACCATAAATGCTGTCAATTTTCTTATTAGCCTGATCGAACAAACTCTTCAAATCAAGATTCTTATTACTTTCAGCAAACGGTACCCACTCAATCTGAGCATTAACTGGCCTACCTGTCGCACTCTCAATTGGGCGATGAACATATACCACATTATTATTGTTACCGCTACCACGATGCCGTGCTTGTAGATTATCAACAATGTTGTTATATTCTTCAACACTTCCAGCGGTAATAATAAACTGTCCAGCAGGCACAGCCCCATTTTCAAAGTAGCCAGCCTGATAACTTGCGATGTAGTCATCAATGGATGCCCATTTTCGAGCAGCATCAGTCGGGCTATAACCTCCGCTTAAATCATATGGATTCACCCCACTCCGTAGTTCTATAATTTCATTTTCAGAATATTCTTTAGCACCAACTCGATAGCGTTTTTCTTCACCAACATAATATTCAGAAACTCCCTCAAGAATAGTAAACCCCGCTAAATTTTCAGGAGTAATTTTTTGTCCAGTTATCGGAGCACCGTGTTCATCATAGCTCCAAACCAAAACATAAACCTTAGGAAAAACCAAGCTTAGGAGAGCTAAGGCTTCACGAAAAGTCGCGCCACTCATCTGTTGATTCGGATGATATATTTTATTCATCACCACCGAATCTTGAATTGTTTTACCGTTATTATCTATCGCATACGGTCTAATTGTCATAAATTCATTCACAATTCGTGAAATAGACGGGTACGAATTGTCATATGATAGACCTTTATAGAATGTGTGTGCACCCAACATTGATTTTGGCCGATTAAAAGCGTAGTGCGAGGCGCTCTTCTTTTTCATATTACCGCCGACCAAACGGCTAAAAAAATCTCTAAACATATTTAAACTATAA
>JAUMVB010000001.1:2637-164504 GCA_030530385.1 bacterium
CATTTAATCCAGTAGCTGATAATATAGAAACTCTTAATCGCTTCCCTAATATAAAAAATAATCTGTTAGATAACCTAAAATATACCCACGGAGACTATAATTTTATAAAAAAGTTCGAGAAGACTCTGCCGGGGCAGAGATTTTTATGTGGTGGATACGATCACAATAGAGTTGAGATTATTTTGAGAAAATATAAAAAGATAGTTAAAATGCGCAACTCTATTGCGCACAGTCTCCCACATAATATTAATGGTAAATATGTAAAAATACATAGGAGTATAGACAAAAATAAGATAGCTAAGGATGTAGTAGTCGACGAAGCTTTTTTGGCTGAATTCATAGAAGAATGCAATGAGCTGATAGAGATATTTAGCAATCCAGATTTCAATTCGGTCGTTCAAGAATTTGTGGTAGCCATAAACGAACATCTAAATATCGTTCGCTCGGCAGTATCAAAATTTAATTTAGCTTCAAATATAGCGCCCAGTGTAAGTTTTTTGGCTGAAATGGCGGATTTAACCAAAAAAATATCAGAAGAACCTACCTCACACCAGCATAAACAATAGGTTTTGGTTTTGGCGGAGTATAGTAACACAAAATACAGGCATCAGCCAAGTCGGGGCTTCTATTTCCCCGTTTCTTATAATCTCCCTTACTTTCCACTGCGCGCTTACCTTTTTTATCCATGTTCCAAGTTCTAGTTGTCAATTCTTGGAGTAAGTCAGTATTATTTGGCAGTTGTATTTCATCTATTACTTCCTGAAGATAAAACCACGCCTCGCTAATCCAGTTCGGATATTTGTCATCATTCACCGCTTTCTGCGCAAAGTTAATACCTTGAACATTGTAATTTTTAGCTAATAACTGGTCAGTTACACCACCGCCAACTCCCGTATCATCTATCTTGATCAACACTTCCTTATCTAACCTTGCAAATTGTTCTATTTTTTCCACAAGCTCATTAGTCCTGAGTTTTTCATACACTTTAAAGTCAATTGTCTTCAATCCCTTACGCTTCCATAACACAGATCGGTCATCGCCAAGTCGTGCCACATCAACGCCTATTTGAATTTCACCGTCATCTTCTATCTCTCGATCCATAGCATTTAGCACTCTATCACGGCTCAAAATAGCATTTTCGATTTGTGAAAGTGGCTCGCCCAACCAGGTATGAGCGAACTCTTGCGGGTTGTTTTTCTTGTCGTTTTCCATTTCAATTCGCATCACTTCTGGAAAAAGCCCGTTCTTTTCTAACACATCATAATTTACTTTAACTACATAAGTTCTATCTGGTTTTTTCATTACATACTCAACATAGACTGGATCACGCTCCGTATCTCGGTTAAAGGTGAAAATAAGCCTTGAATTATCTTTACGTACAGTGTTTTTGAGTAGCGTAATAGATCGCTTGGTAACGGTGCTAGCTTCTTCAACCCAAGCTTCATCAATGTTCGGAATAGACTTCAAGCTTTCAACATTATCGTGCAAGCCTTTAAAAATCCATTCGCTTTCAGTTCTTTTATGCCTTATAGAATCATTAGTAACTATAAATTCAGTTTCAAAGCCATATTCAAAAATAATCGCTTTCACTAAAGCGTGCGTTGAATCTTTAATTGAATTCTGAAATTCTCGACAGTTTAAAAATTTCAATCTCTTTTCTCTTGCTCTTAAAATTTGAGAAAGTGCAACATCGTAGCTTTTTCCACTCGATCGCCCACCATGAAAAACAAGGTTTCGCCATTTGTTTTCTTCGAATAATGGCTTAAATTCAATCGGAACTTTAACTTTCTTTCGGATTATCTCCATTCATAAACTCCAATGTTGCAACAGTTAGCGTTTCACCGTTCGATACTATATCTTGCTTTTCGCTAAACTCTACTGTAGTCTTCGCAATAAACTTAGCTGTATCTTGTGCTATCTTTTCATCTTCACTATCCAAGCTCTTATCTAACACTCTTTTAGCTTTACGAACAAGCTTATCTTTCGACACCCCTTTTCCACCAATTTCCACCACGATATCTTCTAGCCATTCCAAATTCTTAACTGTAATATTCTTCGCGTATTTTTCAGAAAAACCAGCACGAATCGCACTTTGCAATGCATTGCCGAAAGTTGGTGAATCGGGTAAGTAATAATACATCCCAAATTTAATTTGCTTTGGTGAAAAAATCCGCTCTTTACCTTTTGTTCTTTTAGTCGCCATAACCAATCTTTCTAAGTATATCTTGTTTTTCCTTTTCCGAATAATAATCAGTCGTAAGTCTTCTTGTCCAAGTTCCTTTTTCTGAAATAAAATTTATTTCTTGGCTATTAGATTTTGGTTGTGGTATTTTAGTTCCCATAGCGTAGCTTACGCCATATTTTAGCCCAGCATCCAATAAACGTTTAACTGTTAGGTGTTTCTTTCGCTTAGCTATTTCAGAAAATGGTTTGAAGTTTTTAGTGTAATACCCTTTTGGTGCGAACCAACGGTGAAATACTATAATACCCATCCTACTTTTGACATAAATCGTCTGTTTATCATAGAAGACAACTATTGAGTTATCTTCCAACTTACGGATTAATATTTTTGAGCTAAAATTAGGATTAGCCATTGTCCACCTTTCTGCCCAAAAAATAAAATGGGCACACTAAAAATCTTTCGATCAGTAGTGTACCTATTCGTTCTATAGTTATATTATAGCATAAAAAGGATAAAAATAAAAAGAAAACACCCCGAAGAGTGTTTTCAGCTGCTTACGGGTCGGTATAGGAAAAACTATACTTACTAACTAAAGCTCACCGTAAGGCTTACGCTACATTATGATTATATGTCATATAGTAAAAAAAGTCAATACTTTTTTTACTTTCCAAATCTACCCCGCGGAAAATATTCAGCGTTCTCAATTCTATTTTTAATTATCTCTAAGAAGTGTCGTTGATTCTTATCTATAGCTCGATAGATAGTATTACTGATAATGTCGGCAGCCTGTAACCCCAGAGAGCTTTTAGAATCTGCTTGTTCAACATTAATATTACCGTAAAAGCTTTTCATAGTGTACAAATTAATCCTTATATAGTCACTTAACGAATTCATAGATGCAACTTTCGTTGTTCTATTATCAAACAAAATAGATATATCCTGAAGGGGGTATTTTTTAGCAATCTCTCTTGCCAATAAACCTGAAAAATAATTGTATACAAGATTTTTGGGTTTGCCTTGGCTTAACATAGAAACATGTCTTTTATCTGCAACAAAATAGAAAATTTCATGGTCTGGCTGCTTTGCCATTAATTGTAAAAATTTCTGCCTATCAACAAAAGACAAATTTCCTGATTTAAGTTCTTTAAGAGGCTTTCCATTTTGGGCTAATCCAACATTAAGAGCGGTTCTTTTAACTAATCTCTTTATTCTTTTAGATCCAGAATTTCTATCATCAAAAACAACGGCAGCAAGAACAAAATATCTTCCTCCTCTTCCTAGATTACCAGATTCATCAATAAAAACTGTTATCATATCTGTTATTATACATCAATATTGATATAAAGACAACGAGCCAAATCATCATATATATTGCAAAAGATATAGGCGTATCCTAATAGCAGTTAAATGGATTGAGATGAAATATTTACATTATTTAACACCCCTAAAATTCAGATACAGATACTGAATAACCACTATTTCGCCTATAAAATTTAATTTATTAATACTTAGTAAAGTGTGGTTTTCTCAAGGTGCTTATCTGTAGCTGAACCTTAGGCTGGACTAAGCGTCCAGAATAGGCTTTACTAAAGGTTTTCATATCTCCTTTCATCTTCCAACTCCTTTTTATAACATTCTTCACAGACTGGATAACCGAAGCCATATTCGTTATGGATTGTCTTACTAGAATAGCCTTCTTTATATTTAATCTTTCTCGAGCAATTTGCACAGTTTATTATCTTTTCCATATCGTAGCATAAGAGCGGACAAGTCATAGGTAGATTATAATCTTCATATTCTTGTTTCTCGAAATTCCACTTCTGAGCTGTTTTTTCTAGAATCATATCTTTCTCCTATTTAATCTCGACTTCCTTACCTTTGTAATAGCATTTGCCGTCTATGAAATCTATATCATTCCGCCAAAAATCATTTGAGTAGGTTCGGCAAATTTTAATCTTTCTAACTATATTATCCCTATATTCTGGTGATGTACTCCACCCAATCCCTATAATTATAGAAATAATCCAGCCTGCCATAAATAAAAAAAATAAAAGCATAAATATTTCTAACCCATCTATATTTTTCATAAAATCTTTCATTTCTTCTGTCCTTTATATCTAAAATTTTTACCCATTGTCTTTACGAATGTTTTAGCTAAATTCTTTGTAGGAAACTGATATTTATTTTTAACGATACCATTTTCGTATTCGACTACGATGTAAGCATAGTCAGGATTAAGGCATTCACTACTGCTCATAGGTTAGATAAGTCTTCCATTCTTTTGGATGTTTCTCGAAACTTTCTAAAATATCTTTTCTGGATTTAAAATATATATCCACCCCTTTAATTGTATATGCTATCCTCCAGTCGGGCTTATTCTCTTCAAAATCCCAAACACCATAGTATTTTTTTCCATCTACAATATTCCAGTCAGGTTTAAAACCTTCAGTATCTTGTTTGATAACTTCTTTTGCTTTCAGATATTCAAGATATTTTTCGGCTTCTTCTTCGGTTTCGAAGTAGTTGCCAATTGCTTTGAGGTTTTCAATAAGCTGTTCTTCTGCTATAATATTACCTTTTAGTTCTACGCTGGGTATATATTCACGTTCGATAATAGCACCAGCATATGAAAGGTGGTAGTATTCTTTTGGTCCTGGGGCTTCTTCGAACCATTCATCGAACATTTCAGAAACATTTTCACCAACTTTGAATTGATAAATTTGTTTGTTATCTTTAAACAGTGTGATATGGTCGTTAATTCCACCACGGTGAAGTTCGAATATATCACCAGCTTTTGCAAAGGGCAAGTCCTTCAATAATTTATATCTCTTCATTTTATCTCTCCTATAATTTCCTTTGTCTCTCCCAGAACTTATCTACTGATTTCTTAGCTTCTTCAAGAGTGTCATATCCTCCTAAGCGAACTTCAAGATAATCACTTAGACCTATATCCGAATAAACAAAATATCTTCCTTTTTTAGATAGTTTAATGTCAAAATTATTATAGTTAGTTACTGTCTTCATTTATTTCTCCCTACATATCTTTATGCATTTTGCCAATCGATACTTGATATTTTCCTAAATAGATATGCAGATATAGTTCAGATGATGTATGGTGAAATTTTGCATAAGCTATGTTAAGTCCAAACGCCCATCTTCCATAGCCAATTTTATCTATTTGGATACCTAATCCAGATTTTCCATCAGGCTTATATTCGTCCATTTCACTTCCTACTCTTTAACTACTTTCTTAATATTAAAATCGCTTCTGTATTTTTCTATATCGTAGAAGTTTATATATACTCCGGTATCTTTGTTTATAAATCTTTGTATATATTCTCTGTCTTCGGCTATGTAAAATTCATAATTTATTTCTACTTTGTCTCCGTCAAATATCGGCTCATTGTTATCGTCGAATATTCCTGTAAATACTCTATCGTCCTTATCTTCTTTCATAAGTTTATCTAATTCTTTATCTGTATTTCTCATAATTTAATCTCCTTTTTTACAATAATAATTCTGTGAGCCATTAATCGTGGCTTCTAGTTTAGTTTTAGTGTTTTTTAGTTCGATTTCCGAGCCAATAAATAGTCCAGTCATACCGAAAAACAACATCAATGTAATTATGGCAATCGTTCGCCAAGCTTTCATCTTAAAATCCAAGTCTTGCATAATTAGGTGGTTGATATCAGCTTGCTTCATAATTAACCTTTCTCGATACGCCACGTTTACTAATTTTTCCGCCTTTCTGCCCAGCACGTCTAGCTAACTCTGGATTATTATAAAATCCGCCAGTTCTTCCGTTTCGGCCACCTTTCTTACCAATTCGGGAGTAAAAATCAGAACCATGTTTTTCTTTATTCTTCGCAGCAGCTTTCAGACCGCCTGCTTTTGTTCCTGCCATAGGTTTCCTTTCTTAATATTAAATTTCTATATAACGCTTTCATAGAGCAGGGATTATCTCAACTGATATCTTCTGTCTATGGGTAGATTTATCGATAACTTCGATTTTCATATTAAAGTCCAATCATCCACATTATTATTCGAGCTAGCCCAATTATTATCGCCAAGCAAATCAATAGTCCAATAATCGTTCCAATAGTTTCCGGCAAATCTTTTTTCATATCTCCTCCTTATTTATTAATAAATATCTCAACCTGTTTAGCCCCGTTTTTGAGTAGCCAATTTCTAGCTTGAGTGGCGTCATTTAGGGTTTTGTAGTTTTTAGTGCGTTCGACACCTTTTTCTCGTCTATCCATCTAACTGTAAAATCATTCATTGGTTAGTTTCTTTCGTTTTCTTCGTTGCTTCTTGCGTAGTGATTTCTTGCTCATTAGAATTCAACTTCCTTTGGTTTTGGTTCGCCAAGATAATCTGTAATTTGCGTAATTGCGTCTTCATAACTGATTGCGAACTCTGCGTAATAGTCTTTTTCTCGCAAATCAGTCAACATTTCGGCTTGTTCCTCAACATGTTTATTCTTCCGAAGTGTGCCATCTAATTTGTAGATTGTTTTGGATTTAAACTCGAGATACATTCCGTGATGTATTTTATTTGCAAATTCACGAGGTTCGGCGATGAAAAAATCTGGCCAAGCTCGTCTTTTCTGAAATTTCTTGTGTTTCGCTGCTTGACCAGGGCTCATCTTCATACCACTTGAGAAATCTGTTCGAAAAATGACATCTGGGTAGTTTTTGCGCAGATAATCACAAACTCTTAGATGTATTTCTTCTTCTTTTTTTCGCACTCTTCTTCCTTTCCTTAACGATTACGACGGGAGTTGATGGCCACCGCCGCAATCTGTTGTCGCTAGGAACTTCAAACTCTTTATTTAATAATTCACTTGGATTCATTTAATTCTCCTAAAATGGAATATCACTTAAATCAACTGGCTCATCATAGCTATCGTCTACATAATGAGCTGTTCCATTTTCGTCTGCCTCAACTACTTTAACTTGAGATTTAGTTTCAGCTTGAGTTTTTGAAGTATCAGATTTTGGCTCATAGCCATAAATTCGGCGGTTGATCGATTTTTTAACCTTGCCGTCCTTTTCATAAGTTCGGTCTTCATCTTCGCTAACCTTGAACCAAGCCGTGCAGCCAACTGTTTTTTCAAGAAGTGCTGCAAAGTCTGCTAAGTTTTTAATTTGCTGGATTTTCTCACGAATCTTTTGTTTAATATTTTCATCTTCTTGGTTATGAACTAAGATTTTACGCACAGTATCAATTGATATTCGGCGAGTGTCGGGAGTATGTAACCAAAGCCGCGCTCGATCTTCTGCTGAATCGTTTTCAACAAAGATTTCTGCGTAAGGCTTGTTGTCGTGCTTATCAATTTTAGTCTTAGTGATTTTTACTTCATGCACGCCAAATTCGAAATAGCCACTTTCTTTAGTTTCTTCTGGTGTAATTGTGATATTTTTAAGTTCTTCCTGAGTCATAAAATCCTTTCATTAAAATAATAGTTTTTCTACTTCTTCCTCAACTAACATAAGAGCAGACTGCTCGAAATAAATTGCTCGTTGAATTTCTTTCTCAAAGTCTTTTCGGTTAAGTTCAAAGATTAAGAGTTCAAGCTGTGGCGCAAGAGCAAATGAATCTGAATACATTGCAAAATAGAGTTTTTCAAGTTTTTCGTTCACTGCAAAATATTGAATAATTTGCGGTAAATATTCGACTGGTGGGTGCTGCTCATAAAACGCTTGCACTTGTTTCCAGTTATCCAAACATTTAATTTCAACCGCTTCGGTAATTTCGCCTTTTTTATTGGCAATTTCGCCATCTGGTGAACAAATGATATTTTCGTTAATATCAGATTGCCAAACCCGACCTTCGATAATTTCTTTGCCAAGTTTTTGGGCAACTTTTGCACGCGCTTCTTCTTCAAGGATTTCACCACGAAGAGCAGCGGAATATTTGCGATCACCTAAGC
This sequence comes from bacterium, assembly GCA_030530385.1. Lineage (GTDB taxonomy): Bacteria > Patescibacteriota > Saccharimonadia > Saccharimonadales > Saccharimonadaceae > Nanogingivalis. The sequence continues at coordinate 10,752 of JAUMVB010000001.1, forward strand.
GATCTGCGTAATCGTTCTCGTTAATTGGTTTGGCAATTCGTTCAGCGATTAGTTTGTAGATTGCATCGCCGAGTTCGACTTCGCATTCTTTTTTCTCAACTTCAGCTTCGCCGATTAATTCTTTGAGTTCTTGAATAGTTAAGTTTTTTGGTTGACCTTTTTGGTTGAGTGGAATCTCTATTCCTAATTCAGTCGCAAGTTCAAGCCATTCGGCTTTTAGAATCGTGCGAGGTGTGCCAAACTCCTTGGCTTTACTTCCGCTGATTTTACCTTCGCGAAAATGTAGCCACTCATCTGAGCGCTGCTCAAGGTTTAAGATTTTCATTTCAATTTACCTTTCATTTCATCTTTAATTTGGATTAATTCTGCGATTACTTCGTTATTACCCTTAAATTGATTAACTCCTTTTACGAAATTAGCTTGAAGTTCTTTGAGATTTTTTGAAGATTTGAGTTGAGCGATGAGTTCTTGTGGGTTATCTTCGGCTTTTGGCTTGTCCTCCTGTCCATATAGGAACTCGTAGCCAACAGTATCGCTTCGATTAATATCTCGACCAAACATTTTTCCAAGATGTTCAACCGCATCTTTTATCGCATAAGATTTAGCAGCCGGTGCGGCCAATTGAACCGCATTATTTTTGATATTGGCAAGGTCTGCAGCAGATTTTCCAGCATTAGTTTGAAGTGGACTTGCGCCGACACCATCGTGAAAGCTCCACTCGCCGGTAATTGGGTTTTTATAATGAACCCGAACTGTTGCACAAACACTTTGTGCGAGTTGTGAAATATTCAAAATCTCAATTCGCCATTCTTGAAAAATCATATCAAGCAAAATCTCAATTTTGTCGATCGGCAGATATTTGACGTTTTTGGCGGTAGGGTGAGTCTTAAGCCACTTGGTGTTTACGCCACTATTTAAAATGAATTTTAGACGAGCAGAGTCTTTGATCTCTTCGATCTTAACTTCATCGCCAACATATTTGACTAAATTTTTCATAATCCAGCACTCCTATACATATCTTGCATATTTTCATATTGCTCTTGTTCCCAGTCGAAATTGAAATAGTCTTGAGCGAACTCTTCGAAATCTTCAGTTAATATCTCATCGACGCAGATCTGCGTATGATGACCAAGGACTTCGGGCTCATCTACCCAGTAGAACCACTCTTTCTTAGAAACTAGGGTGAAAAAATCTTGTAAAATTTCTTGTTCAGTTTTTCCGTTTATTAGGTTATTATTCATATATTTCTCCTTATTGTTGGTTGGTTACATAAATTTCAAGTAAGATCCATTGTTATATGCGCTCCATGCTCGGTAGCCCTGTAATTGCCAGATTTTGAAAGCAATCTCGGTATTCTTGGCCGGATTTGCTAGAGTGTTTCGGTTATAGCCATGAACACTGTTGATTTGGAATAATCCGTAGTCGTAAGTTCCGTCTGCATTTAATTCGGAGTTATCCGACCTTGGATTACAACCGCTTTCTGCTTGAGCAATTGCCAGCATAACTTTTGAGTCCCACGAGTATTTTTCAACTATCTCTCGAAACTCTTCGCAACCACCAACAGTTCTGTGAACCAGCGCATTTTGGGGCTGGGGCGCGGAAGTCTCCACAACTTCGGCACTTGAACTTGTTGGTGCAGTTTCGAGAGTTGGTTTTATTTGTATCGAATTCGATACCTTTGGACTTACTTGTTTAAATTTAAATTTCGAATAGTCTCAACTAATTTATCGTTATTTACTTTAGCGTTACTTTCACCCTGCTTCATTCCGAAGTAGAAAGCTAAACCTGCGATTATAGCAGTGTAAATTACAATTGTTTTAGTTGTTTCGATTAATTTCTTGTAGTTAATTTTCTTAATATTTTTCATTTTATTTTCTCCTTGTTTTTGTTTTGTTGGTTTGAGCTCGATTTTAGAGTTCTTGATTTTCTCGAACTCTTTTTCGAACTTAGTTTCATTGATATTTTTCATAAAATTTATTCCTTCGAAAGCTCAACTCAGCTGATAGAACGAATAGGTAAAGTTACTCATTTCTACCAACCGAATAGAGCCTTCGAAAAGTTATTTCACTATTCATTGAACTATTAGCTCGCAACCTTAAATCTTTACTATTTTTGCGGTTTTCGCTCAGTGAGAGTGAAAATTTATATCTTATATTCATACTTTTACCAAATTTTTAAGGTTTAAATTGATTAGTAGAGTTTTTCTTATCTCTATGAAGCCTTACCAAACAAGTAACGCCTCAATTGAAATAACAAAAAGAACCCCAGAGCTGTCGGGAACTCTGGGGTAACTCTTTTATACTAAAAAAGAGATGATAACTTGTCGTATTATCATCTCTTTCTTTTTCTGGTACACGAGAAAGGACTTGAACCTTCACGCCGATTGGCACTAGTTCCTAAGACTAGCGTGTCTACCAATTCCACCACTCGTGCTTAATAAAACTATTTTATAAAAAAAACCTAGTAAAGTCAAGGTTTTTTATGAAAAAATTCTAATTCAAAATAGTCAATCGCTGATATTTTTCTAATTCTGACGATTTTCTACTTAAATATTCATCAAATAGGGCTTGATCTTCCACAAGAAAATCAACCGACTTCTGAACACGAGCAATAAGTTTAGTGTCGCCAAGGCTAGTAAACTCTAAATTTATCTCGCCCGATTGTGCCGTGCCATAAATTTCACCCGCACCACGAAGCTCCAGATCCTTTTCTGCAAGGAGAAAACCATCGGTCGTTTTTTCAATCTCCAAAAGTCTTTGTGGCGGTTTTGAGCTCGAGCTCATAACCAAAAAACAAAATGCTGAATTCTCGCCTCGACCAACCCGTCCACGCAACTGATGAAGCTGGCTAAGACCAAAACGATCAGCATTCTCAATAACAATTACGCTTGCATTTGGCACATCAACACCAACCTCAATCACAGTAGTCGAAAGTAAAATATCAAACTTTTTGTCCAAAAAATCTCGCATAATCTGATCTTTTTCATCGGAAGACATCTTACCATGCAGTTGACCAATTCTAAAACCCTTAAATTCACGTTTTATTTTTTCGAATTCAGTCTCAATGCTTTTGATTTCATCATTGGAGCTCTCCGAAATAGCAGGCACGACCACAAAAATCTGCCGTCCAAACGCCACTTCACTTTTAATTTTTTCAATCATAGGTGTACGCGAAACCGGCGAGATAATTTTAGTTTCAACTGGTTTTCTGCCAGCTGGCTTTTCTCGCAAAATTGAAACACTTAAATCGCCAAATAGCGTTAATTGAAGCGACCGCGGAATTGGCGTTGCGGTCATCGCTAGTAAATGGGGCATTTTTTGGCGAGATTTTTCGAGTAATTTTTGTCGTTGCGCCACACCAAAACGATGTTGCTCATCAATAATCACTAGCCCAAGTTTAGCAAAATTAACTTTTTCTTGAATTATTGCGTGCGTACCAACAATGATATCAATTTCACCTTTTTCAAGATTATCGTAAAGAATTTTGCGAGCCTTACCTTTTACATTTCCCGATAAAAAAGCAATTCGAACACCGCTACTTTCTAAAATTTTAGAGAAATTATTCGCAATCTGCGAGGCCAATATTTCGGTTGGCGCCAAAAAGGCCACCTGAAAACCACTTTTTATTGCGTTTAGAGCAGCAATTGCCGCAACTACTGTCTTACCAGACCCCACATCACCTTGCAGCAAACGATTCATCGGCGTACCTTTTTTCACATCTTGAATAATCTCCCAAGAAGCGACTCGTTGCGAATTAGTTAACTTAAATGGTAGATTTTCAGTAAGTTTTTTAATTGCGTCAGCCGAAAAATCAATTTCGTATCCACTTAATTTTTCATTCTCTAATCGGTTCAATTTTGCTGCAAAAATAATCTCAAAAATTTCCTCGAAACTCAGTCTCTCTAGCGCTTGATCAAAATTTTCTGACGAGTTTGGAAAATGAATCCACTCAATCGCTTGGGCTCGAGAAATCAAATTCTCTCTAGATACGATCTTGGACGGCAAAGTTTCAGGCAAAATTTTCATCATCGGTTTAAGTTCTAATAGGATTTTACGAACAACCTCTGTCTTTAGCCCTTTGACTTGGCGATAAATCGGCACAATTTCGCCGGCTTCACCAGAAAAGTTCTGAGCTTTTGGCAGTTCTTCACGCTTCATAACTCGAGGGTTAGTAATTTGATAACGATTATAAGAAAATTCAAATCTACCAGAAAAGAAAAACTCTTCGCCACTTTTCAACTGAGCTACACGATATGGCTGATTAAACCAGATCGCCTTGATTTTTTCTTCACCATCAGTTAAAACAGCTTCAGTTATTGCCATTCCGCGACGAACGCGACGCAACGATATTTTCTCAGAATGAGCTTTAAACAAAACTTGTCCAGGCTTAATTTTGCTCAAACTGGTCAGATTTGCAAAATCTTCATATTTTCGCGGGAAAAAAGTTAAAATATCACCAACCGAAAAAATCCGCGCCGCATTAAGTTTCTCTAAAGTTTTAGCGCCAACCCTACGCACTTTTTCGAGTGAAGATTCTAGATTCATTCTTTAATTTTAACAAATTCCAAGCGAATAAAAAAGACACTAATATCAATGAAATTTATAAAAATATCTATATTTCTTCGCCAGCACGAGCTCGATTAGCCCACTCATCAGCGAGCTCATTATGCTCGTGACCAGCATGACCCTTTAACCATTTAACTTCCGCATTTGATTTTTGATAAAGCTCAAAAAGTGGCTGAACAATATCTAGATTCGAAATTTTACCAGTCTTTTTACGCCAACCATTAGCTTGCCAAGTTGGAGCCCATTTAGCTAAAACATTACACCAAAATTCACTATCGGTCCAAACTTCAGCCTCTTCACCATTAAGTATCTCTATTGCTTTCTTCAAAGCTAAACCTTCCATACGAATATTCGTGCTGTCAGCTTCTCTCCCTAGAAAAATTGGCACACCATTTTCGATCACAGCAAAACCACCTGGACCAGGATTCGGTGAAGCGCTACCATCAGTATATAAAATACGTTTTTGTACTTTCTTAGGTTGCGATTTTTCTGCTAAAGACAGGTCAGATTCATCTTTAAAATAATCCCCGAACCGTATTTTTAACTCTTCTAAAACCCTATCAATCATCTCGCCGAGAGTCCTAGAAGCATCAATTACCACAAATCTCTCCGGTTCACTTTTCGCTAACTCTAAATACCCTTGCCGAACCTTGTTATGGAAATCTATTTTTTCCTCGTCAAAACGATTAGTTGTTTCCCGATTTTGCGATATTCGCTGTAGAGAAATTTCAGGATCTACATCCAACAAAAAAGTTAGATCCGGCCTTAAATCACCCATCACATACTTATTTATTGCCCTAACGTTTTCGCCCAGCCCACGCGCAAAACCTTGATAAGCTATTGACGAATCCACAAAACGGTCACAAAAAACACTCTTACCGCTACTCAAACTTGGAAGTATTTTTTTTAGAATGTGCTCACGCCGAGCCGCAGCATAAAGCAACACTTCAGTTTTAGAATCTATTTGGTTATCCAGAATAATCTGCCTTAATTCATCCGCAACCCTAATTCCACCCGGCTCGCGAGTAAAAATAATTTCTTCGTTATTTTTTGACCGCAAACGTCGCTTTAACTCATTGAGCAAAAAAGTTTTACCCGATCCATCAATACCCTCAAATGTTATCAATTTTCCTAGCATATTTTCTCTATTTATAATCTTTCTCTTTTTGGTGTTATTTTAGCTATTCGCTGTTTATAATTATCCTGTCGATTTTTAAATCTAAGGCTCTTAAATATTAACCCAAAAACCATAATAACCCCTAAAATAACTTCACCCAAAAAAGCCCAAAGCATAATATTATTTCGCAGCCTTATCTCAATTGGATGGATAGAATTATATTTCAATTGTATTTTAGACCCAATACCTATAGCTTCACCCAATATAATTTCCTGCTCTAAGTAATTATTATCTACCCTATAGTAAACCCTAGTTGGATATTGTGTTTTTTTATTCACAACCTCACTGCGAAAACTTATAACCTCACCCGTCGTTTCACGCCATCCGCTCTCAAAAAATAAGCCTAGACCGCCAGAAATAATCAAACAAAATGCGAGTAAACTTATAGCTATATTTTTGCGCCTAGATAAATTATATTTTTTCATTAGCCTCCTAGTTAAATACATTCTAGCACAACTTAGGCAAAAATAAAACACCGCTTATGTAAAACGGTGTTTTATGAATTATAGAATTAGCAGATTAAATCTCCGCGGTATCTTCTGTCTCATCCTTGGCTGAATAAGCTTTACGCGCGCCTGTTCCAACTGGAATTTTTCTACCAATAATCACATTTTCTTTTAGACCATGCAATTTATCGATTCGACCAGATACAGCAGCATTGATAAGCACGCTTGTCGTATTTTGGAATGAAGCAGCAGACAAGAAGCTATCACTATAAATCGAAACTTTAGTAATTCCAAGTAGCTGTTGCTTAAATTCAACCGGTTTCTTACCTTCAGCTTCAAGTTGCTTATTGGCTTCAACTGCAGCAGCTTTCGAAACAATATCGCCAGTCACAAAGCTTGAATCACCAGCATCTTCAATCTGAACTCGACTGAACATTTGACGAACAATGATTTCAAGGTGTTTTGATGCAATATCTTGACCCTGAGCAGCATAAATTCGCAGAATCTCATTCATAATGTAGCGCTGTGTAGCTTCGACACCCTTGAGCCTCATTAAATCATGAAGGTTCAACGAGCCAATCGTCAATCTATCGCCGACCTCTACAAAATCGTTCTTCTGAACAGTCAGCGAAACTGTATTTGGAATTTCATAGCGAACTGGAGCTTTTTGTTCTCCTTCATCATCTGCTTGCGGCGTAATTTGAACAATATTTAAGTTTCCGTCTTCCCAAATATCAACCTGCCCTGAAACCTCAGTTGTATAAGCCTGCCCTTTTGGAGAACGAGCTTCAAGCAACTCTTCAACACGAGGCAAACCTTGTGAAATTGCGCCAGAGCCAGCAACACCCGAGCTATGGAAAGTATTCAAAGTTAGCTGTGTTCCAGGTTCACCAACAGATTGAGCAGCAATCACACCAACTGGTTCCGCAGGTGAAACTAGTAAGCCAGTAGCCATATCAATTCCGTAAGATTTTTGTGGAATACCTGAAAGGTTTGAAGTTGACAGAACGCTCTGAATTTTAGCCTCTTTGATGCTTTCGTCTTTTTCAATCGCATCGGCAATTTCGCGAGTTACCAACTGATCAGCTTCGATGTGACCAGGGATCGCTTCAGCTGTAAAGCGTCCATAAAGTCGATCTCCAAACGGAATCATAGTCTCTTCACTTTCCGTACGATAAATGGTAAAGCCTGGATCAACTTCATCCATTTTATCTTCTGTAGAAAATACATCCTGCGCCACATCAACAAGACGACGAGTTAGATATCCGGAGTCAGCAGTTTTAAGCGCAGTTGAAATCAAACCTTGACGCGCACCACGAGTCGCAACGAAAGCTTCAAGTGAGCTCATTCCGTGGGTGTAGTTTGAACGAATCGGAAGCTCAATTTCACGGTTGGTTGCGTCCACCATAATTCCAGTCAAACCAGAAGCGAGACGAATGTTAGTTGCATTACCACGAGAACCAGAAACAGCCATCAATCCAACTGGAGAATCGGATCCTTCATTAGCTACGCGTTCTGAAATCTCATCAGCAACTTTATCAATCGCATTGTGCCAGTTATCAATAATCAGGTTATAGCGCTCTTGATCCGTCAAAAGACCCTGGTCATATTGTTCCTGAATCAAAGTGGTTTTAGCATCACCTTCAGCAATAATCTCTGGAATTTTTTCATTCTCAAAGACAGTGTAATCTTCCTTACCGATCGAAAGACCAGATCGAGTCACAAATCGGAATGACAAACCTTTGATTTTGTCGGCAATTTTAACTGTCATATCTGCGCCGTATTTCGCAAAAATATTCGCCAAAACTTTATTGATCTGCTTTTTGGTTTGTGGGTTATTGTCATAAGGATAATCTTCTGGCAATATTTCGTTAAAGAATACGCGACCAAGTGTAGTATCACGAATTTCACCCTTAGCGAAGACTCGAATTGGCGTCTGAAGAGCAATCTTACCAGCATCATATGCCATTTCAGCTTCATAAACACTAGCAAAAGGTTTGCGATCCTTTTGAGCCTCACTGTGCTTATCGTATGTTAAGTAATAGTTTCCATAAACAACATCCTGGTCAACCGAGAGGACAGGTTGTCCGTCAGCTGGTTTCAATAGGTTGTGCGAAATACTCATTAAATCACGAGCTTCTGCCTGAGCCGCATCAGAAAGTGGTAAGTGAACCGCCATCTGGTCACCATCGTAGTCGGCGTTAAATCCATTCGCTACAAGTGGATGAAGCTGGATAGCTTTTCCATCAACCAGTTTTGGCTGGAAAGCCTGAATTGACAAACGGTGAAGCGAAGGCGCACGGTTCAAAAGAACATATTTTCCTTCAACAACTTCATCTAGAGCATCGTAGACTTCTGCCTCACGCGCATCAATCAAGCGAGTTGCCGAACGAATATTATGAGCATATTCTTTTTCAATCAACCAAGAAATAATGAACGGCTTAAAGAGTTCCAGCGCCATTTGTTTTGGCAAACCACACTGATGAGCTTTCAAAGTTGGGCCAACCACAATTACTGAACGACCAGAGTAATCAACACGCTTTCCAAGCAAGTTTTGACGGAATCGACCCTGCTTACCTTTCAACATATCACTTAAAGATTTAAGCTTACGGCGGTTTCCGGTTGTATTTGCAGTGCGACCACTGCGAGAGGCGTTATTATCGATCAATGAGTCCACGGCCTCTTGAAGCATTCGCATTTCATTGCGACGGATTACCATCGGAGCATTTAGCTCAATCAATTTTTTCAAACGATTATTTCGGTTAATCACTCGACGATAAAGATCATTTGAGTCAGTTGTCGCAAAACGACCACCTGTTAACTGAACCATCGGACGAAGGTCTGGTGGGATCACTGGTAGAACCGTCAAACATAGACTTCCTGGTTTAATTCCAGCATTTTGCATACCTTCGATTACCTTCAAACGCTTCAAGATTTTCTTTTCGCGCTGACCTTTAGCTTTTTCAGCCTCTTCTTTAAGATTTTCTACGAGTTCGTTAATATCGATTTCATCCAAAAGACGCTTGATAGCTTCACCACCCATGCCGAGTTCAATGATCTCTTCATATTCTTCTGGCAATGCACGAAAATCAGTTTCGCTCATCAAAGCACCTTTTACTAAACTATCAAGTTGAGCTTTACTTGTAGTATATTTAGCATTTAGCTCTTCAATTTCTTTCGTTTGCTCTTTAGCTAGAGATTTAATATCAGCGCCTGGCTCTTCGGCAGCTTTTTCATAGCGAAGTTTAATCGCCATTCGAGCAGCTTGGTCTTCAGCCTCAAGATCAGCAATCATCTGATCACGTTTTCCTTCATCAACAGATAGAATTACATAGCTCGCAAAATAAACTACACGTTCAATATTTTTAACAGTCATTCCAAGCAAAAGGCTCATTGCACTTGGAGTTCCGCGCATAAACCAAATATGAGCAACTGGAGCCGCCAAAGCAATATGCCCCATTCGTTCACGGCGAACAATTGATTTTGTCACCAATTCACCGTTTTTATCAACAGCAGCTTCTCGAGACCGAACACCTTTTAGCTTATTGTCATACGGGTTGATATCTTTAGTTGGTCCAAAGATTTTTTCACAGAATAAACCGTCGCGCTCTGGCTTCTGTGTTCGGTAATTGATTGTTTCTGGCTTTGTCACTTCGCCGTAAGACCAGCCCAAAATATCTTCTGGGCTTGCTACAGCGAGACGAACAGCGTCAAAATCAGCTATCTGATCCGTATTCACAACTTTCGCCATTTACGCTTCCTCCTTAATTTCTTCAATTTCATCAATATCTTGAATATTCATATTGTCCTCAAATTCACCATCAGCTTCATCACGGACTGTTTCATAGTCATCTTCTTCGATCGATGACGATTCAATATCAGTGTTTCTGGTCGCGAGTACATGCTCAGCATCTACCTGTGAGTGTTGGTCAATTAAGTCAACACGTAGGCCCAATCCCTGAAGTTCACGCACAAGAACATTGAATGATTCTGGTAATTTTGGACCAATAATCTCGGTATTTTTAATGATTGACTCGTAAGCTTTCGAACGACCAACCACATCGTCAGATTTAATTGTAAGCATCTCTTGCAGCATATTAGCAGCACCATAAGCTTCCAATGCCCAAACTTCCATTTCTCCAAATCGCTGACCACCATTTTGAGCTTTACCACCCAAAGGCTGTTGAGTAACCATTGTGTAAGGACCAGTTGAGCGAGCGTGGATCTTATCAGCTACTAAGTGATGAAGCTTGATCATATGCATAAATCCAACTGTTGTGCGCTGCTCGAAAGGTTCACCAGTCAAACCATCATAAAGTTGAACTTTTCCATCACGATCAATTCCTGCGGCTTCAAGTTCATCGCTCAAAGTTTGAGCATCAACACCATCATAAGTTGGAGTTGCCACTTTATAGCCCTGAGTTTTTGCTGCCATTCCGAGATGAACCTCAAAAAGCTGACCAAGGTTCATACGTGAAGGCACACCAAGCGGTGAAAGAATCACATCGATCGGAGTTCCGTCTTCCATAAATGGCATATCAGCTTCTGGCAAAATTTTTGCAACAACACCTTTATTTCCGTGTCGTCCAGCCATTTTGTCTCCAACCATAATTTTGCGAGCTTCAGCCACAAAAATCTGAATTTGCATCAAAACGCCAGCTCGCATTTCGTGACCATTTTCTCGAGAGAAAATTTTGACACCAATAACCTTTCCAGAGCCAGAGTTGCCCATTCGCTGTGAAGTATCACGCACATCTTTAGCTTTTTCACCAAAAATTGCGCGCAATAGTCGCTCTTCGCTAGAAAGCTCTTGCTCACCTTTTGGCGTAATTTTTCCAACCAAGACATCGCCAGGCTTAACTTCCGAACCAATCTGAACAATTCCGTTTTCGTCTAGATGACGCAAACTATATTCACCGACATTAGGAATGTCACGAGTTACAACCTCGGGCCCAAGTTTAGTTTCGCGAACTTCAACCATGTAGTCTTTGATATTAATATTGGTCAAAGCATCAGTTTTAACAAGGCGGTCAGAGATAATTACAGCGTCGTCCATGTTATATCCGCCCCAGCTCATAAACGCTACCCGCAGATCACGACCAAGCGCCAGCTCACCGTCTTTTACGCTAGCCCCTTCAACCAAGATATCACCTTTTTTAACTTTTCGACCTCGCGAAACAACTACTTTTTGGTTATAACAACGATCGTCAGCTGTCTTTTTAAAATGAGCCAATTCGTAAGTTTTTACGCCAGTCTCGTATTGAACCTCAACAGCATTAGCGTCGGCACAAACAACCTCACCATCCTCTTCAGCGACAATAATTTGCGAAAGATTACGAGCGATATCAGCTTCAACACCAGTTCCAACTGTTGGCGCTTCAGTCCAAAGGAGTGGCACTGCTTGTTTTTGCATAGCAGAACCAGTCAAAGCACGGTCAATTCGGTCACGCTCCAAAAACGGAATTAAAGATGCAGCAGCACCTAGAACCTGGCGATGAACTGCATCGATGAATGTAACTTCACTAGCATCGACGCGTGAAGGAATCAAGTTCTTTCGGGCTGCAACTTGTTCTTCAACAAAAGTTCCATCATCGTTAATCTTTGAGCCAGCATCAGCAATAATCTCTTTCGATTCTTGATCCGCATCTAGATAAATGACTTCATCAGTCACTTTGCCATTCTTAACTCGCAAGTATGGAGCTTCAATAAAACCATACTCATTAATTCGGGCAAAAGTTGCGAGGTTCGTCACGAGTCCGACGTTTCCACCTTCTGGAGTTTCAACAAGACAAATTCGGCCATAGTGAGTCGGGTGGCTGTCACGAACTTCAAGACCGGCACGGTCACGAGTAACACCACCAGGACCCATCGAGCTCAAACGTCGCTTGTGAGAAAGTTCTGAAAGCGGGTTAGTTTCATCCATAACCTGAGCGAGCTGAGAACCAGCAAAGAATTCACGCACAGCAGCAACAACTGGTCGAGCGTTTACTAATTGACCTGGCGTTACAGACTCAATATCAGTCATTGACATACGATCCATGGCGTTACGCTGCATTCGGAGCATACCGGTTCGGAATTGACGAGCAACAAGTTCACCAACTAATTTCACTCGACGATTATCAAGACTATCAATATCATCTACTGGACCTTGAGTATTATTCAAACGGATAACTTCTTTGATCATTTCATACAGATCTTCCATCTTGAAAATTCGATTCTCTACGGTATTTTCAGTCTCTAAGCCAAGTCGTTTATTAATTTTATAACGACCAACGCGACCATAATCATACCGTTTAAAATCAAAGAACATTCGCTCAATCATTGAACGAGCATTATCAATAGTAGCTAGGTCACCCGGACGAATACGACGATAAATCTCAATCAAACCTTCATTAACACTATCAGAAGGGTCTTTTTCGATTGTAGCTTCAATATATCGCTTATCGCCAGTATCAACATCAGCAAAAAGTTCACGAATTTCGCTATTTGTCTTTTTACCAAGCGCACGAATAAATGTCGTGACTGGAAGCTTTCGCCGACGATCAATTTTTACATAAATTACGCCAGTTTTAGGATCTGTCTCAAGTTCAATCCAAGCTCCACGCACTGGAATAACTTTTGCGCCGTAATATTTTTTACCATCAGGGCCAAGCTCAGCATTAAAATAAACACCTTCTGAACGAATCAACTGAGATACAACTACACGTTCAGTTCCGTTAATGATGAAGGTTCCCTGATCAGTCATCCAAGGATAATCACCAAGATAAATCTCTTGTTCTTTAACTTCACCGGTTACTTTGTTGGTTAGCTCAACCTGAACATGAAGTGGAGCTTCAAAAGTAATGTTATTTTCTTTTGCAAAATCCTTAGTCGTTTTTGGATCTTGAAAATTATATTTTTTAAATCGTAAAGACAACTTTTGACCAGTGTAATCGTCAATAGGATTTAGTTCATTAAAAATCTCACTCAAACCAGAATCAATAAAATCTCGCCAAGATTCTTTCTGATGAGCAATCAAATCTGGGGTTTTCAAAAGTGATTCTTCTTTATCAAAGAATACTCGCCCCGCAGCGTTTATCCGCTTTTGCGCCATTTTTCTCCTCGCATTTAGTGTTAATAGAATCGGCCCGAAGATTCTCTGTCCGCGACCCTCAAAATCTTGCCATCAATTTTGAAGCATAAAATCCCGCAGACACACTACTTCTTATAGCCTATTTTACCACATTTAATCAATAAATACAACACCTTACATAACTTAAATTAAACAGTAATTTTGATTTTTTCATAAAAATATGTTAAAATAATAATGTTTAGCACCTTTCGAATTTGTGATTTTGAACTTTTCGAAAAATTCTGGTGCTATCTTTTGGAGGAAAAAATGAAAAAAATCAAAAAATGCGCTACATTACTTACAATAATTATGGTATCTATAGGTTTTTACAAGCCAATCTCAGCAAGAACTGAAGATTGGCGTGATAATTTCAGATCATTTTTTGAAGGAAGTATACTTCAAAAAACTGATGAAAAAATCAAAGAAAAAGAGCGAGAGATACAGGACTCACAAAATTATCAAAAGACAAAAGAAAAAGTCAAAGATTCTTGGTCTAAGGCCAAAAATTGGCTCGGCGACAAGTGGGATTCCTACGGGAAACACACTTATACAGCCGATGGTTTTAGATTTGATGCCCCTGACGAACATATTAACGGTATTTATCTAACTATTAAAATCGGCGCTATTAGAAATACGATGTATTTCAGTGACGCTAATGGTAATAAAACTAACCAAGACCTCTCTTGGACCGATATTGCAGAAATAAAAAAATATCGGTTCATTACTCCAGTAACTAATGGTAAAATTTTCACTAATTTCGCTGTTAGCTATGGAGAGGATAATATTTTCCCTAGCGGAAAATATTATGTCTGGGCTGAATGCGAAACCCTAGACGGGTCGAAATTTTATCGACCCGCACCGGTGTCCAAAGAAAAGTTTAAAAGCCTGAAGTCCGGAGAAAGAGGAATAGAATTCACTCCGGACTTCAACTAACCCTCGATTTATTTGAGGGTTTTTCTTTTTTGTATTATCCCCAAAAATATTCTAAATTTTAAAAGCACTCCGTAAGTGAGTGCTTAAAATAAATACTTATCTACACGAAGCTCTTTCAGCGATAAAACCATTCATTTTTTTGACGATCTCATAGCTTCTATGGCTGTGTATCATGCTAAATATCTCCTCGAATTGAAATATACACAATTTTCCACTAGCTAAGGCAGAAGCCGCCACTGCTAGTATACGCTTAACAGCTTGGCTAACCTGACCGTATTCCGAAGATAAATAACGAAATACGATCTGAAGACTCCCAGCAGCCATCAAAAAGGTTAGTCCAACTAGACTCTCCTTTTCTTTTTTGCTCAGGATTTCTAGACTCTGCAAATAAATATAATTTACATAGTGACCTTGAATGAGATCGTTGATGTCTAAGCCAGTCTTATCTTTGACATTAGAAATCAGCAACAAATCCGACAAATATAGCCCGCCCCTAGTCTGCTTTATAATCTCAACCGAGTTGAACGCAATTTCTCGATCGTAAATCAAAGCGTAAAAAATTCGTTGGTCCTTCTCATCACCTTTCCTCAGGTTATCTAGAAGTTCAAATTCTCGCTCGCCAATAGGCCTAACAAACTCTTTCGCCGCAGGATTGTATCCAATCACTGCAAGTAAGAGCTCTAAGACCAGTCCTGAGCCCTCTTCTTGAAAAACCTGAACAATTCCAGGATTGTCTAGATGATTAAGTATACTTAAGCTCATCATAAGTCGACTAGAAGAATCATCGCCTTTTACTTTGCGAAGTTCTTCAACTTCCTTGTAAAAATTTTCTGCTAGGTCAGCATTTAAATGCAACATATATTCCACCTCCAAAGGGCTAACGGCTTATTGAAGCCGTTGCATACAAATTATATAACGTTCTTAAAATAAAAGCAAATAAACTAAAAACCTACTAAATAAGTAGTAGGTTTTTATGCGTAAATAGATCAAAAGGCTATTTCTTTGAATTCAACTTAACAAGTAGATCAACTGTTTTTTCAGTTAAAAGCTGGTTTGCAAGATCACGTCGAACCTCATCGCTCGCCAATTGCTCAAGAGCTTCTTTACTTTTACCATATTGAGCTTTAAGCTGTTCGATTCGAGCATCAACTTCTTCAAAAGAAGCTTCAACTTTTTCGATTTTCGAAAGCTCAGCTAAAGCTAGACCAGCTTTAACACGAGCTTTAGCGGCTTCTTGCACATCAGTTTCAAGCCACTCTTCACGAGTTTTACTAAGTCGTTCAAGATAAGCATCCAAAGTCAAACCAGAATACATCGAATTCTGTTGCATATCCATTTCGATTCCGCGTTTTTGGTCATCAAGCAGGACTTCCGGAACGGGAACTTTCGAAATTTCAGTCAATTCTTTCACTAGATCATCTTTAAACTTATCGTCAGCTTCATGCTCTTTTTGGTGATGAAGATCTTCTTTGATCTGTTTTTCAAAGTCTTCTACAGTCTTAAAATCGCCAAGTTTTTTCAAAAATTCTTCATCAAGCTCTGGCAAAATATTTTCACGGACTTCATGAATCTTCACCTCGAAAACAACTTTCGCGCCAGCTAACTCTGCTGAATGATAATCTTCTGGAAATTCCAAATCAAGCGCAAGTTCATCGCCAGCTTTTTTACCAATAAGACCATCCTCAAAGCCAGGAATGAAGCTGTTCGAGCCTAGTTCAAGTGGAAATTTTTCGGCTTTTCCACCATCAAAAGCTACACCATCTTTTTTACCCAAGAAGTCAATAATAACTTCGTCGCCTTTTTTAGCTGCACGCTTAACTTCTTTTTTCTCGGCGAAATTTGCACGAATTCGATTAATTGTATCATCAATTTCTTTTTTTGACACTTTCACGGTAGCCTTTTTCGCTTTAAGGTTTTTATAGTCACCAAGTTCAACTTTTGGCAGAACTTCTGCTTCAGCAGTAAATTCAAGCTCGGTCTCTGGAATAAATTTTTCGATATTAACCTCTGGGCGATTTAAAGCCTGAATTCCCTCTTGAAGGAAGGCTTCTGCAACAGCTTTCGAAACTGCATTCTCCATAGTTTCGTTAGCTAGATCAACAGGATTAACTTGCGCTGCCACCATTTCAAGTGGAGCTTTCCCCTTACGAAAACCACTAATTTTAATATCTTTTGCGAGCTTAGTTAGAGCGACTTGCTGCGCGGCATCAAGTTCTTCTTTTCCGAGCGAAATCGTTAAGCGAACTTTTACATCTGAAATATTCTTTACTTTTGTCTTCATATTTTTTAATTATATCATAGCCAGATTTTTTAAGCAAAAAAGAGCACTAAATGTGCTCTAATCACGAAATAGTATACCAAGGCTAATCGCAAAGATAATAGCTCCCGGCACAGCAACCACAAGATTTTTGCTTGTTGCGCCAAACAGTAAAGCTATTCCACTTAATAGCGAGAAGAAAGTAACTCGCCTCTTTTTTTCAGCTATGCGATCAATGTCAATTATATCCTTGAAATATTTCAACATTTTCATGTACGTCACCCCCATTCTTATATAAAATATCCTATAAAAACTATTTTGTCAAATAATTCCGCCGAGCGAATTCATACATAACAATCCCGCTCGCTACGCCCACATTGATACTGCGAGTCGATCCAAACTGTTCGATCGCTACCATTTTGCTACATTCTTTTAACATTTCCGGAGAAATTCCATTGCTTTCATTGCCAAAAATCAGGATTGAATCAGATGGTAATTCTACCTCATTTAAGTTTATAGCGCCCTTTTGATTATCAATTGCAATTAGTTGCAAGTCATTATCTCGTGACCACGCAACAAATTCCTCAACCGTTCGATGATAAAAAACATTCATATAAGCTTCTGTCTTCATCGCGCCACGCCGATTCCAGTGGCGTTTACCAATAATATGGATTCCACTAGCATTAAAAGCATTTGCGTTGCGAGCGATCGTTCCAATATTAAAATCGTGTGAAAAATTCTCGATAGCAACATGAAAGCTTAGCCGATTTTCATCAAGCCTATTTTTAACTTCAGCAACACTTAATCCTTTAAAATCGTCAACCAAATTTCGCGGGTCATTTTGACGTGTTAGCCCTTCGCCAGTTTCGAAATCGAAATTCTGCAAATTATTTTCCATTTCGAATAATCTTCATCAATTCTTTAAAGTCATTTTGTGATTTTACACCCGGATTTAAAATTCCTAGCGGATCAAAAATTTGTTTAATTTTAGCATAAATCTGTCGAACTTCATCATCAGCACTCTTCGAAATAAATTCACCATAAAGACGACCTTCTCCTGCCCCATAACCCAGCTCACCATCAACCGTTGCTAGTAGCATATTCAACCCAGATAAAAATTCTAGTGACTTTCGGCGATCACTGACTTTTGTAAAATCAAATTCGGCCAAAATCTCAAAAATCGAAGTCAAAGCCGAACCCTGAATAGGCGCTGGAATATTAAATTTTTGAGCTAGTTTTTGAAGCCCTATATAAAATTGTTCGAACCGCTCAAGTGGAATATAAATCCCTTGAATTGGAAAAATCTCTTCACGAATTACACCGGCTCGAGCACGTAAAGCTTCTCTCACATCACGTATAGCCTCAATTTCAGCTTTCTGAGAATCAGAACCATCATCCCGCCAAAAAGTTGAACCTTCAAATTTACGCGAAGCTTTCTCAATCTTTCGCATAACACTGTTGATTTTACGCTGATTTCGCTCCGTAATACCAATCACGAGAACTATTTTAGTTGTCAGCTTTTGCTCAACCCTATCAAGATAGAATTGATATTTTTTACCACTAGCAACCGCTAAATCAAACATTTTACCATCAAACAACTCTACAATATCTGGATTGAAATGCTTGATAATATCAATATAATCCCGCGCGTCATCACGATTTTCAAATGACACTACAGCAAATTCAGTTTCGTCAACTATATATTCAGTATTTAGAGTTGCTTCAACTACAGCACCAAGCGTACCTAAAGAGCCAAAAAATAAAGGCGTTAAATCAAACGATCCATCAGCTTTTTTAACTTTAGTAATGCCGCTATAGCCAGAACTAGAATCATCCTCTATTTGCTGAATTTTGCTCCAATTATCTTCAATCAAAGCATCAACCCCACGATAAATATCACCCTCAAAATCTTGTTGGGCTAATTTTTCATTTAATTCACGCCTAGAAATCCTACTTGTCGTAATTAAGTCACCATTTGATAGGACTATACGCAACTCACGTGTAGCATCAAGTAAATCACCATGGTTAAATTTTTGGCTAGGCAAATTCATAGAAATAGCTCCGCCAATAGTTAGCATTTCGCCTGCAGGAGATTGAGGAATATTCATAGCATGAGCACCAATTGTTAAATTCATCTTAGAAAAATTAGCACCAGCCTGAACTTTAACAGTTTTATTTTTCAAATCAAGTTCTTGAATTGCATCCAGATGGCGAGATAGATCAACTATAATTCCATCCCCAATAGAAGATCCATCAGTTGATCCGCCAAAACCGCGCATTGTCACACCAAAGATATGTTTTTTTTCTGCTAGCTGACAAGAAAAACGCATTATTTTTCTGACATCATCTAAGATTCGAGGATAAACTACGATATTTGGTTCAATTTTTAAAATACTCCGATCTGTAGAAAACTGCTTCAATCTAGATTCGCGCGCCGAAACCTCGCCCAAAATATATCCATTTAAGTATTTAACTATTTTGCTCATTTGCCTTAATTTTATCACAAGCATAATATTTTAGCAAACACTAAACATAAACAATAAAAGTATGCCGAATCTTTTATTTTCACTATCTTTTTGCTAAAATAAAACTATGTATTCACGAGTAACTCCGTTTGAAAAAGCTGATCGAATTGCTGGCACTCATCAAAAAATCGACCGTGCAGCTCGCTTAATTTTGCGCGAAATTAGATCAGTAGCATTACCGAAATCACAGGTTCATTTTCCATCGATAAATGAAATTTTACGCTTTGAAGGGTCTGGTGGTCCAGATGGAATCAAAATGAAATCACCAGGTAAAGATGAGCCTTGGCACTTTGTTGATCCTCATGGAGATTACTCGGCGATGATAACCTATATTGAAAATCACCTAGCCAATCTCTCTATTGCTCTGTCCGAACAAAATTTCGTACGAGCCAGTTTTGAAGCCGGATGGATGGCTCACGCGATCACCGACGCTCTTACACCCGCTCATCAATATCCGATGGAAGATAAAATTATTGAGATCTCCGGTAAACATCCTAGTGAACGTATAAAACTTAATCAAAAAATGTTCCTACCAGGTGATACTTGGAGAAAACGACTTTCCGCAAATTGGAAATATCTTGGACCAAAGGGAGTTATGAGTTCTCATATGCTTTACGAAATGGGTGTTGCAGTACTCACAACC
The DNA here is from genome assembly GCA_030530385.1 of bacterium. Taxonomy (GTDB): domain Bacteria; phylum Patescibacteriota; class Saccharimonadia; order Saccharimonadales; family Saccharimonadaceae; genus Nanogingivalis. The sequence goes on from JAUMVB010000001.1 coordinate 30,409, forward strand.
TCTCTCTCGGCGCGAAAAATCGCCAAAAAACCATCCCCTCAAGAAATCACTCGACTCAAAAACGGTGAATTTATAGCAATGTTCGAGGAATCTATTCAATTTGTAGCTAAAAAACAATACTATCAAACTTTCATTCGAAAAGGCTGGACTTCTCGCTTAGCTAGAGAAACTCGAACCGTTTTGTTGCCAGAAATCTCCAAGCTTGTAGCATTAGCTTGGCTTGAAGCAATTCGCCGAGCGGAATTAAGAATGGAACAAAAATGAATATTCGACTGATTTCTGGCGCACTCAAAAACCATAAAATTACAGCACCCAATAGCCGTCAGACTCATCCAATGAGTGAGCGAATTAGAGGAGCAGTATTTAATTCTATTCAGGCCTATGTACCTAACGCAAGAGTGCTTGATGCTTTTGCTGGAACCGGCGCTCTGGGACTAGAAGCCCTTTCGCGCGGTGCTAGTTCGGCAACTTTTATCGAAAAAAATCGTCTCGCACAAAAAATTCTGGCTGAAAATTTACAAATTATTCAAAAAACAAATTTGAATCTGCCAGTAAAATTAATTCGAGCTAGCATATCCGGCTGGCTAAATTCAACCGCTAAACAATTTACTTTGGGCGAAATACCGAATTTACCTACGTTCAATCTAATTTTCGCCGACCCACCATATTATGACCCACAATTCCCCACTATCGAACGATTAGTTGACCGGTTAGAACCTGATGGAATATTAGTTCTATCTCAGCCAGCTAGCTTAGAAGATTTCTCGCACCCACAGCTTTCATTGTTGAATTCTAAAACCTACTCTGCGGCAAGAATAATTATCTTCAAAAAGAAATAGACTTCAATCTAGGCTTTAAACGCCCGCCAAATCATCCTCGTCAGCAAAAACATTGCTCAAAGTTAAAATAACTGGCATAAAAATCAAAAAGAATATTTCAAGCTGCGGTGAAACTACCGAGAAAATCAAAACAGCTATTATTGCTAAAAAATTAAACCCTAAGCGCACAAACAGATGACGACGCATAGCTTTGTCGTTCTCGAAACGATGGAACAACCCTGCGCCTTTAGAACGTGAACTAACAAATATCCAACGCATACAAAATTCAGTAAAGAAGTAAACAGCTGCATAACTAAGCGCAGGAATTGTTTCCTCTGGGTTTTTTATCATCCACTTCATCAAAAGAGGAATTAGAGATAGAGAAAACAGAAAGATTAAATTCTTCCAAACAAAGCTATTCGTAACTTTATGTACGTTTTCCAACGCACGATGATGACGCGTCCACTGAATCCCAACAATCACGAAACTTGCAAAATAAATAATGACCGAACGAAATAGCTCTACTATTTGAATTGCATTATGTGATGAATTCGGCACAGGGATCTCAAGTACCATTAGGGTGATAATAATCGCAATAAAACCGTCAGACAGCGCCGACAATCGATCAACTGAAATTTCACCCCCGTGATAATATCTATTTATTCGCTTTATTCTCTGGCGAAAGTTTCTCATTTTCCTCCTTTTAACATAACGATTATAGCATAATCATCTAGAAAGAACAAAATACATATTAATTATGCATCAAATCCAGACCTTCCAGCACGAGGTCAAGCGCAGCTTATAATGAAAATGCGCAAAGAAATAGAAAATCTTGATGTAGATAAATTCTACAAAAATCATGGAAGCGTAACCTTAAAAACACAAGAAGAAGCCATAAAATGGTATAAAAGCCTCAAAAAATAAGCTAGAGAAAATAACTCTAGCTTTTCTTAATTTCTCTGTCTTCTAGCGGTTATAATGATAAAGTTGTAAATGCTAATCCTCCTTTTTGAATGGTATACGTAAAATATATACCTCATCATCTGCAGCTCTAGCTATCATAAAAGCCATCATTACAAATGTAAAAATGAAAGCAACAAAAAAATCACTATTGAGAATTACAGAGACACAACCTGTAAAAATCGAGAACGCTAGGTTCAATAACATCATTGAAGTATAAAACTTACTTGATATTTTTGACCTTTTTTTAAAGTTCTTAGCCATAAGCACCCCTCCTATAAATTACTCTCCTTATATTACCACATTCTACTACAAAAACAAAACCATCCTTTTTATAGGGGATGGTTTTGTTTATAGGACTGCAACTAGCCTCGGGCAAAGTGAGCAAATGCTCGGTTGGCTTCTGCCATTTTGTGCGTATCTTCTTTCTTTTTGAAAGCTGCACCGGTTTCGTTGTAGGCATCAACAATTTCAAGCGCCAGGCGTTGACTATAAGGCATTCCACTGCGAGCACGAGCTGATTGTACCAACCAGCTAAACGCATAGTGAAGTTGGCGATGTCCTTGAACTGGGAACGGAATTTGATAGTTCGCACCACCAACACGTCGAGATTTAACTTCGAATGATGGGGAAACATTCTTCAAAGCCTGCTCGAAAATTTCAAGTGGGTTTTCACTATCGAGTTTTTTAGCAGCAGTTTCAAGTGCTTTATAAACAGCTCGTTCAGCAACTAATTTTTTACCGTCAAGCATAGATTTGTTGATGAGTCGTTGAACTAAGATCGACTGATATTTTCGGTCTGGTCTTAGTTCTCGTTGTAATTTTTTAGTAACTTTTCGCGGCATCTTTATTTCTCCTTCTTCGCACCGTATTTTGAACGGCCTTGTTTACGATCTGCAACACCTTGAAGGTCAAGCGCACCACGAACGATATGATATCGAACACCTGGAAGGTCTGGCACACGGCCACCACGTACTAGAACAACAGCGTGCTCTTGAAGGTTGTGACCTTCACCGCCGATATAAGCCCAAACTTCATGACCGTTAGTCAAACGAACACGAGCAACTTTTCGGAGCGCTGAGTTAGGTTTCTTAGGTGTTTTTGTTGTAACTTTCACACAAACTCCGCGTTTTAAAGGCGCATTTTGTGCATAGTATTTAGTTTTTAGCGCGTTATGAATTCGGCCAAGTGCTGGCGATTTTGATTTTTTCGCAGCAGTCTTGCGAGGTTTTCGCACTAATTGATTGATTGTTGGCATCAATTCTCCCTTTAACTTATTTAATATTTCACTTATTGAAAGTTGATAAAGTTTTCAATAAGCGCCTCATATCTTTCGAAACAGCATTTTCGAAAAATGTCTTTACCTTTCTAGCTGAAATCACCAACACACAGGTTTATTCACTAAAAAGAGGAAACTCACCATCGATTCTACCAAAATTATACATAAAAATCAAGCCATAAAACAAAAAAACAATCAAAGAAAACTTTGCTTTTTGAACAAAAATATGCTAAAGTAAAAACAACATGAATCTAAAAGAGATTAAAATCGAAACTCCTCTTGGCGATATGCTAGCAGTTGCACATGATGACGCTCTTGTTTTATTAGAGTTTTTTGATAATGAAAATATCGAAAAAGACCTTGAACAAATTGAAGAATTTTTTGAAACACAAATAGAAGAAGGTGAAAATTTACCGCTAAAACAAGCGCGTGCCGAACTTGAAGACTATTTCAAACACCCCTTTGCTAGTTTCAAAACCCCAATTGAGTTTATTGGTACAGATTTCCAAAAAGAAGTTTGGAGCGCAATCCAAACCATTTCAGCAGGTCAGACAATGAGCTATTCTGAGATTGCCGAAAGAATCAATAACCCAAATGCTGTACGAGCCGTCGGGAATGCACTTAACGCTAATAAAATCTCAATTATCGTGCCTTGCCATCGAGTCCTTACTAAAGATTTAGAATTTGGTGGTTATAATGGTGGGCAAAATCGTAAGATCTGGCTACTTCAACATGAAGGAATTTAAAAAAACGCTCGAGATGAGCGTTTTAAAATTTCTTTAGTGAGATTCAAAATATTCAATGATTCGCTTTAAATCATTGATATACTTCTTGCCATCTTTTCCCGACATCATCATCGCCGGAACGGCTAGCGAGTAATCGTAGCAATTGCCGGTGTCAATATACCAGCCATTGATACGCACGGCATAGAATTTCATACCGTGATCCATCGCCCTCTGCACAGGGATTTGATACATCAATTCCCCTTTGCCATCAAATTCATTCGCATATTCGTTCATAAATTCGAGGACAGAGTTTTCGAAAATAGCCCCACGAACACTCGCAAGTTCGCTTTTGGCTTTTTCGAATCCTGGCTTTTCGTCGATCCTCTCGACTTCAAGAACTAGATTTTCTGAACTATCCTTCGGACGATAAATAATTGAGCCAACGATGATTGCATATTTATCATATTCATTATCGCTTTGAACCTGTTTAACGGGCAGAATGCTTCCACCGTAATTTTCATAAGCATCAAAAATTTGCTCAAACTCATTTCTGGTTGTTGCGAAATTATCATCCGGGAAAAAGTAACCAAAATCACTTTTCCCGATAAATTGGATAGTTTCAGGCGTGCTGATTGGTGCCTCATTCCCGTAGAACGGGCAATTCTGCAAGATAAATTTTGCTGGAGTTAAGAAGCTAACCCGCTCAACTTTATCCGCAAAATCTTTTTTACCTTTAGCACAAAGATCTTCAATTATTTTTTGCTTTCTTTCGAAAAGCTCCTTAATTGAAGTTTTATCTTTAGAAACCACAATCACAATATTCTGTGGATCAATTCCAGCCTGAACCAGCTTTTCAACCAGAATTACAATTGAGTTTTGTAAATATCCCTCAAAAGGCAGAGGAATTAACTCTTTTGCAAACCCAATCGTTGCTGGGTATCCACGCGTTCCGTTTCCAGCTGCGGGGATAATGATTTTTAAGTTTTTCCTATTCTTTAGCATTTTTAATGCCTCCTTTTCAATAAAGTACCTCAGTTGCCCAAGGTCTGATACTCAAATCATAACACAAAAAGAACTAGCAGTCAATTATACTAGTTCTTAATGTATTTACCTAAAAGTTACTATTGCCCTTCACCACCGTATTTTTCAGCATCAGGCTCATCACCATCAAAGTTCTGAATCACTTCACTCTCATCAGCCGAATTAAGCGCATCGAATAATCCATCCTCAACATTACCACGTTGCTTTGGCTCTTCAACTTTAGCGAGCTCAATATCTAGCTCAAAACCAGTTAGCTGAGAAGCTAAGCGAACATTCTGACCACCACGTCCAATCGCAATAGACTGCTGGTCTTCAGAAACAAGTACTTTCGCCCGAGGTTTTTTAACAGAATTCGTTTCTTCAATCTGAACTTCAATAACTTCAGCTGGACTCAAAGCCTCACGGATAAACTCGCTAGGATTTTCGCTCCAAGTAACAATGTCAATTTTTTCGCGTTCACCAATTTCATTCATCACCGATTGAACGCGGACACCTCGCCCACCAACAAAAGTTCCAACTGGATCGACACCAGGAATCATTGAACGAACCGCCATTTTAGTGCGGCGACCGGCTTCACGCGCAATTGCTACAATCTCAACCATCCCGGTTTCGAGCTCAGGAACTTCCTGCTGAAACAAAACTTCAACAAACTTACCGTCAGCTCGAGAAAGTATCAATTCAGGTGCTCGACCTTCTTTTTCGATTTCTTTAATCAAAACTTTGACACGCTGACCAACACTGAAATATTCACCATGAATTTGTTCTCGCATTGGCATAATACCTGTAGCTTTTCCTAGGTCGATTCGCACAAATCGCTGATCAACTTTCGCCACACTGCCGCTAACTATTGTGCCAATTTTATCTTCGTACTCCTCTAGAACAACTTCTCGCTCAGCCTCACGAAGTCGTTGCAGAATAACCTGCTTAGCAGTTTGTGCAGCCACTCGACCAAAACTCTCAACTGGGAATTTTTCTTCAACAATTTCGCCTAGGCCAATCTCCGGATTATCTTTGCGAGCATCTCCAAGCGAAATTTCAGTCAAAGGATCGTAAGCCTCTTCACCATCAACCACTTCATACTGAACGAACACTTCCGCCTCGCCAGTATTAAGATCAAGCTCAGCCCGCACATTTTGTCCGCGCTCGCCATTTTCGCGACGCCAAGCCGCAGCTATCGCCATCTCAATAACCGAGATAACTTTCTCTTCAGGAATATTTTTTTCTTCTGCAATTGTGCGTGCAGCAAGGAGCATTTGTTTGATATTTAAATCTTCCATTTTAACCTTTCGTTTAATAATTCTATTACTAAAAACGCCGACCCACCGGCCGACTTACACTCTAATTTTAGCCTATCCAAAAATAAAAGTCAAGCAAATAATAAAAATAAAAGCTATCTTAGGAAAATTTGAGATAGCTTTTATTCAAACATTAATTTTAGACTTTATTCACAACCGGAATCACTATAGGGGTATGTCCAGTACTATCAAAGAGTAAATGTGAAACATCATCCTTTATTTCCTGCTTCAAATCAGCTAGCTCGATTTGGCGTTCCACTTCGCGATCGGTCTTAGTTCGCAAGTAATGGCGAATTTTCCCAATAAGCTCCTCGCTATCTTTCAAATAGATAAATCCGCGACTAATAACATCTGGTGTTTTAAGTAGTCGCCCAGTCTTTTTACTGATAGTTAAAACAATTATGAAAATTCCTTCAGTAGAAATATGAAGACGGTCTTTCACTACCGCATCATGAACTGTGTGACCAGTGTTGTCGTATAGAATTGAACCAACTTGAATTCGACCGGATTTGCGAATCTGCTTATCTTTAGTAAGCTCGATAATATCACCCGAGTCCGCAACTAGAATATTCTCTCGCTTTAAGCCAAGCACCTTCTGTGCCATTTCAGCGTTATGTTCCAGCATATAGAATTCACCGTGAACAGGTAAATAATTAAGCGGATTCAGAGCAGTAACTAATCGAACATGATCATCATAATAGGCGTGGCCCGAAAGATGAAGAGGCCCAATACCGTGATAATGACCTTTACCATGCTGTACAACACCAGCACCTTCACGAATCAAACCATCCACAGTCGAAGCTACTCGTGGCTCGTTTCCTGGGATTGGACTAGATGAAAATACCACAACATCGCTCGATTTGATCTTAACAAACCTATGAGCACCTGTCGCCATACGATTAAGTACTGCATTTAACTCACCCTGCGAACCTGTACATACAATCGTAACTTTACCGTCATCCATCTTGACAATATCTTCCATTTTAACAATCACGTCTTTAGGTACTTTAATCTGACGGCTACGAAGAGCAACTTCAATCGCGTTAATCATTGAAAATCCAGCAAATGCAACTTTGCGGTCATGTTTAGCGGCTTCATTTAAAATTAACTGTAAACGATAAATCTGACTCGAAAAACAAGAAATAATCAAGCGTGCATGTGGATATTTATCCATTACGTCGCAAACACTCTCGCCAATCGAGTATTCACTATGCGGATGAGTTCCTGGCACATCAATATTGGTCGATTCGTTCATGAGTAAATCAATACCTTCTTTTTGAGCTACTTCAACCAACCGAGGCATATCAAATTGTTTATCAACTGGGTCATTCTCGAATCGCCAGTCACCCATATGAACAATATTACCATTCGGCGTACGAATAATCATAGCCACGCATCCAGGGATCGAATGAAGCACATGAACAAACTCCAACGTCATATGATCAGAGATTCTAATAATTTCATGCTGGTGCGGATCAACCGACTGATAGTTTGGCGAAACTTTTACGGCTGCCTCTTCCATCTGGCGTTTAATCATACCAATTGTAAATTCAGTCGCATAAATTGGAATATTATTACCAAACTCAGGCAAAAGTTGGCGTACCGAACCGATATGATCAAGATGGGCATGCGTAAATGCCACCGCTTTGACTTTATGCATATTATCTTTCAAATATGTGATATCTGGAGTCATAAAATTAACACCAGGATAATCTTCATTAGGGAAAATAGATCCCATATCAATCACAAGGATCTCGTCCTTATATTCAATCGCGAACATATTTTTACCAATCCCAAATTCACCAAGCCCACCTAAGGGAATAACTTTCACACTATCATTCGATGGACGAAGTTTTTTAAGTGTTGAAGTAGTAAGTTGCTCACCATTAAAACCATTAAAAAGCGATTTGTTTACTGGTATGTTTATAATATGCTGACTAGCTCGAAGATTAATATCATTTGAAATCATTCGCTGAGCACGAACCACAGCACCACGGCGAGTGGTTGTTGGTAAGTTGACTTTTTTGATGTCATTTTTTTGCGAGTGAGCCTGCTTAGCTTTTGAGACGAATTTATCTTTGCGCTGATTTTTTAACGTATTTTCAGATTCCTTTTGCTTATTACTTACAACGTATTTTTCGCGATTTTTCGCTAGATCCTGCGCCTTTTTTTGTAAATTCGCACGCTTACGAGCCTGCTTTTCGTTAAAATTAGTCATTTTTCTCCTTGAATTTAAACGTTCGAAATAATGCAATTAAGTTAAGCTAGTTTCGAACAAGTAGTTTTTAGTATTACTATTTTAACAAATCGAAAACGCTTAGTCAAGCTATATCCAAATAAAAATTAGTCTCCAGCCAAATCTACAGCTATTTATTAATACGCTTCAAATTGATGAAACTATGAAAATTTGTTAAACTAAATATATGGAAGATGATTTCGACTCAGTCAATTTTAGCAGTGATATTTTTAATGATTTTACCCGCAATACACACAAAGTTCAAGCCCGAAGCAGCAAACGTAAAATTCCTGTAGTGATGATTTCTGGCTTTCTTGGCGCCGGAAAAACAACCCTACTAAACAATATCTTGCGAGATTGTCCAGATATGAAAATTGGCGCGATCGTAAACGATTTCGGCAAAATAAACATAGACAATCGACTGGTTTCAGGAACTTTCAATGAAAATCAAATTGATCTCAGTAATGGTTGTATCTGTTGTATGGTTGGTGATAATGGACTTCGTGGACCGCTTGATCAGCTAGCAAACGAAAACTCGAAGTTAGACGCCATCCTAGTTGAAGCAAGCGGCGTAGCTGAGCCTTATGATCTGATGAATGTTTTACGATACGCTAATAATAATTTTACATTTTTTGGCGGAAATATTTACCTGGTTGATGCATCTAATTTTGATTTAGCTAAACAGCAATTCCCAACTCACCTAAAAAAATGTTTCCAGTCTAGCGACATTATTCTAATCAATAAAACAGACCTAGTCCCTGATGAAAAAACCGCAGAAATTCGTAATGAAATTAGAGATTTAAATAGTCGTGCGCTAATTATTGAAAGCGATAGTTCTAGAATCGATCCGCGCATTCTTTTTGAAAATATATCATTACAAGATAAAACTATTCAAGAAACAATCGATATTGATCATCATTCACCACATCACCACGACCATATTCACGACAAATTTCATTCAATTACTTTCGAAAGCAGCAAGCCACTCGAACCGCAAAAGTTTATTAATTTTCTTGACAATTTACCGCAAAACCTATTCCGAATGAAGGGTTTTTGCTACTTCGGGATGAAGGGTTATGAACAAAAGTATATACTTCAAATTGTAGGCAAAACTATCGACATTAAAGCTGAAAACTGGCACGAAGGAGAGTCACCTAAGACCGAACTAGTTTTAATCGGCTCAGAAATGGATTCATCAAAAATCAACGAAGCACTAAATCAACTCGTCGATAAAACTCCCGAGAAAATTACACCAGAAAATATGATGAATTTTGAGCGATTTATGCTTTAGATGATTATTTCGAGATCCAATTAATAAGACCTCAAAAATTCCTCAATGCCAGTTTTATCTCTTTCAATAAGTTCTACCCGAGATTTAATTTCGTGCTCACCCATTTCTATCGCCCTAGTTAAACTTGGATCATTTTTAAGTGGCGCAAAAAATTCGATAAACTCCTCCAGATTTTCACGAGTTCGCAAAATTACCCCAGCGTAGCGCGGGAAATCATTATAATTCTTATCACCAGCAAAAGTTTCTTCAATCCAGTCCCAATTATCACGCATCCAATCCCAAGCCAGATTTCGCGCGTGGGAATTTCTCAGCAAATGAACAAACCAACTGATTAAATCTTGCGGACGCACGGTTTTAGGATTTTTCATCTTGGTTAATAGATTCTTTACGGTTGATATTTTTCTAGTAGAAGTTAAAGCCACCATTAAATCATCGCGATAATCTACATCGGGCGTAGTGCGGTACTCTTCCAACATTTTTTGAATAATCTCCGAGGATTCATCGTGGCGAATTTTCGTAAGTAAAATCAGCGCTCGTATTTCTGCATCAATTTCGTTCCATTTTTCTGCTCCATCAAAAATCTTTAAAGCCTCAGAGACAACTTCTTCATTTTCGGCGTATATCATATGCCCGAGAATAGAGCTTCGCATTTGCGTATCTTCCTCGCTTTCATTTTCTTTAGCAAAAAAACCAAGTCGCTCAAACTGTTTTTTAGCCAAATTTTCTACAAAAAATTTAATTTTTCGCTCACTCGCCGAATCTTCATCAATAAAAATCTTTAAATCACCAATCGAAATATTCATCATATCCCAAACGTTGAGGGAGCTTTCATTCTGATAGTACGAAAGAGCTCGCAAAATATCAACACTCTCTACAAGACCACCCCGCGTCAAAAGTGATCGCTCTTGTAAAATTTGAAGTCGCGAAATTGTGTCAAGATCATGAATATGCGCAAGCAATTTCTCAAACAATTCACCGCTATAATTCGTAATAAAATGAGCAATATTTCCGCGATTAAATTGAATAAAGTCACCTTCAAATGGAATAGTAATTTTACGCTGATCTAAAATTTGGGGAAAACTTGATTGAGTTGATCCAAGCAGAATTGGCCAAACCCGACCTTCTTCACTACCGTCGCCAATAAAGAACTGCTGCTGGGAGATATTAAGCTCGCCAGATTTTCCATTCACAGAGATTACTGGATATCCTGGCTGCGAAAGCCAAGTATCCATAAAATTAGCTACATCCTTACCCGAAGACTCACTTAGGCATTGCCACAAATCTGCGCCAATAGTATTTTGATATTTAAACTTCTCAAAATATATACGCAAACCATCTCGAAAATCATCATCGCCAAGATAATTTCGCAACATATTCATCAGTCGAGCACCTTTTGCATAAACAATAGCACCATCAAAAATAGTGCCAATTTCGTCCGGATGATTGACAGGAATATGAACCGATTGAACTCCATCAATCGCATCACGGCGCAAGCTTAAGACAGCCTCGTTTACCGCAAATTCTTCCCACATATTCCAATTCGACTCCAAGGCATCAACGGCGTAATATTCCATCATCGTAGCGAAAGATTCATTAAGCCATAAATCATCCCACCATTTCATTGTTACAAGATTGCCAAACCACTGGTGCGAAGTTTCGTGCGCAATCACCAAAGCTACATATTTTTTGGATGAAATTGCAGATTTTTCTCCAGCAAGTAAAGCCGTTTCGCGATAAGTAATTAGACCCCAGTTTTCCATAGCGCCACTCGAAAAATCCGGTAATGCTAAATGGTCGCATTTTGAAAGTGGGAATTTCTGATCAAAAAGCCGCTCGTAAAATTCCAAGACTCGCACTGCAAAATCAAGCGGAAAATTCAATAATTCAGGATCCTGAGCCTTAGTTGCTAACACCGACACTTTTACTCCAGATTTTGTCTCGGCGGTTTTTCGCTGAAAATCACCCAGCGCGAAAGCCAATAGATACGTACTCATTTTGGGTGTTGGCTTGAATTTAATTGTTTTTAAGTTTCCATTTTCAGTTTGATGCGAAATTTCAGTATTCGCTAAAATTTCAAGATTTTTCAGTGCAGTTATTTCAAGCTCGAAAGTTGCTTTTGCTTCCGGCTCATCAACACACGGAAAAACTTCGCGCGCATGATGACTTTCAAACTGAGTAGCAAAAAGCTCTTTCTTCTCACCGTTCTCGTTATAATAGCAAGGATAGAGTCCATGCATCCCATCAGTAATCTGGCCTGAAAACTCTATATTAAGATTGATTTTTTCACCAATATCAAAAGACGCATCACCCGCAAAAATTTCAAGCTCATCATCTTCTTTCTGCGTGAAATCCAGTTCTCGTTCTTTAAACAAAACCTTTGAAATTTTTAGATCTTTCGAATGCAGTGAAATAGAATTTTGGTTCTTAGCGGATCCTGATGTCTCAACTTTCCCACTAAAAAATCGTTTGTTCGCATTGCTTAAATCTAATTCTAATCTGTAGCTATCTGGCTCAAAAGTCTCAAATAATCTTTTTACACTCATAAAATTTTCTCCTTAAATTCATTCAAAATTCTCTCAATATTTCCACGTTCTTCTGCTTTACTAAACCTCCACTGCGCATAAATTTTTATTTTTGGCTCAGTTCCAGATGGTCGAATTGTAATTCGTTTTTCATGATCACCAAACTCAAAACTTAATGCATCGCTAGTCTCCGAAAAATCAATTTTTGTCTTTTCGCCAGTTTTCAAATTATGACGTTCAAGAACTAAATAGTCGTTCATAAAATCCGCACTAGTCTCAATTTTCCATGACCGCAAACTAGCCATCAGATCATTCATCCGCTTAAAACCACTCACGCCAGCGAGCTGAATCATATCTGTTTTTTCTGCAAAAAATCCAACCTCATTATAAATTTCGTTTAATTTTTCACCTAAAGTTTTTCCGCACCCCTTTAACTCAGACACTAGCTCAGCAATCATTAGACCGATCGTTGCCGCATCCTTATCCCGTGTCTGCGAACCAATTAATCCGCCCAAACTCTCTTCAAAACCAGCTAAAAATTTTTCGCCACCGATTTCTTTTTCGCGAATTATCTTACTGATAAACTTAAATCCAACTGGCAAATTATCATAAATCTTAACATTATATTTTTGCGCTAAAGCATTCAATGCGTCAGTCGTGACAAAACTCTTACAAATAAAGCCATCTTTGAGTTGATCGTTTCCAAACTTAGAAAATAAATAATCAGCCACCAGAACAGCTACTTCGTTACCCGAAAAAATCCGAACTTCACCATTTTTTTCAAGGCTCATTACGCATATTCGGTCAGCGTCAGGATCTGTTGTAAATCCAATATCAGACCTTTCTTGTTTTAGCTGATTGATCGCCATTAAATTTGCACTCAAATTTTCCGGATTAGGTTTTTGATCGGGCAAAGTCGAGAAATTACCATCCATAATCATTTGATCTTTCACTACTGAAATTTGATCAAAACCAGCCGCAAGTAAAGTTTTCAAAAGATTCGTCCAACCAGTCCCGTGAATTGGCGAAAATACAATCTTAGTGCTACGACTATCAGACAACGAAAGATTTACATTGGCGCGAATATATTCCCGATCAATTGCTTTACCGATTAACTCAATTTTACCTTCTTTCAAAGCCGAGCTAAAATCTTCGGTTCGAATTTCGTTAATAGTTTTTACAATTTCCATCAATTCTTTATCATACGGCGAAGTAATTTGAGCTCCGTCACGCCAATAAACCTTAACACCATTATCTTGCGGTGGATTATGGCTCGCCGAAATTACGACCCCTGCATCGACCTCCAGCTCACGAACAGCAAAAGAAATCTCTGGCGTTGAACGAGCTTCATCAAAGAAATACACTTTTATCCCATTCGCTACAAGAACTTCCGCACACAACTTGGCTAATTCCTTAGATGAGTTTCGAACATCCCAACCAATCGCGACACTTGGATTTATAATTTTCATAGAATTTAAGTATTCCGCGAGCGCTTGAGCACTTTCTCCGATTGTAATTCTGTTGATCCGATTTGGCCCAATTCCAACTTTTCCGCGCCGGCCAGCCGTACCAAATTCTAAAATCTTAAAAAAAGAATCCTCTAACTCACCCCACTCATTCTCAGTAATCATAGCTTCAATCTCAGGCCAATACTCTTCATATCTAGATTTAGTCAACCAAATACATAAATTATTAAAAGCACTCTCCGATAAATTGTCTCTTGCTCTATCCATCCCTCTATTTCCTTTTCTTTATTTTACCATTTTCGACAGCTAAAATCAAAAAGCTTGCGTTTATTATTTTTTTATGTTAAAATATCTTCAATGAAAAAACAACCAAAGAAAAATATAACAAAACAAATCGCCGACGAAAACGCAAAAGGCGCACAAATCGCAATCATAGAAGAACTTTTCTACGATCTTTACCCGAACCGCTGGGAAATTTACAAAGTTAATTTCTTCCGCGGAATATCGTTTGGCTTTGGAAGCGTGATTGGAGCCACTGTATTAATTTTTGCACTAGTTTGGTTCTTAAATTTATTTGTAAATATCCCCGGCGGAGTCGGTGATTTTGTTCAAGCCGTAATTAACGCCATGAACTCACGCACTAAATAAAATAATTTTTCAAAAAATAAAACGGAGTTATAAACTAAACTCCGTTTTATTATAGTTAATTAGTGATAGCTGGCCCACTATAGCTTTTTGATGATATATATCCACCTTCATCCGTAGCTTCCACTGAGATATTTTGTCCGCTTTTGCTAAACGCATAATCAACAGAAACAGTGTTACCAGTAGGCGTAGCAGTGCTTATCGTCGAACCATCAACTTTTATAACCACGGATTTAATCGCAAACTTCCCTTGAGAAATCGTAGCATTTATTCTATAGTTATTTCCACTATGTAAAGAGTATGAAACATTACTAATTTCAGGCTTTGAGTCGCTACAATTATGAACATCATCCTCAGCATTGGCATCGTAGCCATCAGGAGCTATGATCGTTTTCTTTTTTGAAACAGGGTCTGTTGTTTCATAAACTGATATTTTAATTTTCGTTGACTCTGGCGTACAAGATGTAGCTTTCTTTTTCGAGATCGAATCAAATTCAATTTCTTTCGTTGATGAATTCGTCTTATTCTTACTCCACCAAGATGGGCAAAGATCATTTTTACCACCAATATTACAGTTTTGAATGCCCGATGGACGCTTAATTTTATCGCCACTCTTCCACCCTTTAGCTATATAAATATTGTTATGCACAGATCGCATATAGTCATTCATAACTCTACGAACCGTAGAATTATCGGCAGAGCGTAGAGATGAGCCATCATGATTTCCGCTCCAAACTCCGGTAGCTACGACAGGCGAATAACTCATCATCCAAGAATCTTTTGCGCGTCCTTTACTGTCATCTGTAGTTCCAGTCTTAGATGCAGTCCAAACACCAGGGACTACAAACCCATAGCTTCGACCTTGAGCTCCAAATACCGCAGAACGAGTCGCTGAATCCGCAAGAATATCACTGAGCATATAAGCAGCCTGCTCATCAATCACGTTAGATTGACTATCTTTCCAATCTTTTAATCTTTCTCCAGAAGAATTTTTTACTTCAGTCACATATGTCAATGGTTTATAAACACCCCCACGTGCCAAAGATGCGTAAGCATTGGTATGTTCATCCTGACGAACAGAGCATCCACCACCAATCGCTGCCGAAAGTCCTGCCGAAGAGCCTTGACAATAAGATTTATCGCCTAAATCTCTAGCTGTCCTAATTCCATTTTCTGCACCAACGATAGAAAGAGATTTAACCGCGCCAATATTTAATGAATTAGCTAAACTAAATCTAATTGTCACATCACCATAGAATCTATTAGTAAAATTCCTTAATTTACAACTATTAGAATTTCCGCCACAATAAAGACTGTCTATGTTTTCGTCACGCAAGATAGTGCCTGGTGTATATACTATATCCTTTTTGTTTAATAGAGCCGCATAATCTACAATTGGTTTTATGCTTGACCCTGGATCAAGAAGCGAAGTCGCCGCATTCGTTTGGCCATAACCAGTCTTATTGTAATCAACAGAGCCAACCTGAGCTATAACTTGCCCAGTTTGAACGTCAATAGAAGTCATTGCGATATTATCTGCGCCAGAAATATATAGGTTCTTTGATCCTGCACCTACAGCACTTTCAGCTAGCTCTTGAGCTTTTAGATCTAGTGTTGTCTTAACCGTCAAACCACCAGCCCGCACAATCTTAACACCTAATTCACTTTCTAGCTGCTTTTTAACTTCTTGAATAAAATGAGGTGCTTTAATGTTAGCATATTGATCCTGCTCTGGCTTAATCTGGCTCAAAATATCAATATTTTTCGCTTCCTTAGCCTGAGCCTCAGTTATATACCCCATCTCAATCATGTCATTGAGGACTTTATGCTGGCGCTCGATCAAACTTTTATTATAAGCAGTATTATAAGGATTGTATACACCAGGATTATTCGGAATAGAAGCTAGTAGGGCAGCTTCGGCTATAGTAAGATCTTTGGAGGTTTTGCCAAAATATGTTTGAGCACCAGATTCTATACCGTTTCGGCGCCCGCCATACGGAGATTCATTTAGATACAAAGCAATTATCTGATCTTTACTATACATCCTTTCCACTTCAATAGCTAAAAACATCTCTTTAATCTTTCGCGGTATACCCTTTATTCCACGCTCTTGTGATTCATCAGAGAAGAAAACTTGCTTCACTAATTGTTGAGTGAGAGTCGATCCACCCTGAGTAGCACCTCCACGAAAATTATTAACAACAGCTCGCAAAATTCCAGACATGCTAATACCTTTATGTTTATAAAAGTCTCGATCTTCGATCGCTACAGTTGCTTTTTTAGCCCAGTCAGATATTTCTGAATCTTCAACTACTAACTTATAATCTCCGGAGCCTTTATCTTCCCAGATAAGCTCACCGTTTCGATCATAGTATTTTGAAACCGTAGTTTGAACTCGTTTAGCTAATTCGCTCGGCTTGATCTTCTGAAGGTCCTTTTGGAAATACACATAAAGACCTAAAATCACTACAAATACAATAGCTACGCCAACTCCAGCAATCTTGAGCAGCATAATTCCGCCTTTTTTAGAGAACCAATATTTAAAAATTCTCTTGGGGTGAAAATGGTAAAAAAATCTTTTCACTGGATTTTTAGGTAGACTAGCTAAGTATTCTGCTCTTGCTCTAGCAGCAGCATCTTTTTTAATCTGCCTCTTACGAGCCAGATTAACATAAAGCCCAAGATTATTCTTCGATGAATTACTTTTATGCGACGATCGCTGTGTAGTATTCCTCGAACCTTGTTTTCGACCCGATTCCTTCTTTTTAATAGAATCAGATTGCTTACTGAATATTTTTCGCATTTTATCCATAACTACTTTTAATTATACACATCTTTTTATTATTTTTCAACGCTTTTTATACTAGCGTAAATTGATTTTCGCAAATAAAAATGCTAAAATTAAACTTATAAATTAAAGGAGAAAAATGAAACTATCAGAAGAGCTAAAATGGCGCGGATTTTGGAACCAAACTACTTTCACTGACGAAAAAATTATCGATAACACTAAATTCAAACTTTACCTCGGCACTGACCCTTCTGCTGATAGTCTACACGTTGGACACTTAGCGGTTTACATGATGGTTCGTCGCTTTATCGAATACGGTCACGAAGTTGTTCTACTCGTTGGAGGTGGAACTGGTGCTATCGGTGATATGAGAGATACCGAAGAGCGTGAACTTTTGGCTTTAGAAGAAATTACTAAAAATACCAAAGCGCTCTCTACACAAGTTTCAAAACTATTCGCTGGTAAAAACTTTGAACTAGTCAACAACTACGACTGGCTAAAAAATATCCCCCTTCTCCCCTTCTTGCGTGATATTGGTAAGAAATTTAATATGGCCGAGCTTACATCTCGTGAATTCTTTAAAGCTCGCATCAAAAATGGAAGCGGTCTAAGTTACGCCGAATTCTCATACACAATACTTCAAGGCTATGATTTTCTCCATCTTAATCGCGAAAAAGGAGTCAATCTTCAAATTGGTGGTAGCGATCAGTGGGGAAACTTGCTCTCTGGCGTAGAATTAATTCGAAAATGCGAAAACCGTGAAGCCTTCGCAATGACTGCACCGCTAGTAATAAATAAATCAACTGGGCGAAAATTTGGTAAAAGCGAAGGTGGTGCAGTTTGGCTAGACGAAAATAAAACAAGCGTTTACAAATTTTATCAATTCTGGCTAAACTCTGATGATGATGGAGCAATTGATTACCTAAAATTGTTTACAATGTTACCAAAAGAGCAAATTGAGAGAATTGAAGATGAGCACATAAAAGTCCCTCATTTACGACTAGCGCAAAAAACTCTTGCTCGCGAAGTTACAGATTTGATCCATGGCCAAAATCGCCGTAAAGCTGTTGAAAAAGTAAACGAAACCTTGTTCGGAAATAACGATATCAACGCATTATCTAGCATTGAAATTGAAATTCTCGCCAGCGAGATACCTACTTCAAAAATTGGCTGCGATGTAATCTCAGCTCTCACAGAAAATAATCTTGTAAAAAGTGCAAGTGAAGCTCGCCGACTAATTCAAAGCAATGCAATATCAATCAATGGTCAAAAAATCAAAGAAAACCAACAGATCAATAAAATATCATTAATTAAAAAAGGGAAAAATAGCTTCGTTCTAATTAAATAATAAAAGAATAAAATAAAATCTCCCACTATTTTTAGTAGGAGATTTTTTAAAACAAACAGTTCAATCTTTATTTTTGAAAAAATTAAACTTTTTTTCCGAAACCTTTTTTTGCCCCTTCATATGTGTTAAGGGCTCGTTTTTGCAACTTGCCAGCTTCAATCTTCGCTTCCTCAACGGCTGCTTCAGTCTTAACTTTTGCCTCTTCGACAAATTCGCTAGTTTTTTCCTTAACTTCATCAATAACCTTTTCGGTATTTTCTGCAGCTTCACTAGTTTTTTCTTTAACTACTTTTCCAACTTCTTCAGCCTTTTCTTTAAGTTCTTTTCGGGTTTCTTTGCCACTTTTTGGAGCAGTCAAAATTCCTGCAACCGCACCGACAGCCGCACCAAATAATAACCCTAAACCAAATTTACCTTTACTCACTTTTTTCTCCTTTACCTTTAAATTTTTTAAAAATACTCATCACCGACTTAGCAATAATAATCGGCGAAGTAATTTGCGCAATATTTTGTGTCATCTCATCGACGTTTTTTGCAACATTTTGAATTCGTTCTGTCACGTCACCAATCTGATGAGTCACCCGAATGATTAAAATGAAACAAATGATTCCGAGGACGATAAAAATCGCAAGCGCAATAGATAGAATTACGACTAAAATTTCCGCAGCCGAACTCATTTTTCTCCTTTTTATTTTATGTTTTTATTTTTGATTTTTTCAAATCTGTTTGTATTCTACCATAAAATAATTCTTATGTCAATAGTTTTTTGAAATTTTTATTAAAAATAGCGAGAAATTACTTGATTTATATAAGTTCTAATATCCAATACAGAATATCCACCTATCGCAAAATAATAAAAATTTTAATACAGCAATATTTTTATCACCGTTAAAATTATCTTAAAATTCAAACTTTTCTTCCACCTACAACCTTTCACGAATCAATTTTTGTGCTAAAGCTGGATTTGCCTTACCTTGCGACTTTTTCATAATCTGACCAACCAAAAAGCCAATTGCTTTATCATTACCGCTTCGAATATCCTCAATCGCTTTTCGTGAAGCCGTATCATTCATTACTTCATCAACAATTTTTGCAATCTCACCTTCATCAGAAACTTGGAGAAGATTCATATTCTCAGCGATTTTTTCTGGCATAAACTCCAGATTTTCATCTTTAAGCATTGCCAAGAAAATTTGATGGCCGCCATTTGAGCTAACTTTTTTCTCATGAACCAAATGAGCGAGAAGAGTTAATCTACGAGGGCCAAGATAACCTTTGTAGAGTTTTTCTAGATCAAGCTCTTCGCTTGGAGTTGATGCAAACCAGTTGAAAATTCGCTTCATGTTTTCTTTATGCTCTTCAAGAGTGTAGCTATCAATTCCAACTTCACTGATTAATTCTTCTTGAGAAACCGGCCAAGGACCATCACCCCAAGTTGCAAGGAGTAGTTCAGCAATTCGATAATCGCTCAAAGCGTACTCAACTACAGAGCTATCAAGCCCAAAAACACTAAATTTTTCACGGAAATAATCTGGCATAATTGGAAATTGTGCTTGCATTTTCAAAATTTCTTCATCACTCAAAATAATCGGTGGAATATCTGGATCGGGCATATATCGGTAATCTTGAGCCTCTTCTTTACTTCGTTGCGAAACTGTTTTTTGCTCGTCGTCAAGCCAACCGCGAGTTTCCTGCTTAATTTTCTCACCTTTTTCAAGCAGTCTCACTTGTCGTTCGAATTCATATTGAGCCGCTCGTTCAACACTTCGAAAACTGTTTAAGTTCTTAATTTCCGTTCGTGTTCCAAGTTTTTCATCACCAAATTTTCTCGCTGAAATATTTACATCAAAACGCATATTACCTTGATATAAATCACCATTTGTAACATCTGCAAAAACCATTCGCTTATGAAGCTCTTCAGCATAAGCACGCGCTTCTTCGGCAGAATGAATATCAGGCATTGACACAATTTCAATTAGAGGTGTTCCAGCGCGATTTAGGTCAACCAAAGAACGATCACCAAAATGAGTGAGTTTTCCAGCATCTTCTTCAAGATGAGCATGCTCAATTCGAACTTTTGCTTCACCACCACTAGGAAGTGGCGCAATGATCTCACCTTCACCAATAATCGGCTGATAGAGCTGCGATGTTTGATAACCCTTTGGTAAATCTGGGTAAAAATAATGTTTGCGGTCAAATCGGCTCACATTGGCAATTTTTGCATTCAGTACTTTCCCAGCTCGAACCGCTAAGCGAACCGCTTCCTTATTTAGAACCGGCAACATTCCTGGCAAGCCAAAATCAATCGGTGAAGTTGCTTCGTTCGGTGATTTTTCGCGAGCATCATTATCACTACCGCTAAAAAGCTTAGTTTTCGTTTTTAACTGAACATGGCACTCAATTCCAATTGTCATTTCATATTTTTTTAAAATATCTTCCATCAAATTGCTCCTAAATCTTTCAAAGCTTGTTTAAAACTATTCATTGCTCGGCGAGTTTGATCAAAATTAATTTGTGCATCATTCTCATGCGCAACCACATTTCGAAGTTTGTGGGCGTGCCAAATTGAATTCGGGCTTGAAAATTTATCTTTCGAATTTTTCAGCCGCTCACCCATCGTTTGGCCAGAAATTCGAAGCTCCCGCATCGCTGTATCAACAAGTTTATCGGCATTAATTAACGCCAAGTGCCAAGTTGCAGGTTCATCTTTTTTGATTGAATTTTCTATAACTAACCAATCACGCTGAAACTTCTCTTTATCAAGTTGAATCTCATGCGGCTTAGTTAAATTAATCGCAACAAATAACAAAACCGCACAAATTAAAATTGCGACTGCCGGAAAAATTAATTCCATTAGTTTTCCTCCAAACTTTCAGCAAGTGCCAAAATTTTTGCATCCGATTTCATCTTTCCAATAATTTGGACACCGACAGGTAGACCATTTTCAGTTTTACCAGCCGGAACAGAAACCGCAGGAAGTCCAGCAAGTGAAGCTGGTACGCTCAAGATATCAGCTAGATACATTTTTACTGGGTCATGAGCATTTTCGCCAATTTTAAATGCAGGAGTTGGCGCAACAGGGCCAACCAAAAAATCAACTTCTTCAAAAAGTTTATTAAATTCATTAATCAAAAGTGTGCGAGCTTTTTGCGCCTTCAGATAATAAGCATCATAAAAGCCACTCGAAAGCACATATGAACCAATCATGATTCGGCGTTTATTCTCGGCTTCAAAACCTTCATCACGAGACTTACCAAAAACCTCACTCAAGTTTTGGGTAGATTTTGAACGCAAGCCGTAGCGAATTCCGTCATATCGTGCTAAGTTTGAAGAAACCTCAGCTGGAACAATAATATAATAGATAGCGAGCGAATATTTACTCATCGGTAGAGAAACTTCCACAATCTCATGTCCAGCTTTTCGCATTTTCTCAATATAATCTTCAGTTATTTTTCGAACTTCCGAGTTAACACCTTCATTGATAAATTCTTTAACTACTCCAATTTTTGCCTTTTTTGAGACTTGCTCTTCTTGCCAAAAATCGGGCAAAGTCATTGCATCACGCACGTCAAGACCAGCCACAATACGCATCACGAGTTCACTTTCTTTAGCAGTTTTCGTAAAAACACCAATTGTATCAGTTGAAGAAGCCATCGCCACCACACCAAATCGTGAAACTGCGCCATAGGTTGGTTTTACGCCATAAACACCATTAAAACTTGCGGGCTGACGAATTGAACCACCAGTATCAGTCCCGAGCGCAAAAGGTACGATGTCAAGAGCCGTAATTACCGCTGAACCCCCAGATGAACCTCCAGCAACTCGCATTTCATCAAAAGCATTTTTAGTAACACCAAAAGCTGAATTCTCGGTTGAGCCGCCGTGAGCAAAAGCGTCCAAGTTTGACTTTCCAATACAAATTGCACCAGCTTTTTCAAGTTTTTCAACCGCAGTCGCCTGAATCGGTGTTTCGAAATCTTTCAACATTTTACTTGAAGCTGTTGAAGGTGAACCAAATACCAAAAAATTATCCTTCGCCACAAAAGGAACACCTGCAAGCTCGCCAACTTCTTCACCTTTTGAAATCTTATCATCAATTTCTTGCGCTCGCGCTAAAGCTCGCTCTTCGGTCAAGCTCGTAAAAGCATTGAATTTTTCAGCATTTTTTGCCTTCGAAATAGCTTCTTTAACAAACTCAACTGCAGTTTTCTTTCCAGATAGAACTTGTTCTCTAATTTCAAAAATATTCGTCATAATTCTCCTACAAAACCTTTGGAACTTTTACCTGATTATCTTCAACATTTTCACCCGCTAACTTTAAAAGTTCATCTCGTTTTACACCATAATCATCAAGTTTATCTTCTCGCCAAATATTTTGATTTTTCGAAACCGAATAAGTTGGTTCAACACCATCAGTGTTTAATTCACTAAGCTGTTCAATATACGACACAATATTTCCCAAATCAGTTTGAAGGTTCGAAATCTCCTCTTCGCTAAGTGAAATACTTGAAAGCTCAGCTAAGTGTTTAACTTCATCTTTTGATATTTTTTCCATACACTTAAGTATATCACTTTTCAAAAGATTTTTAAAATAAAACTCTAAAGAATAGGAGTTTTTAGAGTTATTGTTTTTCAAGTTTTTCAATTCGTCGGTTTAGATTATTTATCAAATTCATTTGACTAACATCAATTTCGCCAGAATCTTTAACTATCTCGTTAATTCTTTGGTGAAGAAAAATTATTCCAATCGAAAGAATTAAATTCCAAACAACAAACAGAGTAATTACAGCTATTTTAAGAAAGCTCTTGTCTTTTTTGCTAATAAATTTCATAAATCTCCTATTTTATCATCTTTTTTCGAATCTCCGCAATTTGATCCCGCAAATCTGCTGCTTCTTCAAAAAGTAAATTAGCACTTGCAAGATTCATTTGATTTGTTAAATCTTGAATCAAGTTATTCCATTCTTCACGCGGAATTTTCCTTAAATCTAATTTTGGTTTTTTGTCTTTTTGCGGAATAATCGCACGTAAACCTTCACTAATCTCGCTAGCCACACTTTTTGGCGTAATTCCATTTTTGAGATTATATTTTTGCTGGATCTCTCGCCTACGGTTCGTTTCATCAATAGCTTTTTTCATTGAGCGCGTAATTTTATCAGCATACATTATTACTTTTCCTTCTTCATGCCGAGCCGCTCGCCCAATTGTTTGAATCAATGCACTTTCTGAACGCAAAAAACCTTCTTTGTCGGCATCCATAATTGCCACCAAACTAACTTCCGGCAAATCCAAACCTTCACGTAAAAGATTAATCCCTACGAGCACATCGTAAGTGCCATTTCGCAAATCACGCAAAATATCACCTCGTTCCAACGTATCAATCTCACTATGAATATATGCTGTCTTAATACCAGCTTCCTCAAGATAGCCAGTAAGATCCTCCGCCATCCTCTTAGTGAGAGTCGTAATAAGCACACGCTGACGAAGTTTTATTCGCTGACGAATCTCCTCCATTAAATCATCTACTTGATTTTCTGACGAACGAACCTCAATAACAGGATCAAGTAGCCCAGTTGGCCGAATAACTTGCTCAATAGGTTTAGGCGAATGTTCAAGCTCGAAATCGCCAGGCGTCGCCGAAACATAAATAACCTGATTAATATGGTCAAAGAATTCCTCAAAAGTCAGAGGTCGATTATCGAGAGCCGACGGCAAACGAAATCCATTATCCACTAAAACTGTTTTGCGAGCACGGTCACCGTTAAACATTCCCCTCACCTGAGGTAAAGTCATATGCGATTCATCAACTAAAAGCAAAAAATCATCCGGAAAATAATCCAGCAAAGTTGCAGGTTGCTCACCAGCCGAACGCTCAGTCAGATAGCGCGTGTAGTTTTCAATCCCTTTAACAAAACCAGTTTCACGAAGCATTTCTAAATCATATTTAGTTCGCTGCGCTAAACGCTGAGCTTCAAGGAATTTTTCATGCTTTTCAAAATATTCGTGTCGTGCATAAAATTCTTTCTCAATCTGCGGAATAGCGCGCTCGATAATTTCTCGAGGTGTTGCGTAATGCGAATTAGGAAAAATATCGAAACTCTGAGGCTTTTCAATAATTTCACCAGTTAAAGGATTTAATAAAACTAAGCGATCGATTACATCACCAAAGAACTCTACCCGCAAAGCTAGATCCGAACCTGCTGTAAAAATATCAATCGTATCACCACGAACCCGAAAAGTTCCGCGCGAAAAATCAACATCGTTACGATCATACTGGATATCCTTCAAGTGGCGCAAAAATTTCTCGCGATTATATCGCATTCCTGGCGTTAAGTGGAGCGCCATCTCCATATAACTTGCCGGCGAGCCGATACCATAGATACAGCTAACGCTAGCCACAATAATCGTATCTTTACGAGTTAAAAGCGCTTCAGTTGCAGCATGGCGGAGTTTTTCGATTTCTTCATTAATACGCGAATCTTTTTCGATATAAGTATCAGTACTAGCGATATAAGCTTCCGGCTGATAATAATCAAAGTAGCTCACAAAATAATGAACCTCATTTTCAGGAAAAAATTTTTTAAACTCGCTGTAGAGCTGAGCGGCTAGAGTTTTATTATGCGCCAAAACTAATGTTGGTTTTTGAACCGCCTGAATAACGTTTGCCATCGTGAAAGTCTTACCAGAGCCAGTCACCCCTAACAAAGTTTGCTCACGCTCACTTTTTTTTAATCCATCTACTAATTGAGAAATAGCTTGTGGCTGGTCACCAGTTGGCTGGTATTTTGATTTAAGTTTAAATTCACGTGGCTTCATTATGTTATTCTACAATATTTTTTGTACTTTCACAAATAAGCAGGCTTATCCGTTACCGGTGCGTTTATCCGATACATGATTATCTGATGACGGCGCCTCAAAATCGGCATATTTTTTATCCAATGCCGCAATAACTTTTTGTACTAACCGCTCTGGATTATCATCATAGATAATATCTTTAGCACCAGGACTTTGAACATCTTGAAGAAGAGTCGAAACATAATCCGCTAACCCAGCGGATCCAAGCAGAACGCCACAGACCTTACGAGACTCAAGAGCAGTCGCGAGCTCATGAAGAGATCCCATTCTACCACCAACTGTGATTACCGCATCGCTAGAAAGCACTAAATGTGCGTCACGACCAACATACCCCATACCGGTGAAATTAATATAATCAAACGGCTCAAATGGTAACCGATAAGTTTTAATATGCTGACGAAAACTAGAGGCTGGAGAAAAGCCCACACTTAGGCCTTTACGACCTTTTACACTTACAGCTCCCATAGCTGCATAATGCGGCAGGCCAACAGTTGCACCAGTTGTTAATGTCTTTCCCTGTCTAGAAATCTCTTTTCCTAGTCTAAATGCAAGGTCTTTCGACGCCAATACACTCGGTCCGCTGGCCGCACCACTCACACAAATTTGATATCTCATTTTTTCTCCTTATTTTTATAAAGTTTTTTATTATATTCGTCCAAAAGTTTTTGCTGAATTTCTTGACGCGCATTCTCTAGACTTCGATCCTTGAAGTCTGCCCCGAGGTTTAAATCTTGCTCAATATCTAATTTATTAATAGAAACAAAACCATCCCTGCAAAGTACTATTGATGAGCTAAATTTTTGCCAAAAATCACTCTCGCCCACCAAAACCTTATCGCCAAGAAATTTATTTTTCACTGCAGAATAAGCCTCCCGCGCCAAAACATCACTATCCTTAAAACCAAGTTCGCGTAAAATTAAGTGGGAATTTTCATAAATATCTGCTGAAATTCGTGCAGATATAGACTCTCCGGATAATATTTTCCGCTCATTTTGTTCAATCTCTCGCCGAAATCTTCTTTCTACAGAGCCGCTCAAACCTAAAATTTCCGTCAAACTATACATTTAGCCTCTTTTCATACATTGGCATCGAATGTAGCTCTTCACCTTTTCGCAAGATACCTTTTTTAGCTCCAATATACTGAATTACTGAAGTCGAGTTTGCACTTGCGTAAAGAATTGATTGTTTAATTCCCGCACCCTGAGACCATTGACTTAAGAAGCCCGAGCCAAACGCATCACCAGCACCCGTAGTATCTTTGCGCGGAACGTCTTCGTACATACCTGCTCTAACTATATAATCCCCATCGGTAGCCCAAACACCATCCGCTCCAGAAGTTACAATAATTATTTTTACGAGATTTTTTGCCCGCAAAGTTAGCTCTTCCGGTTCAAAATCACCGAAAAGAGATTGGGCTTCTTCTTTGTTTAAAAGTAGAATCTCAACATCATTTAATAAATTTAAAATCATCTCTGGATGAGCAAGCTCTTTTTTACCAGGATTCCACATGATTTTCACGCCATTTTTGGTAGCTTCATGAAAAATATTATCTAAAGTATCAAATCTCCCAGATAGATTGGACACATAAATCCAATCAAATTCACGAGGTCTAAGTTTAAAATTGTCAGCAAATATACGCGAGCTTGCACCACGATATGTTAGGATTGTCCGCTCGCCATTTGGATCTAGAATAACCGTTGAATAATCTGTGTTATAATTTTCGGAAATCTCAACACGAGAGGTATCGACAAATTCAGCATCTAATTCCTTCAAGACTTGTTGGCCTGCTAGATCACTACCAATAACACCCATAAAACTAGCCATCAAACCAGCCCGAGCAAAAGTTACGGCGGCATTTGTAGCTCCGCCACCAGTTGCAAAATCTATCTTATTAATATCAATTTTTGAGCCCATCTCAAGAGTAAATAGGTCATGATTGTTTTCTTGAACAGTTTTAATATCTCGAGAATTATGCAAAAAAACATCCTGCGTAGCCGCACCAATTGCCAAAATATTTGGGATTTTTCCCTCCACTAAATAGCTCCCTTTCGATTTGCTTCAGCGACCATCTCCCTATAGATATGCTCGGGGTCAGGATTATCAGCAATCGCACTACCAACATTAACGATATCCACCGATTGAGATAAACTAAATATATTCGAAAGATTAGCACCACCGTCCCAACCAATCTCAACATTAGAGTTAATCGCTTTAACGAGCCGAATTTTCTCAAGCTGCATAGTACTAGCCTTTCCGCCCATTTCACCTAGATTCCCGGAAAAAATCAATACATGTTCAGCCTCTTTTATTGCCTCAGCACAAGTTTCCGGAACAGTTGATCGTAGTAGAGCAATTGCCGGTTTGATCATTGTTTCAGCTTTGAGCTTTTTGAATATCGGTACTAAATCTTCTTCACATTCAGCATGAAAAATCACCATATTTGGATTCATTTGAATAATAGTCGAAAGATGCTCACTTGGTCGAGCAACCATCATATGAATATCAGCTTTCCATTCCTTTGGCCACCAAACTTGCGTTTCAGGGATCGTTAAGTTTTGTGCAAATTCACCATCCGTAATATCAATATGAACCCTCTCCACGAAACCGTGAAGGCGGCTAATCTGTTGTTCATATTCTTCTGGCGTAGTTGATAAAATTGCTGGTGCTATAGTTGTCATTTTATACCTCGTCAATCATTTTATTTCTTCGATTAAATCTTGGCGCCTCCGCAAAAGGAGTTTCAAGCCAAATTTTAATAGTATCTTTTAATTTAGCTTCATTTGCAGAATTTTCAAAAACGCGAGCTGGCAAACAAAGAACGTTTGAATCATTATCATTCCGTGTCCATTTTGCCTCTTCAGAATCCCAAACTACAGATGCACGGATCCCCTTAAAGCGATTGGCCGCCATCGCCATACCTTGCGCGCCACCACAAAGCAAAATTGCTCTAGACCCTTTATCAGCTAGAACTTTAACTGCAGCCCTTTGAGCAAAAACAGGAAAGTCATCATTCGGATCGTAATTTTCGCCACTAACATCCTCGAATTCATAACTATTTTGGCGTAAAAAATCTTCAACCTTCTCTTTTAAAAAATATCCTCGGTGATCCGCTCCAACGTAAATCTTCATTTCTTTCCTCTTAAATATTCGCAGCTACATCAGAGACAATTTCAACCAACCGGTTAGAATATCCCCACTCATTATCATACCAAGCTACAACTTTTACAAGATTACCAGCAACTACATTCGTAAGATTTAAATCAATAATACACGAAAATGAACTACCTTTAAAATCACTCGAAACTAACGGCTCATCAGTTACGCCTAAAATACCTTGGTAAAAAGGCTCTTTAGCTGCCCGCTGAAATAAATCATTAATTTCTTCCTTTGAGACATTTCGGCGCAAAACGGCTGTAATATCAGATAACGACACAGTCGGAGTTGGCACTCTCACACTCAAGCCATCAAACTTACCCTCAAGCGAAGGAATAACTTTCGCCGTAGCAATTGCCGCACCAGTTGTTGTCGGTACGATATTTTCAGCGGCCGAGCGTGCTTCGCGAAGATCTTTAGCTGGCGCATCAAGAAGTCGCTGGCTCGCAGTATAAGAATGGACGGTGGTCATCATTGACTTTTCGACACCAAATTCACGCTCTAATATCGCCATAATTGGCGCAATACAATTAGTCGTACAACTTGCATTACTAATAATTTCATCACTTCGACTTAGAGTGTTTTCATTTACCCCTAACACAATAAATTTAGCACCCTCACCTTTAGCTGGCGCAGAAATCACTACTTTTTTTGCTCCGGCATTAATATGAGTGCGAGCTTTCGCAGGATCAACAAAAAGACCCGTAGCTTCAACCACGACATCAATACCAAACTCATTCCATGGCAAATCAGATGGATCTTTTTCGTTCAAAACACGGATTTTTTTGCCAGCCACAACTAGAGAATCGTCTGTGTAAGTCACTTCTTGGTGATAGTTTCCATAAGTACTGTCATGTTTTAATAGATACGCTAAAGTTTTTGTATCTGTCAAATCATTAATAGCGACAATCTCAATGTCATCTCGCTCAAAAGCGATCTTAAAAGCATTGCGACCAATTCGCCCAAAACCATTGATTGCTATTTTTTTAGACATTTTGTCTCCTTTTATATTTTAAAATTTCTCCCACTATTTTAGCATAAACAATTTGCAAAATCCAGATTTAAATCGTTGATTTTTTATTACACTTATGATAATATCCTGATATGAAAAATATATTCTCTATATTTAAACAAAAGATAAAATTTGACTGGATAAAATTCTTTATAGTTTTATCAATTTTCAACTTAGTCCTAACAATATCTTGCTTTGCTTTTACAATTTATTCAAATTATATGAGTTCCGAAAGCCAAATAAAATGGATGGCTGGAACACATAGACTTATTAGCCTTAACTCTGATCATATTCGCTGCCTAGAAACTGGCGGAAATATAAACACAGAAAATCCTCAGTGTATTTATGCTAAGATGACGGAAAAATCAGGAAATTGCCAATATGATAAAGACGGCAAAATCGATGAAACTTATTGGGATAAAAATGCTATCAAAGAATGTAAGGAATCTCAAGAACTTAGCAAAAAATTAGAGAAACTTTACGGAGAAAACTGGTTCGAAAAAGTTTTTGAAAATACAAAAAATCACTAGACTTATTAAAAATAGTTTGACATTCAACAGTCTAAAAGTAATCCATGAACTATACCTAAAATATTCCAAAAGATTGGCTAAGATATATTAACAAGTAATAATGAAAGGTTAAAATGCCCCGAAATATAGAAATAAAGGCTAAAATCGAAGATTATCAACAAATAAAAAAGATATTTGCAAAAATAACTCAAGATAAGCCCGTAAAATTAAATCAGCGTGATATTTTTTATAATCTTAAATCTTATAGACTAAAAATGCGAACGATAAATAATGATAGCCACGAATTGATATTTTATAGTCGTCCTAATTCTGTTGATATGAAACTTTCGAAATATAAACGCTTTAATATAAAACACCCCAAACTTGTTGATAAAATTCTTTCATTCTCTCTTGGTAGGATTGGTGAAGTTAAAAAGGTTCGGCAGTTATTTTTGAAAGATAATATAAGATTCCACTTAGATAGGGTCGAAAACTTAGGCGATTTTATCGAGTTGGAATATGTAATTCCTGAAAAAGAATCAATACAAACCGCAAAGAAAAATGTTAAATTTATAACAGAACAGTTAAATATAAAGAAAAAAGATTACATCGATGTTGCATATATGGATTTAATAAATCAGAAAAATAAAAAGTAATCAGCACCGTTCAGAATGATGCTAAATAGGAAAGAACCTAAACAATAGAATGACAAAGCATTTATATGAAA
The DNA here is from genome assembly GCA_030530385.1 of bacterium. GTDB lineage: Bacteria > Patescibacteriota > Saccharimonadia > Saccharimonadales > Saccharimonadaceae > Nanogingivalis. The sequence goes on from JAUMVB010000001.1 coordinate 61,079, forward strand.
CTACAAGTCTCTGCCTCATCGCCTTGAGCTATACTTGCAGTTTTTTGTTGCCTTCTACTGAATAACTTTTATATTACAAAGTAAATGTTTTATTTTATCAATAATTTTCTAAACAAGTACTTTTATCTTTCCTGCTTCTCACTAGCTTTTCTTGAGCGAGCCATATCAACGTGTTTAGTCAGGTCCAAATCTCCATTCTGACGAAGCTGTGAACGAAGCTTAATTCTTGCATGCGAAGTTTTTACCAAATCTAGCCAATCAATTTTAGGCTCAGCATTCTTTCTTGTCATCACCTCAACCACATCACCTTCTTTGAGCGGTTTATCAAAAGCGTGGATTTTTTCATTGACCTTAAAAGCATAAGCGTGCTTGCCAATATCGCTATGAACCATATATGCAAAGTCAAGTGGTAACGCACCTTCTGGCAAATTATAAATATCACCTTTTGGAGAATATACAAAAATTCGATTACCGAAAATATCAATCTGTAATTGTTCTGGATCAATTTCCTCCCCATCACGCAAACGCTGGGCAACATCTTGAAGTAAAACAATCCATTGCAATTCATTCGAAAGACCGCCATTACCTTTTACTTCAGTGCGATTTGATACAACTTTTGAAGTTTTACCAGTCAGATAATCTTTGCCTGATTTTTGCTCATGATAATGAAAACTAGCTGCCAAACCGCGCTCGGCGTATTCATGCATTTCTTTAGTGCGAATTTGAAATTCCGCAATTAATTTAGACGGCGTAATTACAGTAGTATGAAGCGATTGATAACCATTTGGCTTAGGCATTGAAATATAATCTTTTATCCGCTCAATCATTGGTTTATAGATTGAATGAAGAACCCCTAAAACACGATAGCAATCTTCTTTGCTCTCAACAATTATCCTTAACGCCATTAAATCATAGATACGATCAATATCACCTTTGGTTTTTTCAAGTTTTTTATGGAGCGAATAAATACTTTTTACTCGGCCAGAAATTTCAAACTTAATTCCAGCTTTTTCGAGCGCGGATTCAACTTCCTCACGAACTTTTCCTAATTTACGAGTTGAACGACCAAGCCGTTTGCGCATTTCGTTCTGTAATCTTTTATATTCTTTTGGCTCAAGATAAGAAAAAGCCGTCTCTTCTATCGTCATTCGTACACGACCCATGCCTAACCGATCTGCAATTCGCGCAAAAACATCCAAACTTTCGCGAGCAATTTTTTTCTGTTTTTCAGGCGACATATGCTCTAAAGTCTGAAGATTATGAAGGCGATCAGCCAGCTTAACAATAATCACACGAACATCTTGACTTAGCGCCATCAAAAGCTTACTCAAATTATCCTTTGTTTGCGGAAGATAAGTTTCAAGATTCTTCATCCCACTTCGTGCACGACCAACCTTTGTCACACCATCCACTAAAAATGCAATATCTTTGCCAAAATTATCTTCTAATTCTTCAAGTGGCGTTTCAGTATCTTCGACTACATCATGGAGTACACCAGCAATCACCGAGTCAATATCCATCCCCCATTCAACTAGAATACCTGCCACTTTAAGCGGATGCGTGATATATTTTTCGCCAGATTTTCGAAACTGACCTTCGTGTTTTTCAGTAGCAAAATCAATCGCTTTCTCTAAGCGCAGCAATTCTTCCGCTGTATAGTATTTTTTTGCTAGTTCAAGAAGTTCGCCCTTTTCCATAAATAAATTATACATAAATTTTAAGAAAAATCAATTCTCACATTTGACTTTTATATTTTAATATATTAAAATATATTTTTAAAAGCACCTTACAAGGAGGATATAGCGATGAAAGATGCTATACGAGATTTAGAATTTTTATCTTATGCTAATCCAAAATCAGCAGATAAAATCTGTCGAGAAATAGATTTATTAACAAAAGAGGAAAAAGAATACAGAGATAAAATAAAAAGAATATCTATGTTTCATAAATTCTTCTTTACCATGACTTCAATGGGTCATAAGAGCAGTTTCGCTATCAGGCAGATAAATTCAAGCAAGCCAATTCCAAAAGGAAATCCAGTAGAAGTCCCCGAAGATTTATCGGAACATCTCTTGAAACGGATTGATTTACTATATGGCGAGGAAATCATAACGCCAGAAGAAAATTTCGAGGGAGCTAAAAAGAAGTTACCGTTTGGGATTTTAGAGAATGAAGCGATGATATTATCAAATATCAATATTGTTCTCCTCAGCCGTGAAGATGGCGCAACGCACGCCAAAGATTTCGTTAACCTTTTTGCTCCAGGATCAAAATTAATTGATTCGAGTAAAAGTCGCCATGGTGAGAAATTTGCAACACTAATAAAGAAAGACTATGTAGATTTTGGAATAGTTGATTTACGAAGAGTAAATCACCCAGAATATTACAAGCAAAAAAGGCTACTAAAGAAGATAGGAGAAAAAATAATAGTAATATCTCCAAGTGAATCGCTTAGAGATGCTCTGAGAAAAATTATAAAAATATTACAATAATCATCCAATTGGGTGATTTTTTCTTATCACAAAATAAAATCAAAATCGAGCCCGTAAGCCCGATTTAAATTAACACTTATTTCTTATTCCAGCGTGCAATTGATTCTGCGATAACTTCTTTTGCTTCTTCTGTGTCACCGAATTTTTCAACTTTTGTTGTGCCAGCTTTTTTCAAATCTTTATAGTGATTAAAATGAAATTCAATCTGTTTAATAAGCTGTTCCGGCAAATCTGCCAAAGTCTTATAAGCATTCCCAGTATCACGGTCATCGGCAGGAACAGCGATAATCTTGTCGTCAACTTCGCCATCATCAACGAATTTCATTACACCCAAGATTCGTGCTTCTAGGAAAATTCCAGTCGTAAGCGGATCATTTGTAATAAGTAAAACATCAAGTTCATCACCGTCTTCATCTAAAGTTTGCGGAATAAAGCCATAATTAGTTGGCTTCGCAAAAGCCTTTGGTTCCACACGGTCAAGTTGCATTACAGCTAAATCACGATTCCATTCAATTTTGTGAGTTGAGCCAGTTGGGATCTCCACTACAACATTAATAATTCCATTTTTATAATCGCCAGGAGTTAAAATTTTATTAAAATCTGCCATATTTTCCTTTCTTCTCTTTAAAATTTTAGCATCTTTTTTAGGGTTTTTCAACTTATTAAAGAGTAAAATCTATTCTTTATTAGCAAGCTTTACAAGATCAGCTTCCATTGACTGTTGAGTTCGACGACGAATCGCCATTTTAGACTTTGCTGCTTTCTGTTTAGACTTAATCGACTTTTGAGTATTATTTTTATTTTTAGTAGTTTTTTTAGATTGAGATTTTTTATTCTCATTTTTTGATGCTTCTACTTGAATATTTTGAGCTGGCTTTTCAATATTCGAGCTCTTTACAGCTCGACCTTTACTTTTAGCATTATCAACCTTTGAAGTTTTTGAGCCAGCAATTCTAGCAAACATCATTTTACCAGCAGCCGTCTGCAACGATCGAATAAACTCAACTTCTGCCGTTGTACCAACAAGAGATTCCGCATTCTCAACAACCACCATTGTTCCATCCGGCAAATGACCCACACCTTGTTTTTTTTCATTACCCTTTACGGTTATATCAAGCATTATTTTTTCGCCCGGTAAATAATCCGCACGAACTGATTGTACTAATTCATTAATGTTTAATACCTCCACCCCTTCAACTTTAGCGACCTTGTTTAGATTATAATCAGCCGTCAAAATCTCGGCATTAAGTTTTTTAGCTAGCGAAATCAATCGATTATCAACTCCTTCTTTTGCTGAATTACTATCCGCTAAAATACTAACATTTAATTTTGATTCATTCTGAAGAGCCGAAATAATATCTAAACCATAACGCGCCCGAACTCGCTTCTCATCGTCGCCACCATCAGCAAGGATTTGTAATTCTCCCACCACACTACGCGGAATTAGAATATCAAAATTAACAAACCCAGTTTTCGCCACCGCCAAAAATCGACCATCAATCAGAATTGAAGTATCAACTAGTACTCGCTTACGAGCTTTTTGAAAAATTGGCGTAGAATCTTTCCATGAAAAAATTATTAAAAAAATGATTATGAGCAATAAAAATGTATCCATATTTTCCTTTTTATTATTGTAAATATTTAATTAAAGCCTCGCGCAAATCACGCACAGCCACAATGAAGTTATTTTTTGAAGCAGTTTTTGGCGCAAGCGCACTAGTAAATCCAAGTTTTTTCGCTTCGGCGATGCGCCTTTCCGCCTGAACGACAGAACGAATTTCACCACCAAGCCCAATCTCGCCAAAAACTACCACACCATCCGAAAGTTTGCGCTTCGCTGCCGCCGACGCAATCGCCATTACTACCGCCAAATCTGCCGCCTGATCGGAAAGCTTAATCCCACCAACAACATTCACAAAGACATCTTTATCGGAAAGATCAAGCTTCGTGCGTTGCTGAAGAACCGCAATCAAAAGATTTAATCGATTTAGGTCGAAGCCGCTCGCGGTTCGTTTTGGATAACCAAAATTTGACGGCGAAACTAACGCTTGGATTTCCACCAAGATTGGACGCGTCCCCTCAAGAGTTGCCAAAATTATAGAGCCATCCGTATTTTGTCGCTCAGCAAGGAGAGCGGCTGATGGATTTTCAACAATCTCAAGGCCATTCTCGCTCATTTCAAAAATAGCAGCTTCTGTCGTCGAGCCGTATCTATTTTTAATCGCTCGCACAACTTTAAAACCACCATAGCGGTCACCTTCAAAATTCAAAACTACATCAACTAGATGTTCTAATGTTTTTGGGCCCGCGATCGAACCTTCTTTTGTAATGTGGCCAACTAACACGACTGCAGTGCCGGATTTTTTTGCCGCCTGAATAATTAGATTAGATGAATTAGTAATTTGCGAAACACTGCCCGCAGCGCTAGATATTTCGCTCATCGCTAATGTCTGAATCGAATCAACTACAACTAAATCAAATTTACCGTTCAATATTGTCTCCGCAATATCATCGGCAGAAGTTGAACTAGCAAATTTTAAGTTTGGCGATTTTTCGGCATTCAGACGCTTCGCTCGGCCTGCCACCTGCTCAGCCGACTCCTCCCCGGATACATACAAAACTCTTTTTTGTTGAGCGATACACGACGAAACCTGCATCAAGAGAGTGCTCTTACCAATTCCTGGCTGACCTGCAATCAATAAAACACCAGCCGGCAAAATTCCGCCGCCCAAAACATTATCTAGATCAGCAATCCCTGTCGAGATTCGATCTTGCTTTTTGCTTGAAATAATATCATCTAAACTTTGGGTTTGTAAAATTTTACCATTTCCGATACTTTTTGCAACTGCGTTTTTACCAATAGATTCTTCAACTTCTTCGACTAGAGTATTCCAGCTACCGCAATTTTCACATTTTCCCATCCATTTTGGGTAGCTAGAACCACAATTCTGACATATAAATTTTGTTTTTAGTTTGGCCACAACATTAATTTTATCATATAAATATTAATATTTAAAGTGATTTAATGCCATCAACCTTTTCGATTTTTGAGTTTAGACTGTCATAAAGCCTCTGGATCTGTTTAGAGATTCGTTGAAGTTCTACAACTTTTGAATTGTAATCTGTAACTTTTGAATTTATCTGATTGCGGTATTGCTCCATAGAATTACTGCGCTCAACCAAACTCGAACGATCTGCATTAAATGCACCCTGACTATGATAGTAGCCACTTTTTGCTCGAGAATTAAATAGAAGAATAGCCATATTTAAAGATTGAAGCTTATTTGAATAATCTGTCGTTTCCTGTTTAATCTCAGCTTTTAACTTTTTCAATTCTCTATCTAAACTTTTTGCGCGATCCTCCAAGCTCTTGAATTTGGCCTTATACCGAGTATTCATAGCTACAATATCATTACGATTTTTAAAATACTTAGCATAATGAACCTCTAACTCACTAGAAAGACCAGAGAATTCAGTACCCAATATAGAATGAAGCTCGTTTACACGCTCACCAGGCTCAGTTATAGCATAATTAGCTATGGTTTTTTCGAGCTCTGGAGTTTTTATTTTCTTGTAGTTTTCTTCTATCTCCTTGCTTAATCTGTCTCGCTCGGATTTGCTTGCTCTATTCCATACCGCATGCAATAATTCATGCGCAGCAGTTACTTCTTTAACGCCATCAAGTTCAGAGTTCTCGACATCAAAAATCGAAATTTTATCATCATTATAACAACCTAAAATTGTGCTTTTTTCGACTAATTTGGAACAACTAGAATTAAAATCTTGACCTGATAAAACTCGTGGATTTGTAGCATAAAAAATTGTCCTAGCGCGATCTGTTAAATTAATTTTTGAAGTAATTTGAGTTATTTTTTCACTCGGCTTAAAATTTTGTGCCTTCAAAAAATCGCTAAAATCCTGAGCATAAAAAATGCCAAAAATAGCAATAACTACCACCAATGATACCAACGACGCACTGATTATAATTGATATTTTGTTAATATTTTTCATACTTAAAATTATAGCACACATCACACAGTGCTACAATTATATTCCAAAAATGATTATGCTATAATGTAGCTATGTCGAGTAGCGAAAAAACTTTCCGAAAACGCCGTATTTTGAGCTTAATAATAATTGCATTTTTATCAATTATTGCAGTATTTTCTAATCCAGATTTTTGGAGCAAGAAAAGTCCAAATCAGCAAACATCACAAATCTCACAAGATCTAAATTCGCTCCAAGTTAAAGGTCGCGCGCCAAAAACAGGTTATTCACGCGATCAATTTGGTAAAGGCTGGGCTAAAGATTCTAACGGTTGTGATACTCGAAACCGTATTTTAAAACGTGATCTAAAAGAAGCGCAAGAAAATTCAAAATGCCAAATTATAAGCGGAATATTAGATGATCCATACACGGGAAAACAAATTATTTTCTCTAGAGATAAAGCTTCCGCCGTTCAAATTGACCATGTAGTTGCACTTTCTGATGCTTGGCAAAAAGGCGCACAACAAATCTCTACCGAAGAGAGAAAACAACTCGCCAATGACCCACTAAATCTGCTCGCATCAGATGGGTCAGCCAACCAACAGAAAGGTGATAGCGACGCTGCAACTTGGTTACCTTCAAACAAAGTATTTCGCTGCGAATATATCAAACGTCAAATTTCAGTTAAGAAAAAATATAGACTCTGGATAACCCAAGCCGAAAAATCCGCCATGCAAACAGTCCTCGCAAGCTGCTAATGCTTGCATATTTTGAATATTTTGCTGTAACAGATAAAAAGCAAACAATTTTTGCGACAGAGATCGTAAAAATTGTTGGAATAGAGAACTTTATTGGTTTTCCACGAGAAAGATGCAAGAGCTTGGCGAGGATGAGTTTCAGAGAAGATATAGCCAAGCCTATATTCTGCTGAAACCGATAAAATCAACAGATCTCCAGAGTCTATAAGCCAGCCATCATGCTGGTTTTTTAAACTTCAAAAATCGACTCAATCGCCAAGTCTGGCTCACCTTTGACCACTGCAGCTATAAGATGCATATCCACATCCAATAAACCGTTCTGGTGCGCAAAAAGCTCCGCTGCAAACCGCATCTGTTCCACTTTTCGCTTAGAGAGAGCTGCAGCAGCACCACCAAAATCATCATTCTTCCGATATTTAACTTCCGTAAAATAATATACTGTGCCTCGCTGGGAAACAATATCAATCTCGCAAAATTTAGTGCGCCAATTTCGTGCTAGAATTGTATGCTCTTCTCGCTTTAAAAACTCAGCCACAAAGTCTTCTGCTCGGTCTCCTAGTTTTTTAGTAGTTATTTTTTCGTTATTATCTTCTTTTAGACTTTCTTTATCTATTTGTTTATTACTTCTCAATAAATCAGCAATTGGCTTAAAACTTTTACGGTGAATTTGGCTTACTCCAAATTGCTCTAAAGCGGCACGATGCTGAGCTGTGCCATACCCAACATTTTTACCAAAATTATATTCTAAAAATTCTGGTTTAATAGCTAGCTCACTCATATAGTTATCTCTAGCAACTTTAGCACAGATCGCTGCTGCTGAAACACTCGAGATCAACAAATCCGCCTTTTTTAGAGTGGAGACATACTTTTCAAGGGGCGTATCAGTAAGAAAATTTACAGTGCCATCAATAATAATATCATCAATTTTAACGTTTCGCTCTCGACATTCCAGCTGGACTTTTCCTACTGCACGACGCGTAGCAAGCTTCAGGCTAGAGCTCAGGCCAATTTCGTCGAGTTCACTATTAGACACCCAGCCCAAACCAACAATCGCAGGACTGTCGGCAATCTCTTTCGCTAATTTTTCGCGTTGCTTTTTCGAGAGAGTTTTCGAGTCAGCCAAGTCTTCAATCTGAGCGTCATTCAAAATACAAGCCCCCACCACCAGCGGGCCAGCCCACGCCCCGCGACCAACTTCATCGATCCCGAGAATCATCAAAACCCTTCTTTAATTCACGAATAATATTTTTATCACTATCACTAACCATAAGAGATTCAATTATTTTTTGACAAGCCTTTTGAAAAGTCCTCGATTTTAAATTATTCCGCCGCAAAAAAGATAAAGTTTCATCTGGAAATTTTACATAAATAGCTGAAATCGCCCAGGCAACGCCCATTTCCGAATAATGACCATCACTTTTCATATTATTAAATTTTTCAAAAATTTGCTCCAGATAGTCCTTCTTTATAAAATTACTAATCACCGACACAACGGCAAAACGAGATTCGAATTCATCTTCTGAAGCAAAATATGACTGAAGAAATTTCCAAAATTCTAACCTGTTAACTTCCGAAATCTTCAAACTACCACAAAAACTATCACACACCGACCAATTATCAATCTTTGGTATAAATTTTTTAATCAATTCCAGTTTTTCTGAAAAATCACAATCAGCTCCAGCTATGACCATGCCCTCAAGCATTGTTTGTTCAAAATATTGATTGTCGTTATCTCGAATAAATTCCCGCCAATTCGTTTTAATAATCTTTTTTGAAATTTTACGCAAAGCCGGCAACCTTACACCTAAGATATTATTAACGCCCGGCAATAGTCTCATCGAAAATTGACGATATTTTTCTTCAGCCAAAACTCTGAGTTCTTGTTTTATATCTTTATTTTTCATCACTTATTTTTATTATAGTAAGAAAGTATATCTTAAGCAAGTCATAAAGCCATCTCAATTACATATATAAAAAATCACCCAGAGCTATGGGCGATTTTATAATTCAAAGATTAAGCCTCTTTTACTTCTTCTACTTTTTCGTTTGTAGCTTCAACTTTTTCTGCTTTTGAAGTTTCTGGTAAGGTATTTATAGTTTCACGATCGAAAGCAATTTGCTTAAGGCGAGCGCTTTTACCACTTCGATTTCGCAAGAACGAAAGATAGTTTCGGCGAACCTTAGCACGGCGAACAATTTCAATCTTTTCAACAAGCGGACTATGAAGAAGGAATGATTTTTCTACACCCACACCACTTGCAATTTTTCGAACAGTAATTCGTGAGGTGTGTGATTTTTTACGATCAGTTCGAATAACTACACCTTCAAAAACCTGAATTCGCTCTTTATTACCCTCTTTAATTTTTTGATGAACGCGAACCGTGTCACCACTTCGCACATCGAGAACAGCGTCTTTTTGCTGCGCTTCGTTAACTTTTTTGATTAATTCAAAACTCATATTTTCTCTCTTTTACTTTAATATATACAATTCAAGAAATATTATAACAAACTAGTATAAATTTGTAAAGACTAAATTACGCGATTGATTTCCTCGATAGTTGTCTCGCCACGAAGAGCCATAACAATACCCTGCTGAACTAGTGTTAACATACCGTCTGCACGAGCTTGAGCCTCAATTGCTTCGGTAGAAATTACACCACGTTCACCGCGCAAAAAAGCTTGGATATTTTCACCAACAATCATTTGTTCCATCAAAACAATTCGCCCTTTATATCCAAACGGATTACCCGTACTTGGAACTGACCTCCATAGTCTAAAATCTCCAGATATGTCCTGAGGTATTTTTTTGCTCGGAACATTTTTCATTACGTCACGAATCCATTGTTTTAAAGCCTCACTCGGCACATATTCTTGCTTGTTATCATCTAGACGACGTACTAACCGCTGCGCAATAAGCAGTCTAATCGCACTAGAAAATATTGGATTGTGACCAATCATATCAATCATTCGCGAAAAGGCTGCTGAAGTTGAGTTGGCGTGAAAGCTAGAAAGCACTAGATGCCCTGTAATTGAAGCTTGAATCGCAGTCCTCGCAGTATCAACATCACGAATCTCGCCTACCATTACGACATCTGGATCAAGGCGCAAAACAGACCGAAGCCCATCCGCAAAACTTGCACCATGAGTCGTATCAATTGGAATCTGAGAAATTCCAGCAATACCATACTCGATCGGATCTTCAAGAGTAATAATCTTTTTATCGGTTGTATTTAAAGCGTTTAAAATCGAATATAAAGTCGTTGACTTACCAGATCCCGTTGGACCAACCATCAATACCATACCTCGTGGATGTGAAATAATCTCATCAATTTCGGCGCGTTCTTTAGGTTCGATACCTAGTAAATCCAAATTTAGCATTGATTCATCAAAGTTGAATAGTCGTAATACAGCATCCATACCATACATAGTTGGAACAGTTTCAACACGCAGATTCAATAAGTGAGAACCACCATCTCGATAAATATCTTTTTGAATGTGACCCGACTGTGAAGTTTTTGAAGCGCTTGATACACCTGCGCGCGAAGAAAGTTCACCCATGATCACCCTATAACGATCACGAGAAAGTTCTGCAACAGGATGAAGAGCACCATCAACACGCATCCTGATACGTATTGATTCACGCTGATTCTCAATATGAATATCACTAGCTCCAAGACGATCAGCTTGATCAATTAAATAATCGAAAACTTTATCGCTAGCTACACCCGCCAAAGTTTGCGACACTTGGCTCAATGTAGCACTATCACCTTCGCCAGCGATAGTGATATTGTCATAAATAACTTCCTTAGGAGGGTCGTAGCGACGCATTATTTTCTTCCAGGCGGACTCAGAAATCAAATAAAAATCAATTTGCTTACCTTTGTCTTCATATGACTTTTTCAGCTTTTGGATTACCGACCTTGGAGTTTGTGAAGTAATCATCACTCTCCATGGCTGATTCTCTTCGGCATTTCCTTCCTGAAGTGGAGCAAGTTTTGCCGCATACATTTGTTCATTCGAAAAAATATCTTTAACTAAAGGAAAAATATCTTCAAACTCTCGCGTATCCAAATAGACTAATCCTAAAATATCCGCCCGTTTAGCCGTTGCGCGCTCTTCATCATCACGTCTTCGCTGTTGAATTTTCTGTTCATCCATTAGCACAATTTTAGCACAACCAGTTTATTTTTTCAATCAAAGATGTTAAAGTATATGTAATGAAAAACCCTAATTCTCTGGAAAATAAAAATAGAAAACAATATCGAGAAATCATTGTCTTAGCACACAATATTCGCTCAACCCACAACATCGGCTCAATCCTCAGAACTAGCGAGGGCTTTGGTGTATCTAGAGTTATTTTTAGTGGATATTCGCCCTTTCCAATCTTAGATAATGAAAATTTTCAAGAAACAAATCGTCTCCCCCATATCGCACAAAAAATTACCACGCAGATTCATAAAACAGCTCTTGGTGCAGAAAAAATTATCCAGTGTGAAATATCAAAAAACATCACAGAAAAAATCGCCAAATTAAAATCTGAAGGGTTTGAAATTATAGCGCTAGAACAGTCTATAGAATCAATTAAAATACCAGATTTTTCCACAGATAAATGCGCAAAAATAGCACTCCTTCTAGGAGAAGAAGTGGATGGTATAGAAGAACGCCTACTCGCTCTTTGCGACAAACATCTTGAGATTCCCATGTTTGGACAAAAAGAAAGCTTTAACGTATCGGTTGCAGCAGGGATTGCTCTTTATAAAATTGCTTGCGAATAATTATACCTATCGTGCAATTCTGCTAATTTCTTGAGCTAATTTTTTAAAGTCAAAATTATTATAGAAAGCAAACTGATCCCTATCTTCAGCAATCATCTCGGACAATTCATTCAGAGCAATTAGTTTCACATCTGAGATCTCGCTATTTTCAATTTTTAAATCCTCTAAACTAAAATCTGCAATTGCCCAAAAAATCTGCGTAAAACGCCGTTTCCCTTTGCTAGTCTCAGTAAAAATCTTTTCACTATAATGAATATCATCAGGCGATAGCTCAAGACCAATCTCCTCTTTAGTCTCACGAATTATAGCTTCGATGTATGTCTCACCAAAATTAACATGACCAGCCACGCTAGCTAAATCCCATTTGCCAGGGGAAGTTTGTTTTGTTTCGGCTCGTTTCTGGATCAATATTCTGCCATCTAAATCAAACAAAAAAAGAGAAGTTGTACGATAGATTCTGCCTGTAGATTTATCGAAAGAGTTCTTCTCTACACGGTCAACCACATTATCATTTTCATCAACGATTGGAATAATTTCACCCACTATACTTCATCCTCTTCAAAATTTGAAAAAGTTTCAAAAAAATCGTTCTTCTCACAAACCCACTTCTCATCTTGGCGGACTAATTTCGAAATATCGCTTTTATCTTTTAGCAAAATTTTTGTAGCTTCTTCAAGGAAAATTCCACCTTGAGATCCTTTCAATAAAATGGCGCAACCTTTCTCCATAACTTTTCGCGCAAAAGTGGCCGCCTCTATAGCATTTGCACAAGTTTTTACCTGACAGCCTCTATTGCGAGCTGCAGCAGCAAGAAACTGGTTTGCTTTATCCCCAACTGTAATAACCCAAGACAAAGATAGTGGATCGCAAAAATTACCAATTTTTTGGTGTTCAACCGCAGAAATAGCGCCCAATTCGTTCATATCACCCAAAATAGCTATACGCGATGGTACATGGAGATTATAAAGCGTTCGAAGAGCCGCCTCCGCAGCCGCCGGACTCGAATTATAGGTATCATCAATCAGAATAGAATCTTCTACTCCGCGCAGAAAATTCATCCTTCCAAATACAGGTTGGATTTTTGCAAGGCCAGAAATAATCTCATCGGAAGCCAAGCCCATCTTCGCTGCCACAGCTACCGCAGAGGTTACAGGCAAAAGTGAATGCTCTCCAAAGACTTTAATCTTGACTGGAATCTGACCGAATTCAGCTGTATTCATTTTTCCTATATAACCCTCAACAAGGTTTAAATCATCAACTTCAAAACTATACTCTGCCGAAACAGTTGTACCATAAGTTGAAAAATTAGGATTGGTGATTAAATTTGAATATTCTGAGCTAATAGCATCCCTATTCAATATTGCAATTTTTGCAAAATTCGCTGCAGACAATTCCTCTCGAGCAACAGCATTCATATTTTCGAAAAACTCCATATGCTCAGGTGTCACCGCTGTAATAACAGCAATATCGGGTAAAAGATAGTCGCTAAATCTCTCAATATCACCCGGCCGATCTGTTCCTAATTCTTGAATAATCACTTGTGGTTCATTCTCAAATGGAGATTTGATTCTTTTTCGAGCAGCCTTAAAGACTTTATGCCACTCCCAAAAACTACGCGGATTACCAGGATAATCAATCCCTAAAATAGCAATTGGTGCGCTAAGATGAGTGTTATGATTACCCGTATGCAACCTAACTCGATATTTTTCGTTCAAAAGTGTGGCAATTGCTAATTTAGAACTAGTTTTTCCAACCGACCCTGCCACTACAATCAGTTTTATATTCTGGTGCTGCTTGAAATATTTCTTAACATATTTTTCAAGCTTTTTAGTAATTCGCTTCTTAAACATAATCTTTTTAAATTATACTAAATAACCGGCTCCTTTTCAAGAGTCGGCTATTTTGCTGATGTGCGCCCACCCAGGGGCGTTTGTTTTATTTGTTTTTATTTAATAAGTGCTATTTAGGAGATGAATAAGAACAATCGCCCTATTGTTAGCACATCAACTATGCTCTTATAATAGCATAAGTATTTTAATATAGCAATAGTTTTTGATGAATTATAAAAATGGTTTATATTTTGATATCTGTTCACTTAGTTCATCTGTCAAAAATGTCTTATCGGCGATAAACTCCTCCCAGTCTTCAATAATCTGGATATCTTCACCACCCAAATTCAATACTCTTCGCCAAGTAAAATTATCACGAACATCGCTACTATTATAAGGATTCACACGAGAATATTCAATTAAACCAAGATTTGGTACATCATACTTACGATTGTCATAAATTTTATCCCAATCTTCAGGAAGCATTTTTTCAATATCATAACAAGCTGTCTGGATTAGCTGCTTATGCGCCACAATCAGAACGTTCTCTCCTGAATGCTTTTGCCACAACTTAGAGCGAAAGGATTTAAATCGAGTATAAACATCAAAAAGACTCTCTCCGCCATCATATCTGATATACCATGGATCATCATTCGCTAAACGAGCTGTTAATGGAAAGTGCGATCTCTGTTCCTGACGACTAACCACCCCATAAATACCCCAGATTCGTTCGCTCAATCTGTCATCAATTCGCCAACGCAAATTAGTCTCACCACTTATTTTAACAGCTGTTTCTCGCGCACGAACAAACGGCGAAACATATAATTTATCAAAAAAATCCATTCCGCCATATATACTTCGTAGATGATGAGCTGCATTTTCTGCCTGCTCACGCCCAAGTGGGCTTAGTCGTTGTTTCCAATCAACTCGAGTATTAATTTCATCTTCTAATTTAAATTTTCCACCAATTTTCTGATGCTGCTGAACAATATTAGATTCACTTTGACCGTGTCTAATCATCACTAGCCGTAAAGGATTTGCCATTTCTACCTTTCTTTATCAAAATCCTGTTCTTATAGATTTAAATTATAGCATAGCTTAAGCATTTATAAAAGTACTATTTACTATTACATAAAAAATGTTATAATTAAGAAATGAACTTAAAAGCTTGGCGGAAAAACCTACAGCATCATTTCGTCCAAATCAATAATATAAAAATTTCAATATATAAAAACATCCAAAAAAACAAACCGACCGCTGTGCTTCTCCATGGATTTGGAGGTAATTATTTCGGGCTTACGCCTCTAGGTTATGAGCTCTCTAAAAAATATTCAATAATCATATGTGATCTACCAGCGCATGGTAAAAGTTCACTCCACTCTTTCAGCAGTATCGATACTTACCATTCTTTTTATCAAGATCTTATCTCTGAACTTAAAAAAATAAACGAGATTGGTCTTGTAGTAGCTCATTCATTTGGATGCTATCTAGCAAGTGACCCAAAAATATCCAACCAAATACCTACCGTGCTACTAAATCCAGTCTATGATCCTAGTAGATCTTTCTTGTTTGGAATGAAGTCCTCTTATAGCTCTAGCCCTTTAATGATATTGTCAAACATACCGATATTTTCACCAATTAAAGCTGTTACACTTCAAAAAACATGGTCACTAGAAGCCAGTAAAAATATCTATCAAAATATATTTGCTTGTCAAAATTCAATTAAAAAATTACTTGCGCAGAAAAAAACTATACCAATAGCACTAAACAATAACGCTTTCAAAAATAAAAATAATGTCAAATTAGTAATTATAGCAGATAACGACACAACCGTTAAACCTTTCCAAGAAAAGTCCTTTCGAACATTTTTTCCGAGTGCAGATTTTAAGATCATAGAAAAAAGTGGTCATTTACTGCCAATGGAAAAACCACGAGAAATTGCTAAAATTATTTTCGAAAATATTCAATAAGCTCCGTTTATCACGAAGCTTATTTTTACATTGTTTCAATCTCTCGTAGAGAATTTTTAAGGCGTTTTATGCTTTCACTCTTACCGATCGCTCGCAAAGTTTGATTTAAAGCTGGCGAAAATGGCGCCCAAGTTAGTGAAATCCGGATGATCTGGAACAGAATTCCCGGTTTCTGACCAGTCTTTTCAAGCAACCTATTTAACAATTCTTGGATTTTATCATCCTTCCACTCCTCAAGCTGTTCTAATTCAGAAATAACCAAACCCAAAAGCTCCATAATTTGCGATTTTTCAAGTTTTTTGAGCTGCTTATTTTTTGAAATCATCTCTAAATCAACTTGCTGTTCAGCAAAGAAATATTCACTAGCGAGCGGAAGATCTTTAAGTGTTTTTAAGCGATCAAAAACTAGACTAAGAACTTCTTTTTTGTATTCTTCGCTAGCGTTCTTAGCATTTTCTCCCCAAAAATCTTGCACACGCTCAAATAAATCTTCGAGAGAAATTTTGCGAATCCACTGGCCATTAAGCCACAAAAGTCGCTGTTCGTCAAACCTCGCACCAGATTTTTGCACACGGTCAAGAGAGAATTTTTCAATTAGTTCTTCTTTAGTAAAAATCTCTTGTTCAGTACCATCATTCCATCCAAGTTGAGCCAAAAAATTCAGCATCGCCTCTGGTAAAATTCCGTCTGCTCGATATTCGCTAACACTTTTCGCTCCATCGCGCTTACCAAGTTTTTTATTACCTTCCGGCGCTAAGATATGCGGTAAATGAGCTAAAATTGGTGGTTGAATCTTGAGCGCCTCATACAACGAAAGATACTTTGGAGTGCTAGCAACGTATTCTGAGCCACGAATTACATGTGTAACTTTCATTTCGAAATCATCAACAATGTGTGCAAAATTATAAGTTGGAAGGCCATCCGCTTTAATTAAAATAAAATCATCCAAAGCTTCTGGCCCAGCCGAAAGTTCACCCATTACAGCATCATACCAAGTGTAGCGTTTAATTTCTGGCGTCTTAAAACGGAGTGGCATTCCAAGTTTCCATTCTGGTGGGTTTTCTGGGCGATGGTTGCGATATAAAAATGCACGCTTTTCAGATTTAGCTTTTTTTCGAAATTCTTCAACTTCTTCTGGCGAATATGGGTCAGCGTAAGCTAAGCCTTTCTCAATCATTTTTTGCGCCCACTCAAGATATTTTTCACGACGTTGAGTTTGATGATATGGCCCAAAATCACCTTTTTCTTGATTTTTTTCGTTATAAACTGGGCCTTCATCCCAGTCTAGCCCAAGCCATTTTAAAGTATCAAGGATTAAATCTTCTGCACCATCAACAAATCGAGCTTGGTCGGTATCTTCAATTCGTAGAATAAAATCTCCACCAGTTTGTTTGGCGATTAAATAAGGGTAAAGTGCGCTTCGAACATTTCCAACATGAATATAACCAGTTGGACTTGGCGCAAAACGAGTTCTTGCTTTCATATATCTATATTAGCATTTTTTGGCTTTTTTTCAATTAGTTAAAAGCTACTGGCAATCTTTCCGATATCTTCATTAGAAAGATTACTGTTAGCTTCAATATTATAAATAATTCCATTATTAACCCAAGTGGCCTCATTATTTCTATTTTTATAAATAGTTAATCCTTTTTCCTGATACGTAGAATAATCACGATCCCATTTATCCTGAACGTAATTTTCAAGTAGCGCTACACTATCCCACGAAGTCTGAGCTTGTTTTATCTTGTAGAATTTTTCACCATTAATATATTTTAAATTAACACTATTTCCGTCAAAATAGGCCAGACCTTTTAGGCTGTAGCCTTTAGCAGAATATTGAGGAAGGCTAGCATTAACACCGGACTGAATAGCAGCCACCCTGATTGATAAATTCGGAGAATTTATATAAACAAAATACCCAAAGAATATAATCAAAAATGAACAGCTCGCTACAAAGCCTACAGCTCGCTTCGAAAACCAACTCTTTTTTTGAACACCACGAATCTTTTTTATGTTTTTAGAATTATCTTGTGATTTTTCAAGAGCTGTAGCTATAGCGTTTTTTTTAATCTCTTGCGGTGTTTGAAATCTTTTAGTGATCTTTTGCTCGCGCATTGCCACAAGAGCTTTTTGATGAATTGGATTTTCCTGAACAGGAAGAATGGGATCTTCATCTACAGTTTTACTGATTATTTTATTCTGCGAAGATATAGGAGAAATCATACGCCCAGCCGATCCACGGACGCCCTCAAACTTAGAAATTCGGGTATGAGACTCATTACCAGATCTAAGAATAGCCGACTTACGTGCCTCAATATAATTATGACGCATCTTAAATTGCTCAATAGCATGAGCTTGAGATAAACCTATATCATTAGGTCTCTTAACAAACTTCCGGCTTAGGGTTGATGAATGCTGTAAATTATCGTGAATATTTTGTGCAGAATAAGCAGCTTGTTTATTTGAAATTTCAATTTTTTGTCCAGTTATAGCATCGTATTTGATACCATTTACTTCTATAATCTCTCTCATTTTCTCTCCATTTAGCTTATGTATATCATACCGTAAATGGTTATTTTTTTCAAGAATTTAATCGCTAAATAAAAACCTATAGCGGATGCTTTCGCTTTGTTTATTTTTTAATACGCATCTACTATAATAACAAGGCAGGAGAAGATGACGAAAACATCATAGAATAATTAAAACCAAAAGACGACCCCTATTAAGCCGTCTTTAGTCTAATCACAGAATGTATAAACTCAAATCTGTCTAAATTTATCAAATTTGTATACTATGTTAATTATGTTACTTATTAAATGGTTTCGCAAGTTCAAGCTCTGGGTGAGCTTCTGCAATACGCATCAGCTCATTATATTTCGCAACTCGATCAGTTCGTGAAAGTGAACCAGTTTTAATTTGTCCACAGCCCAATCCTACCGCTAAATGCGCAATTGTCACGTCTTCAGTTTCACCTGAGCGGTGGCTCATAACAGTATTGTAGCCGTTATTTTGTGCTAATTTTACAGCTTCGATTGTTTCTGTCAAAGAGCCGATCTGGTTTGGTTTAATAAGAATTGCGTTCGCAACGCCTAAATCAATTGATTTTTGAAGAAGTTTTGAGTTTGTTACCATCAGGTCGTCACCAACAAGCTGAATTTTTGAACCGAGTCGCTCAGTTAATGTCTTCCATCCATCCCAGTCATTTTCAGCTAAACCATCTTCGATCGAAACGAAAGGATATTTCGAAGTTAGATTTTCATAAAACTCAATCATTTCTTCGCTAGAAAGAACTGCATTATTAGCTTTCAAATCATATTTTTCTTCTTTATAGAATTCACTTGAAGCTGGGTCTGAGGCAAAGGCGATATCTTTACCAAGTTCGTATCCAGCGTCTTTAATGGCTTCTGAAATCAATTCGAGTGGTTCTTCATTACCATTTTGAACTTTTGGAGCATAACCACCTTCGTCGCCAACAGTTGTTGGGTAATTTTTAGTTTTCAAAACTTTTGCTAAAGCGTGGAAAGTTTCTGCACCCATTTGAACTGCTTCGAAAATAGTTTTTGCACCAACTGGCATAATCATATACTCTTGAATATCAGTTGCCCAGCCAGCATGTGCGCCACCATTCATCACATTCATCATAGGAAGCGGAAGGTTCGGTGTTGAATTTGTTCTTTCGGCGATATATTGCCAAAGTTCTACACCTTTCGCATTTGCAACAGCTTTTGCAGTAGCAAGTGAAACCGCTAGGATTGCATTTGCTCCAAGGGAAGATTTATTTTCTGTACCATCAAGTTCAATCATGATTTTATCGATTACCTCTTGATCTTCGGCGTTCTTACCGATTAGGGCTTCACGAATTTGATTATTTACAGATGAAACAGCTTTTGTTACAGCTTTTCCACCAAAAGCTGAACCGCCGTCGCGAAGTTCAAGAGCTTCACCTGAACCTGTTGATGCTCCACTTGGAACCGCTGCTCGGCCAAAAGCTCCGTTTTCTAAAATTACATCCGCCTCAACTGTTGGGTTGCCACGGGAGTCTAAAATTTGTCGTCCTTTGATATCTTTAATTATGTATTCCATAGTTATATTTTACATCTTTTCATGCCACCATTCAAGACTTTAGCATTTTATTCTAATAGAAATCAAACAGTTAAATATGTCTAGTAGTTTATACCATACAAAACAATAAGCTAGCTCCAATCCCAAGTGAATAATCTCTCAAAAAATGTTTTTGAATTTCTAGGTAGCTCTACAGCAGAACTACTTTCTTCAGCCGTATTTTCAGCTTGCTTATTCGACTCTGGATCTGGAGAAACCTGCTCCGCAAAAACTAATAACCTCTTATTCGCCGTACCTAATGGCGTGCAAGTAATTAGTGTTAACCAAGATTTTCCATCATTTTTTATAACCTTCGAAACCTCAGTCGGCAGAACCACTTCAGTCTCTCGTACCACATATGAATATCGAGTTCCATTATAATTAGCATAAATCACGTCACCTTTTTCAAGTTTTTCAAGTTGCGCAAAAATAAACTTATATGCTCCCGTATCAAAAACATCATTACTCGAATGACCGCTCAAAACAACATTTCCAGCTTGCCCAGGAACACTATTCGCACCAGGCACTGCAAAATGTGCCACACCACGATTCATTGCATCAAGCTGGGATTTTTTATCATTCCCAACCCCATATACTACCGGCACATCCACATTGATCTTGGGAATAATTAATTTTGGATCATTACCAACAGATACGGTAGAATTTGGGGTCTGGATTGTTTCTTGAGCAGTAGCATTCCCAGGGCTAACATAAGCTTCGACAGTAGCAAAAATAAGTCGATTATACTGCAAAAATAGGAATATAGCCACAACTAAACCAGTAGATACGATAGGCATAAAATGACGAGATTTTCTAATCTTTTGACTTTTTTCTCTAGCTTTATCAGCAATATTTTGTCGCAATTTTATTAATGCTCGTTTTTGTCGCTGATCTTCACTTAAATTTTCGATAAGCTCTGGCTGAATGTTGGCTACTGCCTTCTTTTGCTGATTAAGGGCTGCTGTATAATAACTTTCGTAATATTTTTGATAATAATTTTGCCAAGCCGCATGATATCGTCTCCACTGATCCTGAGCTGCACTATTAGTTTGCGCTGGGTGATTTTTAGCTTGTGTAGACACAGGAGAATATTCAACCGCTCCTTGCTGCTTCGGGGTTGCCGAATCAAGAGACGAGATTATCTTTTTCGAGTCTCCAATGTAATTTTCGGGAGAATTAAGTGAGTTTTGCATATTAGAATTATAAACGTGTTCTAATTTAGAATTTTGACTCTTAATATCACCTTGAAGCACTTCACTATCTAAAATTGGGCTAGTCTGTGGGGTTTTATAGTCTGTTTTTCCAGCGTAAATCTGATTAACTTTTTCTCGCCTATAATTAATCATAGCTTGACGCTGAGAATCAGTAAGCTGAGTACTTCGTCTAGGCGGTATTTTTAAACCTTGATTTTGTGACTGAAGATTATTTTCGTTATCCATTTCTCTTGATTTTTCCTTATATCTATTATACAATAGATTCAGTTTTGAGTAAATAAGCAAAACCAAAATGCCGTGGTGGTGGAATCGGTAGACACGCTAGACTCAAAATCTGGTGAGCATTAGCTCGTGCCGGTTCAAGTCCGGCCCACGGTACCAACAAAATAACAGCTATTTATTAATTAGCTGTTATTTTGTTTTATAACGATTTTCGTAATTTTCACTTACCTTATCCCAGTCTAAGACTTCAAAGAAACTCTTAACATAGTCTCCCCTTAAATTCTTATATTGCAAATAGTAAGCATGCTCCCAAACATCAATACCTAATATAGGAGTGTGTCTTCCCTCTTCCATCAAGGGATTATTCTGATTTGATGACTTTGTTATATAAAGTCTCCCACCCTGATCAGCGGAAAGGAACGCCCAACCAGAACCGAACTGACTAATAGCCGTTTTCTCCAAAGACTCTATTAAATTAGCCAAAGAACCAAACTCCCTTTCAATGGCTTCCATTAAAGCTGGGCTGGGCTTAGTTTCATTTTTTGGACTCATAATAGAAAAATATAGATTATGATTATAATATCCACCTCCGTTATTTCGTAAAGTATCTCGTAAAGATTCATCAGAAACAGAAGAAAGAGAAGAAAGAATTTCCTCTATTGATTTATCAGAGAGACCAGCCTTCTCCACGGCTTCATTAAAATTCTTAGTGTAAGTTGCGTGGTGTTTCTCATAATGAGTCTTCATGGTTAGTGTATCTATATAAGGCTCTAAAGCACTAAAATCATAATTTAGTTTTACTTGTTTAAACATAATTTTCCTCCTTGGAATTATTCTTTATTTATAATATTTCAATACTCTCAATTGTTTACAACATAAAGTATATAAGTAATCTATAAAATCATTTTTAATCTTACTAGTTCAAATTTATCATCTTTTTTCTGTCTAAAACCATAGATAAATTTTTCGTCTCTTGATAGTATGGCGCCAAAATCGTGAGAGCATTCTAGAACACTATGAACGTTAGACCCATCAAAATCACGCAAGGTAATCTTGTCATTTTTAAAATTATATAGAATGAAATTATCAAGCCAAGAAAGATCCCCACTAGCTATATCATACTTACTATTAGTCTCAATATCGTAAGTGGCCGTTTTATCATTCGAAAAAGCACTAATAATTCGGCCTTCTTGGTTTAAATTAATACCAGTTGGCTCAAAATCAAACTCTACCTTTTTAACAAGCTTAGGTTTATTTGTCCCTACCCAATCAGATCCTTTATAAATTTGGAGTTTTTTATTAGCTAAAGTATGAACGTAGTTTTCGTTATAATATCTACTAATGGCAATTTTCGGCAAAGAACTATTATCTTTTGATAAAATTACGGACTGCTTCCCTTTCTCAAAAATGCCAACAGAGAATACTCCTTCTTTCTCCTGCTGAATAAAAGACAATACACTATCATTATAATTTTCAAAATCTACAATATCATTCAATAAATTAGCAGATATAGTCATCCTATCAAAATCTAACTCTCGAAGTGCTTTTTCGGATAAAACATAGAACTTAGAATAATCTCTGTTTAATGGCCGTATCTTAGAAAAATTAAGACCAAAATTATCATTTAGATTCACCGATTTAGAGCTGTCATTAAAATCAGCCAAAATCCATTTCTGAGAATCATCCTTTTTCCATCTCAAAATTGCTCGAGTAGCGTTTTCGCTTAGATTTTCAATAGTTAAATAGCTAGCAATTCCCTGTAAATATTTCTCTCCGTCCGCTAAATTTCTATCAAAAAGTTTTTCAGGAAGACTAATTTCAGAAATCTTTGGAGATTCTCCAAATTCGACAATCCAAAATTTAGCTATACCCACAGAATCTTCACCAATAATTAGTGCCTTTTTATTATCGACTGAATATTTAACAGCTTTCACGTTTTCAATATTAAAAAATGATTGAACTTTTTTCTCTTTCGGTATCAATCGTGCATAATTCAACCATAGAATCCGCCCACCCCTCACGGAAGTCTTCCTATACCAAGTCTCATACCCTTCGCGCCAAATCTTAAACTCATATTCACCTGGAATCACTTGAGACTTAGTAGTAGTCTTTTCGTTTAAAGTTTTTTTACCAATCTCAACAGTAGCGCCACTTATATTTGAAGCAAATTGAACCAAGCCAGTCTGAACTGTTTCACCTTTAGAATTAATAACCCATCCCTGAATAACAAAAACTAGAACAACTACCAGCAAGAACACTGTACATATAGTTAAAAAGTTTTTTAGGATAATCATCAGGTTTTGGTGATTTTTTTGCTCATACATAACAAAAATATTATACCATATTTATCTTAATAGCGCTAATCTCTATGTAATATTTTAGAAATTTCGATCGCTGCTTTTGCTCCACTTGCTGCCGCTATAACTAGTTGGCGCTCCGCATTCTCTATAGCATCTCCGCTCGCAAAAATATTCTTTAATGAAGTACTAAATTTATCATCAACAACAATCTCTCCACGTTGATTTAGTTCTATACCGGAACCCTCAAGAAACTTCGTTTGAGGATCCAGGCCAATAAACTCAAAAATTGCTGCCGCTGGAATATTAAATTCACGAGTGTTACCATCAAGATGCTGACAAGCTCTTACGCCAATTATTTTATCTCCTAAATTGAGTTCTTCAACCAAAAGTTCCTCAATCTCGGTACCTAAAAATATCTCGATTTTTCCTTCATTAACTGCTTTTTGCAACCGTTTTTGTAAAATATCCTGAGCTTTTATATCAGTCCTGACAAGCATTTTGACTTTTGACGCAAATCTACTCAAAAACAAAGCTTCTTGAACAGCTGCATTTCCACCGCCAACTGTAATTACTTCTTTCCCAGCATAAAACGCCCCATCGCAAGTAGCACAAAAATGAATTCCACGACCGATAAATTCATCCTCGCGAGACAATCCAAGTTTACGATAAGAATTACCGACCGCTAAAAGAACTGTACGCGCCTCAAGATAATCTCCGTCGACCTTCATACTAACTCTATCTCCTAGATCCCGAATTTCCGTAACCTCTCCATAATCAACTATAGCACCAAATTTTTCAGCTTGTTCTCTCATTTTTCGACCAAGATCAATCCCAGAAATACCATCTTCAAAGCCTGGATAATTCTCAACAAGTTCTGAAGTTGAAATAATTCCACCGATAACTTCTTTCTCAAAAACTCTAACGCTTAAACCATCTCGAGCAGCATAAATCGCCGCGGAAAGAGCTGACGGGCCAGCACCAACAATAACTAAATCTATCACTTCTACCTCCTAAAATTTAGTATAATCTGGATAATCAATATCTTTCACTTCTGATGCGGGGATAACCATAACTATAAACTTTAATGGTGTATTTGGAGGAATAGTTTTAGATTTATCAGCACTATTACTTCCAGCAGCACCATAAGCCTTATCTGAAGGAATTGTGATTTCACGAATGCCACCAATCTTCATACCTCTTAAACCTTCCGTCCAACCATCAATCATCTTACTGCCTTTAGAAATTTTCAAAGGAGATTTTAAAGCACCTTTACTAAAGCTTCCGTCAAAAACTGTACCATCTGGCTTCCAACCGACATAGTATGCCGCATATTCTTGCGCAATCTCCTCGCCATCACCAGCCTTTAGATCTGTAGTTTTTAATTCTTTCACGCTCGAAGCATTAAATGCGCTTGGATATTTTTCATATTCCTTGAAAGAGTCGTAGTATTTCGCCGATAGTTCTTTTCCTTGCGCTTCAATTTTAGCTTGATATTCTTTATAAGCTTTTTGATATTTAGCTATTCTATCTTGCTGAACTTTAGCATCAGCGGTTTCATTTTTATTAGCTAAAAGACTACCGACATAGAGAGCTGCAGTCGACACGATTGTTAAAATCAAAATTGTCCAGATAGCAATCCTCTGTCCTCGGCTAGTTCCAGTTTGTAAAGTTTTTTTCTTTGACATTTTCCTCCTTAGATTATTTCTGCATTTAGTTTTTTACCAGCTTCTTGCTCAATTTGTTTCATAATTTGCTGAATTTCATCGCCGCTTAAAGTCTTATTAAAAGGCGTAATCTTAAAGCGCAAAGCAACATTTTTTGTTTTTTCATCAACCTTATAAATGTCTATAGGTGATATTTCTACTAAAACTTCATCACCAAAAGTTTGGCATTTTTCACGCAAAGTTTCAAAAATCTGTGCAAACGCTAGCCTTCGCGAAACACGCAAGCTAATATCGCGCTCAACACTCTGAAATTTAGATATTCTGCGCAAAGATTTTTTATTATTAATAATCCTTAACAATTTTTCTAGATTAATCTCAAATCCAGCAGAGTTTTCTGGCAATTTCAAATTTTTCTGAACTGATTTTTTAAATTCACCAATAGCGCCTAAAAGCTGCTTAGATCCATCCTCTTCAAAAGTCAAAATTGCAGCTCGCTTAGGTTCAAACTGAGTCGCAAGCGGAGCGAAATCTATATTAAATTTTTCAAAACTTACCTGAACACCAAGCTTACTAAATATAAAATTAGCATAGTTTTTCACTTCATAAAACGCGCCCTCGCCCTTTTTGTTAGCATAAACAAACGCCATACGTTGTGATTCATTCGGCACATTTTCATCATTCAGGCCTAATAATTTATGTGTCGTTTTATTAATCTCGAAAATTGAGAATTCATCAAAACCAGCACGAATATTTTGATTAACTTTCGCTAGCAAACTCGGTAAAATTGTCTGTCGGTAAAATTGCAAATCTGGTGAGATCGAATTAACGATCTTGTATGAATTTTGTGGATTCTGCCCGACCTTTTCAATCAAATCTCCATGCACAAAACTATACGTCAAAACTTCGTTGGCACCACTTGCGGCCAAAATTTCACGAATCTGTTTTTTTAACAAATCAATTTCAGCCAATTTTGCAGCTCTAAAAGTTCGTCGTGGCAATTGAAGCGGAATCTCATCATATCCATTCAAACGACCAATTTCTTCAATTAGATCTTCTTCGATATGGATATCAGTCCGCCAAAACGGAGCAATGAATTTATCCCGACCAAAGCTTTCAAAGCCAACATTCTCAAGAGTTTGAGTAATTTCTTCTTGAGAAAAATCTTTTCCGAGAACTTTGTTTGCGCATTTTACAGAAATTGGGCTTCTTTCAAAATTTACAGATTCAGCAATAGATACGATTTGTGAAATTTTCTCACCACCATTTTTTTCAAAACGAGCGATAAATTCATCTAAAACTGGCAAAACTGCACCAGCTGGCTGACCTTTCGTAAATCGCGTAATCGCTTCTGAAAAAATTCCATGACGCATCTGAGTATTACGTAAATCATAAAGATTAAAAGTAGCGCTCTCTACTAAAATCCGTGTCGTATTTTCATCAATCGCTGTTGATTTACCGCCCATCGCTCCAGCTAAAGCAACAGCAGCTTCTGCATTTTGCCCTGTTGCAATCACGATATCATTTTCACTCATTAAGATTTTTTTGCCATCCAGAAGTTCCAATTCTTCGTCCCGTAAAGCTCTACGAACCGTTAATTTAACATTTTCACCGCCATTTATTCTAGCTAACTTATCAAAGTCAAAAGTGTGAAGCGGCTGAGCAGATTCGAGCATAAGCTCATTTGCTAAATCTGTAATTGCGTCAATTGGTCGCATACCCGACCGTAAAAGATAAGTTTTTTCAACTGTTAAAGCTGGATTTTTCAAAATTTTTGAAGCATCTAAAATTACTGCCGAATATTTTTCGCAAATTCCAGAATCTTTAATTTCTACCTCAATATTTACAGCTTTAGATGATTGATTCTCTCTCTCAAAATACCAATCCGGATTTTTAAATTTTTGACCCAAAATTCCCGCAACTTCACGAGCAAAACCAATAATTCCAAAACAATCTGGGCGATGAGTTAGGCTTTTATTTTCAACTTCAAGCAGAAAATCATTTAATTCAAACTTCTCCGCAAAATAATCACCAGCTTGAATGTCGTCTTCAAAAACCTCTGGTGAAATTTCAAGAATGCCATCATGTTCGTCGCCCAAACCAAGCTCACGAAGACTCGCAATCATTCCGTTGCTCATATAGCCCATCAGTTTTCGTGCGCCAAGCTTAAAGTTTTCACCACCAAAAGTTTCTGGCACGATCGATTCTGGTGGAAGCCAAGCCACAAAAATACCAGCCCGTACATTTGGTGCACCGCAAACCACCTGAATAAACCCATCTTCATCTCGAGCAATATTTTCCCTAACACCACCATCATCAATCTTACATAAATTTAGGTGATCAGAATTTTCAACTTTTTGCGCAGAAACAACCTTGGCAATAATCACATTTTTATACTTTTCGCCCAAATTTTCAATACTTTCAATTTCAACCAGCCTTGCACCAATCAATTTCGAAAGTTCACCAATATCTGGCAAATCTGGAACAAATTTTTTAAGCCAATTTACTGAAATTATCATTTATCACTCCTTAAAATTTCTTCTAAAACCGCAGGTTGATTTTTTTCAAAAAAATGCCGACCTGATCCTTCTATAATTCTATAATTAGCATCTTTCAATTTTGATTTTATTTTTTCGATCGACATAAGTACCTCTACAACCTCGTGTTCAGCCTCTAGCAAGATTATATCTTCTAAGACTTTTTCATAAATACTATCGTTAAGATTAAAATTGAAAAAGGATTCATCAAATTCATATCTGTCTTTATCATTATCAAAAGTCCCAATCCATGGTGCAAGTAAGACTAGTTTTCTAACCCGAATATTATTTTCGCTCAAATATCTAAGTAAAAATCCACCGCCACAAGACCAGCCAACCAAAATAGTTTCTTCGTCTAATTCAAATCTTTCAAGCTCCTTTTTCCAAATTTCATAATCCGGTGCGTAAGAATTAGGCATTTCAATAGCAATAGGATGAATTCCTCTAACCATCAGCTGCTTAGACAGCCAAGGAATAAAAGCCGCATTACTTGGCGAAGGCCTATCTAGCTGTTTCCAATCTTCAAATTTTGACCATCCATGAATAATAATAGCCTTCTTCACCTAAAACTCCTTTAAAAATTCTAACTTTGCGCTTTCAAAATAACGAATATCCGAAATCCCATATTTAAGCATTACGAGGCGCTCAATTCCCCCACCCCAAGCAAAACCACGATATTTTTTACTATCAATTCCGGCAGCTTCGAGCACATTTGGATGAATCATTCCGCAGCCAAGCATCTCAAGCCATTCACCTTTTTTGCCGCCAAGCGCCTCAGGTTTCTCAATCAAAAATTCAAGACTAGGTTCGGTAAATGGAAAATAGCCCGGCTGAGTGCGAATTTCTAGTTTTTGGCCATAGTATTCTTCAAAAAAAGCGTGAAGTGTACCAAGCATTTGTGCTAAGTTTGCAGTTTTACTCACAAAAACGCCCTCGCATTGATAAAAAGTATGCTCATGCGTAGCGTCTAAATCTTCATTCCTAAAAACTCGCCCATAAGAAACATGCGCAATTTGCCCCTCTTCTTCAAGTTGTTTTTTGCCATATTTCAAAACACGGTTCTGCATTGTTGAAGTGTGAGCTGGCGGAATAAAGTTTTCTTCAGTTCGAAAAGTATCGTAGCCA
The DNA here is from genome assembly GCA_030530385.1 of bacterium. GTDB lineage: Bacteria > Patescibacteriota > Saccharimonadia > Saccharimonadales > Saccharimonadaceae > Nanogingivalis. The sequence continues at coordinate 90,050 of JAUMVB010000001.1, forward strand.
TCTCGTGCTGGGTGGTTATCAGGGAAATTTAACGCACCAAACATATTCCAATCATTATCGATCTGGCGAGATTCTACCGCTTCAAAACCCATTCGCGTATAAATATCAATTACTTTTTCAAGCTCTTTTTGGAGTGGATGTTTCGAACCATTTTTTGCACTCAAAAGTTGCGGTTTTCGAGAAATTTTATCGCGAGAGCTTTCTGCAAAAGGTGCTGAAATATCAATCTCTTCAACTTCAGCATTTTCTTTTTCTTCAAGTTTTTTCGAAACTTCAGCCTGAATTTCATTTTTCAAATCATTCACTTTTGCGCCAAATTCACCTTTTTGTTCATTTGGTAGAGTTGGAATAATTTTATAAAGTTCTTTAATTTTTGGCGACTTCAAAATATCGCTCGGGTTTTCGAGTGCCTGAAGCTCCGCCAAAAGTTCATTTCTAATCTGTTGAATTTGTTCCATAACTACTTATAATTCTACCACAAAAACAGTAAAAAGTCGATTCTTCAAACTTTTATTTATAATCTGCAACACGCTTAGAATGTGTCAATTTATTTTTCAATTAGCTCAAGCGTAGAATCAACAATTGAATATTCCATTAATATTCTGGAAACTACACGCCGGATCTTACCTAGATCGCTCAATCTATCAACAAAAAGCCTTGCTGTAAAAACATTTAATTCTCCATCAAGACTCCAAAAATGAATACTATCAATTTTCTTTACTTCTGGAATTTTCATAATTTCTATTTTTATAGTTTTTAGGTCTTTTTCATCGGGAGCCGCTTGAAGTAAAACACCAACTATTCGCCAAATATTTTCTAGCGCATTCCAAACTACAATCATTAAAATCAAAATAGACACAATCTGATCAAGCTGATGTACACCGGTGAATCCAATTAATACGGCAGTTAAAAAGCTCAAAACCCAACCCAATAAATCCTCAAGCAAGTGAGTGAAAACTGTTTTATCTAAAATATTTTTTGAGCCATATACACGCAAGGCAGCAATCAAATTAAACACTATACCTAAAATAGATACCACTAAAAGACCTGGAATATTTACATAAGGGTGCTTGTGAGAAAATACAACCTCAAAATACAGCCATTTAGCAATTTGCCACGAGCCAAAAAGGAGAACGGCAGAATTCAAAATCGCGCCAAATACAACAAGCCTACGAAAACCATAAGAATATTTAAGCGTTGGCTTTCTTCGGGATATCTTATCTACAATCAATGAAGTTGATAACAATAAAACATCACCTAAATCATGAAGTGCATCGGCGAGAATAATTTTAGAGTTAAACCAATTACCGCATATCAATTCTACGACAAAAAATACTAAATTAAGTAAAATCGCAACGGTTAAATTTCTTCCAGACTTATGAGTATGACAGTGCTGCATTAGACTATTCCATTGTCAGAATTTCAACGCCATCCTTAGTTACTAAAACCGTATGCTCAAAATGACATCCAATAGATCCGTCATGAGTCAAAACATCCCAACCATTGTCTGTTTCATTAAAATCAACCTTCCAACCGCCGAGAGTTACCATAGGTTCAATACAAAAAGTATCACCTTCATAAAAAGTTTCCCCAGTACCTTTGTGGCCCTGATTCGGGACTTCTGGACTTTCGTGCATCGTCTTACCGATACCATGACCAACTAGTTCTCGGATATTGCCAAGCTTGGCCTTTTTTAGTGATTTTTCAACGGCGTAGCCAATATCACCCGTTTTTACACCAGGCTTAACAACTGAAATTCCTGCCAAAAGAGCTTTTTGAGTTTCATTTAATAGAAATTTAACCGCACCCTTTGGCTCCTCGCCAACTACCGTCGTGACACACGAATCTGTCATCATACCTTTATATTCAATAACCATATCAAAAGAAACCACATCCCCCTTTTTAAAAGGGACGTCGCTCGGCGCACCATGAACAATACAATCGTTACTAGAAATACAAACTACACCTGGAAAATTTACATCTGGTGTTAAATAAGCCGACTTCGCGCCATATTGTTTAATTTTTTTCCGAGCAAATTCATCAACCTCAAGACCAGTCATGCCAGGCTTCACAAATTCAGTCAGCTCACGTAAAATTCGCGCAAGAATCTTTCCACCTTCACGCATTGCTTGAATTTGCGCTTCAGTTTTATTTCCAGTAATTAAATTTCGCACGATTCAATTTCCTCCATGATTCGGTCATGAACTTGCCCAACCGTACCAGTTCCATCAATATGAGCAATTTTTACGCCATTTTCATTAAAATAATTCAAAACTGGATACATTTCTTGGCGATAAATTCGAAGTCGTTCATCAATAACATCTGGAGTATCATCAAGCCGACCACGAATTTCAAGCCGGCGCATCAATTCACTGCGCGGAACCTCTAGAACGATCACCAAATCAACATTTCGACCGTGATTTTGCTTATTCTCAATCAACCATTTCGCCTGAGCAAGCTGGCGTGGGTAGCCATCAAGAATAACTTGTTTAACATTTTTGCTATTTGCACGATCAAGAGCTTCGCCCATAACGCGATTAACGATTTCTGGGTCAACTAACTTTCCTGTACTCATCTGCGCAAGAAGTTCAGGATCTTTGCTATCGCGCAAAAGCTGGCCTGCACCAAGCCAGCGCCAATCATTTCGTGCGGCCAATAAATTACCTTGAACACTTTTACCAGCACCCGCTGGACCAAAAAATACAATCATTTTTTACCTTTTCTGTCTTAAATTATATCTAAAATCTATTATATCACTATTTTTGAAACTTTACAGTTCTCTAGTTTATCTTTTGCGAATTTTTCTATCAAATCTTCACAAATTTCAAAAATCTGGGGTAGTTTTTCGCTTTCGTTTTTCGAAAATTTTGCAAGAACAAAATTCATCGTGCCGATTGTTGGCAAAAAATCATTAGCGATGCCAATTTTAATTCTTGGAAAATCTTCACCAAAAACCGAAATTAAAGATTTCAAACCATTATTTCCGGCCGAGCTTCCGCTTTTTCGAACACGAACCACACCAAAATCTAAATCAAGATCATCATGAACGGCCAAAAAATCTTTTCGAAAATCCACTTTATAAAAATCGCAAATTGCTCGTGCTGAAAATCCAGTTTCGTTATAAAAAGTTGTTGGTTTAACAAGCAAAACTTTCTCACTAAAAAGCAGAATCTCGGCAATAAAGGCTTTAAATTTTGGCTTTTCTTGAAATTTTGCATTAAATTTTTTTGCTAAATAATCTGCAAAATTAAAGCCGAGATTGTGGCGAGTTCCGTTGTATTTTTCGGGGAAATTACCTTGAAAAAGTATGACTTTCATTTTATCCTTTCGAAAATCGCCCCAAGCGCGGGGCGAAATTTATTGATTTTGAATTCGAGCGAGTTTTTCGTCGCGTTTGCGTTCGCGTTTATTCTGTGTGTCGGTTGCTTTTTTGAGCGCGCCCGAAGCTTTATTGATAACTTTTTTACCAGCCGAAATTCTTGCACGGTTTTCTTTGATTTGCTTTTCGTCACGGAAAGAAAACTTAATTGGTGTTCCAGAATAATCAAAATTCTCACGAATTAAGCGCTCTAAATATCGTTTATAGCTCCAATGAACAAATTTTAAATTCGAGCCGTGAATAATAAACCAAGGCGGATTACTGTCGCTTTGCGAAATGTAGCGCAATTTTGGGTGAGTATTCTTCAAACCTGCTGGCGGATGGGCTTGAGTTGCTTTCTGTAGAAGCTGATTTAAGATTGAAGTCTTCGCTTGTCTTGCGCGGTTGCGGTGAACTTTTGAAATCAAATCATAAATTTTGGTCACATTTTGGCCAGTTTTCGAACTCGTAAAAATTAACGGAGCCCAAGGAGTAAATTTGAAGTAATATGCAATTCGTGGTGCTAAAGCATCACGGGTGAAGGCATCTTTTCCTTCAACGCTATCCCATTTTGAAACTACGATAATCATCCCTTTTCCGGCATCATTAATTAAGCCAGCAATTCGTTGATCTAGCTGAGTATTAAGTTCGTTTGCATCCATTAAAAGTAAACAAATATCGGCTTCGTCAATCGCATTTAGAGTTCGAAGCACACTAAATTTCTCAATTCCAACTTCTTGTTTGCCGGGTTTTCGCATTCCAGCTGTGTCGATAATTTCGATGGTTTTTTCATTAAAACGAATTTGCGTTTTGTTGGTATCGCGTGTTGTTCCAGCGACGTTTGCCACAATCGCCTGCTGTTTGCCCGCCATTGTATTGAAAAGATAGGATTTTCCAGCATTTGGGCGACCAACCAAAGCCACACGAATTATATCTTCATCGCGTTCTTCTTCTTTAACTTTTGGAATTTTTTCAGCGATTTCAGTCAAGAGCTCATCAACACCGGCATTGTGCTCGGCGGAAGTTCGAATAATTGGTTTAATACCAAGTCGCAAAAATTCTTCATTTGGTAAATTGCCTCTTAAGTCAGTTTTGTTCAAAACTAAAATTACTGGTTTCCGAGATTTTAAAGCCTTTTTTGCAATCAAGCGATCTTCGTTCGAAAAAGGCTTCGTGCTATCAAGAACTACTAAAATCAATTCACTAGCATCAACTGCGTCTTGAATTTGCTCTTGAATTGTGGCTTCAAACTCATCGTTCGGGTCTTTCAAGCCGGCTGTATCAATTAGCCAAAAAGCCTGTTTTTTATAATTAACTTTGCCAAGAACGCTGTCACGCGTTGTTCCGGCTTCTCGCGCAACAACGGCTTGCTGAGCACGAATCATTCGGTTAAAAAGCGAAGATTTTCCGACATTCGCCTGACCAATAATTGCAACTTTAGGAAGATTTTTAGACATAGTAAATAAATTATACCAGATTAAGAGACTACCTTCAACCTTAAGCTTTTATGTTTGCGACTTAAAGAAAAATATGTTAAAATATTAAAATCTTTATTTATAGGAGGAACCTTTTATGTTTAACATAACAAAATGCATATCAAAACTCTTTATGCACAAGGAAAAATTCTCGCTTGAAGAGCGGCGAGAACTAGCAAATATACAAAGAGATGCTTTTGAGTTAATCATTAGCAGACCACAAGTTTACGACCACAAGAGAGACGTTCATGACAAAAGCGACTTTGAGAAAGTTGTCGACAATATTGAATGGCTAGATTCTTTCTTGAAGGACAATAGAATTATTAGTGAGATAGACTCTTTATGGGTCAATGTCGTTAATAGAAAAAAACAGATTAGAAATCTAAATAATAATCTGATTAGAGCTTTAATGTGCGACGGATTTAAAGAAGATGACGCGATAGAAATTGCGTCCTTCTCAAAGAGCTACATTTTGAGAAGCTCAATTAAGTACGACCTAGAAAAGGTAGTTGAGGCGATGACACAGCAGAATGAGCTATTCTGCGATATCCTAGAAGATCCAACAGTACACCTTCTAGATGAAGTTTTTCTCTGCGTTGAGGAAAATTCTCTCCCAATAGTAAAGAAAACATCCTTTAGATAGTCTTCAAATTGAAGGCTATTTTTCTTTTAGCTCAAAAAAATCACCCTCGCACATCTCCTCCGGCAATCTATAAATACCAAAAATGATGCGGTGAAGATATACAACAGTATAGCCCAAAGCCGCAAAAGTCCGACGAATCTGTCGATTTCGTCCTTCACTCATAGAAACCCGCCAAAATTTCCGCGTATCATCAAGTCGCTCAAGGCCAAGCTGAGATTTACCATCTGGTAAATTAATACCAAAATCAGCAATCATCTGCTGATGAAGCGGCTCCAATGGTACGTTAATTTTAACTAGATACTCCTTAATTTTTCGAAATTTTGGATGAGTCATTTGAAAAGCAAAATCACCATCGTTAGTAAGTAAAATTAGTCCGCTCGAATCTTTATCAAGACGACCGACAGGCTTGAGATTATGATATTTTTTAGGCAAAATAGAATAAATTGTCTCATTATCACCTTGCCTCTTGCGTGAACAAACATAACCTTGAGGTTTATTTAGTAGTAAATAGATTTTTTCTTCTGGGGTTTTAGAGATTTTTTTATTACCTAATGTAATTTCATCAGCTTTAAAAAACCTAGCACCGAGTTTTGCAGTCTCTCCGTTTATAGAGACTTTACCAGAAGATATCAGATCATCGGCCTGACGCCTAGAAACGCCAAGCTGAAGAGCCAAAAACTTATTTAAACGCTCCCCCACTCCTTTTTTTTGATTTCGAGCGTACTCCAGCATTTACTGGGCTCCAAAACGAGGGCCAACCGAAATTTGTCTAGAAGGAGTTGCAACATCAGATCGAGGTACCGTAGAAGCGGGCATTTGAGGCTGCGATTGACCACTCATTGATTGATTGATTACTTGAGCTGAATCAACTACCTGGGTGTTTAACATCGCTGCGTCTTCAGTAGCTTGAGGGATTCGAGGCTCTATATTCTGTTCAAAAACAGGAGAAGCAGACTGAGGCTGAGATTGAGCAATAGACTGTTGGTTTAGATCTACAGGAATATCAACCGGCCGGTTAGAAAAACTTCCCAACACGCTATTAAGTTCCGCTTCGAATTGAGCTTCTTTCATTTCACTTTCTAAGTTTTGGACTGGCGGCTGAATTACTCGCTCCCCAAGCCCAGCCGGTCTATTGGTCGAAAAAGGGGCTGTAGGTTGTGGCAAGGAGCTCGCTTGATCATTATTACCTTGCTGACCAGACAAATAATCCCCATTTTGAGCAGGAGAAGAAGATGAAGCTCCGTCATTCTGATAGGATATTGGTTGCGTAGCAGGTTGCACAACTCCTGAAGTTGCATTATGCGATTGTGACTGATCATGATATACAGGCATTTGTGACCCTTGTTTATCTGCAGTACGCTGTTCTGGAGTTAAGTGCCCATCAGCGAGAACCTCATGAACAGTTCTTACAACATCTTCAATACCAACCTGAGACTTAACTAGATAACGATCGGCGCCAAGTTGCTCACCCCGTTTCCTTTGATCTTCGCTTGAAAGCGCTGTCATCATAATTACTTTAATACCTCGAGTCTCTGTAGTTGACCGCAAAATATCCAACATGTCAAAGCCTGAAATTTTAGGCATCATAACGTCAGAAACAATTAGATTAGGGCGTTCTTTAATGGCCATCGCAAGAGCCTCTTCGCCATCGCCAGCCGAAACAATATCATAACCCTCTGCGAGCAAACGAACTCCATAAATTTCGCGTAAACTTTTGTCGTCTTCTACTAATAAAATCTTTGTCATATTACTCCTATTATATATTACTTTTATTAAAATCCCAAAGCTTTTATGCTTAATTTTATTTCCTACGCTCAGCTAGCATTTTACGAACATATTCTTCACGCATTCTTTCAATTTCAGATAGTGTAGGTGGCTGACTAGTCTTAATGTTTTCGTTATTTATACCTAGCTTAGGCTCGTTATGGGGTAGTTCGGTAGGGCGTTCTCGAGAATAGCTCACGGCGCCAAACTGTACAGGTGGGTTAGTGTTAGTATCGGGCTTTTTATAATCAGGTTGATTGTTAATTTCTTGCGGAAAATATTGGGATTGTGCCAGATCAAGAGGATTACCTACAGGGATGGTATCTTCTTTAGGTTCTGCCTGAATAATGTTCGTTTGAGCCTCTTTGATGTAATCTTGTATTTCTTCATTATTTTGCTTTGTATTATCGCTAGCGGTAGCCCTTTCTTCTTCTTTTAATTTCTCAGCCTTATTACGATCTATCCTAGGTAACTGAACGGTAAAAATTGAACCTTTTTTATACTCACTCTCTAGATATAATTTGCCTCCAAGACCTTCAACCAGTTTGCGCGATAAATAAAGGCCCAAACCGGTTCCCCTAATTTCACGAGTTTCAGAATTGTCAACACGATAAAATTTCTGAAAAAGATGTGGAATATCCTCCGCCGGAATACCAATACCAGAGTCCTCCACAGAAATTCGCACATTCTCATTATCTCCGCTAACATTCACAATTACCCTACCAAAGGGCGTATATTTTATAGCATTTTCAAATAAATTATCTAAAACTTCCCGCAAATGGTCCCTATCGGCATAAATAAAATAAACAGGCGCTAGCGTTCTCTCACTACTATTTTTTTGATCGGGCATAAAAACATACTCTAAATTCTTATCTTTAGCTTTTGATTTTAGCCCTTCCCAAATATCCCGAGTAAAAGCTATGGCGTCTAAAACTACAGGTTCGTTTTTCATGCGTCCATCTTCTGCCTTTGAGATATCCAACAAATCTCGGAAAAGCTGACCTAAATATCGAGTGCTTTCATGAGCCTTTTGTAAATAATCACGTGCACGATCATCAATCGTAGCAGTAGCAGGATTTAAAGCTAAGCCAAGATATCCTTCAATACTAGCTACAGGAGTTCTCATTTCGTGGCTAGCAGTCGAGATGAATTCTGCCTGTTCTCGATTTTCTTTAACTTCCCTAGATATATCACGAAAGACAACAACTAGTCCAGTTTTCATATTATCAACTGGATTAATCTGTAAAAAAATTTGACGCACTCTCCCGCTTTGCGTCTTTAAAAATAACTCACTACTCGTAAAGCTCTCGAAACTAGAAATAGCTCTTTGGATCGGATTTATCGAGCGATCAAGAATCCTGCCATCTTTGTCAACCAAAACTAAAACTGAATCAAACACTAGCCCTGTTGCATCACCATTAGTCCATCCAATCATTCGCTCTGCAGCTAAATTTATAATTCGCAGATTGCCGCTAGGATCGATAGCTACAACACCGTCATCTATTGCACTCAATACCGCAGTACCATCACCCCAAGCGCCTATAGATTCAATTCTTTTCGATGTATTCTTCTTTAAAAAATCAAACATTCCCAACCCTCTAATGGCTTAATTCTAGCACACCTTTTCCCAAAATTCAAACCGCTCAAGCTTTCGAAAACCAAATAAAATAACCAATTGCAATCAATATAGCCACAGTTAACAATAACCATACAAACGCCAAACCGGTTGTCTCTTTAGTACCCTCTAAATATTTTGAATTATCCGGCGTCAGACTGTTTCTACTGGGCGGTTCAATTTCGCCATTCTCCAGAGAATTGCGTTTTTGTTTTTCACGAAGTTCTGCCGCAATTCTCTGTTGCAGTTCCGTTCTTTCATCATCTTGTTTAACATATAAAGCCATAACAACATATTACCACAAGCGTCTAAAATTTGAAAACGAATACAGTTTATGCTAAAATTAAAAAGTATAATCTAAAGGAGGAATAATGGCAAAAAAGAAAGCCAGTTCAAAAAAAGCTACTGCCAAAAAGACTGAAAATACAGTCGTAAAGCCAGTTCAAAAAACCGAAACTGCCGTTAAAGTTGTCAGAGCAAAAGGCGGAAAAAGCCTTCCAAAAACATTTATAAATAAATTAACTCAACCAAAATCCCTTGCTGCTATTGCCGCTGAATTTATTGGAACTTTTATTCTTACTTCAGCAGTAATCGTGCTAACAACTTATGGTAACTATATCACCTTATTAGGTAATATTCTTTTAAGTGGTTTAGTTCTAACATTTATAGTTCTAGTTATCGGAAAAGTTTCTGGCGCTCACGTAAACCCACTTATTACTGCAGGCGCTTGGGCAACCCGCCGAATTGGTCACTGTCGAGCGTTCGGCTATCTAATATCTCAAATCCTAGGAGCAATGCTTGCATTCGTATTAATCAGTTATTTCTTTTCCCAGAGTGGACAAAATCTACCCGCAGCCGTTCAAAAAATCCCAGAAGGCAAGGAATTTGCTGTACTACTAGCTGAATTTATCGGTTCAATGATTTTTGCTTTTTCTGTAGCACAAGTCACTTCTCAAAAACAACACAATTCAACAGCCGTTGCATTAGGTGTTGGCGGCGGATTAATGCTTGCTTTAATTATTGCTGGATTTGCTACAACGGTAATCCAAGCTTCATCAATCTTCAATCCAGCTGTAGCTATTGCAATTCAAGCTTTTACCGTTGAAGGAACCAATACACTTTGGGCGATTGCAACCTATCTCGGCGGAGCTTTACTTGGCGGAATTACCGGCTTTGGTTTTAGTCTGCTGCTACAAAATAATAGCGAAAAATAATCTATATTAATAAATAAAGTCTCGACCAGACAGTCGAGGCTTTTAGTTTAAATCATTAATCTGTCTGAGGCTTATCAACGGCTTCTGGAATTACCCCAACGCGAGAATCTTCACCAGCAATCCGAACCACGTCTTTATCAATTTTGCCAAGTTCACGGTGGGCAGAATTAAAATGGCTAACTGTAGTGCCAAGTGATTTGCCAAGCTTAGACATCAATTCCTCATATTTAGAAATATGCGTCGAAAGTTGACCGACTCGTTTTTGAATTTCTTTACTTTGCTCCTCAATTTGGAGCGACTTAAGTCCTTGCAATACAGTCTGGAGATAAGCCATAAAACTGGTTGGACTAACTACTATAACTCGTTTATCATGAAAGGCATACTCAACTAAATCGCGCTCAGAACTGCCAGAACCAACTCTTCCAACCAGCATATCATAGTAAAGACTTTCACTCGGAATAAACATAAAGGCGAAATCCATAGTATTCTCAGCAGGGCGAATATATTTAGCAGTCTCATCAATACGACCTTTTAGATCCTGCTGAACTTTTTTCGCCAGCTGTTTTTGCTCTTCACCCTGCGATTCAATCATACGATTATAATTCTCTAAGCTAAATTTACTATCAACTGGCAAAATTTTTCCTTTTTCCAGAAAAATTGCCGCATCAACCGCTTCACCATTTCTGAATTTATATTGGAGTTGAAAGGCATTTGGTGGGAGAATATTCTCCAGAACTTGCCCTAGATAAAACTCACCAAACACACCTCGCTGTTTAGGATTTTGAAGGACGTTCTGAAGTGTTTTAAGCTCATCCGCCACTGTTATTACGCGGTTATTGGTTTCATCAAGCTTAGTCAAACGTTTCGAAACCTCCTCGACGATTTTTGAACTTTCGCCAAGCTGTTTAGTCATTGAATTTTGCAATTGAAAATTATTTCTCTCAAGTTTTTCGTTTACTTTTTCATTAAAGTTTGTTAAATTTTGACCAAAATTTTCACGCAGTTGATTTAAGCTTTTATTCAGTTCAACTAAATCTGTTTTAATTAAATTTGTGGCTATTTCTTGATCGCGCGAATTAGCGATTTTTTGAATTTTTGAATTTTGCCATAGTACTAACGCCACCAACAAAATAATTGCTATTAATGAGATTATTTCCATAAATCCTATTCTATCATAATTAAAAATATCCATAAAGCCTATAAAAACAGCCCACACTCGCGAGCTGTTTTAGATTATCTATTTTGAATATTAGGAAATTCGCACCAACTGAGCGCTCATTGTTTTTAGGCCAGCTATCCAGCTAACTTCTTGTTTAATTTTTGCACCCATTAACACTCTACCGAGAGGCGAATCTGCTGAAATTTTTCCTGCGAGCGGATTAGCTTCAACACTATCAACTAATTGGAATTTCATAATCTTGCCCGTAGCTCGATTCACAAGCTCTACAAACGAACCAATTGTCACTCGAGTACGAACTCGCTTATTTTTCTTCGGTAAAATCTCAGCGTTATGCAGTTGGAGCCTCTTATCATTTAACTCGCTACGTATAGCATCAATTCTCACAAAAATATCATTTTGACGCAATAAATCCTCTTTAACATCGCCATCGCGCAATTCAAGTTCTAGCATTTTTTGCTCATGCTCTAGCTTGGCGATTTTCTTTTTCAAATCCTTAAAACCTTGTTTACTTAGATAAATTTTCATCTTCCTCCTTTGGATTCGATTTCTATTTCGAATCACATTTTAATTATAAACCGCCGTGCTTAAATTTGGCTTAAAAACCGAAAAATGGTAAAATAAAAGTATGAAAAGAATTATTTGTAGTAAATTCAATCTGTTAAAAAATAAAATTAAAAAAATATCTAAAACACCAAAACAACTTTCTAAAAAGGCTTGGCAAATATCTGCTCAAAAATTTCCCAAGGCAGCAAAATTCTTAAGTAAACGTTCTAATCAGAAAAATCTAGCATTCATCATAAAAATCGCCGCAATATTTATAGCTGGCTGGCTGAGCGTTTTTTATATCTTATGCCGACAATTTGGCTGGAACGGTGCTTTCACCTTCATCATGGAGCATCCAGAAATATACGGTTATAGTGTGTTAATTATGAATATCGTCGCTATTTTATTTTTTGGGATAGCAGGTAGCACCGCTTGGTCTATCGGGATTTTCTATTCTGTAATTTCGATTATTATGTTTATCAATGACGAAAAAATCCGCTCGCGTAATGTGCCGTTTTTGCCTGAAGATCTAACTATGAGTTCTGAAGCAGGAACTCTAAAAGACTTGGTGAACTGGGGCAATTTAATGCTCACAGTCCTACTAATAATCGCAATCCTCGTTGTCAGTTTTTGGTTAAATAAGAATATCAAAAAAATACCCCACTATAATTTTCCTAAAAAATATCGTTTACTAGCACAAATCATCATCGTAGGGGCTAGTGGAACTCTTCTAGCTTTCAATACTGCTTTCCTCCGAACCCAGCTCTACGGCAAAGGGACTTTTGTTAAAGTTGATTGGCTAAACTCAAATATTGACTTTACGGATGCAAAATACAATTATGATTCTAATGGATATATAGTCAGTACAATTTCCGCCTTTCAAAACTCCGCACCAAAAAAACCAGACGGCTACTCTAAAGATGCAATCAAAAAAATCGTTGATAAATACTCAAAAGTCGCCAATACAGAAAACGATAATCGAGAAAAACTTTCAACCGACAGCCCAAATATTGTGTTTATCATGAGCGAGAGCTTTGTAGATCCTGCCAAGATTAAAAATTTCTACGACTACGGCAAACACGATCCGATTCCTTACACTCGAGAAATCCTAAAAAAATACACATCTGGGCGTACTGCTACTGCCGAATACGGTGGCGGCACAGCCAATGTTGAGTTTGAAGCCGTCACCGGACTATCGAACTACTTCCTAAATTCAGTGCCTTACACCACATTATTACTTAGCAATCCACAAGCACCTTCATTAACTAAATCACTTGCTAAAAACGGATATTCAACGACTGCGATTCATCCTTACAACGGTACAATGTATAAACGAAATGTCGTATACCCAAACTTAGGCTTTAAGAAATTTATAGATATATCTAAATTTAAAAATACCTCAAAAATCGATAATTCTAAATATATTTCCGACGAAGTCGCTTTCGATCAAGTTTTAACCGAACTAAAAGCTACTAAAAATAAAGATTTTGTTCACTTAGTAACTATGCAAAATCATATGCCTTACGATAGCGGAACTTATTCTTCAAATAATTTTCCTATTAAAAATATTGCTGGCAGTGATTCGGAGGCTAAAAGTTGGGAGACTTACATTCAAGGAATTAATAAATCCGACACTGCCTTAAAAGAATTTATCAAAAAGCTTCAAACACTAAACGAAAAAACTATTGTTGTATTTTGGGGTGACCACTGGCCAGGAATTGCTAGCGCACTACTAAATTCCAATCAAAAAGCCGATGCCCAAAGCACCCCACTTTTCATCTATAGCAATTTCAATACAGACAAAAAAGAGCTCAACCAAATTAGTTTGAACTATCTCCAAGTTAAAATCTTTGACCAAATCGGTGCTAAACTTTCTCCATTTCAGCAACTTCTACTAGAAAATTCCAAGAAAAATCCCGCCCTAACCAAAAAAATTAGTCCGCAAGATACGCAAGAGCTAAAAGACTACGAGATGATCGAATATGACATTCTAAGCGGTAAAAAATACAGCACAGGAAGCTTTTACGAGCAATAAAATAAACCCAGAGAGGTTTATTTTATATAATTCTACTTTCCAAAAACTAAATCAAGATAGTCCTTCATCATGCGGGCACCACTCACTACCGGTAGATATGCTCTCAACTGGTGCTGAATCTGCTTTTCCAGTAATGCATCATCCTTCAAAATTCTAATAGCTCGCCACATCTGAGCATAAAGTGCCAAAACCTCCTGATCGTAATTGACTCCGGAAACCTCCAGACAAGGCGTAGGCGAAATGTCTGCTACACCACCGTCTGCTGTTGAAATTAAAAGCTTCAAATTAGCTAAATCTTTCATAAATGAAGTCCCGCAAGCTTCCAAGCCAACAATCGGTACGTTTATAGCCACATCAGAACCTACCGCCAAAGCAAAGCCGAGCTGTTCATCATAGTCTTGAATAAAATGAATTCGCTCGCGCAAAAAATCATCAGAATCAATTTTTGAAAGCACAGCATTTAATGTCGCACGCATTCGCGTATCGCCCTGATGAACCTTTCCAGCCAAAATATAATGCGCTCCAGATTCTTGAAGAATTCTCTTTAATTTAGATACATCTTCAAATGGCATCCATGGCCGCTTATAATCAACAAACCGCCGTTTAAAATCAAACAATATTGCATCTCCTGGAATTTGAACCACGCGCCCGTATTGATCTTTGCGCGTTTTTAAAATCTCATTAAGTTTAGCTCGACCAAGTTTACGTAGTTCACGAATCTCTGCCGCCGAAATTTTCAAGATATTCGCTTTATATTTTTCTGCCGGCAAACCAAATTTATCAATAATTTCTTTCTGCTCAAAATTACGCAAAATCTCTGGCAAAACCCAAGTTTTTAGATCTATTCCATTTGTAACAGCTTTAAATTTAACCTTATCGCCATTAATATTTTTATAGTCAGCGACATGCGCATGGAGTCGACTTACACCGTTTTTAGCCTCGGCAAGCTCAATCGTAAGTGTCGAAAGCTTCAATCTTCCGTCACGAAAAAGACCAGAAATCCAAGTTTTGAGTGCCGAAGATTGGATATTCGGTAGAACAATTCTTTCAAACTGATCAAAAGAAAATTCACTTTCCGCGGCCTGAACTAAAGTATGATTCGTATAGAGTGTGTGTTTTCGAACATAAACAATCGCCTCATAAAGGTTCATTCCATTGCGAACTAATTCATCAAGTCGTGCCACCGCCGCAAAAATTGTTGCGGTTTCGTTTAATTGAATTACCGATGGTTTTAGCCCGATCATTTTCAAAGCGTTATAACCGCCAAAACCAAGCGCAACTTCTTGATAAAGTCTATGATCCCCCGAGCCGTCACCAGCATAAAGCTCACCAAAGTTACTCTCGCCCATCGTCAAAAATCGTGTCGTGCCAAGAATTTTCTGAAAAATATTTAATCGAGCTGGCGGCATATTTTCAGTATAAATCTCCACGTCATCAAGATATTCGAACCCATAATCCTCGGGCGAGACAGCAACAAATTCTTCTTTCTGATCAAGATTTTCGATAGACTGCTTAATTTCCTTACGATAAAATGGCGTTACACAAACAAAAGGTATCTCTAGCGTTTCAGCCACGCGCCGAGTATCTGCTGCAAGTACGCCCAAGCCGCCACCACCTTTAATACCATTGCTCTTGTCATAAACTTCCATCGTAAAATAAACATAAGGTCGCTCAGGCGAAAGTTTTTTGGTTAAATTCTCACGATCAATCGCCGAATAAAACTCCGCAACGTCTTCAATATTTTGCCCTTTGTAGCTTTTATTTATTTTATCAAAATAGCTTCCCACCACTCCTCGTTTCGTTTATGCTTTTTAATATTTTAACAAAACCCAACACTTTTAGCAAATGATTGACAAGATAAATCAAAAGTGTTATTATTTATGTATTCTATTTTGGAGGTATCTTACATGTCATATTCAAACAAAGATAGCGGCTTTGGAGGCTGCATATTAACTATCACCTTCTTTTTTTCGACATTGTTTGTAATGTTCTTATTAGGAAGATCAACGGTTGCGAAAAAGGAAATTATAATTGAAAACAGCAGGCTCCCTAGCTATATAGAAGCTGCTAAAAGATTAGAATTGGAATATAAAATAGAAAATTCTGGGGAGAAGAGAAAGAAAATAATTATTTCTTTTTCGGAATAGCCGATTTAAATAAGCGAGTACTGGCTTTTTCTTTTTATCAGAAAAGAAAACTCTAACACTTCAGTAAAAAATAACAAGATAAATCAGAAGTGTTTATTATTTATATATCTATTCAGGAGGTACATTTATGCAAAGCAATAAACAAGGCAGTAAACCATCTCTATTGTTTATATTACTTGTTATTTCTTCTATATTCTATATCTATAAAGCTTTAGCAATAGATTCAAGAATAATTAATAAGAGTAATATAAAAGATGAAATTATAAAAAAGGGTGATTCATTTACTGTTAATAATAACCAACTAAAGGAGTATATTGATATTCTTGATGATCTAGAAATAAATTATACACTCAAGAAAAGTGGTGACAGCACTAACATCAATATCAACAGGTAATTAAGTCGGTCTTATGACTGGCTTTTTCTTTTGTCAAAAAATAAAATCACCCTTCGAAATGAAAAGTGATTTTTTAGTTTTAAGCTTCTTCGGCAACTTCTTCTTTTGGTTGGTTACGGCGAAGCTTTTCGGCGTTTTTGATCGCACGAGTTTTTTGCGCAGGTTTTTTGACCCATTTTGGCATTTCAATTCCTGCCTCTTCCAAAAGCTTTACAACTCGTGGAGTTGGCTGAGCGCCGTTATAAAGATATTTTTCAGCCAATTCTTTTTCAATTTTGGCTTCTTTTGTATGTGGGTTATATGAACCAACATAGCTAACCACGCGCCCACTCGACGGATGTCGATGCGCTTCCTGAACCGCCACGCGATAAACAGGATAAGCTTTGCGACCAATTCGCTGTAATCTGATTGCTAGCATTCTCGTTTCCCTTTATTAAATTTTATAGCTTTTTTATTTTATCAGATTTAGGCAAAAAAAGCAAGCAATTAATTATTTGACTCATAGAGAATTTTATATTATAATTTATTTATCTTAGCACTTTAGGAGGAATAAAATAATGAATAAACAAAAATGGAGAGAAATCTGTCTTGATTGGCAGCGATATAAAGGTGAATATTTAGGACTGATATTCATCGTTATATGTTTTTTTGCATTTATCTGGTTTTTTGTTTTCAGGCCAGTCTCTAATCTATACGAAGAGGGCGAAAGGTCTGAATTAAAAACCGAAATTCTTAGAAATATCGAAGGAAATATTTCTAGAATTTCAGCAAAAAACAAAAGCCAAGCGGAAGAAATTAAAAACCGCTTGGAAGCCATCAAGAAAGATGATAGCATAAAAACCCTTGAATCTATCACTATAAGTCAAGATAATAATAAATTCGAGGTGGTTATTGTATTTGGGCGCGACTAGCGCTCTTTTTATTTTTGAGTTTTATACTTACGAATAGCTTCGCGGGCGGCTTCTTGTTGTGCAATTTGTTTACTTGGCCCTTCACCTTCACCCATTTTCTTCTCACCCACAAAAACACCCAAAGTAAAGATCTTTTCGTGATCTGGACCGTCTTCACTCAATACTCGATAAACCGGAGTGAACCCATCGCGCGCTTGTGAAATTTCCTGCAAATAACTTTTAGGATCACGCCAAGATTCATCTTCTAGAATCTGAGGTAAAGTCGATAAAATATTGTCGGTGATGTATTTTTTGGCAGCTTCATAACCTTGATCAAGATAAATTGCGCCAGTGGTAGCTTCAAACGCATTTGCCAAAATCTGTTGGCGAGCACGCGCTGAACCATGTTTTTCGCCGCGTGACATACGAATTAGTTTTTCGTAGCCAAGACGCTCACCAGCCGCACCAATACTCTCAGTCCGAACTAATGCCGAACGCCAAGCAGTTAAAATTCCTTCCGGTTCATGATAATTAGAAAATAAAAAATCTGTCGTAACAAGTTCTAGCACTGCATCACCTAAAAATTCTAAGCGTTCATTGTGCTCGCTTGCTGATTTTTTATGTTCATTCAAATAACTTCGATGCGTCAAAGCCGTCACTAAAAGCTGTATATCATTAAAATCATAGCCAAGCTTTTCTTTTGCCCAGTCATGATAAGGTGTTAGCAAAATTCCACTCACTATAATTTCTCCTGTCTAATTTTTTTCATCGCTAGCAAAATTAATTTTCCAATATCTTCGTATTCAATCACATCTAATGCTTCAGCAAAACTAAACCATTTAATGCCATTCATCCAGTCTTCTTTCTGAATTGCATTAGTATCACCCAGCGCCTTCACTAAATAAACTTGAGTTGTCATCAAGACCAATTTATCTATTCGCCGATAACGAAAATTAATTTTACCCAGCCAGCCAAGAATCTCAACTTGTTTCAAGCCAGCCTCTTCACCAATCTCACGGCGGGCTGTTTCTTGCGCAGTCTCTCCTTCTTCAATATGGCCTTTTGGGATTGTCCAGCGATCTTTGGAATCCTGAATAAGCAAAATTTCAATTTCGTTTTTTTGATTGCGCCGAAAAATTACACCACCAGCCGTAGGTTCACGAACAATCTCTTGAATTGAGACCCTTCTATTACGATTAAAATATTTTTTAAAATTTTCAACCTTCTTGTTCGCCATTTTGTTCCTCTACAAACAGTTTAAATGCCGTGCCTAAAACACCGTTGATAAACTTACTTGAATTATCGGAACCAAACGCTTTTGCAAGCTCAACCGCTTCATTGATAGCAACTTTTGGCGGAACAGTTTCTTGCATATAAAGAAGTTCAAAAAGACCCATTCTGAGCACATTTCGATCAATTCGAGAAATTTGCGAAATTGGCCATTCTGGCGCCATTGGTTGCAACTTAGTATCTAGTTCAACCTGTCTTTCAACGATCCCATTTAACAAATCTTGAACGAATTGTTTATCGCCAATAGTGTCTTCATAACGCTCCATGTTTCGAGCGATAATATCCGCTAAATCCACGTTTTTGTCTTCTGACTGTGAGCGAAATTCGTATTCGTAGAGTGTTTGAAGGACGACGATTCGTCCTAAGTGTCTATTTGATGCCATTTTGCGTAAGGTTCTTTCCTTTTTTATTATATAAAATTATTATTTGTCAAACAAAAATAAAACGCCAGCAAACTAAGCTGCAAGCGTTTTATTTTCTTCGAGTTGCTTGTTCAAAGCTTTACCAGATTGTTTTTTAGTTGTATAGACTTTTACTGGTGACTTCTTATTTACTCGTCGAGCTAAATCAAGGCGCAAGTGACTGCGTCGTAATCCAGTTTTTCGAGGGCTACTCTGCTTTTTTGGCTGTGCCATTAAAGTTCTCCTTTAGGTTATTATTTGCCTTTGAAGTAATTATACAGGATTTTTCAAGATAAATCAAGCAGTTTTTTATTTAAACTATTGACATAATAATTATTTTATGCTAGAATATGAAATATAAATAACAAAATTAAAAAGAAAAAGAGAAATATGAATAATAAACATGTAGTAGGCCCGGGTTACATCAACCAGCCAAACCCTAACTACGAACCTCAATTTATTTCAGATTTAAGAAAAAATCCCAATAATCAAGCTCAAGATTTGATATCCGGAGATAATTTTGAGCATCAGACAAAATTAGATAATCATACAGATATTCAAGAAAGAAAACCATCTCGTAAAAAAGCTACACTCAAAAAAATAGCAAAATTAGCGGCAATCGGAGTTACAATAACAGGTGGAGCACAAATAGCTAAAGAAATAAAATCGTACCAATCGCGCGAGCAAATTAACAATTTAACAGTCAGCCCTGTAAATGAAGTCCTTAAAGGTACTAGTAAAAAAGATCTAGATCAGACGCATATTGATTTTGATGACCCAACCATAGAAAAGGTCTCAAGCAACGGCGGAGTCTTAAAAGTTGAAGAAGGAAGTGCTATACGCACAACAAATAAATCTCACGCCGGAGATACGGTACATGAACTGGGCAAGAATCTTCATTCTTCAGTAGGAACTCACAAAATTGATGTCGAATACAATCTATCGGGCGATGTATATTACGATAGGGACGATAAGATGTTTATTACTCGAGTTGAAAACGTAAGAAATACAGCCAAGGGAGTCGAGTCCTTCACTAACCAAAAAATAGATGAAGACGGCTGGGTTGCAGTTGAGGCTTCTCCACGCGACTTCACACCTAATGATAAAAAATAATAAATTAAATAACTGCGTCCTCTTAACGGAACGTAGTTATTTAATTTATTTAACAACTAAGTTTATAATTTTATTGGGCACAAAAATTTCTTTCACAATCTGCTTTCCAGCCAAATGTTTGACAACATTCTCTTCAGACTTAGCCAGATCTAGTATTTGATCTTCAGAAGCACTAGGCGAAACTTTAATTTTTCCACGTAATTTTCCATTAACTTGAACAATAATTTGAATTTCATCAGTTTTCAAAAGCTCTTCATTCCATTTTGGCCAGCCAGACTTTTCAATAAAGTCATCATTTCCAAGCTGCTGCCAGAGTTCGCTCGAAATATGTGGCGCAAATGGAACGAGCATTTTAAGTAAATCTTCTAAAACAAATCGCCAATCGTTCGAAAAACCTTCAAGTTTCAATTTATACAGATCATTTACAAATTCCATCAGAGCAGCAACCGCAGTATTCAGGCTTTCGCGGTGAAAATCTTCAGTAACTTTTTTGATGGTTTTATGCTGAATTTTTTGGATTTCAGCAAAATTCGAAAGATTTTCAGCAGATTTTTCAGATTCAATGAATTCTTGAATCAAAACCCAAACACGATTCAAAAAACGATAAACTCCAGCTATACCTCGTGAATCCCAAGAAGCATCAACTTCATATGGAGCAATAAACATTTCATAAGTTCGAAGTGAATCTGCACCATATCCTTGGTCGATAACTTCAAGCGGATCAATAGTATTCCCCTTTGATTTACTCATTTTCGAACCATCTTCCGCATTAATATATCCGTGATAAAGGAGTTTTTTAACTGGTTCGGAAAAATTAGTTAACCCTAAATCTTTAAAAACATGTGTCCAAAAACGAATATATAGTAAATGCGCAACTGCGTGGTCGCCACCAACATAATAATCAACTGGCGCCCAGTAATTTACAAGCTCAGGGTCCCAAGCTTGCTTAGAATTTCGAGGGTCAGCATATCGCAAAAGATACCAGCTTGAGCATGCGTAACCATCCATAGTATCAGTTTCACGAGTCATTTTTTCGCCGTTAATTTCAACTGTAATGAATTCTTTACTCTTAGCAAGGGCCGACTTTCCAGAATCATCAGGTTTAAAATCGCTCAAAATTGGAAGCATCACAGGTAATTGATCCTCAGGGATCAAATGCTCTTTCCCATCTTTATCATAAGCAATTGGAATCGGACAACCCCAATAGCGCTGCCGAGAAATTAACCAATCTCGCATTTTATATGTAGTTTTCGAACGACCAACTCCAGATTCTTCAAGCCAGTCTAAAATCTGCTCACGAACATCCTCTGATTTTTGACCGTTAAATTCACCAGAGTTAACCATAACTCCTTCTCCATGATAGCAAGAATCATCATCCGCCATATCCTCAGGCTTCTCAACAACTTTTACAATATCCAAATCGAATTTTTTAGCAAATTCAAAATCTCGCTCATCATGAGCAGGAACCGCCATAACAGCCCCTTCGCCATAGCCTCCAAGCACGTAATCACTCACCCAAATTGGGATTTTTTTGCCATTTGCTGGATTTATTGCATAACTTCCAGTGAAAATTCCTGTCTTTTCTTTATTTTCTTGACGCTCAATTTCAGATTTTTTAAGCGATTCTTTCTTATATTCTTCAAGTTTTTCTCTAGTTAAATCGGTAGAGAGTTTTTCGAGTAATTCATGTTCTGGAGCGATAGTTAGAAAAGTTACACCGAAAATTGTATCTGGCCGCGTAGTGAAAACTTTAATTTTTTCACCTTTAGCTTCATTATCAGCAATCTTAAATTCTACCTCAGCACCTTCAGATTTACCAATCCAGTTTCGTTGCATTGTTTTGATTTTTTCAGGCCAATCTAGATTATCGATATCAGCCAAAAGTTCGTCAGCATATGCAGTAATTTTAAAGAACCACTGAGTCATTTGTTTTTTTGAAACTTCTTCACCGCAACGCCAGCATCGGCCATTTTCAACCTGTTCATTTGCGAGAACTGTTTTATCATTATCACACCACCACTGATAGCTCTCTTTTCGATAAGCTAGGCCTTTTTTATAGAGCTCACGAAAAATCCATTGTGTCCATTTGTAATATTCTGGGTTTGAAGTGTTAATTTCTCGCGACCAATCGATTGAAATTCCAAGTCGTTTAAATTGTTTTTTGAAATTTGCAATATTTATTTTTGTAGCTTCTTGCGGTGAAATTCCAGTTTTGATTGCGTAATTTTCCGCCGGCAAACCAAAAGTATCCCAACCGATCGGGTTTAAAACATTTTTACCCTGCTGGCGATAAAAACGCGCGATTGAATCAACGATTGTGTAGCTCCTTGCGTGCCCGGTGTGAAGCCCTGCCCCACTTGGATACGGAAACATTCCCGAGATATACATTTTCTGTTTCGAAGAATCCGCTTTAACCTCATAAAGCTTTGATTCATCCCATTTTTTTTGCCACTTTTCTTCAATTTCAATCGGATTATATCTTTTCATACTATCTTAAATTATACAAAAAAAGCTAGGAAAAATCAAAAATAGGGATCTAAATAATAAGTTTTCTAGCAATATGCTTATTTTTATTAATTAAATAGACTTTGGTTAGCTGCTATTTTGAACTTTTAAAAATACAAACTACAACAATTCTAGCTTTCATTTATTGTTTTCAAAAAAACATCTTCATTTAAAATTTTCACCCCTAACTTTTCAGCTTTCAAAATCTTTGTCGCTCCAACTTTTTCGCCAATAATCAAAAAATCAGTTGTTTTCGAAATTGTTTTTTGAAATTTTCCGCCAAGCTTCTCAATTTTTTCTGCCGCTTGTTCACGCGACATGCTATTTAACACACCAGTAATTACAAAATTCTTACCATTCAAAACGCCTTCAATTTTCGAGAAATCTTTAACCTTTACCCCATAACTAAACATTTTTTCCAATACCAACAGATTATCATCGTCTGAAAAATAAGCTAAAATACTTTCCGCGACCTTTTGGCCAATTCCATCAATTTCAAGCAGTTCCTCCAACTCAGCACGTCGTAAACTATCAAAATTACCAAATTTCTCTGCTAAAAGTTTAGCGGTCTCACCACCAACGTGCCTAATCCCCAGCGCTGCAATAAATTTATCGAGTTCTGGATTTTTAGAATTATCAATCGCCCGCAAAAGATTATTCGCCGAAAGTTCCGCAAAACGCTCAAGGTTCAACAAATCTTCTTTCTTCAAATTATAAATATCAGCTAAATCCTGAATTAAGCCCTTTTCAACTAATAAGTCAACATTTTTTTCACCCAAGTTTTCGATATCAAGCCCTGCCTTTGAAGTATAGAAAGCAACTGTTTTCTTCAAAATTATATTAGAGTTAACCCCCTTAACCCGATACACTACTTCACCAGTAGGCCGTTCAAACTCAACCTCAGGGTATTGCCTAGCAAGTTCCTGCTCAAAATTAAATTTAGGCAGTTTATTAGTTCGAAGCTCTTTTAAAACACGATTAATTTTAGGGATGATATCTCCTGCTTTAAAAATAACTACAGTATCTCCAATCCTAACATCCAGCCGATCAATTTCATCAGCGTTATGTAGGCTCGCGTGCTGGACAGTCGTTCCAGCAACCTGAACTGGCGCAAAAACAGCTACCGGAGTCGCCGCGCCAGTTCGGCCAATAGAGATTACGATATCTTTTACGACCGCAGTAGCTTCTTCGGGAGAATATTTAAAAGCAATCGCCGCACGGGGCTGTTTCCCAACTACTCCAAGATCGAAAAAATCTTTACGATTATTTATCTTAACCACTAACCCATCAGTGTTAAACGGCAAGTCTTTCCGATCCTCACTCCAGTCATCGATAAACTTAAGTACCTCTTCTATAGAATTAAACCTGCGAGCCTGAGGATTACACTCGATACCAACCTTAGATATAGCCTTGTAAGCGAATTCGTTAGTCGGAATCTCATCCTGATCTTCACGAATTAAATCATACGCCCGAAAATTGAGCGGTCGAGATGCGGCAATACTCGGATCAAGCTGGCGAATAGTTCCAGCTGCTAAATTCCGTGGATTAGCAAATTCAGGTTTACCATTTTCTCGCTGAACCTTATTTAACCTATCAAAATCATCTTTCAAAATCACAATCTCACCACGAATCTCTGTTCTGCCATGGCGCAAAAAATCAGGACCACGCTCCAGGAACATCGGCACATTTTTAATGGTACGAACATTACTTGAGACATCTTCACCAACAAATGAATCACCCCGTGTAACCGCACGAACAAATTCGCCATCCTCGTATATAATTGAGCAAGCAAGTCCATCCATTTTAATATCACAAAAAAGATCTTCCTGTAATTCTGGTTTAAGTTTCTTAATTCGAGCAAACCATTCTTCAACTTCTTTCTCTGAAAAAACGTCGTTCAAGCTTAACATTCGACTAGTATGTTTTACTTTTTGAAAACCACCCTTCACAGCGCTCCCGACACGTTGAGTTGGTGAATTAGGCGAAATAATATTTGGATTTCTAGCTTCGATTTTTTTTAATTCTGCAAAAAGCGAATCATAAACCGCGTCCGATACACTAGGTTCATCTAATGAATGATATTCAAAAGAATATCTATTTAATAGTTTTATTAAATCAAGATATCGAGAGTTAATTTTGTCGGTCATAGTCAATGATTTTCCTGTAAAGTGAATAAAGATAAACGGACGCGAAGACTAGAGAAAAACTTGTCAATAGTACCATTGCAGCCTGAACAATTGGTAAACCGGTAAAAAAACTTGTAATTGAGCTCAACCAATTAGATAGAAGAACCAAAGGGATTAAAATAGCAAACCAAATAACCGCCAAAATAAACACACACCATAAAACCCGAAAAAGAATAGCTAGACGTCGCTGAACCACCATATCACCAGATATTTTTAAAGCCTGAAGTGGATAAGTGCCAGGGATAGTCACTATAATTAGAGCAAAAACCGACCCGATAATCCAAAAGATAGATAAAGAAACCAATAGTGCAATAGCTGCAAAAAACATCATCTGCTCCACGCCCCGTGAAGCAAATTTAGTGGCAATTGCAGATCCATAAATAATTACACTCAAGAATGCTGGAATGGCTTGAATTAAAATTGCCAGAGCTATTATAGACATAGGTATTATCGGCATTCCGCAAGTATAGAGTGCTTCGCGAACGCTAATCTTCTTTTTCCCAGAAAAAATATTGCGACAAAGCTGAACAACCGCTAGCCAAGCAAACATAACGATTAGAAACATTGTCGTTTGCTGAGCCTCGTTCGGCGAGCGTACTAATCCTCCAGTTGAAAACGTCGAAAGCACTACAAGACTAGCTTTGCCCAATTCGCCCCATCCACCGCTAAGTAACCCACCATTAGTAGCATTTGCTATATCTTTTAAACTATTTAAAAAATCCTGGTCAAGTAAACCAACCAAAATAAAATTAGCCATAGCTATTACCACCATTAACCACAAAAAAGATTTCTTGTTTTCTAAAATAGTACGAAAAACAGCCTTAGTAAAGCTCCAGTAGCCCGCAATTTTAAGAGGTCGCTGATAATCTCGTTTACGAGTTAAACGAAAGCTACGATGAAAGCGACGACTGCGAAAATCTCCAAAACGCCCAACTAAATTTTTACGGAGCCAAATTCTAAATGAAATCCAGTAAAAATATAACGCCGAAACCGGCTCTTCATCTGAGCTATATTTTTTTCTAACCATGATCTAAAATTTC
This sequence comes from bacterium, assembly GCA_030530385.1. Lineage (GTDB taxonomy): Bacteria > Patescibacteriota > Saccharimonadia > Saccharimonadales > Saccharimonadaceae > Nanogingivalis. Next base: position 115,843 of record JAUMVB010000001.1, read on the forward strand.
CTACTATTATCTTTTAATCTCTGAATCCGCTTATCTATTGGAGGATGTGTTGAGAATAGAGTATTGATCACACCCTTTTTAAGTGGATTCGAAATATACAAACTGGCAGTTGTCGAAGATTGTTTTTTAAGCGGCATAGAATTAGCTTTTAATTTTTCAAGCGCCGAGATCATTCCGTCAGGATATCTCGTCAACATTACCCCAGAAGCATCAGCTAAATATTCTCGTTCCCTGGAAATAGCTAACTGAATAATTGCCGCTAAAAGTGGTGAGATTAGCACTAAAATCAGTCCAATGATTATCTCTATAGGGTTTTTAGAATCTTTATCGTCATTCCAAAAAAATAATCGCCAAGCAATGTCCGCCAAAAAACCAATCGCAGCTGTTAACGCAACAGCAGCCATAGATACTCGAATATCATAATTTTTTATGTGAGAAATCTCATGGGCAATAACCGCCTCGAGCTCGGGCTTGTCCATAAGCTCCAGCAAACCAGTCGTCACACAGACAACTGCATTCCTGGGTGAATTTCCTGCCGCGAAAGCATTTGGAGAGGGGTCATCAATAACAAATAATCTCGGCATAGGGATACCTGCCGTTATCGATAATGAATCTGCTGCTGCATAAAATTCAGGTGATTGCTGTCTAGAAACTTCCTTCGCACCAGCCATAGATAACGCAATTTTCGCTGCTAAAAGATAATCTACTCCAGCATAAGCTAACGCACCAAAAAAAGTCCACCAAAAAATCGAAGAGTTATGGTAAAAATTTGAAATAAAAAAGCCAATCGCCGAAATAATTGCAATAAATGCCGTAAAAATTACAACCGTATTGCGTTTATTTTTGACGATTGAACTATACATTCCAGAAATCTAACCCTAAAAATTTACTTCTGGAGCTTTTTCAACACTAGCTCGATCTTCTACTTCAAAGAATTCACGAGCATTAAAACCAAGTTTCTTAGCAAAGATATTTGTTGGGAAAACTTTAATTTTAATATTCAAATCACGAACGCCAGCATTATAGAATCGGCGCGCACCTTGAATCTTATCTTCAATTTCCTGAAGCTGATTTTGTAGTTGAATAAATCCTACATTAGCTTTCAAATCAGGATAGTTCTCGGAAATAGCCATCAAACGGCTAAGAGCACTCGAGAGCTCACCTTCGGCCTTTGCAGCAGCTTTAACATCACTACCAGCGCCCATTAATTTTGATCGAGCCTCTGACACTTCAGCAAAAACCTTTTCTTCGTGAGTTGCGTATCCTTTTACTGTAGAAACAATATTAGGAATCAAATCTGCACGATATTTAAGCTGAATAGCTATATCACTCCAAGCTTCTTCTACACGCTCATTTAATTTGACAAGACCGTTATACTGCGCCCAGACAAACAATCCAATCAAAAGCACAATAACTATAACAGCAATTATTAATTCCATTTTATTTTATCTCCTTAAATTTATTGGTGCGCAAGGCGGGAATCGAACCCGCACGACTGTTTAGGTCAAGGGATTTTAAGTCCCTCGCGTCTACCAATTCCGCCACTCGCGCATATTTTTATTATACGCGCCTTAACTCCAAAAATCAAGGCGCGCTCTAATTATAATTATTATTGCTCAGTCTTATCAAGTGCTGGGGCGACAAGCATAATAACTCCAGCAGCAAAGCCAACAATAAACATGGTACCAAAAGTTTTAGCAACAATCTCTCCATCCAAGTTAGCCCACATTGCAATCAATGCGACCATCGCCATCAAAGCAGTCATCAAAATCACAATCCAAACACAAACACTTCTCACTACTTGAACGGTTTGGCTATATTTCTTTTTTGATCGGGTCTGTAATTGCATAATAGATGGCTGAGAAGAAACTACCGTCTGATTATTCTCGCCTTTTCGAATTTCTACAACTCGTTCTACTTTTTGGATTTTATTTTCTTCCATATTACCTTTCTTTAAATAATTTTGGAGGCACCTACCGGAATTGAACCGGTGTAAAAGGTTTTGCAGACCTCTGCGTAACCACTCCGCCAAGGTGCCATAAAAAAATTATAGCATAAATAGACAAAGAAATAAACATAAATTATTTCAGGAACTCTACTAGATCAATTTTTTCACCAGTTGCCATATTTTTAAATTCAAACCGGTTTTGTTCTATTTCTTGTTCTCCTAGCACCAGAGCGAATTTAACGCCACGTTTATCAGCGAACTTGATAGCTTTAGCAATTTTCATTTCCTCTAGTAAAACCTCAACACCCACCCCTTTATCGCGAAGTTGTTTAGCGATCTCAAAAGCCTTAAATAACTCATTGTCACTGAATGGTATTATCAAAAATTCAGCTGATGTCTTACTCGAAAAATTCAGCAGACCAAGATCGCGCAAGCACCAAAATAGTCTCGTTAAGCCAATTGAAGCGCCAACCCCAGGTAATTTTTCTTTTGAATAATATTCACTTAAGTTATCATAGCGTCCACCACTAGATACCGATCCAATCTCTTTATAGTCTAATAAGTTTGTCTCAAAAATAGTACCAGTATAATAATCAAGACCCCTAATAATTAGGGTATCAATCTTAAAGAATTTCTCCTCTACACCCATTAATTTAAGAATTGCAACAACCTCTTTTAATTCAGAAATACCTTTATTGAATTGATCATTATCAGATAATCCATCAGAGATTAACTCTAACTGTTTAAAGATATCTGAATTATCACCAGAAATTTCAATAAATTGTTTAATTTTCTGCGCAGAATCGCCAATGTTAAAAGACAAAAGTCGCCTGTCAAATTCTTCATTAGAAATCTTTTCAGCACTGTCAATTAGCCCAAGAATTTCAGGCGCCTTTCCTTCTAGATTCAAACTCTTCAATAAACCAGTCGCCAAATTTCGATTTGAGATCCTTATTATAAACTCACCAAAATTTAATTCGCGAAAAATCTCATAAATAACCGTGATAACTTCTGCATCATATTTTAAGCTTAATTCACCGCGACCGATCACATCAATATCACATTGATAAAATTCACGAAATCTACCTCTTTGAGCTCTCTCACCTCGATAAACTTTGCCAATCTGCGAGCGTTTAAAAGGAAACTGCAGTTGACCAAAATTTTCAGCAACAAATCTAGCGGTTGGAACCGTTAAGTCAAAGCGAAGACTTAAATCGTTATCACCTTTCTTAAAGCGGTAAATTTGCTTTTCTGTCTCGCCTCCAGCTTTCGCAAGTAGAGTTTCCGTGCGCTCAATAACTGGAGTATCTATTGATACAAAACCGAATCTTTCATGATATTTTTTTATTACACCTAAAATTCGATCAAATTCAATTTGCTCTTCAGGTAAAAGCTCCATCATTCCTGGAAGTGGTTTCGTATTAATTTTCATAACTTAAATTATACCAGCTTTAGATTTTTTTTCAAAACAAAAGAAAACGACCTACCTAAGTAAGTCGCTTTCTGGTGGCTCCTCCCAGACTTGAACTGGGGACACAAGGCTCTTCAGGCCTCTGCTCTACCAACTGAGCTAAAGAGCCACACATTCAGATTATACACGAATATTCCAAAAATCGCAAGAACTTTGCCGAAAATCTAAAAAATGATATAATTTTCACAATGAATATATTGCAAAGAATTCCGCTTGCCGAAAAAATGAGACCAAAAAAGCTTGATGAAGTTATTGGCCAATCTCACCTTATTGGTAAAAATGGAATTTTACGAAAAATAATCGAAAACAAAGAACCTATTAGCTTAATCTTTTGGGGGCCAGCTGGAACTGGCAAAACTACCCTTTCAAGAATTTTAGCGAATGAAGTTAATGCAGATTTTATTGAAATTTCAGCCGTCACTAGTGGTAAAAAAGATATTGAAAAAGTTATCGAACATGCTCGCCAAAATTGGAACCTCGGAACGCGAACAATTCTTTTTGTTGATGAAATTCACCGTTTCAATAAATCGCAGCAAGATGCTTTTTTGCCACATATTGAAAGTGGATTGATAAATTTGATTGGTGCGACAACCGAGAATCCAGGATTCGAAATTATCACACCTCTACTTTCAAGAAGTCGAGTTCTGTCACTCAAGCCTTTAAATACTGAGGAAATTTCGAAAATCATTAAAAACGCTCTTAAAAAAGTTTCGCCAAAAATAAAAATAGAGCCAGAAGCACTCAAACTTCTCGCTAAAATAAGTAGTGGCGATGCTCGAAAAGCGCTCGGAAATCTCGAGCTAATTTTAAATTTTGAAAAAAATAACATTACACCAGAAGTTATTAAAAATTCAATCGAAAATTCAACCTCAATTTATGATAAAAATGGCGATTCCCATTATGACACAATCTCAGCTTTTATCAAAAGCATGCGAGCCAGCGACGTTGATGCCACTGGCTACTATCTAGCTAAGATGCTAAACGCCGGCGAGGATCCAAAATATATCGCCCGCCGAATGATTATTTTTGCAAGTGAGGATATTGGTCTAGCTGGAAATGGTGCTCTTAGTTTGGCGAATTCCGCTTTTGATGCGGTTGAAAAAATAGGAATGCCAGAGGCTAAGTACAATCTATTCCATGCTGCAATAGCTTTAGCAAAATCTAAAAAATCACGTGAAGCTACTGGAATTATGTTTCAATCTTATGACTTAGTAAAGAAAGCCCCAAACGCTCCTATTCCTTTACACTTAAGAAATTCTACTTCCAAAATCACCAAGGAACTAGGCTATAACAAGGGATATCAGTGGACGACAGGTTTCAAGCACCCAGAAGATAATCTACCCAAAGAGGTTCGTGAGCTTATATCTCTAGACAAACAGAATAAAAAAATCTTAGCCGGCGAATGGTCACCGGAGATTGAAGAGCTGACCAAATGACGCACAAAAGCAACAGATTAATATTGTTATTAATATTCACTTTTTACATAGTTATTCCATTTTTATTATTGATTAATCCATTATTTTTTAAAAATAAATTCATAATTTTAGCTATCGGCGGAATTTTAATTTATATCATACTCCGATTATTAGGTTTCAACAACAGTTCCCTTGGTATCAAATCAGCAAAATCTATACAATCAATTCGAGATATTTCAATAGTAACATTTATTCTTATAATTATTGGAATTATTTTATTTAATTTTAGAATATCAAGATTCCAGCCAAGCGAAACTCTGTCTTTTTACTTATTTTATATTTTTATATCTTCACCCATTCAAGAATTTCTTTATAGAGGAGCATTAACGAGTATTTTACAACAAATAAATTTTCGAAAATCTTCAATCATATTAATTTCATCGATTTTATATAGCTTAGCACATTTAGGTTATAAAGATTTAATAACTTGCATATTAACATTTCTAATTGGCCTATTGTGGCATCAAAAATATCTCAAAACCAAGAACCTCACTGGAGTAACCATAAGTCATGCAATCCTAGGAGTTATCACTATTTTTATCGGGATTATAGATTAGTTAGCTTCTGGTAAAATATTTTCAAGCCAGAGCTTCATTTCTTCAATAATAAATTCTTCTTGCGGGCTCAAATTCTGAGACAGTGAAATCTGTTGTAATTCTTCCATGAATTTAGGTAGCATTTTTTGAATATTTTGCGCACGATATTCTTCCCACGAAGCTTTTTCGCTAGCATTTAAGCTCTTCGGGAAACTACGTGCCTTATAATGAATCAATAAGTCATCAAGTCGCTCATCCGTAAAATCTGGATGAAAATCCGCCAATTCGCGCGCACTAGCATTTCGCACAGCCGAAACTTTTGGCTCGTCAGAGCTCGGCAAAAATCCGTCGTACAATTGAGCTTCAGGCCATTTTTTTTCACCATCAGCGGACTGATCAATAAATTTATCATTTCGCTTTTCGAAAGCCGAACGAATATTTTCAACAAAATGTGGATTTTTTCGTAGAATATCTAAATTTCTCTGAATTTCGTCTAAATCAATCTTCAACCTTTGCTGATTCTCCTCAGTCAAAACACCCATTGGCGCAACTGCCGGACATCTATTATATTGCAAGACTTTGGCTGGTAGTGGCGTAAAATCTGCTTGCAAACGAGCTTCAAAATCTGCTGTAATATTTTCTAGAATTTGCTCTTCGCTCCAATCAATAAATTTTTCAGGAGAAAATCTCAAGTCCCAAACAATTACATTTTTATTTTTAGCCGGCGCAATGGGAAATGCCACCGTGGTTTTTTCAAATTCAACTTTAAAGCGACCAGAAGTATAAACAAATGGCTTCGGATTCTCAAGATTAACTAGTTTTTGCACTTCATTCTTTGAACGAATTTTAAAGAGATAATTAAAAATCTGTGGCTGTTTTTCTTTCAAGAGTCGTGCAACATCTATCAAACCATCAACATCACTCATTGCATCATGAGCATTTTCGTGCAAAATTCCATTCTCTTTAGTTAAAAGTTCTAGCTTATTAGCGGCAAATTTTTCACCAGTTTCTTCATTTATGACAAATGGCCAATTAATCCCTTCTGGTCGAAGCGCCCGAATCATTCGAACAACATCTAGTAAATCCCAACGCGAGCGGCCATCTTTCCACTGCCAATCATATGGCGGGTAGAAATTTCGCCACAAAAGATGCTGAATATGAACATCGTCAAATCGAACATTATTATATCCAACAATCACTGTATCTGGTGTGAAATATTCTTCAACGAGCATTTTCGCAAATTCCGCCTCGGTATAACCTTCTTCAACCGTTTTTTGCGGACTAATTTTTGTCACCATCAACGCACTTGGGCTTGGCAAAACATCATCGTTCAATCTAACTAAAATATTAACAGGCTCACTAATTCGATTAAGGTTTTCATCTGTTCGCTGCCCTGCAAATTGCATAATTCGGTCGTTTTGCGGGCTAAATCCACTGGTCTCTAAATCATAAAAAAAGAAAGTCTTCATGGTTATATTTTACTCTATCTCTCCATTTTTTTCAATTTTTCTTTACTTTTCAGTGATTTTATCTTATAATTGTATTATAGTCTTTATAGACTAAATAAAAACAAGGAGACAGAAATATGTCTTTAGCTCATTTCTTAGACCCCGATAATTACGGGGAACCTGGCAACTGTGAAGACGGTGGACCTTGGCATGGAGGCACCACAGACACAGACCCTGTAGACCCCGACACCTATGGTGTCGACTAATAACGTGGCGCCACTTATGGCGTCTTTTGTTTAGGAAAGGATTTTATGAAAGCAAAAAAAATGATTATTAATAATATGGAGCTGCTCTATATAAAAAACTCAAACCCCAATACTTTTCATCTGGAATTCAACTTTAACGCGGGATATAATCATTCGCAAAAAACACAAGTTCCACATATTTTGGAACATTTAATTGCTACTTTTCCAAAAGAAACTAACGAAAAACTCTTAAAATTTGGCGCCTATTCAAACGCCAACACTTTCTACGAACGAACAAGATTTTTTATCACATCACCAAAAGAATTTTCGAAAGAATGTTTTAACATTTTAATAAATTCAATCTCAAAAATACCCAATTCTCAAGAAGATTTTGAAAATCAAAAGAAAATCGTTGAAACTGAAATTACAAATAAATCCATAAGGCCATCGATTCAAATTTTCGAAAAGGCTTTAAAAGAAGTTTTTCCTGATATAAAAGACATAAAAGAGCATCTTAGTGAATTGGAATCTATAAATCTTTTAGACATTCAGGAATTTTATCATAAAAATTATATTAAAAACAATCTTCGAATAATTATTTGTGCTGATTTTTCAGATACCGAACTTGAATATTTTATCAAAGAAATTAATAAAATAAATTTACCATCAGGGAAAGTACCAACTACAAACCTCCCTGCAATCAACCAAAAATGCTTTTCAACCCATCATAATTCAAAAACTATTGATGAAATCTGTAAAATTTTTCATACAGATCAACCCTTAACCGAAAAAGAACGAGCTTCATTTTATATTTTAATGTCGTATCTTTTTCGCCCAAAAATTGGCAAAGCTTTTTTGCGAGGGAGGGACGCAGGTATTTTATATGGAATCAATTTTGAGCCTCATCTTAACACAATCCGAGATCATCCCTTTTTCGTGATTGGTTCAAAAATTAAATCAGAAAATAAGAATAATCTCAAAAAAATAATTAATGAGGAGTTTTTAAAAATCAAAAATAGTGAAATTAACGTTCAAACTTTCGAAATAATTAAACAAAATATCAAAAATAGCGAAAAAATAACTCGCGAATCAACCGAAAGAATCGTAAATTTTTATCGTGAAGATTTTTTTACTTATGGAAGAGTTAGAAATTATCAAGAATATTTAAAAATTCTTGATAAGATATCAACTAAAGATTTAACACGTATTGCGAAAAAATTTCATTTCTAGCAAAATGTGATTGCAAAGTATTACACTTTTTTATATTTTAATCTTCCCAATTCGAGTCAACAAGCTCAAATTGATTGCCAGCGATTGAAATTATGCTTGAGTTTTCTGCGCCCATTCGGCGGAGTTCATATTCAATTCCCATTTTTCGCAAGATATCACGCAAACGATTTACACCATGAATATTCATGAAATTTGTTCGGCGCGCAAATTTTTCAATTTTTTCACCACTAACTTCGAAAATATTTTCTTCTTCATTAAATTCAACAGTCCAAGCCCTATTAATTTCATCCTGAGATAAAGATATCACAGTAATCTCTTCATTTTTCTCATCATTAAGAGTTACTTCGGCCCGCATATTTCTAGATTCTTCAACTTGCTTTCGAAGCGCACGAAGAACTTCTTTTAAGCCTTGATGCGCACTCGAAGAAATCGCAAAAATCTGCGAGCCATCAGCCACCTTACGAAGTTTCGAAATTTGAAAATCAATCATTTCAGCATCCATTCCCTCCGCTTTAGTTAAAGCGATGATTTCAGGTCGATCTAAAAGCTCAGGTTGATATTTTTTTAATTCTTCACGAATAATTTTATATTGTTCATCTGGATTTTCTTCATAAATATCAATCAAATGGAGCAAAACACTTGTTCGTTCAACATGACGTAAGAATGCATCGCCCAAACCTTTACCTTCGCTCGCACCTTCAATTAAACCTGGGATATCCGCAATTAAAAGATTAAAGCCATCAATTTCTGCTACGCCAAGATTTGGAGTAAGGGTCGTAAAAGCATAATTGGCGATTTCTGGTCGCGCATTAGAAACAACACTCAAAAATGTAGATTTTCCAGCATTCGGAAAACCGACCAACCCGACATCGGCAAGCAGTTTTAGCTCTAAATCAGCTTCAAAAGTTTCACCAGCTTCACCAAGTTCAGCGACACGTGGAGTTTGCCGAACCGAAGATTTAAAGTGAGCATTACCAAATCCACCATCGCCACCACGAGCAATAATAGCTTCTTCGCCATCAAACTTTAAGTCAGCTAAGATCTCTCCGTCTCGCTTAACTAAAGTTCCCACAGGAACCTTAACAATTAAATCTTCGCCAGACTTTCCAGTCTTATTCCTTTTTGAACCGTTTTCGCCATTTTTAGCTTTAATTTCTGGCTTATAACGAAAATTCAAAAGGGTATTCAAATCCTTAGTAGCCCGAAAAGCAACATTACCACCTCGACCACCATCGCCGCCATCCGGCCCACCTTTTTCTATATAAAGCTCCCTCCGAAAACTGACCGCACCATTTCCGCCGCGGCCGGCTTGGACAAAAATCTTAGCTGTATCTACAAACATATCTTTTAAATTATACCATTTTTCAAGCCAAAAGAAAAACGCTTTATTAGCGTTTTTCTGTATCTCCTTTAATAACTAATATATATAATACCAAGCTCGATTAATTGGCACATTGTCTTTATAACCAACTACACCCCAACCAGCAATACCATTCATATCTGAAATGCGCATAGTTCCAGCTGATTCGTTCACTGATTCAACTATTCCGACATGGCCATATCCGCCACCATATTGGAAGATAGATCCAGCCTTTGGAACACCTTGCACGACCGTAAATCCTGCAGCACGAGCAGCGGCAGCCCATGAGGTAGCATTACCCCAGTAACTACCAATATCAGGACGACGATTATATACATACCAAGTACAGTATCCATAAGCGTAAGCATTACCAGCCTTAGCATTGAAATTTGAAGCAAGCGCAGAAGGTGAGGAGAATGTAGACCTTGGCGCAGAAGTCGTCTGATATCTTCTATTAACAACCGGCCTTACATAATCGGGACGCTCTTCTTCAGGTAAAACACCACCAGGAATCACTATTTCAGTTCCAGCTTTAGTGTCAGTCTCATTTTTAAGTCTATTATACGAAACTATACGCTCAACACTTGCTTGATATTTTGTAGCAATTCCGTCTATTTTTTCATTTTCTTTAATTTTATATATAATCCCGTCTACCGGCAGAATTCTAAGCTCTTTACCTGCTTCAACATTATCACCTTTTAAATTATTAACCCATTTAATTGTCTGAGCCGTAATACCATATTTGTCAGCAATCGACTGAATCGACTGTTCGGACTCAACTTTGTAGGTTACAATCTCCCTCTTCTCAGCGGAGACTTCTAACACTTTCGGTTTTTCAACTGGACCAGATGTATCAGAAATTTTTGAGTCGCTCAGAATAGAAAGCGATATTGATGAATTGACAGTGCTTGGAGCTACGGCAAGATTTGCATTTTCAGCTAGACTAGCAACAACCTTAGACTCAGTAACTTCATCCACTGTTGACGTTTTTATACTATTAGTTCCTCCAGCAGTATTATCCAATACCCTGTCAGACTGTTTAGCTAGAAAACTGTCATTTTTCTTTTGTTCTGAGATTTTGCCACCATATATAGCAGTAGCTATAATAACAGCAAATACAGAAAGGTAAATTAAATTTTTCTTACTCAAAAGTTTTTTAAACCGATTATCTTTCATCGAGCGATGACTAATAATCTCAATTTTAGGTGAATCCACCTTTTTTTGATTACGAATAAAATTTCTCCCGCAGACGCATTACTGCGACGCACTACCTTAATCCTGTCCTTCTTTCGAAACGAGCACGGTGTCGACCTTTATTAGTTAATATTAGTGAAATCGTGCGCTCTTACGACAGTTTCTGGCAGGTGCCTTAATATAAAACGTTCCACAAAATATAACATTCTATATTAATTTACCTAACAATTTTAACAAATAATTATACAAAAGTCAAGTTTAGTGCTTATTTTGATTAAATAATTTTACACTTTTTCTGGCAATATTTTTGAATATTTTTTTGGTGCTCAAGATCAGTCTTAGCGAAATAAGTTTTATCATCATCACCACTTAAAAAGAATAGAAAATTATGGCTAGCAGGAGTAGCTATAGCTTCCAAAGTAGAAACTCCAGGGGTTGAAATTGGTGTTGGTGTTAACCCTTTATGGACACGTAGATTGTATGGACTATTTAGATTATAATCCCGCTCAACACCTAACTTGTCTGCAATATATTGATATGTGACATCCGACCCAAGAGTCATTCCTGCCTTCATACGATTAAAGAATACACCTGAAACCATTTTTTTATCATCCAAATCATTCAGTGTCTCCTTTTGAACTATTGAAGCTAAAGTAATCCCTTCATACAAGCTCAAGCCTCGGGATTTATACTTCTCTTCAAGGTTCAATCTAACAACTTCCTGCTCGAAATCTGACAAAAAACGACGAATAATTTTTTCTACACTAGTATTTTTTGGGAAAGTGTGAGTTTCACCATATAAAAACCCTTCTAGATCTGTTTTTTTAGGCTTACCAGAGAATAATCTAGGAAAATCGGCCGAATAATCTTTGTCGAATGCCTGATTAATCTCATTCTCAGTATATCCAGCTGCTAATAAAGTTTTTTTAGCCATAGCTACCGTCCCACCAGGAACAAACATCACTGAAATATTCTTTTGGATCTCACCCTTATTAATTTTATCAATAATTTGGGGGATCGTCATTGAGCTTGATAAATCGTAAGATCCAGTTTTTAAATTAGTTTTTTGATGAAGTCGAGCATAAATTTCAAAAGAAATTTTTGATATTATTAAATCAGCTTTTTTCAATTTATCTGCTACCGACGAGACAGTATCACCTTTTTCAACTTTAAAAGTCACCATACTACCCGGTTTAGAAAAAATGATATCTTTTTTATAAGTAAAAAATACCACTCCGCAAAACCCAATGATTAAAGCAACAAAGCCTGCAAAAAAACCAAAAAACCATTTTTTTCTTTTCTTTTCAGGCTTATCAGGCTCTTGTTTATCAGTCTTCTCATTTACAACCCTAATATCATCAATATGATTAGCGTCAGGCAAAGATTCATCTTTTGAAACTTTTCTTATATCTGTATCCATTAAAAATTCTCCTCCAAATAGTCTTGTAAAATAATTGTAGCAGCGTGCATATCTATTTCTCCTTTAGTATAGGGTTTTTTGTAGCTCTTTAAAAGATTTTCAGCCTGCACAGAGGTTAAACTCTCATCTTGAAAGACAATCTCATCGACTGAATATATGAAACTTTCAGCAAATTTTTTAGTATAAGCGCTTTGCGCTGTCTCCTCTCCACTTAAGTTTCTCGGCAAACCAATGACTAGTATATTAATATTTTCTTTAGCGATAATTTTATTAATTTCGTCAATCTCAGAGTCGGTTTCTTCGTCTGTCTCGATAGTAGTGAAAGGGATAGCAATCTTTATAGCAGAATCTGCGAGCGCAATACCAATCCTGCGAATACCGACATCAAGACACATTAAATTTTTTTTGGACATTATTTTTCTACCGTAAATTCAATATCAATTTTCTTATCATTAGATGGAACACGAGTCACCCAGAAAAATGAAAATTTAACATCAACATTTTTCACACCATCAATACCCCCTATTAATGATTGAACTTCCCCAAACTGCTTACCGTATAATTTCTTCTTGAGACTATCTTTATCAATCCTTGGACCAATTTTAGCAGTAGTCTGAAACTTAACACTAGCATTCTTAGAATCTCCGGAATAATTTGAAATTATCAACTCGTCAACTCCATCTTTATATATTTGTTGCTCTTTTTGGTTACTTATTCTCTTTTTTATGCTTGCTTCGAGATAATTTCTAACGTCTTTTCTAGAAATCGCGCTAAGCGTGTAAACTGACGTTGCTTTAAGGGTAGCTTTACCATTCTGAGATTCATTATTAACTGCTGGCGTTGAAATAGCATCACCGATACCAGCCCTAAAACTGTCTTTAAGAATAATATAATCATTACCAAATTTTTCAATAAGCTCAGCTTTAATTTTTTCGTTATCATTTTCTGCTAGTTTAGACTTAGCATTATTAATGTCGGCCTCTGATACGATTTTCTTAATTGTTTTAGACCCACCAGAAAGCTGTTCTCCAGTTGCGCTAACGCTGCTAATAGATGATATGTAGCTTTGTGGCGATAAATTACACTGTTCGCCAATCTGTGTTGCCCTGATTGAAACAGTAGTTGATCCAGAACGATAAGCACTCCCCCGTGAGAATCTTGCGCCAGGAATTACGGCAGTTTCAGTAGTGACAAAATTACACCCTCCAGCAGAAAATGCAGTTCCAGATTTTATAGTCACAGGGTCACTTTCACTACTCTGCGATAGCCTTATAATGCCCTTTGCAGCTTCACCTTCTTCCTTAACCCCAGTTGCATCAAAAGATGTTTCTGATATTTTCTCTACAGTTCTAACAGAAAGGGGTAAATTTTTATCCTCTAAATTATTCTCATCCGAAGAAAGCTTAACCGTCTCAGATATACCTAAATTAGATGTTTTGGCGGATATAATAACCTTTGCTGAAGGTGCAAAAAATATCGCCCATACCAAAAAAATAATGAAAAATACACCCAAACCACCAAATATAAAAATCTTCTTTCGAAAGCTGTTAAAATCTGGTATTTTTATGCTTTTATTTGATTTGTTCTTATTTTCTCTAGAGAAATCTGGATCCTTTTTAGAAAAACTTTTATTGTCATCAATATCTAAATTCGACAACATTTCAGCTTCTTCTTGATCTGTCGTCTTTCCAGCAAATTCAGATACTGGTAGCTTTTCTCCATCAATAATATCTTCACCATCAACTTCTAAAATATCAATCTCCGGAATCTCCGGCTTGCTTTGAAGCGTTTTGGCAACTGGAATTTTTGCAGCACCAGCCATAGCTAAAAGAGCAGAATTGTTAGTTATCAGCACTATCTGCTTATTATCTTTTCTGGAAGTCCGCGCTAGAATTCGTAAGTTAACAGCGCTACGAAGAATCCCGACTGCTTTAGGTGGGACTAAAGCAATTATTCTTTCTTTCGATTCCTTAATTTTATTAACTATATCCGTAATCTCGTCTTCGGCATCAATATAAATTACAGTTTTTTTAGCTTTTTCTTCCATAAATACCTTCCAGTCTTAATTCCGTAAAATTTTATTAAGTTTATCCTTAAAGCTTTCATTGGCATTTTCTGCGCCAATGTAGGTATCATATCCCACTCTCAATAAGCCCATTGCAGTAATGAAAGTATGGTCAACTATCTTTTTAGTTAAGTCTTCGACGCCTATTACTTCTGTAGGTTCAATATATTTAATCACCGGCTTCTTAGTAAAAGGCAAATCTCGCCACCAGTCACTATCATCAAGCCTATCAGTCAAAGCAGAAAGGCTAGCCCCACCACCACAAAGCAGAATTCTATTAGGTAAGTAATCAAGGTCATCAAATTCACTCAAAGCCAGCTCTACACCCGAAACCCACACATCAAGAGTATTATCGATAGCATCAATGGCTTCTTTTGCAACATTCGATTTTAGCTTTTCATTTTCAAGATTCAATTTTAATTTCTCGGCATTAGCGTATGATAAATTAAGCTCGCTAGCTATTTGGTTAGTAAAACTCCTACCCCCGATACCAAACATTTTAGTGCCTTCTACACCACCGTCGTTAACAATAGCAATATCAGTAGTTCCACCACCCACGTCAGCTAAAATTGCCGTAAAGTTAGATGAAGAATCATTCCCCACAACACTTCTCGCAACCGCAAAAGGTTCAGCCGCAATCGCAATTAAATCTAAAGCAAGTTCATTCGCAACCCGCTCAATTGCGCTCAAGTGAACAGTTGGGGCAAATGCTGTATAAATTTGAATAGCTACGTCTTTACCCTGAAAACCAATCGGATTAGAAACCTTGTACCCATCAATATGAATACCAACGATAGCGGAATTGACTAGTTTAATTTCGGCTTCTTTATTACCGGTCTCAAGTGCAATTTCTCGTTGAGCTTTTAACTGAGCGCGTTCATGAATTTTATCAATAATAAATTCCATTTCCGCCTCATCAAGAGGTCGAGATGGCTGCGGACGACGATAACGAATTGTATTAGTTGCCCCCTTAACCAACTCACCAGCAATCCCAATAACAGCGCGTTTAGCCTGAATTTGTGCTTGGTCCTCAGCTTCGATTAAAGCGTCTTCACAATTTTTGACTACCCCAGCAATATCAGCAATAGCCCCAGAATGCATATCTGAAGATTCCTGATGAGCGCGCCCAACACCAATAATTTTTATATCTTCACCATCAATTTCAGCGATCAAAGCCTTAACATATTCGGTTCCAATATCAAGGGCAACAATATGGTTGTCAACTAATTCTTCCGATTGTTTATTTCTAAAAAACATACTGTTTGTATTATAAACCGTTTAAGGTTTTTTTGCAAATTTTCGAAAGAAAAATCAGCCATTCGACTGACTAGTCTATTTTTATCGTAAAACTGCTTTAATTCTTCGCACTCCAGCGCTTGAAGACTGCTCTTTTATGATCTTGAATTTCTTGCCGCCCTCGGCAAGCTCTCGCGTATTATCAACATGAGGCCCACCACAAATTTCAATACTAAACGGCTTTTCATCTTTGGCATTCATTGTATAAACTTTAACAGTCTCGCCGTATTTATCGCCAAACACACCAATCGCTTTCAGCTCATTCAAGGCGTAATCTGTTGGGTATTCCGCCCAAGAAACCTCCAGCCCTTTCAAAATTTGATCATTAACCATATCTTCAATCTGCTGTTTTTCATCATCGGTTAATTTCCGATCAAAAGTAAAGTCGAAGCGGAGCCTTTCAGCATTAATATTTGAACCTTTTTGCGCAATTTGCCCCTCAAACATATTATGGAGCGCCGCGTTCATCAAGTGAGTAGCTGTATGAAGCTTGCGGTGTTCAATGGTCTGCCCTTCAAGCCCGCCTTTAAACTTACCCTTCGAAGCCGTTTGCGAGCGTTCGCGTTGCTCTTTCATTTTAGCATCAAATTCCTCGCGCCAGTTTTTCGAAAGTGGTATTTTACGTCGGATAGCTTCTTCTGTTGAAAGCTCAAGCGGAAAACCAAAAGTATCATAAAGCTGAAATAATTCCACGCCAGTTAAGCCATCTTGAGAAAATTTTTCAAGCTCTCGCAAGCCTTTTCGAAGCGTTTGACGGAAAGCTTTTTCTTCTTTCACCATAACTGCAATAATTTCATCAGATTTTAAAGCGACTTCCTTATAGTCCGGCGTATAGATACCAACAATTACTGGCACAACCTGTTCAACAAAATTATCTTCTACACCCAAATCGAAAGCCTTCGCCATCGCGCGACGAATAAATTTTCGCATCACATAGCCCTGTTCTTTATTAGAAGGAATACAGCCATCAACTGCCAAAAATGTTGCACTTCGCAAGTGGTCAGCAATCACACGCATCGAAACTTTATTTTCATCATATTTTTTACCACTAATTTCCTCAAGCTTTTCGATAATTGGTTTCATCAAGCTAATTTGGAACACATCTGGATTATTAATTTTCGCCGCAGCAATCCTTTCTAAGCCTCCACCAAAATCAACGTTTTTCTTTTCAAGTGGCTCGAAGGAACCATCTTCCAGACGTCGATACTGCATAAAAACCTGATTGCCGATTTCCATAAACCGACCGCTATCACTCGCTGGATGAGCCTCACCGAAACTAACATCATGATTTTCTTCACCAAAGTCATAAAAAACTTCTGAATCCGGCCCACAAGGATCACCAATTGGTGTTGAATCTAAACCACCACCACGGCTCCACCAGTTTTCTTTATCGTTATAAAAGAAAATTCGTCCGCCTTGAAGCCCGAGCTTATCGCCATTTTCAGCCGTATCAAGCTCAACAATTTTTGCATCAATACCTTTTTCAGCAAAAACCTTTCGCCAAATCTCTGCCGATTCGTCATCGCGTGGAATATTGTATTTTTCGTTACCAATAAAACAAGAAACGTATATTTTCGAAGGGTCAAGACCTACTACATCTGTCAAGAATTCAAAAAATTGCTGAATTTGTTGCTCTTTAAAATAATCACCAAGAGACCAATTTCCAAGCATTTCAAAAAATGTCGTGTGGCGATTATCACCAACATCATCAATATCTTGCGCTCGTAAGCAAGTTTGGCTATCTGTTAATCGCACACCCTTTGGATGTTTTTCACCCAAAAGATACGGCAAAAGCGGCTGCATTCCACTCCCCGTAAAAAGAGTTGTCGGATCATCTTTTAAAATTAAAGAAGCGCGCTCAATTACTTCGTGGCCATTTTTTTGACAAAATTCTAGATAAGCTTTTCGGATTTCTTGTGCATTCATAGAGAATATTTTACCATATTCTCTATTTTTTTTCTACTTCTATCAAAATACACAATCTACTACATATTAAGCAGTAAGAATGCTCCAAAACCAGCAGCCCCGCCAATAATCAACATCAATAATATGATGATAACAACACCCCATCCTGTTTTTTTCTTTTTAGCTAATACAGGCCCAGAGTACTCATCTCGACTCAAAATTGGAGTGGTAGGTTCCGAATTAATATCATCCTGATCATATCTCTGTTTTCGATCAGTTTGCTTTATATCGAAGTTAGATATTTGCTTAACAGTAGACTGGGTAGAACCAAGAGGGCGTTTTTCAATTTTTGCATTCTGTAAAAATGGTGCATGGACAGTAGGCTCAGGCGCGATATCTTCTTCTGTTATACTCTGTCGATCTTTTTCTTTAGGTAGCTGTAGTTGAGTATCATCTTTTTTTATTACATCAATTGAAGTTTTCAACAAACTATCAGATCCCGAATCTACATCTTCTAGTTTGGCGTCTCGTTTTATCTGCGGAACCTCAATACTATTATCGACCCGATAACTATCTATAGCATCAATATCATCATCAATATTATTCTCGTCTGTTTTTTCTTCAACCAAAATGGTCTGAATATCAGGTTTTTTAGCACCAAAAACCCTAACATCATCACTCTCTTCAATCTCAAACACGCCAGGACGCTCTGGTACGGTTATCTTTGGGAGTGCATCCCGCTCAAATATTCGAGGAGAAGCATCTGCCACCGGCATATCTACAGCGGTTACTTTATCTACTACAGGAAAATCTTTTACAGCGCTAGCCTTGGATTCCAACTCGGGCATCACTTTTTCAAACTCTTGAGGCTCCGATATTACAGGTGGGGAGATAATTATTTTTTCATTAAATCTACCGCTGAAATCATCAAGGATAGGCTCCTCAAATTTTGAATTATCAAAATTATCTAAAATATCAGTTGACTTTTTCTTGTGGTTTCTATAAGTTTTTTCGCTAAAGTTATCTTTAATTTGCTGTTTTGTTTTTTTAATTTTAACTTGAATTACTTCAGGCTTATCGTCCATATCTTTATTTGCACTATCCGATTCCAAGCTAACACTACTAAAAATCTCGCTTTTAGATGTATCATAAGAATCCTCCGTCACTCTATCAAGTTTTCTCTCTGCTAAATTAGTATGAAATGCGCCCGCATCAATCGCTGGTCTACGAGAAAAAACAATATTATCATTACCAGTCTTATCGATATTGTTTAACTCTTCTTTTAGCTTATCGGTATTGTTAGTTACCTCTTCAGGATTTTCTACTTTCTCTGGTTTACCCAAAAAACGATTTACCGCCCTATCTAATTCGTCAAAATCTATATCTCGCATATTTTTCCTTTTCTATTTTATTGATTCGTAAATTTTTTCAACAATCTGACTAAATTTATCCGCACTCAAGCTTGCGCCACCCATCAGAAGACCATCAATTTCTTGCATTTTAGCATAATCACCAGCAATTTCCGGCTCAATACTACCACCATAAATGACTTGAATTTTTTTACCAATTTTCTGACCATATAAATCTGATATCTGACGACGAATCATTCGCGCAGCTTTTCGAACATCTTCCGGCATAGCATTCACACCAGTCCCAATAGCCCAAACTGGCTCGTAAGCAATCACCACTTTCTCGATATCTTCGCTAGAAACATTCGCTAAGCCACCTATAAGTTGGTCTGAAATTACTAAATCAGTCTCGCCATAATTTCTTTCGTCGGAATTTTCACCAATACACAAAATAGGTCGAATATTATTCCGAATTGCTGCCGCAACCTTAGCTCGAACATCTTTATCAGTCTCACCAAAGATATTTCGCCGTTCACTGTGTCCAACTAACGCGTATTGAACAATTCCTCGCAATTGAGAAATAGACACTTCACCGGTAAAAGCTCCCTGATCGCGCCAATAAAAATTCTGAGCGGCTAATTTGAATTGGCGATGGTTAACCTGTAAACTCAATGATTGAAGCGTAAAAGTTGAAGGAGCCAAAATAACATCAATATTGCGATACACTTTTACTTTTTCGCTTAAATTATGCAAGAAAATACTTGATTCGTGCATATTTAAATTCATTTTCCAGTTACCGATTACAAGTTTCTTTTTCATCATCTTCCTTAAATTTTATCATTTTTTATTATCTTTGTAAAACTTATGCTTATCTATCTGGCAAAATCTCTAATCCCGGTAAACTATTTCCGCTCATCAATTCTAATGCCGCACCGCCGCCCGTTGAAATAAGCGAAAATTGAGCAACCTCTGGGTTCTTTTCGATCCAATTTAATACAAAAGAAGAGGTATCGCCACCGCCAACAATTGAAATCGCACCATTTTTTGTAGCTCGAGAAATTGCCACAGCAACCGCCTCAGAAGCTTTTGCAAAATTTTCAAGCTCACTCACACCGACAGTCCCATTCCAAATTATAGTTTTGGCCGATTCGACAGCTCGCGTTAAGCGTGAGATAGAATAGTCTCCTAAATCTAAAATATAGTCATTTTTCCCTATTTCATTTAAGTTCTTGTTTGTACGTGCGACACTCGAAGAAGATTTGACACCCACTCCAACATCAGTAGGAAGAATAAAATCAGCCCCAAAATTTTTGCCAAATTTTTGATGAGCTCGCTCAATAATTCCTTCAATCACCTCGTCTTGGCCAAATTCAATTTTACTTTTACCAATTTCGAAATCAGCCCAATGCAAAAAAGTATTTGCGATAGCGCCACCAACAATCATCCTATTCGATAGGTCAATAAATTTTTCTATCAAAGGTAACTTATCACTAATCTTAGCTCCTCCCATAATCGAAACAAAAGGTTCTCTTGGATTTTTGAGAGCTTTTAAAATCGTCGAAACTTCTTTCTCTAGCAAAAATCCTGCCACGCTAGGTATTTTTTTAACAATTGCGTTGGTTGACGTATGCGAACGATGTACAACTCCAAAACCATCCTGAACAAACAAATCAGCTCCCGTTACTTGAATCAGCGCTTCTGCAAATTCTAACGAATTAGCTTTTTCGTCTTTTGAGAATCGTAAATTCTCGAGCATTTCAATTTTATAATTATCATCCGCATCTTTCATCGAAACCGAATATCTAGTTCGCGCAAAGATTGGCGTCGTGTGGAAATTCATCGGAAAATCAGTTTTAAATTCATCTATATCACATCCATTATCTTCCGCCAAAATCTTTCGTAATCTATTAAAAACTGGCCGCAATGAGAATTTACGCTTTCCATTCGGCAGCTTCTCTAGTTCACCTAAATCAGAGAGCGTTTCTACTGAATTTGGACACCCAAGATGAGAGATAATAATAATCTTTCGTACGCCATTTTCTAATAAATAATTGATTGTCGGCAAGCTTGATCTAATTCGAAAATCATTCAAAATATTCTCTTCACCACCTTCGGAATATTCGATTGGCACATTATAATCAGCCCGCAATAAAACTACTTTACCGCGCAAATCAACATCTCTAATCGTTTTTTTGTTAAACATTTTATTCCTTTTTATTTTGAAAATATTTGATACAATTTTAGCACAAGCTTATTGATTAATCAACTATTTTGTTTCATAAACTGTGTATTTTATCCTACCTAAGAGAATAAGAACGATTCCAGATACAGCAAAAAATATTCGAAGGCCAGTTTCTGCTCCAAAAGCCAAAAACAGAACAAATGCTAAAATAGTATATAAAGTTGAACCTATGAAGAAAAAAGTCTCCGAAATCACAAAATATTCGATTCGTCGACCTGAATCATCCGCTTCAAAAAATGCGCCTTTTTGATTCGACAGAGAATAGCCAACTCCCGACACTTCATCTGCTATATTCGTCAAAATAACCGCTAATGGGTTCATCATAAATACTCCACGACAAAGATTTATTAGACCACGAGTAAAAATAGATCCTCTGAGCATTATTCCGCCTTGGTTTTTATCAACTATCTTTCCGAAAGCAATTGCCGCAATAATAGAAACTATCGCCGATAGACTAGCCAAAGACGCAATCACACCATAAGAATTTGCTTGCGAAAAAATAAATACCGGCACAAAAATACGCCATATAAAATGAATAGTAGATGATGGGCCCGAAGTTAAAATCTGTGGAATAAAAATCTTATTAAGATATTTTTTTACTGGAAATGTCTTGAAATTTAATTTAATATCGTTTTTCATAACTTCCCTAGTTGAAAGTAAAGGAATAGCTGACATAACAAAAAGAATTGCTGAGATATAAAGCGCTGACTCCATTCCAATAAAAATCGCCAGCCAGCCACCAATAATCGGAGATAATGCTGCTGCAATTTTATCAATACTATACAGAACCCCCAACTGTCCGCCAGCTTTCTTATTATTCTTCACTTTAGACATGCCAACATAAATAGAAACGTTATAAATCGAAATAGCCAATCCCTGAATAATCATTGTTGCAATTGCCATAGATACTCCAAATTTCGAAGTTAAAGACGCCATAATCAGCATAGGTATATTTAGAATATTCGAAAGCAAAATACCATGTTTTGGCCCGTGCTTCGCGATATAAGCACCACCAACCCAAACACTAATCAATTTTACTACGTACGACAAAATCAAGAATAATAAAACTCCATTCCAACCATATCCAATCTTATAAAAATACATCAACACAAAGCCAGCCGAAAGATTCAACGCAAAACTTCGAAATAATTTTGCGATATACAGAATACTCATCTCGTCGAATCTAGCTAGAAACCAAAAATTTCGCTTTTGTCTAATTTTTCTTAAAAATTTTATAACCATAGGCGATATTATATATATTATATTATTTTTTGTCAAACTAATTTAGACTATTGACATAAAAAGATTTTTATGTTATTATACAATCATAATCAAGTAAAAATAAAAAGCTAAAAATAAATTGATTATAGAAAGGGGACGGACTTGTTCAAAGTTATTGAAGTTAACCAATCAGAAGAATCTTATGCGATAAATGTTCGCAAATCACGCGACGCTTAGCAAAATAAAATCACCCCCACTCTGGTCCTTGGGGTGATTTTTATTTTAAGCTTTTTTCATTCTTTTTCGTTCATTTGAATCAAGATAGCGTTTTCGAAGACGCAAATTCTGCGGTGTGACTTCAAGGAGCTCATCATCTTCAATAAAATCAATACACTGCTCAAGACTTAACTGAGTAAATGGTGTTAGCTGAACCGCACCATCAGAAGATTTTGAACGCATATTCGTAAGGTGTTTTTCTTTCACGACATTAATTTCAAGATCTTCTTGGCGATTATTTAAGCCAACAATCATTCCAGCATAAACTTCAGTTCCTGGGCCAATAAATAATTCACCACGGCTTTCTGCACTTTGAAGAGCGTAAGGTGTTGACACCCCTTTTTCGAAAGCTATCAATACACCGTTTCGGCTTGAAGGAATTTTAGCTCCGACCTCTTGATAACCATATGGCAAACTATTCATTATAATAGTGCCCTTTGTAGCAGTCAGCATTAGATTTCGAAGACCAATCATTGCACGAGTTGTAATAATATAAGTTAAGCGAGTAGCCCCTGTTGGCAGGCTCTCTTGCGCGCGCATTTCCGCTCGGCGGGTTCCCATTTCTTGGCTCACCGCACCAACAAACTCAGGTGCTACTTCAATGATTAATTCTTCGACCGGCTCTTTTTCGATACCATCTTCCTGAATCGTAACCACTTGTGGACGGCCAACCTCAAACTCAAAACCTTCGCGGCGCAAGGTTTCAATCAAAACAGAAAGGTGGAGTTCACCACGACCTGAAATAATAAAACCGATTCCACTTTCTTCAACTTGTAGTGAAACATTTGTTTCGAGCTCTTTCTTTAGACGATCGCCAATTTGGCGTGAAGTTGTAAACTCACCTTCACGACCTTTCATCGGGCTGGTGTTTGGACCAAGATACATCGAAAGAGTTGGCTTTTCAACCTCAATTGTTGGCAAAGCTTCAGGATTATTTGCATCTGCCAAAGTTTCACCAATTTCAGCTTCAGAGACACCCGTAATTGCCACGATATCTCCAGCAAATGCCTCTTGAATTTCTTCACGATTTAATCCACGATATGCAAAAAGCTTATCAATTTTAGCCTTTTTAACCGCGCCATCTCGTTTAATAAGCGCAATTTGCTCACCAGATTTTACTTTTCCGCGTGAGATCCGCCCGATTGCATATTTTCCTAAGAAATTATCGTAAGTCAAAGAAGTTACGAGCAATTGAAAACCACCTTCAAGTTCAACTTTTGGCGCAGGAATTTCGTTGATAATCGCATCAAAAATCGGCTCAAAATTTGCATCTGCCTCAGGATTTTCTGGCACTTCAGGCCAAGCTTTACCGTCACGACCAATCGCATAATAAGTTGGATACAACAACTGATCATCATTCGTAGCGAGCTCCAAAAATAAATCCGAAACCTCATCATTTACTTCCGTAATTCGACGAGCTGGTTTATCGATTTTATTCACCACCACAATTGGTTTTAATCCAAGTTCAAGTGCTTTCGAAAGCACAAACTTTGTTTGCGGCATTGGGCCTTCTTGAGCATCCACAACCAAAATCACGCCATCCGCCATATTTAGTGTGCGTTCAACCTCGCCAGAAAAATCAGCATGGCCCGGCGTATCAATAATGTTAATTTTATAATCGCCATGATAAATTGATGTCTGTTTTGCGGTAATTGTAATTCCGCGCTCCGACTCTTGATCTCCTGAATCCATCAAAAGTGTTTGGCTCATTTCAGCCTGATTTTCACGAAAAGTATTGCTCTGCTTTAAAAGACCATCCACTAAAGTAGTTTTTCCGTGGTCAACGTGAGCAATAATCGCTACATTTCGAATATTTTCTGATTTCATATTTTCTCTCTATTAAAAATTATTATAAAACTTTAAATATTCTACCATTTTTTTCGCTAAAAATCAACTAAACTATTTAGAGAAATTACGCCACCAAAGAATTTTATTTGTAACATTAAATAACCAATGCACTCGCCGATTATAATTTAAAATTATCAAATGCGTGTGCTGATGCTTAACAGTTTTTCGAATATTTTGCGCCGCACGAGCATAAATCGAAAAACCTTGGGCTTCATATTTTGACAAAATTTCAAAATATTCTTCCCTTTCTGCTAGCGAAAAATCGCTAATCGTCTCAGTAAATCTCTTTGGAATTAGGAGTAAATGTTTTTCAACCCCAAACCCATCCCAGATCTGATATGGAAACAGATTTTCGATCAATACAAAATTTTCAAACTTTTCAATAATCGTATCATCTTTCATTGCTCTATCATAAAAATTATAATACTCGCCTTCAGATTTTCGATTTTCTGCGTATTTTTTATATTTTTTACCAGTGCCGTTTGGTTTTCGCGTATCCATTTTTACCTTTCTCGTTTTAGTATCTTTCTCTCTAAATTATACCAGAATCAAGCTATTATTTTATGATTTTAAGCGTAAAAACTTAGTACTTAAACTTTTCTTGCATTGACTTTATTGACATTTTATATTATAATATACAAGTTCTCGGAATTGGCCGAGAAAGTTCGTTTAGATAAGACATCTTAACGAATAATTATTTTTTTGGGGGTGAAAAAAATGATTTATTTGTTTGTTTCATTAATTATTTTTGTAATTCGTCTATTCTCCTGGATTCCAGGAGTAGATACAATGAATTTCGTTATCGGAATTCATTTCATAGTAGGAATGTTATTCATATTCCTACTAGACAAGCACACTCTTATCTGGCAAAACCTAGTCAGGAAAGCCAGATTTGGAGGAATTTCATTCCTGTTAATTGGGATGATTCTACTAGATACAACAGGTATCTGGCAGAACCTAATCGGTATCGCCATTATAGTGTTTCTGATATGGCGATACGGCAGAGCCAAATCTGGCCGGTCATTCAAGAAAGTGTTGATTGATTGGCTGAATGAAGAATAGTACTTTTTACCGTCGAGCAAAATAGTTCGGCGGTTTTTATTTTGGTATTTTAATCAGAAATTAAACTGCTTGCGCTTATGTCTAAATATTGCTTAATTATTGACTTTTTAAGTTTTTTGTGCTATAATCTGCCTAGTTGACAGAGTTTTAAAGCGAGGTTTGTCAATGCCGCTTAACAATCGGGCTAATAAAGGGGATTAAACCCCCTAGTTTTGCGACGACTAATTCTCCAACCTCCTCACAGCGCGCACAGAGGAGATTGGCGATTTTGTCGTCGTAAGACGACTCGTCTCTTTTTCCTGTTATCTATTGCGCAAAGGTAACACGAAAAAAATAAAAAAAAGGAGGAAGAAAGAGATGAGTAGATTTAAAAACAGGAAGATGGCCATGGCCGCAATCATGGCTATCTTCCTTCTATTGCTTGCTCCATGCTTAACTGCATGTAGCGCAGCATCAGCTGCAAAAGCGGCTGATACTAAAAAGGAGCAGGTATCACCAAAAGAGATACCTGTCTCTAATGACTCCACCCTGAAGAACGACTTCTTCAAGGTGGACAATAATGAGATGACCAACATGTTTGGTCGTCTCATTAAGCCAAGTAGTGTTGGAGTCAGCGACACCGCTGACTCCAACGTATTACCAAGCGACCCTCAACGAGCCGCTTGGATGGACCTGCAGATGACCGCAAAGTCGCCTGCAGCAATGGAGGGCATGATTAGGAATGTCCTCCATAAAAAAGTTCCCGTCAATCTTACTGTTAAGATTGACGGGACTGAATATCTGAGCCGCGAGGCTCAAGCTCTGTGGTTCGAGTATTACAATCTGCTCAAGCCACAGATTCAAAAAGATCAGGTGAAGGTTAAGACCCTCTCAGAGGGAACTAAAGCCTTCACTGATGGAGTTGACAAAAATGGCAATTACATTGTCAGTAGTCAACTCCAGGACCTGTCGGGACAACAAGTCCTGACATTTAAGGATTCGCGCGGGAAAGAAGTACAAAAGTGCAATTTCTGCGCGAATATCGTCCTCGAGGAACAGCCAAAAGACGTTCCTCGAGGCGATAACAAGGTTCCGAAGGCGCCACCAGCGCCCAAGGAACCACCAGTACCAGGCACTCCACCGTCTCCTGGCACTCCACCGCCAGGCACTTCGGCGAAAAATATCGCCGAAGCACCCCAACGCAACTCTGCAGTAGTTGCGGCCGATACCAACAATGTCCGGCCGGGGGCAACTGGTGGAGAAAAAGCTACGGTAAACTCATCTCCTGGTACTTCATACCAGGGTAATGATGAGTCTGCTGTATCAAAAGCGGCAGCTGAGGCCCAGGCTCAAGCTGCAGCTCAGGCGGCGGCACAAGCACAGGCTGCGGCCGAGCATAAAGCAGCTCAAAAAGCTGCAGATGATGCTCTAGCAGCCGAAAAGGCAGCTGCAGCACAAGCCGCTCAAGATGCAGCCACCGCTCAAGCAGCTGCCGAAGCAGCCCAAAGGGCTACCAACCAGCAAAAAGCCCAGACACAGACCAACAACGGCACTGTGTCTAGCGATGATGATTGGTAGTTCTATCAAGACCCTCTAGCCCATTCGCTAGAGGGACTCAAAAGTACCTTTCTATCCCCTGCGCTCATTTGCGCGGGGGCTTTTCCAAGTTTAATAACCTTTATTAGCTCGATTGTAAGTTTTTAACAATTCGGTTTAGCAATTACGACATACTAAATAGATTGACTTTTTGACAAAAATATGATATAGTTTTATTATTAAATTTAATGGAGGAAAAATGAGAGACTTTCTTAAAAAAGTTGCTAATTTTGCAAAAAGCCACCCCGTGGCATTAAGTGCAATTGCTGCAACTATAATTATTCCTGCTGGATTAGTGTGGGCTTGGGGTCCAAACCGAGACACTTTCACTATCGAAAAACCAGCAACTCGAGTTGTATTCAACTCAATTACAAACAACCCAGATATCGGTGACGAACGAAACTTCGTACGAATCCGAAAACTAGCTAATACAAACGATAAGTGGTCAGATGACTTAAAAATTACCGAGAGCGGTGAGTATGTTGTCCGAATGTATGTCCACAACAATGCAGCCGATAATTTAAATCTAGTTGCAAATGGAACAACTGCAAAGTTCAACGTTCCAACATATTCTGCTAAAAAAATTCAAATCGACGGATTCTTGAGCGCAAGTAATGCACAGCCTGGAACAGTTTTTGACCAAGCTATTTTTAGCAGCGATAAAAACTTCAAATTAAGCTACGTACCAGGTTCAGCTAAATACACAAACAACGTATTCACTAGTGGCGTAAAATTAAATGATTCTATCGTAAATGGCAACGGTGCGCTCCTTGGTTATGATAAATTAGACGGAAATATCCCTGGATGTTTCAAATATTCAGGTTGGGTAACTTTCACAGTCAAGGCTGAAGTTGAAAAAACTGGCGATTTCACAGTCGAAAAATCAGTTCGCAAAACAGGAACTAAAGGCTGGGTAAAATCAGTGGATGCCAAAAAAGGTGAAAAAGTTGACTATCAAATAGAATTTAAAAACACCGGTGAAACTCAACTAAATGATGTTGTTATCGCCGACCAACTTCCAAATGGCGTAAAGATTATCCCTGGAAGTATCTACCTAAAGAACGCAAGCAATCCAAAACCACTAAACATCACCGACAGCCTAGTAAAAGGTGGTGCAAATATTGGTCACTACACAGCTGGAAGTAATGCTCTTTTGAAGTTCACAGCTGAAGTAACTAACGACGAATGTGGAGCGCACACATTAACAAATACCGCTACCGCAACTACTGGCGTAGGTAATAAATCTTCAACAGCTGATGTAAAAGTCAATAAAGTTTGCGAAACACCAAAACCACTTTATAAATGTGATGCTTTGAATGTAAATAAAATTTCACGCACAAAGTTTGAATTTACTACTGCAAAGACAATTCAAAATACCGAATTCAAGGGCGTTAAATATATAATTAAGGACGCTAAAGGTAAAGTCGTAGCCGAAAAAATGGTTAATAACGGAACAAAATTAACTTTTGAATCAGAAGCTGTAGGTAAATATACCGTTTCTGCTACCGTAATTACTAAAGATGGTGAGGCAACAAGCGTAAATTGTGAAAAAACTTTTGAAGTTATTCAAGAAGAAAAGCTTGTAAAATGTAATTCAACAATCATCACTAAAATTTCACGCACGAAGTTCGAAATTTCAACAACCTATACACAGAAAAATATTTCAAAAGTTATCGTAAAATACGAAATCAAAGATTCTAACAGTAAAATTGTAAAAACTTTCGAGAATGATGGCAGTAAATTCCAAGTTGAATTCACTCAAACTGGTAAGTATACCATCGTAGCTAAAGTTATTGGCGATAATTCAAACAATTCAAACTGTGAAAATCAATTTATCGTAGAAGAAGAGCCTAAAGTTAAAACTCCAGGTGTCTCGATCGTTAAAACAGTTAACGAAAAGAAAAATATTACTACCGAAGCTAATAAAGATTTTAATTGGGAAATTGTTGTTAGAAATACCGGCGAAGTTGATTTGAAAGATGTTAAAGTAACTGATAAAGCACCTGCTAACGTTAAATTCATCAGTACAGATAAAGGTATAATTTCTGGTGATGACTTCACTTATACAATCCCTACTCTAAAAGTTGGTGAAAGTGAAAAAATAATTATCAAATCACAGGCGACAGCTTCAAATATGAAAGCTACAAATATAGCTTGCGTTGATACTCCAACAATACCTGGTGATAAAGATGGATGCGATAGTGCGCGGATTGAAGTTCCAAAACCAAAAACCCCAGAGAACCCAACTCCAGAGAATCCACGACCACAAATTCCTGCCGAATTACCACAAACTGGTATTGAAGGATTTGGTGCTATCTTAGCAATCGGATCACTAACAACCGCTGCTGGTTATTACATTGCTAGCCGAAGAATGATTTAATAGCTTGACCGCTTCTCCGAGCGATTAAGCTCATTGAATAAAAACAGCCATTCTCTATAGATAGGCTGTTTTTTATTTAAGTTGAACTTTCATTATTCTTATGGTAAAATTACTCTAATGACTAAGATTGCAATTATTGAAGATGACGCAGTTATAGCGCAAATGTATCAAATGAAGTTTGAGTTAGACGGATTCGAAGTTGAAATCTCTAACAATGGAAAAGATGGATTAGAAATGATAGAAAAACAAGCTCCTGACTTGTTACTGTTGGATCTAAAAATTCCCAGCCTTGATGGTATTTCAGTACTAGAGAAACTTCGCTCTGGAAAATTTAAAAATCTACCTGTAATTCTACTAACTAATTCTGATCGCGCCGAAATCCCCATCGATATAGATAAATTTGAAATCACTAACTATATCGTAAAGGCAAATTTAACACCCCGGCAAGTGGTAGAAAAAGTAAAATTAGCGTTAAAATCTTAATTTTTATAAATCCTGCTGACCTTTTCGGTTGGCAATTTTTCGCGCAGAAATAATTACATTATCTATTAAAGAGGCGATAGTCAAAGGACCCACTCCACCAATCTTCGGTGTAATAATAACATCTTTACGGTCTTGCCGAACATCTTCAGCGACATCTCCTTTAATAATACCATTTTCACTTGCAGTTCCAGCATCAACAACCACAGCATTAGGTTTAAGCATTCCCGATGTTATTAATCCAGGAACACCGGTCGCACTCACTACAATATCAAACTTCGAAAGACATTCTTTCATCTCGACGGAATTATTTTTATCAAAAACAGTTACATCATAACCAGACTTTCGCCACATATTGCCGAGCGGTCTACCCACTAATAAACCTTGACCAACGATTGCGATTTTTTTATTTTGGAGTTCAATGTTATAGCCTACCAAAAGCCAATTAATAGCTTGCGCAGTAGCTGAAATAAAAATATCACCAGACAAACCGTCGACATCTTTTTCCGGAGAAATCTGGCTCAAAATGCATCTTAGTTCCTCTCCTTCAATTTTTTCTCCAGACGATTTTTTTAACGGCAACTGAACGATGATTCCATGAATAGTTTCATCTAAATTTGCTTTCTGGATTTCTTTGGCTAAATTTTCAGGAGATACAAAACGCTTCTCAGCTTCAATCAATATATCTTCAGCATAAGAAATTTTCAAGCGCATATAAGTTTCAATTACAGGATCTTCATTAGAATAAAAAATAACCAACCTCGGAAAAACTTGCCAGCTCTGTCTCAATCCACGCACCTGTTTAGCTTGACGCTCTTTTATAAAATCTTTAAGTTCAGCACCATTCAAAATTTTCATTATTAAATTATAACTTGAATGCTTGATTTTTTCAAATTTTACAGATATAATAAATACAGTAAAAATAATCCAAAGAAAGGTTTTAATGTATAATTATAATTCATATTATTCAAGCCCATATTATAGCGATTCAATAAGTGGGGCTGCTGGAATTATTGTATTTGCTATTATAGCATCTATCGTGATTGGCGCTGCAGCATATATATTTCACTCTTTAGTCCTAGGTAAAATATTCCAAAAAGCTGGTCTACCTGCGTGGAAAGCTTGGGTGCCATACTATAATATTTGGCTTTTCTTTGAACTTGGCGGATATAACGGCGCATTATCATTGTTAGCTCTGGCGGGATTTATTCCTTGGCTTGGCTGGATCGCTTTAATTGTCCACTTTGTATTTATGTGTCTAGCAGCAAATGAAATCAGCAAAAAACTCGATAAAGCTAGCTCATTTATTCTTTTCCCACTTGGAGTTGTTTCTATGGGAATTACAACAATTATATGGTACTGCCAAATGGCATTTAGCCAAAACCAATGGAATGATTCTTTAGGAAAAGAGAGCCTTGCTAAAGGAACAATCCTAGGATATGTAGTAGAAACGGAAGATTCTACTGCCGAAGATAAAACTTCAGAGGCTGAAGTTGTCTCCGAAGAAAACAAAACGACTGAAGAATAATCTAAAATTGAAAAAATGACCTTAATTACTGTAGGTCATTTTTTATTCAGTCTAAATTTCTAGCGGTTCTTGTTCAATTTCAAAACCAAATTTATTTTTAACCTCTTGCTGGATTTTCGCTCTCGCAGCTGCTAAATCGGCATATGTTTTCGCAGAAACATTGGTTAAAATCAAGGCATTTTTATCATGTGGGCGCATACCATGAATAATTTTACCACGTAGTCCAGCCTTATCAATCAGCCAGCCAGTTGGGATTTTAGAAAAACCCTTCTTCTCGCTCGGAAAAATAACCGCATCAGGGAATTTTGCAATAAAAGCTTTTGCTGAAAGATCAGGTATTTCAACATTTTTAAAGAAGCTACCCGCACTAGGAATATCTTTCGGATCTGGTAGTTTCTCCGAGCGAAGAAAAATCACAGCCTCCATAATTTGAGCTGAAGTTGCTTTTGCAGGATTTATGGAATGATTTTTAAAATATTCTTCAACCGAAAAATAAAGCGGGATTTTCTGTTGTTTTTTAAACAATTTTAGCTTTACAGATATTATAAAATACTCACCAACTTTCTCTTCACGAAAAATACTTGAACGATATCTCAAACGGCACTGTTCCTTACCCAAAACTTCGATATTGCCAGTTTTAAGGTTTATCACTTCACAACTTTCAAAAATAGAAATAGTTTCTTGACCATAAGCACCAACATTCTGAACTGGTAAAGCACCAACCGTTCCAGGAATCATCACCATAGCCTCACAGCCACTCAACCCTTGCTCAACTGACCAATGACAAAATTTATCCCAATTTTCCCCAGAACCGAGTTCGAAAGTTTTAGAGCTATCGTCTTCATCAACTTGTTTTACTCCTAAAAACTCATTTTTTAGCACTAAACCTTCAAAACCCTCATCACGAACGATCGTATTGCTGCCACCGCCAAGCACGAAAATCGGCAAACTATTCTCTTTAGCAAACTGGATACCAGCTTGAACGTCGTCAATACTATTCACCTTAGCAAAAAACCTAGCCTTACCGCCAAGTTGCATAGTTGTCATTTTGCCTAAATTTATGTTTTCTTCAATTGTAAGATTTTTAAACTCTATCATATTAAAATTATATCATGGAACGAATAATCAATGCAAATTATGAGTTAAAATAAAAAGCCTTCACGGCAATTTGTTTATTGAATTTGGTACACCCGGCAAGATTCGAACTTGCAACCGCTTGGTTCGAAGCCAAGTACTCTATCCAGTTGAGCTACGGGTGCTTATGAAATAATTATACCACAAGCACCCTTTTTTGTGAAGTCTATTTTTTGACAGAAAATTCCTGAACTAGATAGCGATTACTACCAGTAAGTCGATCCTTAATTAGTTCCTGGCTTACTAACGACCAGCTCGAATCCAATCCATCTTTCTGAGTTTCGCCATAACTATAAACCATCCATATTTTTGAATATTTTTTAGAAAATTCTTTAATATCGATAATTTTATGTACCGATTCCTCTTCTAGCATTTTCAAAGATCCAATTCTATAGTCTTGATTCCAGCCCGTAAAGAAAACTGGATTTTGTGGAGTTGAATATTGAGCAGCTTCATAATAAAAATATCCCGAGGTCACCACAATTGGTTCATCATTACCCGCAACAGTTTTAATTCTCTCTATTATCTGTCGCGTCTCTGTTGTCTCGTTGGATGTTTTAGAAAATCCACTCTGGCGAATAATCTCATAATTTCCATAAATAAAACTCGCAATCACTAACACAAATAAAGCAATTGATATTTTTTTGCTTTTTCTAGGAATACTTGGAACTAAAGAGCCTAAGACTAACGCAGCGAAAACCATTCCGCTCAAAGCATAACGATCTACAAAAATTGATTTAAAAGGTGGCAGACTCAGCAAAAATAAAACTACTACAGGCAAAATCGCCATCGCTCCTAGAAAAGAAAAATCATATTTTTTTTCTTTGGGAATTCTAGATGTGACAACAAACAATAACCAAACTATACCAAAAATAACCAAACACCACCAGCCATTAAGGTCACCGGAATTAACAAAGGTAAAAAAATTCGAAATATAATTTGGTATAGTATTAAAACTCAAATCCTTAATCCAAAAACTACTCTTCACGCTTAAAGCTTGAGTGATAAAGAATGGAATCCATGGTAAAAATAATCCCATAATCCAAATATTTAAAACAAGCCATTTTTCGCCAAAAAGCTCCTTTACCCAAAACGAAATTTTATTTTCAAAAAATTCTTTTCGCAACACCCATATCCGCCAAAGCCATAAGGCTACAATCGTTAGCCCATAGAGATATTGAGTCCATAATCCAGCCGCAGCCGACAAGACGAATATAATCCGCCATTTCTTTTTTGCTTTTTCAGAATTTTTAACCAAATAAATTTCATAGAAGGCTCGAACCGTTAAGATTGACAAAAATGCTACCATCATATACATTCTAATTTCTTGCGAATATCGAACAAACATTGGAGAAATTGCAAGCATTACTATCGATAAAAGTGCAGTTTTTGTCGATTTAAAAATCCGCTTAATAAGGTAAAAAGCAAAAATTAAAGTCAAAACGCCAAAAAATACTGACAACGATCGAAGCCCAAAATCACTCGTGCCAAAAATTAAGCTCCAAATTTTAAGTGCAAAATAATATAGCGGTGGATGAACATCAACTGAAGTAAGATGCCAAATTTTGGCAAAATCGTAACGAATTAAATATGCCGAGAAAGCTTCGTCAAACCAAATTGAAGCTTTAGCTAGTGTTGGTAAAGTAAGTAATAAAAAGCCAGATACAACACCCAAAAGACCAATAAGCTCAAGCTTTCTATCTTTTTTTTCATTTTTCCATATTTTTTTCAGCATCTAATTACTCCTTATCGCTAGGTAATGGAAAATGCTTAGCAAATTCACTAACCTCATTTTTAATCTCAGCAAGTCTCTCAGCATCATTGCGATTCTCAATCGCCAGCCTCATCCATTCAGCAATTCGAACCATTTCAGCCTCCTTCATTCCGCGAGAAGTTATCGCTGGCGTTCCAAGACGAATCCCGCTAGGTGTAAACATTGGCAAAGTATCATTAGGAATTGAATTAGCGTTTAGAGTTAGGCCAATTGCATCCATTGCGCGTTCGGCAGTTTTCCCGTCAATTCCAAAACTTGCATAAATATCGACTAGGATTAAGTGGTTCTTTGTGCCTCCAGTTACAAGTTTGAAACCTCTTTTTACGAGCTCCTCAGCCAAAATTTGAGCATTCTTCATTACTTGTTGAGCATAAATTTTAAATTCAGGTTGAAGCGCTTCATAAAAAGAAACCGCTTTTGCTGCAATTGAATGCATTTGTGGACCACCTTGTGTTCCCGGAAAGACACTGCGGTCAATTAAAGTTGGAAGATTCTCGAGAGTTTTTTCTGGTTTTTTGAGCGGATTACCCACTTTTCCATTCGAAAGAATCATTCCACCACGAGGGCCACGGAGGGTTTTATGTGTTGTAGTCGTCACAACATGAAAACCGTAGTCAAATGGGTTTTTCGAAACACCTCCAGCAATTAGGCCAGCAATGTGCGCAACGTCAGCCATGAGCATGGCGTTATATTTATTGCCAATTTTAGAAATTCGTCCGTAATCAATTTCGCCAGGGTAAGCAGAAAATCCGGAAAGGATTATTTTTGGTCTATATTTTTCGGCTAACTCTTCAATTTGATCGTAATTAATTTCACCATTTTCATCTAAGCCATAACGTACAAAGTTATAAATCTTACCGCTACGCGTTACTGGTGAGCCGTGTGTTAAATGACCGCCTTGAGGCAAATCCATGCCCAAAACCGTATCGCCAACTTCTAGCCAAGCGTTATAAACTGCCTCATTCGCATTCGCACCACTATGTGGCTGAACATTCGCATGGTCGCAATTAAAAAGCTGTTTTGCACGCTCAATTGCTAAACTTTCAATGATATCAGTATTCTCTTGACCGCCGTAGTATCTTTTCCCTGGGTAGCCTTCAGAATACTTATTCGTTAAGACCGAACCAAGGGCCACCAATACTTCTCTTGAAACATAATTTTCACTTGGAATTAATTCCAAGCCTTCTCGCTGACGATTCTCTTCTTTTTTTATCGCCTCAAAAACTTCTTTATCGAACATTTTTCTCCTTTTTCAATTGTTTCAATTATACCAAATTACCTGTAAAAAATAAATCTCAAAAACTTGTGATAAAAATTCATTTCATGATATAATTTAACCATGAAAAATAATCAAGCTTATCTCGAAAAAATAGGACATTTAATTCAGGAATTCCGCATCGGTCGCGGATTAACTCAAACTGAGCTTGCCGAAAAGATCGGCTCATCACAAAGCGCAATCAATCGCATCGAAAGCGGCAAGCAAAATATTACACTAGAAATGCTAGCACGAATCTCCGATGAGCTATCAAGCGAAATCATATCTGTTAATGCGCACAAAAAGACCAATTTTCGAGTTCATGGAGGACGAGAACTGTCTGGCGAAATTGAAGTTAAAACCTCGAAGAATGCTGCCGTAGGGCTACTTTGCGCCTCACTTCTCAATAAGGGGAAAACAACCTTGCGACGAGTAGCACGTATTGAGGAAGTTAATCGAATCATTGAAGTTTTAAATTCAATTGGCGTTCGTACGAAATGGCTTAATGAAGATAATGACCTCGAAATCATACCGCCAACCGAATTAAACTTCGAAAATATGGATATTGAAGCTGCAAAGCGCACTCGCAGTATTTTAATGTTCCTAGGGCCACTACTTCATCAGTACGAAAGTTTCCAAATTCCTTTCTCTGGAGGGTGTAATTTAGGAACGCGAACGATTGAACCACATCTAGCAGGCTTAAAACACTTCGGCGCAAATATAACAGCCCAAACAGATTTTTACGAGGTTATAAATAAGCCTAAAAACGTTTCAAAACCAATTCTTCTTACCGAACGTGGCGATACGACCACCGAAAATATTATCATGGCAGCAGCCTTGTCTGGTCAAGAAATCATCATTCGAAACGCTAGCCCTAATTACATGGTTCAAGACGTCTGTTTTTTCCTCGAAAAACTCGGTGTTAAAATCGAAGGAATCGGCACTACTATCCTCAAAATTCATGGCGTCTCCAAAATTGAAAAAGATGTCGAATACTGCGTCAGTGAAGACCCTATTGAAGCAATTACATTTGTTGCGGTAGCTTTAGTAACAAATTCTGAATTAACAATAAAACGTGTACCGATTGAATTTACAGAGCTTGAAATTGCTGTCCTTGAGCAAATGGGCATGCAATACGAGATTTCAGACGAATATCTTTCTCGCAACCAAAAAACTCGTCTAGTGGACTTAAAAATTAAGAAATCTGAACTCACATCAGCCAAAGATAAACTTCATTCTCTTCCATTTCCTGGAGTAAATATGGATAACCTGCCTTTTTTAGGCTTGATTGCAACAACTGCAAAAGGCACCACATTAGTTCATGACTGGAGCTATGAAAACCGCGCGATTTACTTTACTGAATTATCACGCTTAAACGCTCAAGTTCAACTTGTCGATCCGCACAGAGTTTATATCTCGGGACCAACCAAGTGGAAGCCAGCCGATATAGTCGCCCCTCCAGCTCTAAGACCAAGCGTCGTTGTCCTGATCGCAATGCTTGCCGCGCCGGGAATCTCCACACTAAGAGATGTTTATAATATAAATCGAGGATATGAAGATTTTGCGGAGAGATTAAATTCGATCGGAGCACGCATAGAAACTATTACAATCTAAAACTAAAACCGCCTAAACTAATAGCTTGGGCGGTTTTAAATAATTTCTTGGGGTGAATGATGGGACTCGAACCCACGGCCTCCGGAGCCACA
This sequence comes from bacterium, assembly GCA_030530385.1. Taxonomy (GTDB): domain Bacteria; phylum Patescibacteriota; class Saccharimonadia; order Saccharimonadales; family Saccharimonadaceae; genus Nanogingivalis. The sequence continues at coordinate 153,266 of JAUMVB010000001.1, forward strand.
ATCCAGCGCTCTAACCAACTGAGCTACAATCACCACGGCTTTCTAATTTTATCATAAACCAATACTAAAATCAAATTTTAGCGATAAAAATCTGGACGAATTTGCGCTGAGGATGTTTGAGATGATGGTGAATTCGCTTTTACATAACGCCCAGCTAAACCAGACTGTTTTATTTCAGAAAAACTCCGGACGGGCAACTCACTTCTTACGCTCTGCAACCCTCTTTTACTTAATCGATCTACAAAATCCGCCCGGGGACTCTCTAAATCGATATTTCTACTTTTCTGACGAGATCTAATCTTATCAAGAGAAGTTTGTGCTGATTTTGAAATATCCCTAACATTACTTGCTCGCATCTGAGCGATTTTTGATTCTCTGTATGCCCTGATTTTTGTATTGCGCCGATCAATAGACATACGGTCGGTAAATGTTTTTGAGCTTGTCGCTCCAAAATTAGACCCACTCTGAGCCTTTGCATACCCACTACTGTGGGCTACATCCTCTAAACTAGCCTTTACCACAAAGTCATTCATTTTCATAGTTAAATTTTACCATAACTAATTTATTTTTCAAATAAACACTCTTGATTTAACAGAAAAATTTGCTATAATTAAAACATGCGGGCGTCGTATAACGGCTAATATACCTGCCTTCCAAGCAAGTGATGAGAGTTCGATTCTCTCCGCCCGCACCATTTGATCTTTTTTGTTTTAGTGAAAACTCCGTTCTTTGCGGAGTTTTTGCTTTTTAAAATATTTTTTGATATAATTGTTTTAGGTCAGCCCCCGTAGCTCAGTGGATTAGAGTAAGAGGTTTCTACCCTCCTGGCCGTAGGTTCGAGTCCTACCGGGGGTACCAAAAAATTTATAAAATATTTCAAAATCACAAAAAGTGTGATACAATTTAATCATTGGGCCAGTAGCTCAGCTGGTTAGAGCACCTGCCTCTTAAGCAGGGTGTCGAGGGTTCGAGCCCCTCCTGGCCCTCCAAAATAAACCTCCGCAGTTCTATACTCGGAGTTTTATTTTTGATTTTTTCGAATCGCTCTCCCAGTGGAAAGTATTTTATATCTTTGATTAAAAACTAAATTGACAAATACCACCTGATATAATTGCGCTAATACTTGAGCAATACTTAGAGCAAGTGGAGTAATGGGGCTAAATACGATAACTAGAAGAAGCCGAAATGCCATGGCAGAAGATTTTATAAAAGTAGCAGTTTTAGCGGAAAATTTTAACTGAATAAAATCTAGTTTTAATCGATACTGAGGATATAGCAAAAATGCCAAATATTCAATTACTACAAAAATAACAGAAATACCTAGATTTAAATCATAAAAATTTTTCATACTTACAAAAGCAATAATTGAGCTCAAAATTAGCACAAAAATCAAGATATAAGAATTCTTATAACTTTTAGGAAAATTCATACGTTTCTTAGCGATGTCAATCTTAGCTTTAACCGGAATCGCCGTAGCAACATCCCATTGAATATCAGTTATTAAGGTAACAAAAGTTATTGCTAAAGCATACTCTTCACCAAAAGAAAAAGCTTTCCCAATTCCAAAAAGATAAACAAAAAATAAAATTAAATTTTCACCAAAATCCATAGAATTTATCTTTATCGATCTTAAAATATTGAATCTAAAAGAAATTCTTCGCACTTCTCTTATAAATACAAAAAGAGTAAAGGTAAAAATAGTCAGTAAAGTTGCACTAATTATTATTTTTGAATTTTTAGTCAAAAATGAAGCGCCGATCAAAACGATAAAATTCAATAGATTAAAGATTAATGAATATTTATTTGCAGTTTTATTTTTATCTTGATAATAAAGTTTATCTAGAATTATACAAAAAACCAACTGAGCCCAAAGCTGAAGCGTAATATAAAGACAAAAGTCTCGATAAATACTAGGGTCAGCATTCATGAAAATAATAAATTTATCAATATTGAGTGCTACTAGCCCAAAAATAATTCCAGAAAATATCAAACCTGTAAAAATTCCAGCATCAACAATCTTTGAATTTCTAACCTTTATTGAAACTAAATTTGCGCCCACACCAAAAATATCACGCAGCATTAACCATACAAATTGTAGCGGATAAGTAATCGAAAACACATTAATAAGTCGAGAATCTAAAATTAGACTCAGCGTAAACCACGAAATAATAGGACTAAGAGAGGCTAAAGCTAAATCAAACCCAATTCTAAAGAGCTGTTTCATTTTTAAGTTATAAGCTTTCTCGAACTACAGTTTCATCAATTATAATATCCGAGCCTGCACTAACCTCACCCGAAAGCATTTTGCGCGCAATTGTATTTTCGACAACCTTTTGAATTACGCGACGCATTGGACGTGCACCAAGTCTTGGATCATACCCTAGCTCGGCAAGTAAAATTTTAGCCTCTCGTGTGATAGATACAGTAATTTTCTGGCCGGCCAGAGTTTTATTAACTCCTGCAATCATTAAATCAATAATCCGAAGTAAGTCATCCTTAGATAGTGGCTCAAAAACTACAATTTCATCAAAACGATTCAAGAATTCCGGACGGAACTCGCGACTAGCAATCAAGTCATTCACAATCAGTTCTTCCGAATTTTTCGAATCATAACCACGCGCAATCAATTCTTGAATGCGCTCAGCTCCGGCATTAGATGTAGCAATTATAATTGCATCACGGAATGAAACTTCACGGTTTTTTTCGTCGCGCAAAATTCCTTCATCAAGAACCTGCAATAAGGCAGTTAGAACATTTGGATGAGCTTTTTCAATTTCATCGAGCAAAATTACCGAAAATGGTTTTTTCATCACTTGAGAGGTTAACGACCCAGAGTCGATTGAACCATCAGCAATCAAACGCGAAACATCATCAAGGTTTACATATTCATTCAAATCAAGGCGGATAATATTTTCTTCACCATTAAAATATGTTTCTGCTAGCGCCTTAGCAAGTTCAGTCTTACCCACACCAGTTGGTCCAAGAAATAAAAATGTACCGATCGGCCGATTTTGATTCCGAACCCCAGTCCTAGCTCGGCGTAAGGCATTCGCTACAGCTGAAACAGCTCTCTCTTGGCCAATCATTCGCGCATGTAATAATTTTTCTAAATTCAATAAAGTATCTTTTTCTTCATCAACTCGTGCTGTAGAAATTTTTACATTCATTGTTTGTTCAATTGCTTTTTCTACTGAAGTTGCGTCAACTAGATTATCATTAGCATAGCTCGCCGACATCTCAAGGAGCTTAACAGCTCGACCTGGCATTTCAAGATCAAATATATAACGCGCGCTAAGTCTATAGGCTTCCTTTAAAGCTTGATAACGATAAAAAACTTTATGCTGTTGTTCAAACACTAGCAGCTTATCTTCCATAACAGCCAGAGTCTCCTCAAATCCAGCCGGTTGAACTTGGAGACGATTAAGAGCCGCTGCAAGAGCAGGGTTTTTGGCTGAAATCTGCAAAAATCTCTGTTCATCCATCGTTAGAATTATTCGTACACGACCAGCTTCAAGAATCGGCAGTAGAACATTCGAAATATCCACTGAGCCAACCCCATCTTCAAAAAATAGCTGAGCATTATCAAGACAAATAATAATATTTTTAGCCGCATAAGCTTCGGCTAAAATATAGTTCACTAAATTTTCAATCTCACCCCGCCCAGGTGCTGCGGCAATAATCGAAGCTGAGTCCAGTGAAATAACTTGTCGATACTGCAAGTTAGATGGCACTCTAGAGTTACCATCGAGAATTCGATAGGCAAACGCATTAACGACTGTACTTTTCCCTACGCCATCTGGTCCAATTAGCGCTATATTTTGCCGCCCATTTCCAGAAAAATGAGCAACCATCTTATGAACAAGATCTTCATGCTGCTCAAGATTAGAACTCATAAGGATATTGCCAGAAACTTGATTAGTAATATTCTTGCCAAAGCGGTCTAGCGTTGGTGTCCAGCCAAAACTCCAGTCACGCGCTAAGCCACCATCCTTGATAGGATTTTTTGCTTTATTAAGCAGAGAAAATATATGATCATGCCACTTAACACCTCGTTCTAAATCTTCATAGTCAAGATAAAAATTCGCCAGCAATTTATCATATTCTGGATAATTTTTAACAATTGCCAGTGTCAATACCGAGCCAGAAATCGTGTTAGTTTGAAGCTTCTGGCGAATTTCAGTCGCCGTCCGAAAAATATTCTCTGGCGAATTCTGCGGAATAGTAGCTAAACTTTCAATTGTTGTGCTACCTAGCCCAAACCTCGATACAATAAAAGCTCCTCCCGAACTTTTCAAGATAATTTTAGCAATCTCTTCTGAAGTTGGATTTTTTGATAATCTACCTAAAATATTGCTCGCCAAAAGATCTTCTACTTTGCCAGAATTTAAATTTGGCGCTAGTCGGTGGAGCTCTCCTTGCCACCAATTCTCTAATGCAAAAGGAACTATTGCTACTACTAATACTAGCCAACCCTGAGAATTCTCCATCAAAAGTAAAGCTAACCCTGTAATAATTGCTGAAATTTTCAATATCTTTAGAAGTGTTAAAAAGGGTCTAATCGCTACTGAGATACGCGCTTTTTTAGCTCGATCGTGTTCATAATCAAAAATCACTGGTTGACTCCCCTAAAATTAAAAATATTTGATTTAGTCTTATGCTCTTGTTGAGATGACTTTGCTGGAGTATTAATATTTTGCAATCTACTTTTCAGCGCCGAAAGAATGTTAGGAGTCCATCCAGAAAAGAACATAGCAATAAAAACCACTGGCAAAATTGGCATCACCAACCAGCAAATTAGACAAAAGATGCCCCAAATTGATTTAACTATAATAAAAATACCACCGATTATCATTACGCTAGTTCTTAATAAAGCACCAATAAACCGCGATATCAATTTATCTAGAGATCTACGTATTCGCACATCCAAAGACCCACCACTAGCCACGGCATCAATTTGTCGAAACGGCGCGAACCAAGTTTTGACTAAAAGACCTAACGAAAAAGTATTCATCGTCCTTTCTAAGCTAACTAGGATTTTTTCTGCCTTCCAAGCCAAACCCTTACCATACCACCAAGAAAAAAAAGCCATTAACATAATTAAATTATACACAAATCTGCAAATTTTAACAAGCTTCAACCAGCTAAACTCGCCAAAAATAAAACAAGATTAATTCTTCAAAAAATCAAAACTTTTATATAAAGATTTGCCTACTATTTTTTTGTATTATATGTTATAATTACAATATCAAGTCCAATAGGAGGAACATTTCATGACTAAAATATCATTAAGCAGTGATATTCAAGGTATTTTCAAACTACTAGGCAAACGCCTTGAGCATAGCAAGGAAATCCAATACTCATTCGGAACATTTACGTTATATCCGATAACTGATATAACTATCGCCATTTATAGTAATGGCGAGTTTACAGAAAACGTTGGACAAGTCGACTTTGTCGGCAAGGATTTTGAGCCAGTGTCTGAAGAAACTAATATGTGTTTCGAAACTGGAGAGACCGAGAAAATTATCTTTAAAGGTATTGCTATACTAGAAAATAACAAAATGCTGATCTTGAACAAACAAGATTATACTATACAACAGATAATCTCGTTAGATAAATTTTTAGAGATCTTAAATCGTGCCTATTCCGCAATGGACAAGTCTTTCGATCTCGATCCATGCACATCAAAAGCGTATTACGCTACAATACTTGGGCATAGAATTATAAATGCCAAAGATAAGTATCCAGAGATACTAAAAATATTGAGGTCTTTGGAAAAAGAGTTGGAAGAATGGTTAGAAAAATTCAATCAAAAAATCAGAGATCGTAAAACCATCACTCTTCCAGAATTGGATAAACGCGACTCTAAAAAAGCAGAGCTGGAATTGATAAAAAATATCCTGCAAGATTAGATTTCAAACTGAAATAGAATTAGCCCTTCGGGGCTTTTTAAATTGTACCAAATTCTGCCCTTATCTTGTTTTTTATGTTATAATTATATAAGGCATTAGCCGTTGAATTTTTATTTAATTTTTGATGAAAGGAACAATATGGAAATAATTTTACTGATAGCTGGTCTAGTTGCCGGCGGCGGTAGCGTTTTTGCGTATGAGAAAGTTCGCTCAGCAAACGCTAAAAACAACTCGGACAAAATTATCGCTCATGCACAGAAAAAATCAGCTGAAATTTTAGAGCGCGCTAACGAAAAAGCACTTAAAATCACCGACAAGGCCACCGAGGATGAAACAGCTCGCCGAAAGGAACTTCAAAAAACCGAAAATCGACTAGCTGAGCGTGAAATCAATCTCGATAAAAAGCTAGATCAAATTGATGAGCGCGCAGAAAAACTTCGCCGAGAAGAGACAGAGGTTGAAGAACTCAAAAAAGAAGTTCTCGAAATCCGAAACCGTCAACAAGATCAATTAGAAAAAATAGCTAAACTTTCCAAAAAAGAAGCCGCTGAAAAACTAATGAAGCTTACCGAAAAATCAATGACTCAAGACATGATTAATCTAGTGGCCAAACTTCAAAAAAATGCCGAAGAAGATGCCGAAGAACGGGCGCAAATGATTCTAGTTTCTGCTATGGAGCGAATTTCTAGCGAAGTTACCGCTGATCGCACCGTAACTGCACTAAAGCTTCCTGATGATGAAATGAAGGGTCGTATTATTGGTAAAGAAGGCAGAAATATTCAAGCTATCCAGCGAGAAACTGGCGTTGATGTTTTAGTTGATGACACCCCCGGAATGGTAGTTCTTTCAAGTTTTGACCCAGTTCGCCGCCAAGTTGCACGGCTAACTCTCGAATTACTAATGAAAGATGGTAGAATTAACCCTGCCAGAATTGAAGAAGTAGTTGCCAAAGCTCAGCGCGAAATCGACAAAGAAATCAATCGTGCGGGCGAAGACGCAGCTCGTGAAGTTGGACTTTCTGGATTACCACGAGAAATGCTCCGTCTTTTAGGAGAATTAAAATTCCGCACTAGTTACGGTCAGAATGTTCTTAAACACTCAACTGAAATGGCTAACGTCGCCGGCCTAATCGCTGAAGAAATTGGAGCCGATATTAAAATAGCTAAAACCGCTGCTCTTTTCCATGATATCGGCAAAGCAGTAACTCATAAAATTGAGGGTAAGCACGCTCAAATTGGTGCTGAGCTCGCCGAAAAGTATGGCATGGATCCGCGCGTCGTGAATGCAATCGCCGCTCACCACGACGACATTGAAGCAACAACTCCGGAAGCTATTATCGTTAAAATTACCGATGCCATGAGCGCATCTCGCCCCGGAGTACGCAACGCGGCAGCCGAGAATTTCATGGAACGTATGCGCGAGCTTGAAAATGTCGCCACCAGTTTTAACGGCATAGAAAAAGCTTTTGCAATTTCTGCCGGTCGAGAGATTCGTGTTATCGTCCACCCAGAAAAAGTTGATGATCTTTCAGCTATAAAAATGGCTCGCGATATCGCCGACAAAATTGAAAGCACGATGCAATACCCAGGCGTTATAAAAGTAAATATCATTCGCGAGACTCGCGCCACAGAATATGCTAAATAGGATAAAACATGGATAAAAAAATAAGTGGTTTAACCAAAAACGAAGTAAAAAAGCAAATTAAGCTTGGGAATCAAAATGTTTTCGAGAACGATTCCAGTAACGGATATTGGGGAATTTTTAAGCGTAATGTTTTTACTCTTTTTAATCTATTAAATTTTGTAATTTTCATCGCCCTACTAGCAGTTCAAGCTTGGACAAACACAATCTTTTTTGCGGCAATTATTTTTAACTGCGCATCAGGAATTGCTATCGAAATTCGCGCTAAAAAAATGATCGACAAGCTCAATTTAATGAGTCGTGAAAAAATAAAGGTCATTCGCAGTGGTCGTAAACAAGAAATTGATCCGGAAGAAATTGTCCTCGGTGACATCATAGAACTTTCCGCCGGCGAGCAAATACCTAGTGATGCCGTTGTAGTGCATGGCGTAGCTGAAGCTAATGAAGCAATGCTAACTGGCGAAAGCGACTTAGTCCTAAAAGAAAATGGATCCGAAGTTTTATCAGGCAGTTTTCTGGCTAGCGGAAAAATCCTTGCTCGCGTTTCAAAAGTTGGCGCAGAAAATTACGCAGCAAAACTTATGGCTGAGGCAAAAGTTCTTAAGCCTATTAATTCTCGCATTCTTAATTCCCTCAATAAAATCGCTAAATTTACAGGCAAGATAATTATTCCTTTTGGAGTTGCGCTTTTTCTTGAAGCGCTTCTAATTAAATCCCTCCCCGTTAAGCAATCCGTTATTTATACCGCCGCTCCATTATTAGGCATGCTACCGAAAGGTATCGCTCTTCTTACTATAACATCTCTCCTAACTGCTGTTGTTAAACTTGGAATGCGAAAAATTCTAGTTCAAGAGATGTACTCAGTTGAAACTCTAGCCAGAGTTGATACATTATGTCTTGATAAAACTGGCACAATCACTGAGGGAAAAATGAAAGTTGAAGAAATTCATTTTCTATCGAAGAGATTCTCAGACCAGCAGATCAAGCAAATACTTGCCGCATATATGCAGTTTAGTGAAGACTCTAATCAAACCGCTACGGCAATTCGTAAATTTACCAACAAAACTACGCATGATTTTTCTGCGGAAAATATCATCCCATTCTCAAGCGATCGTAAATGGGGATCGATGGAAATTGTCAATCTTGGCACAATTATTCTCGGTGCCCCTGAAATAATTTTTGACAAATCACCAAAGCAAGCCGAAGAGGCCCAATCTCGCGGTTCTCGTGTGTTAGCACTTGCTTTTTCAGATAGTAAAATCGATAATAGCAAAATCAAGCTTCCCGCTAAAATCTCCAAACTAGCCGTGCTAGAAATCACCGATCCGATCCGCGACGGTGCTCGTGAAACTCTAGAATATTTACGCTCGCAAAAAGTTGACCTCAAAATCATCTCTGGAGATAATCCAATCACTGTTTCAAATATCGCCCATAAAGCTGGTTTTAAAAACTACGATAGCTATATTGATTGCTCAACTATCTCAGATCAAAAACTTCGTGCAATCGCTGAAAAAACTGCTATTTTTGGCCGTGTTTCCCCACACCAGAAAAAATTAATTGTTAAAACTCTCAAGAAAAAAGGTCGAACCGTTGCTATGACTGGCGATGGTGTAAATGACATCCTAGCCCTCAGAGAGGCTGATTGTTCTATTGTGATGGCAGAAGGCGACCCAGCCACTCGTCAAATCGCTAACCTAGTTTTATTAAATTCCGACTTTAACGATATGCCGGAGATACTATTTGAAGGTCGTCGTGTCGTCAATAATATTGCTCGCATCGCACCAATCTTTTTTATTAAAACAATCTACTCTTTCTTACTAGCTATTATATGCATCAGTAGTCTAGAGCTAGGCGCCGATATGCTTTTGATTTTTCCATTTATACCAATCCAAATAACTATTATAGACCAATTGATTGAAGGATTCCCACCGTTCATATTAACCTTTGAACGCAATGAAAATCCAATCGAAAAAGATTTTCTTAAAAAATCAATGTTTGCAGCACTACCGAGCGCTTTAATGGTGATTTCTTCAGTTATATTTGTTCGATTTTTTGGAGTAAGCCACGGTTGGAACACGCAAGATATTTCAACCGCTTCCTACTATCTACTTGGATCAATCAGTTTCTTATCGGTTATTCGTGCCTGCTTGCCGTTCAATTGGCTACGATTCGCTTTGGTAGTAGAAACTTTCATTGCCCTTTTTGCCTCAGCGATTCTATTCCGACCACTCCTCGAAATTGGCACTTTGAATGCAAAAACATTCCCGATCTACACATCAATCATGATTATCTCTATAATTATCTTTACTGTCTTCTCTACATTGCCAAAATATATAAATTATGATAAAATCAAATCATAAGCTAAATTAAAAGGAGTACTGAGATGGCCTCAATTGACCAGCAATTTGTTGAATATATTGTAAAAAATTTAGTCGAAAATCCAGAAGACATTAAAGTCGAACGAGAAATTGACGAAAAAGGAGTTTTGCTAACTCTAACCGTAAACACTGATGACCTTGGCCGAATAATTGGTCGTCGTGGTGCAACTGCACAGAGCCTTCGTTCGCTACTTCGTGCATTAGGTTCTAAAAATGACGCTCGATACAATCTTAAAATCGTTGATAGTGCCGAAGATAAAAATTCTGCTGTGGAAAATTCAACAGTTGAAGCTGTGGAAAACCAAAGTTCTTTCGCAAAAAATACTCGAAAAGAGCTTGCAGATTTAGATGACTTTGATGTATAATAATATTAGTTCATAAAGCACAAGCGTTGTGTGGAGTTTCGTGAATGCTTTTAAAATTGAACTGCGGAAAGCTCTAATGCGAGCAAACTAAGAAAAGTTTGAGAGCTTATACTTGCTAAAAATCCAGCTGATATACTGTGGCTGGATTTTTAGTTTATATAAATTTGCTAAAATAGTATAAAAATGTTAAGATTTATATTAATGAAAATTCAAATTATTACACTCTTCCCTGAAATGTTTGAGCCTGTATTAAATAATTCCATGATGTGGAAGGCGCAAAAAAACGGCGCCGTAGAATTCAGAATTATAAACCTCCGTAACTTCGGTATCGGACCACGAAAGCAAGTAGATGATATTCCTTATGGCGGCGGCGACGGAATGCTATTAAAGCCTGAACCTCTTTTTGCGGCAGTTGAATTTGCAAAAAAGTATTCCACTAAAGCTCGCGTTATTGCTATGTCACCTAGCGAAAAAATCTGGGATCAAGCCAAAGCCGCTAACTACGCCGAGCGAAATAATGACCTAATAATACTTTGCGGGCATTATGAAGGTTTTGATGAGCGGATTTTTAAAATCGTTGATGAAAAAATTTCTATCGGTAAATTTGTTTTAACAGGTGGAGAAATCCCTGCTATGGCATTAATCGACTCCGTTGTACGTCTAATCCCAGGCGTACTCGGTGGCGAGACTTCCGCCGAAATAGAAAGCTATTCGCATGGCGACAATCTTGAGTTCCCTCAATACACCCGTCCGGCAAATTATCAAGGTTATCAAGTCCCCGAAGTTCTACTTAGCGGTCATCATGCTAAAATTGCCGAGTGGCGAAAAAGTAATTCTAGATAATAGCTATCTTGACTTCAGTTGGTTTCTTTGCTAAAATTATATTACATTGGGATGTCGCCAAGTGGTAAGGCAGCGGGTTCTGGTCCCGCCATTCGGGGGT
>JAUMVB010000014.1 GCA_030530385.1 bacterium
GCCAAAGGTTCGAGAAATCAACCTTTGAAGCTAGGTCGGTCTTTTCGAAAGTTTCTGTAAATTTTACTTTCGAATTTAGCCTTCTAAAGGTAAGACTAAAATTTACCACAGACTGAGATAGATTGCACAATTAAATTGTTAAAACTAAATAGCCATTCGAAAGATTGGCTATTTTTTATGCATTATATTGATTTTTTTAAATTAATATAATACATCAGAATTACCACACTGATCGGATAAATCTACGAGAGATTTGGTTAGCTTAATGCTAAGTACATTTTGGAGGTAAATAAATGTCTAACAATGGAAGAGGCGGAGACATCAAGTCTGGTGGTCAAGGTGGCCGCGGTGGCGTAGATGGAACTCGCGGAAAATAGATTTTAGACTTTAAATTTGTTTATGCGAAGATTGTGGTAGTCTTCGCTTTTTTATTGGAGTGCGTAATGTATAAGCTATTTTTTACTGATTCTATAGAATTAACAGAAAAAGATAAGATTTATAATATTTTTAGCGAAAAGTATAAGTTAATTTTAGAAGAAATTTTTCTTTCTTCTGAGCCTGTAGAGATATTGTTTCATAAATCAGATAACGGTATTTTGGATGGCGAGGCTAATATGCTTCAGAGGTTTTTAGTTATTCACTTGTCAGACAGATTGAATGAAGATGACTTTTTGCTTATACTCATTCATGAGCTATTTCATTTGTCACACTATGAATTTTTTGGTGAAACTGGAGATAATATAGGAACCATAATTGATGAAGGTCTTGCTATTTTTTTGGAGGACTATATTAGGGCAAAACTTAAACTTAACGCTACACCTCAGAACGAATTGTGGAAAAAGAAAATGTCAGAGATACAAATATTGGAATTATTAAAAAAAGCGAGAGATAATGATGATATTTTCGATAAATATTGGCATGATCTACTGTTTAATAATGATTTGAAAAATAATAATTTTGTCGATAGTTCTGTTTATCAGATTGGATATTGGCTGGTCAAAAAAGTAGCAAATAAATATAATATAACTTTTGAAGATATGTTTTTCAAAAATAGGGAATTTTGGAATAAAGAAATAAGTGGTATTTTGAAGAACAGTCGATGAAGGTAATATTTTTGGGAAAAATAAAATTTTACGATAAAGTTGTTGATAATATCGAAAAAGCTATCAATGAGGTTGTTAGTGATAAACCTGAGATTGACTTTAGTTTAGTTTTCGTGTGGAGTGATGAGGAAGGTGAAATTTTTTGGGATACATATAATGATATGATTAAATTTGGTATACCAATCGGGAAACGAGATGATTACAAGACTATAAAAAATAAAATATCTCGAGCTATAGAGCAAAAAATAAATTAAAACTCTTGATTTTAAATATAATATAATATATAATAATAACTGTTCTTTAATAGGATGGTTTGGGGATATAGCTCAGTTGGCTAGAGCACCTGCTTTGCAAGCAGGGGGTCCAGGGTTCGAGTCCCTGTATCTCCACCAAAGAAAGTTTTTAAGTCGCAATTTGAAAATTTTCTCTGGGTTTCCAGATATGGGGCGAGCAGGGCTTCGGTCCTGAGCGTTCCACCAATAAGGGCGATTAGCTCAGCTGGTTAGAGCGCGTCACTGATAATGACGAGGTCGGAGG
>JAUMVB010000002.1 GCA_030530385.1 bacterium
AACAGTTTTTCCTCATCACAGACATCTGCTATATAAAATGGAATGTTTTGCCCAATAATTTTTTCAACAATTTCAATACTTTTTTTGTTACTATTGATTAAATTATCAACAACAACTACTTCATGACCAGCATTAACTAGTTCAATAACAGTATGAGTACCTATAAAACCTGCCCCACCTGTAACTAAAATTTTATGTCTCACATATCCTCCTATAAATTATTTATTACAATAGAAATCTGCTTCCTTAAAAATATCAACAAGCGACTTACGAAGTTCTTCATGCGAAATATCTCTTATAGATTTGTGAAAAATCATTATTGCCACATCAAAATTACCATCAAATCTCGGCAACTCATGGCGAACTATTTCGTAAACACGCCGCCGGATACGATTTCGTCCTACGGCAGATTTCAAAACTTTTTTAGAAATGACTACTGCGAACCTAGATTCAGTTCGTCGAGGGTTCTTAGTGAATTTAACAACAATCTTTTGTGATCTAACTGATTCACCATTCTTATAGACATAACGAAGGCTTCCATGTCCATGAAATCTATTTTTATATGGTAACATACTAATATATATTATACCATAAAAAAATAACCCATAAAACTAAGCAACTAATTGAAAAAATAATATGCTTATGTTATAATTTTATTGATGAAAATTGGTGGGGAAAAAACAAAAAAACAAGGCTACAAAACCGAATCAACGGTTCAATTTACAGCCGAAAAAATTATCGAAAATGCTTTTAACTTACGAGCAACAGATATTCATATTGAACCTCATGAAGACTTTACTTTAGTACGTTTTCGAATTCATGGAACTCTTAAAAACTTCCAAAAGCTACCACAAAATTATGCCAAAAAACTCGCAAAACATTTTAAATTTATCGGAAATTTAGATTTTAGTGAAAAAAACTTTATACAAACCGCATCAATTAAACATGGTAAAGCACGAATCAGGATTTCTATAGTTCCAACATTCCTAGGTGAAAAAACTACTTTAAGATTATTATCAACCAAAAGCAGAGTTAGGACTTTACAAGAAATTGGTTTATGGGGTGATAATCTTCGACTAGTTAAGCAAGCCTTAAGACAGCCTCATGGTATTATTTTTACTATCGGCCAAGGGAAAAATAATACTAATTTTGCCCTATTAAATGAAGTTCTATCAGACGACAAAAACATTGTTACCGTCGAAAACCACATCGAGAAATCAATTCCTAAGATCAATCAAACAGAAGTTAAATCGCGAATAGGGGTAGATTATTATATTGCAGCAAAAGCTGCTCTAAGCCAAAATCCAGATATTATTTTAATTGATAATTTACAAGACCTAAAAACAGCTAATTTAATTTTTGAAGCTTCCAGAAGCAAGTTAATTATAGCTTCATTGCCTGTTAAAAAAAGTAGCGAAGTTATTCCGTATCTTGAATTTCTAGGCATACCAAGTTTTATGATAGCAACAAATATTTTAGCTATCATTAGTCAAACATTAATAAGAACGGTCTCCAAAAATGCTATAGAATTTAGAAAAATAAATAAAACTGAATCTAAAGTTCTCCTTAATGAATTCAACACAACCATAAATACAATCCATAACCTAGAAAAATTAGCACAAAAAGAATTTAAAAATAAAAAAATACACTCTTCCGCCGAGTCCATTCTAGAAATATCTCAAATAAGAGAAGGTTTAGAAGAATCAGGATATATAGGTGTTACGGGAATTTTTGAAGTGATTAGCTTAATAAATAATAAACTAGGTAATGAATTACAAAATCTAATAATACACTCAGCGAGTCCAGTAGAGATAGAAGATTTACTTAAAGATAATAATTTCCCAACCATAAAAATCGATGGCCTAATTAAAAGTCTGCAAGGTCAGACTTCACTCAAAGAAATTATGCGCCGAACTGGTTATTAATCTATAAAAATGATAAAATATAATTATGCTAATATTAAATTCTAAAATAGCTAAAACACCAGTGATGGGTCTTCAAACAGGATCACAACTTGCAGTTATTGGCGAGCCAGTCATAAATCCAGCTAACCTTCAAATTATAGCTTATAGCCTAGAAAATAATTCTTACTCCAACGATGAAATGTTTATAAGAATTGATGAAATTCGAGAATTATCAAGGCTCGGTTTTATTATTGATTCTGGAGAAGATTTTATATTACCTAATGATGTAATTAAAATTAAAGATATTTTAGATTTAGATTTTCACCTAATAGGCATGAAAGTTGTTGATGAAAAAAATAACCATATAGGAAAAGTTGTAGATTTCACTATGAGCCTACTAAACTTTTCAGTCCAGCAGATAATTATTAAGCGGCCTTTTTTCAAAAGTATAAATAATCCAGAATTAACAATCCATCGATCACAAATAACTAAAATTGATGACGAAAAAATTACAATTTATTCAGAAACAGAGGAAAAAATAATCTCTACAACCAAGAAATCAGACAATTATTTTGTACCAAATTACACTAATCCATTCAGAAATTAAGCAGATTATTTATTGAGAGCTTTTTTGATATCATCGAAAGAAAAACCCTGACGAGCTAAATAAGAGATTAGCTTTTGCTCGTCTGGATATTTGCGAGATTTTTTTTCAATTATTTTTTTAATTTCATCAGCATCACTACGTAAGTTTTCTGCAAATATTTGCTCTTGAATATTTGCAGACACACCTTTTTGAGATAATTCTGCTTTTAATTTACGAACGCTTATACCTTTACGTTGATTTCTATTTTCAACCCAAAACCGAGCAAACCTTTCATCGTCGATATATTTTTTCTGTTTAAGTCTTGTCATAGTTTGGTCAACGGATAAACTAGAAACACCTTTTTTCTCATAAATCTCGCCCGTTTTTCTATTCCGAAGTTTTTTCGTCAGAGTTTTCTTCCGTAAATAATCACGAATTTCTTTTTCCGAATGGGGACGCATCAAACAATAGTTAAGCGCTAAAGAATAAAGCTTGCCAAATTCACTCTGTTGTTCTAAATTAGAAATTTCATCTTTATTAAATACTTGACCAATTTTAACATTTAGATCACCTAGTTGAAAAACATCAAGCGAAAAATAATATTTCCCGTTTATAAAAATATTTACGCGATTTGGATTTTTTACAGCTTGTTTAATATCAGTAACCGTAAAAGCCCCATCCTCAAAAAAGGTTTTTTTTGATTTCCTAATAGTTGCAGGACTTTTATTTTTTACTGTTTTAGATTCAAAATCTTGCTGATCAAAAATTTCTAATGACATTTATTTTTTTAAACAATTAAAGATACTCAAAACCCAACCTCTATCTTAGAAGCTAGTTTTTAATTTTATTATTCTTTTACTTCCTCAATATTGGATTTTTCTTCTTCAGTAGTCTGGCCATCATTAAAAACTTCAGCTCTAACTTTGCACTCAATTTCTGCCATTACATCTGGATTATCTTTCAAATATTGTTTTGCTTTTTCACGACCTTGACCAATAGTCTGATCGCTATATTTATAAAATGCTCCCGACTTTCCAACTATATCATGCTCAACAGCTAAGTCTAAAACATCACCAGTTTTAGAGATTCCTTCGTTGTACATAATATCGAATTCTGCAGTCTTAAATGGTGCAGCAATTTTATTCTTAACAATTTTAATTTTTGTGCGGTTACCAATCACATCCTCACCATTCTTAATCTGACCTATACGACGAATATCAGCCCGAACGGAAGCATAAAACTTCAAAGCATTACCTCCAGTTGTAGTTTCAGGATTACCGAACATTACACCAATTTTCATACGAATTTGATTAATGAAAATAACTGTAGCCTTTGATTTATTAATAATACCTGTCAGTTTACGTAGAGCTTGACTCATTAGTCGTGCCTGAAGACCCATATGCGCATCACCCATATCACCATCAATTTCGGCTTGTGGAACAAGAGCAGCTACAGAGTCAACTACGATTAAATCAACCGCGTTTGAACGAACTAATGTTTCAGTAATTTCAAGTGCTTGCTCTCCATTATCAGGCTGAGCTACGAGAAGATTTTCAATATCAACTCCAAGCCGTTTAGCATAAGCTGGGTCAAGAGCGTGCTCAGCATCAATAAACGCAGCCGTTCCTCCCTGTTTTTGAATTTCAGCAATCGCGTGAAGTGTTAAAGTTGTCTTACCTGAGCTTTCAGGGCCATAAATTTCTATAATCCTACCTTTAGGATAACCACCACCAAGAGCAATATCGATTGAAAGCGACCCACTTGGTAGAAGCTCAACATCAACTTTATGGTCTTCACCTAACTTCATAATTGACCCATCGCCAAATTGCTTAGAAATCTGCGCGATTGCTAGATCTAAAGCTTGTTTTTTTTCATCCTCCATCGCTTCTGTATTTTTTTTGGTTGCTTTTGCCATAAAATCTCCTAAAACATCCTTAAACTATTATGCTTATTTTAACATTTAGCTATAAAAACAACAAGATTAATTAATTGTTTTATCTCTTCATATAAAAATGAGTGATCGCTGCCGCTAAAGCATCAGCTGCATCATCGGGCTTCGGAATTTGCTGCAGATTCAATTGAGTCCTAACCATTTCTTGCATTTGCTTCTTATCAGCCCCACCATACCCAGTTAATGTTTGTTTAATTTGATTGGGGGTATATTCATAAATTGGTATTTTTTTTATCTGAGCAGCTAAAATAGCTACTCCACGTGCCTGAGCTACCGAAATCGCCGTAGTTACATTCCGGGTAAAAAATAGTTTTTCGATTGAAACTTCATCTGGCTCGGTCTCGCTGATAATTTCATTTAAGCCCTTGAAAATTTCTTCTAGTCGTATTTCAATCTGTGTATGAGCTGGCGTAGAGATGACTCCACCAGTTACCATTCTAAGGGGTCTACCAACTTCACAATCTACTACGCCAAATCCTAAAATTCCAGTACCTGGATCAATACCTAAAATTCGACGCTTAGACATTCATTACCTTTTTCTTGATTTTACTAAAAAATATAAAGATATCTTTTCTGAATTCCCAGATTAATATAATAATAAATACAGCAACGATTCCAGCTATTGCCAACCATCCAGTAAAATCAGATTTATTATCATCTTTATTTTCTTTAACTGCATCTTTTGCGCCAGTATTTCTAACAACCTTTCTACAACGCCCCGTTTCAGGATTTCGTTCGTAGCCAGCCCTGCATGCGGTTAATTTCTGGCTAGATAATGTTGAAATAATCTTTCTACAACGCCCAGTTTCCGGATTTAAATAGTAACCAGGACCACAGGTTTTCGGGGTTTCAACTTCAATCTTTTTACAACGTCCAGTCTCAGGATTACGATAATATCCTAAACCACATTCTTCTTGAATCTTTTCGGTAATAATTTTATTACAGCGATTAGTTGACGAATTTAAGTAATACCCATCTTCACAAACCTTTTCAGTTTTTATTTTTTCACATTTTCCAGAAGTAAAATTCCATTCCATCCCATCTCTACATTCGGGTTTATCTTGAAGAATATTTTGTTTATTTCTCGTAACTTTAAATGTTTTTTTCCAAATATTATCGCCAAAATATGCAACTGAAGAATTCCTATCTGTAGATTCATAGCTATAACTAGTTTCATTATTTAGATTATCAATAAATAAAATTTCATAATTTCCATTTGGTTCAATTTTTAAATTTTTACTCAAAAAATCCGCCACAAAAAGGCCATTCGCTTTAATCTCGTCTTTTTCATCGAATATATATGATAATATTATTTTTCCATCACGTTCTCGAATCTCAATTTTGCACCCCTTCAGATTAATTTTTTCTTTATTTTCATTGCGAATTTCTATAAATTGCTTATCTGAATTTATAAAAATCTCATTCAAAAAAACATTCGAGCAAGTTGAATTTTCGGTAATGGTATCATTTGGCTGTTTTTGATTAGCATCTTTTGATGTTGGATTTTCATTATCGTTTTCTTTTTGTTCATCAACTATAGACTTTTTATCTTCTTCCCAGATACTAGATGTTAGATTTAAATTCAAAAAATCTTCCCGACTAATCTTACCATTTCTACCCCAAACTTGACCATCTTCAATTACATCATGATATTCAATAGATGTATCACCATTAATAATTAACTTAAAATGAAACCTTTTAGGTATAAATTTATCTTTGTCAAACCTTATCTCTTTATAACTTCCATGCTTAAAAACACCTTTATCTTTCAATTGAATCATCTGGCTAACTTTATTACCTGTTATTTTTTCAATACTTAAAGAATTAATACTAAAATCATCACCATCATTATAAAGCCAAATAAACTCATCACCGTCTTTAGCTGATACATAATCGACATATATAGGTTGAGACGAGGCTCCTACAAAATTAATAGAGCCAAAAAGAATAAAATTTAAAGTTATCACAAACAAAGCCACTAATATTTTTCGCATTGCAACCTCCAAATTTTATAATTACTATAACTAATTATAAGCTTAAGCTTATCTAAAGTCAATAAAAGTTTAATTTTTGGGTGGTAAGGCTCTTACGAAATTTATTTTTAATCCTTCAGATACAAATCGTCGTTCATAAGTAGTCATAACTTTATAATTTTCATTCAAATCACTTTCATGCAAATCAAAACTAAGCCGCTGAATTTGCCAACCTTCAGCAACCAGCTGCTCTAAGCTCCAATCAAACAGTTCTTTAGCATCAGTCTTAAAATAAAGTGCGCCGTCTTCTCGTAAAAGATCTTTGTAAATCTTCAAAAAAGTAGGATGAGTTAAACGTCGCCCAGCGTTACGTTTTTTAGGATATGGATCAGGAAAGGTAATCCAGATATATTTTATAGAATGGTGAGCGAAGGCTTCCAGTAGTTGGTCTGCGCGAGCACGTAAAAAACGAATATTCCTTAATTGATCACTCTCCGCCTGCTGTGCACCTTTAACTAATCGATCAGCTTTAACATCAATAGCAACAAATTTCTTATTCGGATTTTTAAGAGCTAGACACTCAGAAAATAATCCAGTTCCCGCACCAATTTCAAGATTATCAACTTCTGTTCGTTCTGGATTCCAATCATTAAATTCAAAACAAATAGAAGAATTATTAAAGAGTGCAAATTTATATAATTTTCGCTTACGAGTAATAATAAAATCTTTAGGATTTAGAAATGACATTATTAGTTTTCTCCCTGTGTATCATTAGTTATATTTAGAGTTTCATCACTTAACGCATTTTCGCCAAAAAAATTATCTTTTAGCCGATTTAAACTTCGATCATAAAGTTTTCCAAATTTATCTAAAGATTTAGAATCTATTTTACCCGTAGAATCAAAATTATCCGCTTCAGCCTTTTCACGCTTTTCGCGTTCAGCGTCTTTTTTAGCCTGCTCGCGAGCTTCTTGAAGACTTGGACGAGACAAGTCTAGCTGTGCAGTACCAAATTCCTCATACATCCAGAGAGAAACACCGATTAAAATAAGAGCAACTGCTAAAGCGCTAAAAATAAAAATACTAAGTTGATTTTGTTTTACTTTCGATTGATTTTTTTTAATAGTATTAAATAAAAACTTCATCATTTAACCTCTTTCCTAATACCATCAAATGACTTTTTATAATTCTCGGTAATTTCACGAAGTTTTATGACATTGTAATTTAATTCACGACGCTGATATCTAACTTTTTCTAATTGATTATAAAACTCATTGGAATTTTCTTTTATTTCGCAATCTATTTTTTGAAGCTTATCTAATTCTTGTTCGTAGATTCGATAATTATCTTTAAAATAATTCAAATTCTCATCAAATTTTGAAGTGTGTGCGACTAAATTTGCTACAGAAAAATGATTAAGAATGGCACGAGCAGTAAATTTAGCCATTAAATCCTTGGAAATAGATTCGTAAATCTGGCCTAATTTAACTCTCTTTAGAGCATCTGTTGAATGAACCTTAGTGAGCTGTTTTTTAATACTTACACATTCGGTAGTTAATTTAGTAAGTTGAGTCTGAGTTGGTTGTTTGGGTTCAAATTTTGCCGTTTCTGCTAAAACATTGTCTGACAGACTCAAGATTAATATACTCGATAATATCAAGAATATACTAATCTTTATAAAGTTAGTCTTCATCTTCAACTATTTTAATCCTTAGCTCTTTTAATTGATCGTTCTCAACCACACTCGGTGAACCCATCATTACATCAACCCCCGAACCATTTTTCGGAAAAGCCACCACTTCGCGAATATTCTCTTCATTCATTAAAATCATAAAAATTCGATCCAAACCAAATGCACATCCCGCGTGCGGAGGGGCGCCAAATTTAAATGCATTCAACATCGCGCCAAATTTTGTTTCAACATATTTTTTATCATATCCAAGCAAGCCAAAAGCCTCATACATAACCTCTGGGTTATGATTTCGAACGGCACCTGAACAGATTTCATAGCCATTCATTACCATATCATATTGGTCAGCTTTAATCGCCAATTTTTCAACATCAGTTTTAGAATTTCGAAGAGCTTCAACACCACCTTTTGGCATTGAAAATGGATTATGGCCAAAATCAACTTTTTTGTTTTTCTCATCAAATTCATAAAACGGAAAATCTACAACCCAAGCGAGAGCCACTTTATTTTCATCTTTAAGATTAAAGAAGTCAGCAAATTCATTTCGAAGACGACCAAGAACTTTATTTACAACCTCACGTTTATCCGCACCAAAGAAAATTGCGTCACCATCTTCTGCGCAAGTTTCTTCTTTAATTTTCGAAAGCTCATTTTCACTCAAAAACTTCACAATTGGACTTTTTACTTCATCTTCAGCATATGTAATATAAGCCAAACCGCCAGCGCCCTCGCTTTTAGCAATTTCAGTGAAGTTATCAATTTGTTTACGGCTCAAACTTGCACCGTTTTTAACACAAATCACTTTCACGCATTCAGCATTTCTAAATATATCAAATCCAGATTCCGAAAGTTGAATGGTTAAATCAACTAACTCCATACCGAAGCGTAAGTCAGGCTTATCGCTACCGTATTTTTCCATCGCAACTTCATAAGGAATCCGCGGAATTTCTTCGCTCAAAAGCTCTTTTTTAGCAAAATTTTTCACTAGATCTTTGATGAGAACTTCCATTTCAGTTCGAATCTCTTCACCATTTTCAACGAAGGCCTTTTCAAGGTCAAGCTGATAAAAATCACCATAAAGCCTATCCGCCCGCGGATCTTCATCACGGAAACAAGTAGCAATTTGATAGTATTTGTCAATTCCACCAACCATTAAAAGCTGTTTAAACTGTTGTGGAGCTTGCGGTAGAGCATAAAATTTTCCAGGGTGAACACGGCTCGGAATTAAGAAATCACGTGCACCTTCTGGGCTAGAATTTGCAAGAATCGGTGTAGCAACTTCAATAAATTCGTGATTTTCCATAAATTTTCGAATTTCACGATAAAATTCAGCACGGCGGCGTAACATTTTTTGCATTTTTTCACGGCGTAAGTCCAAAAAACGATACTTCAAGCGCAATTCTTCATTTGATTTTTGCCCATTATCAGAAACTGCAATTGGCAAAGGTTCACTCCGATTTAATATTTCAAGATTTTCAACAATAAGCTCAATTTCACCAGTTGAGATATTCGGATTTTTCAAATTTTCAGCGCGCTCTTTTACTACACCAATTGCCGAAATCACGAATTCATCGCGACATTTCTCAGCTAATTCAAAACTCTCCGCAAAATCTGGCGAAATCACAAGCTGGAGCAATCCAGAATGATCGCGTAAATCAATAAAAATCAACCCACCATGATCCCGCCGAGAATTAACCCAGCCTTTCACAGTAATTTTTTTACCAATATCCTGTATAGCTTTCTCTGTCAAGGTCCGCATATTTACTAAAACTCTCTCCTAAAAAATTATATTTTCAACTCCTTTTATTTTACCATATTTAAGTTAAAAAATAAAACGCCCTTCTTTATTATGGGCGTTTTATTTAAACTGAAAGCTTTTTGCGACCTTTAATTCGGCGACGTTTTAGAACTTTAATTCCAGCTTTCGATGACATTCGGTTTCGAAAACCATGAGTTTTCGCACGATGTCGCTTATGTGGTTGATGTGTTCTCTTTGGCATATCTTCCCTATTTTATAATTTATTATTCAAAAAATCAAGTTTAACAGTTTACGTAAGCATAATAATCTTATCTAAAAACTTGAAATCTGAATCATTTCATTTTGTAGTATAGCACAGTTTTCCACAAAAATCAATTAGTTTTCCACAACTTAAACAGTAGTTATCTTAAATTGTGGAAAACTTTTTATAGTAGTTTTTTAAATTATAACATAAAATCTATTTAAATAAATTTAGGTTGTGGAAAACTCAAAAAAATAGTAGAATAGATTTATGGATGAGTTGTGGAAAAGCGTTCTAGGAGAGATCGAACTTGAATCAAAAATTACAGAGGCAACTTTTAAGACTTTCTTCGCAGATCTACAACTTCTTAAAATTGATGATAACATAGCTATTATTAGCGTAAAAAATTCCTTTCTAGTTAAAACTCTACGCGAAAAATATTACGATATTATTAAGAAAATTCTCGCAAAAAATGGCTATACACCAGCACGAATTGATTTTGAAGTTATAAAATCTAGCAATAAGAAAAATAAAAGACCAGAAATATCACCAGAAGAATTACTCCCCAAGAAAGTAGCTTCTAATCAGAGTTCTAACTCCTTAAAAACAATATCTCATAATGACGGACTTAATCCTCGTTATACTTTCGAAAATTTTATAGTTGGATCATCAAACGATCTAGCCTATTCTGCCGCTAAAAATGTCGCTGAAAATCCAGGCCTAAAATATAACCCTCTATATTTCTACGGAGGAGTAGGTCTTGGTAAAACCCACTTGATGCAAGCTATTGGTAATGAAATTAAAAAAAATAACCCAGAATTAAGAATATTATATATAACTATTGAAAATTTTTACAAAGATTACCTGGAAAATGTCCGATTTAAGAAACAAGGCTACGCTGACAAATATCGCAATGTTGATGTCTTGATCGTTGATGATATGCAATTTATTGCTGGTAAAGAAAAATCACAAGAAGAGTTTTTTCATACTTTCAATGAATTACACCAAGCTAATAAACAAATTATTATTTCTAGCGACAGAGCACCAAAGAGTATTCCAACTCTAACCGACCGTTTAAGAAGTCGATTCGAATGGGGGATGACAATTGACATCCAACTCCCAGATATTGAAACTCGACAAGCTATAATCGAAGCTAAAACTGAGCAAAGCGGTTATTCATTCGATAGTGAGACAATTGATTATTTAGCATCAAATGTAAGAACTAACATTCGCGAACTAGAAGGTATAATTAATAAATTGTCAGCCATAGCCGAGCTTCAGGGCATAACTGCAGATATAGAATTGGCCCGCGGATTAATATCTTCAGAAGCTCGAAATGGGATATCAAGAAAAAGTTTAACTACTAAGAAAATTATAGATAAAGTTTGCAGATTCTATAATGTCTCTAAAGAAGATATTTTAAGTAAATCACGAACAAAAGATGTAAATCATGCCCGTCAAGTAGCTTGTTACTTAATGAAGTATCAACTTAAAATGAGTTTTCCTCAAATTGGTCGAGAATTCTCTCGCGACCATACTACAATAATGAACGGTGTTTCTAAAATCGAAAAAGGCGTTAAATTTGATATCGAAATCCGCGAACAAATAAACAGCCTAGAAGAATTAATCTACGAATAAGGCTTTAAATAATTTTAATTCAATCTGTTATTTTGACAGATTGTTTTTTTATTCTATAAAAAGCGAACATGAATTGTACCGTTATTGTTTGATTTTTTATAAAATTATATTATTAAATTATAATTGATATATTTGTATTTAATCTATATTATTTTATAACAATACTTGACATTAGATATGCAAAGTTTTAAAAAAGTGTTAAAAACTTGTGGAAAAATATAAATATATTGTCTAAAACTCTGTGCCTATATTGTTATGTTTATCAACTCGTTTTATACATTTTAAAATGACCTATTTTAAATTCCTTAAAAGATATGGAAAAACTTATTTTTATCCCCAAAGTTACTAAATGGTTTTACTTGAATTTTACACATTAAAAATGTTATAATTTTAAGTAGTAGAATACGTGGTTTTCCACAATTTCCACAGGATCTATTATTATAACCACTACTTTTAAAGAAAAGGAAAATAATTTTTATGGAACTTACTGTTAAGCAGGAGTATTTATCTAAGGCATTTAATATAATTGGGAAAATTGCAAGTAACCGAACTAGCTTACCTATTTTAAGTAATGTCCTACTTCGGACTAATGGATCAAGATTATTAATTGCAGCAACTGATCTTGAAATTGCCATTTCTCAAAATATTGGAGCTAAGATAGAAAAAGTTGGAGAAATTGCGATACCTGCAAAATTAGTATCAGAATTCATATCTAATTTGCCTCGTGAAAATATTCTTTTGAAAGTAGAAGGCGATCATTTATTGATTGAAAGCGGAAACTATAAATCTAAAATTAATGGTGTTGTAACTGATGATTTTCCAGAGCTTCCAATTGCTGATAGAGATTCTGCTAGGAAAATTGTTTTAAGTATTGATGAATTTAAAACTGCAGTTAACCAAACAGCTTTTACTGCTAGCACTGATACTTCGCGCCCTGTTTTAACAGGTGTTTATTGGCATACTTTTGAAGGATATTTATATCTAGCAGCTACCGATGGTTATCGGTTGAGTGAGAAGAAAGTTTGTGAATGTGATGAGGAAATTTCGGCTATCATAACGACATCTTCGCTTCAAGAAGTGATGCGCGCTATTTCGGATTCTACTGAGGAGATTGAGATATATATTGATGAAAATCAAGCCGAATTTAGAATTGACGACATCGTGATTGTTTCAAGATTAATAGATGGAAAATTCGTCGATTATCGTCGATTGATCCCTAACGATACTGAAACTAAAGTTGAAATTTCTAAGCCTGATTTTATGCGAGTAGTTAAAATAGCTGCTCTTTTCGCACGAGACTCTGGCGGAAGTATAACTGTTCATGCTGATGGAGAGAATTCTAAATTATCAATTCATTCGATCGCTAGTGAATTTGGGGAGAATACTTCTGAAGCTGATGCAGAGATTTTTGGTGAAGGCGAAGTTACGCTTAATTCTAACTATCTATTAAAAGGTATCTCAGCATTAAATGGTGAAGATATTCAATTTGGTTTTTCTGGTAAGCTTGCACCTACTGTCCTTAAAGATCAGAAAGATCCTGATTATATTCATATAATTATGCCGCTAAAAAGTTAGGCCTTAAGTGAAACTATTAAAACTTCGCGTTCAGAATTTTCGGTCGCATAGTGATTTTATGCTTGAAATTGGAGATAAATCAACTTTAATTTCTGGTAAAAATGGAAGTGGGAAAACCTCATTAATTGAAGCAATTTATATATTACTTCAAGGTACAAGTTTTCGCTCAAGTGATAAAGAAATTCTAAAAAATGATGGATCTGATTGGTTTCGGGCAGATTTAAAAATGGTTTCTGGTGAAATACGAACAATTAAATTTGAGAGTAAAACTGGAAAACATAAAAAAACTTTTGAAATTGACAACAAGAAGACATCTCGGCTTCCAAGTAATTCTAAAATACCGGTAGTATTATTTGAGCCCGATGATCTTCAGCTACTGAGCGGTTCGCCAAGTCGTCGTCGAGATTTTATGGACCATTTCTTAGCTCAAGTTTTCCCTAGCTTTAGGATTGCTCTATCTAGGTATAACAAAGCTCTTAAGCAGCGAAATAATTTGCTTAAAAAAGAAATAATTACGAGGGATGAGCTTTTCCCTTGGAATATAATGCTAGCTGAATTCGGTGCTGAAATAATATCAAAAAGAATAGAATTTATTGATAATCTTAATTCTAAAATATCTGATATCTATGCTGAAATATCTGGGATTAAAGATAGCATAGAAATAATCTATCTAGGTGATAAGCTTTCTAAAGATGCTATTTTAGGAATTATGGATGATAATTTTTCTCATGATCGGATTTTAGGATATACTGATTTTGGTCCACATAAACATGATATCCAGTTTACTTTTAATAAAAAAGATGCTCGAAATGTAGCTAGTCGTGGTGAAAATCGTAGTCTTGTATTGGCCTTAAAATTTATTGAAACGGATTTCTTAGCGGAAATGAGCGAAAAAACACCAGTTGTTTTATTAGATGATGTTTTTTCTGAGCTAGACGAAAGTCGTCAAAAACTTTTAACAGCTCATTTTTCTAAATATCAAACAATAATCACTTCAACTAATGGTATTGAAGTGACGAATTGCGTCCGGATAAATATAGAGGACTAGAGAATGCAATTTAGATTTATGACCTCTATCTTATATTTATTTTGCTCTGAAGATTTCAAGTGAGAATTTAGCCAATTTAGAGCACTTTGTTTTCTAAATTCGATAGTATCTAACTTTGAATTATGATTTAAGCAGGTATTTATAGAAATCTTAATTTTCTCGACTCTAGTTGTATCGCTATTCGTTTCGTAATCAATAGTAAATCGGTTCTTTAGATTATCTTTATATGGTAGATTAGACACGATCGGTGAGTTATTCTTTAATATATTCATTTTATCGCTTATAGCTTGATACCCTGCCCCGCTTCTGATGATATCATCTTTTTTATGATCTTTATACCATGAATCTCCATTAATTTGATTAAGTGCTAAGATTATCTTTTTAGTCTCTTTTGATTTAATATTGATATCTAGCGTTTTAGTCTCAAAACCTTCTTTTTCTATTTTTAGGGTATATTTACCCGGCCAAACATGATGATCTCCGTTTGAATAGATAGTGTTATTTAAAGTAATTCTAGAATCTTGAGGTGCTATAGTTAATGATATAGTACCTGAGATTTGATTCAGCCATACCCAACTAATTAAAACTACTATTACTATAGCTGTAAAAATTATAGGTAAAAGAATCAACTTATTTTTTAAAAAAGATAAATTATTTAAAATATTATTCATGTCTTTAACCTTTCCAGCGCCAGACTTCTACTGGGCCAAGACTTTCCATTATCTTTAGATTCATTGGTTCAATTACTCCCGTTGTTCTAGACCAACCAGCATTAGCTACCCTGTCTTCACCGTTAATTTGTACATAAATTTCTATATGGGCATTAGATCCACCACCAGCACCGGCTGTAATAATATCACCGGGTTTCATATTGCTGGTACTTCCATTATATTCAATTTTTTCATATTTATCAGGATTAGATCTCATGTATTCAGCTAGATTAGCTACTCCGCAACATTTTTTAACATACTCTGGATCTACAGTAGTACTCATAACCATCGATACGAATGCATCACAACTTGCGCCTTTTTGAACCCACGATTCTCCATAGTTATCTAGGCCAGTTTTAGAAAGAGCTTCTTTTTGCTTGTCTGATATTTCAAACGCATAAGCTCTATTTTGCTCACTTTCAGGCCAAGCTAATTCAACAGCTCTTTCGGAAATTGTAGAATTTCCTCCTAGGCTAGATCCTCCATTACAGTTATTAGAGCTTGAGCTGCTACTTCCAGTTAGAGATTCTTTCAAAAAGTCTATATACTTAGAGGTTCCAGTACTATTGTAATGATAGCCATCACTTTCATATAATTTTTCTCTTCCTCCATTAGCTTCTGCGTATGATTTCCAATTTAATACTTGAATATTACTAAAGCCTTCTATCGCTTTTTTAATATTAGCGTTTATGATCTCAAAATTAGCATTTCCACCTAAGCCAAAATTATTTACTACATATACTTTTTTATCTTTAACTTTCTCAAACATTTCCCTAGCTTTATCTACGGGAAAATTATCATTTGTTCCTATATTAAATATTATTACATTAGTTAATGAATCTTTATTGGATGATAAATAATCTAATACGCTTCCACCACCATTTCCTGGTGAATTTATACCTCGTCCAACGTAAGCATCAACTTTAGCGCCTTCAAATGCTGCCTCTAGCTTACTTTTTGCTCCTACGGTTATTGAGTCACCAATGAATGTATAGTCTTTAGACGAAGAGGATGAAGATACTGCAGTTGCGGCTGAAGCTGTAGACCCTTTGAATGTTGCATATGCTTCATCTGCAGCCTGATAACGAACTTCCCATCTAGGTATTCCAGCACGCTCAAAAGAGGTCTCGAATGCTTCAACCGCCGATTTGATATCGGTCATTTTTTTTAGTCCTTCCAGACCTCCATACCTAGAGTTAAGAATAGATGCCGTGGTAGGGTCAGATCCCTCGAGCTCTTTAATTATCCACTCTAATTGGGATTGTAGGTCTGCCCAATCTTTACCCTTACTTTTAGCATAGTTTGCCATATTTAACCAGCGCCCAGATTGTTCGGAGTAACTTTCCCATTGTGCTAAACCCGCAGCTGGACCACCTGTTTGAAGTTTGGCTGGGTCGTATCCACTTTCTGCGTAAAAATTACCCATAACTCCAGCTGTTGCTTCTTCTGTAAAACCTTGGCCTCGTAAGAAATTCCAAATTTGTTCGGGGACGCCGTCTCCTGTAAGTTTTGACGATCCGCCTCCGCCCGGTATGCATTTTTCTGATCCGGCGTCGTAATAAATGATATCATTTAGATTGAAAAAATCCCTATCAAATTTATTTGCAGCATAGACATTCCTTCCCCCAGCTACAACTATCAATAAAATTAGGAAAAAAGATTTAATTTTTTTATACATTTATAAATCTCCAATATAATCTTTAGGATTTTTTCTTCCAGCTTTCCAATCTGACCAAATTGGTTGACCTTCTGTTATTTCTAGGTGAACATGAGAAACTGTTCCTTTTGCATATCCCTCATCTCCAACGGTTCCAATCTGTTGTCCTTTTTTAACCTTATCTCCAACTTTTACGCTTCCTGATTGGTTATGACAATATACAGAATAGATATTATTCGCATGCTTAATTTCTATTTGTGCCGGCCCACATCCGACTGAAGGTGCTGCCATTGTGACTTCCCCGTCAGCTATGGCGTGTAGAGGTGTGCCTATATTAGCCCAGATATCAAGACCTGTGTGCCAGCCTTGATGGAGGGGGACAGAGCTTGGACCATATTCAGTCTGTCCGGTAACTTTTGATTTTTCAACAGGCCAGACAAAATCACCTTTTCCACTTAATGCTGAATTAGTACTTCCCGATGAACTACCGCCTCCACTATTGTTACTTGGATTTAGATCATCATCCATTCCATCTTGAGCTCTTACACTTGTCATGAATGATGAATAATAAGCCGTTTTTATATCATCTTTTTGAACACATCCTAATCCCATTTCGTCTAATGTTTCGCCAACACCAAGAGAACTGCCTCTTTCGTAGCAATGTTTTTTATACTTATCAAGACCTGATCCTGAGATTATTGCATCTAGAGGATTATTTTCTCCCTTATTTGAATCTAAGCTACCCTCAGCGACTAGGAAATCTATTACTTCATCCATGCTTTTTGTATTGGTTTGAGTTGATACTCCGGTATAAGGATTACAGAATGGATCTGTTGCAACGCCTATATCTATCATATCTGCATCCTGGCAAATTTCCATGTTGGCTTTAAATCCAGCAGCATCAGCGGCGCTAGCACTTGGTAAAATGGAAGATAAAGAGCGGCTTGCGATTGAAGCTATTGATGGTATAAATCCACCAATTGTTGCCAATTGTTGATTATAAGGAATTGCGCTACTGATTATTGAGCCAAAAAAGGTGTGTCGTGATGAAATATCAAATGGACTTAGTGTAGCTCTTTCATCTTCTGCTATTCGTGCAATACGAGTTTCATTCTGTTGATAAAATGCTAGTGCTTGAGTTTTATCTAATGCCCCACTTCCGCCAGTTATTGTATTTTTGCTCATGAGAGACCCAGATCCTGACATGACGGCGTTTCCGTAGTCTTCTCCCGTGATTCCTTTTTTAACAACTATTCCTGCTATTAGTTCTGGTAGATCTTTTAATACTGTACTGACCACTTCACTAACAACTAAACCAAGCGCAAAATCAGCCACGGCAGCTAATAAACCACCTGTAAAAAAAGTAATTGCAAAATCTACTGCATCATTTTGGAGGATTTTACATCCGATACTAAATCCAGAATTTCGAGCTCCTCGTCTAAATTGTGCGAAAGTTTTTGCTATCCACCCCAATGCTCCATTAGAGTATTTACTTGCAGATTTATCAAGGTTACCAATACTATCATTATAAGCTAAAGCGCGATAACCTTGAGAGTCTGTAGCTGCGGTGATTTTTGCTTTACCTAAACCTGCTAATTGATTTCCTATAGAAGTGACTTCGTTTGGTGATGCATGGCCAGCTTTAATTTTAGAGGCCATACTTAAAAATTTCATCGCAAAAGTTGCTAACTTAACTGCTCGAACGGTCTTAACTCCACTATAGAAGAAATTTCCGATAGAATACGCTAAGCATGGTAATTGAGCTACGCCAGTTTTACCTAATAAGTCTTTAATTTTTGAATTTTTAGCTTTGATACCGACATCTGTATCTACGTCTGCCTCGTTGGCTATTTTTTTGCTTTCTTCGAAAAATTCTTCGCCCTTCTTTTTGGTTTCTTCTGATTTATTTTTAATATCTTCATCCTCACTGTCTGATGATTGACTTTTAGACGAGGGAGTTTCTCCAGTTGAGTTAGTTTCTTTTACAGTATCCTCAGAAATCTTTTCAGGTGGTTTATTGTTTTCTTCCCCGCTAACACCTCTAACTTTGAAAATTGATCTAAATTTTTTAGCTACACTATCACGGAAACTGGCAAATTTACCTTGGTAGGCCTTGTTTAGGTTTGAGCGAAGGTTAACATCATTTTTCATCATGAATGTAAGATTGTCAGAGTCTATTTTTACTCCATTTTTTATATCTGGGTGAGATAAGCTTGTGATGCGTTTTTTTCCGGTAATGGTTGGGTTATCTACATCAACTTCAACTTTAAACCCAGCTTTCTCGAGTTTTGCTAATTGCTTATCTGAGATAGCTTCAAATTTACACATTACTTTGATAGCACCACACTTAACTGACTTTTTAATTTTTGAATTAAAAATTGCGTCGGTACTGTATTCTAGGCTTGAAGCTGTAGAATTTATTTTTTCAGTGACAATTTGCATTACATGAATTGGCATAACTCCTGTAACTAGCATTGAGAAAGCACCTATTAATGCTGAAGCACCACCACCAACAATAGCCGCTGCTATAGCTGCTTTTTTAGTGCGAAACTTACCTTTTATACCAGAGGAATTTGATTGTTTATTTCTAGTTGCCCAACTTCCGCCTTTGTCGTCTTTTCGGCCGGTGACATTATTTACGAATGGTTGATTTTCTTTGGAGAGAATTTCATTTTCGGACGATTTATTTGATGAGGTTGCGGAATTTTCTGCTGAATCTAAAAGCTGGGGATTATAATCCTTGGATTTGATGGCCTCATTATTGCTAAATCCTCCATAATCACCGCGAATAGATTCGTTGATTCCGAAATCATCATTACTTACGATTGAGCGATTGCCGTCTTCATCGCGCTGTCCGTCAAAAACTCCCATAATTATACCTCTATTTTATCACAAGCTTAAATTAAAACAAAATTAGAATAAATCTCCGGCATCGGCATATCCATTATTCATCCCATTGTCGTTTCGTCTCTGTTCTTTTTGGTTGGGATTTGTTGTTATGAGCTGATGCTCAGTGTCGCTAGCAATCACCTGAATATGAACGTGATTTGAACCTGCAAAAAATAAACCTTGGCCTACTGGGAAGTTAGCTAGTCGCTTTCTCTCTTCCTCAGTTAGCTTAAAGACGTCACTTAACACATCAACTGCACTAGACGATTGTTTTAATAGAAGCTGCATAGAACTGTTGGAAACAATCGCGCGTCCCATTTTTGAGCCCATAAAATCTTCAACATCCTGAGAAATTGTAGTAAGTCCAAGATAGTATTTTCGGGCACGTTTTGCTAAACTAAACAAGAAGTTAGCTGAATCATCGTATTGCATTAACTGCCAAGCCTCATCAACAATCAACATTCGTTTTCGCTGATCTGTACGCACAATATTCCAGACGTGAGAAAGGACAATATACATAGCTACTGGCCGAAGATCATCCTCGAGATCACGAATATTAAATACGACCATTGGGTTATTTATATCAATGTTTGATTGTTGTGAGAAAATACCAGCGAAAGTTCCTGTAGTGTATTTTCGTAGGCGTTGTGCTAATTGTGGACCCGTTCCTCCCATATGGACTAAAGTGTCGTATAGATTAGCGATAGTTGGTGGTGTGGAATTGTGGGTTAATGGGTCGGACGTAATTCCGGCACGTGCATAAGTATCGATTAGAGCTTGATCTAAATCTGCCTCCTCTGCTGGAGATAATCCTATTTGTTGTCCTCTTGAGGCGCCACCAAGCATCAAACGGAATAACCCATGCAGGGTAATAATGTTAGCACGAAGAGCATTATCAGCTTCGTCGCTATCGATTACGCGCGGTAAATCGAATGGATTAATCCGTGTATCGCTATTTAAACTCAAACGAATATAACTACCACCAACCGCGTCGCTAAGTTTTTGATATTCGTTTTCAGGGTCAATAATTATAACATCTGATCCCATCATCATCGTACGGAGCGCTTCGAGCTTAACTGTAAAAGATTTACCCGCACCAGATTTAGCAAAAACCACCATGTTAGCGTTCTCGAGTGTGAAGCGGTCGAAAATTACCAAACCATTGTTATGCATATTTACGCCATAAAGAACACCGTTTTCTTGAGTTAGGTCGGCCGAAGTAAATGGAAATGAAGTAGAAATTGCGCCAGTATTCATATTGCGACGAATCTGTAGTTGGTCGTTCATTTGCGGTACGGATGCATTTAGTCCTTGTTCTTGCTGGGAGGAGGCTACTTTTGAATAGATCAATTGCTGACCGAGCATTGTTTCAATTTTATTCCGTACAAAATTCAACTCATCCATAGAATCGGCGTAAAGTGTAATATAAAAACCAAATCGGAAAAATTTTTCAGCACCAACTTGTAGTTGATCGCGCAATTCTTCGGCGTCTTGGTAAGCCGCTTCAAGTGATGGATCACGTGTTTTACCTTTTTCTGTATTTATATTCATTGAGGCTTCAAGCTGGGTAACTTTTCGGCGAAGATTTTTCATAACAACTTCAGTTTCTACTGGATAAATAAACATCGATAAATCTAAAACTTCATCGGCGTTAATTAATCCTGAAAGCCAACCAGTATAAAGCTGGCGCGGATAGCCATAGATATAGAGAGTTTGACCATATTTAGTACCTAGCCGAAAATAACTTGAATGTAATTCAAGGCTTGATGGTGCTATCAAATCGCGAAGTGTATTAATTCCGGTTAGAAATGCTTGTTCAACTTCGGCTTGTTCTTGTGCACGTTGTTGAGCAGCTATATCAATAGCGGTTTGTTTTTTGCGCCCCATTATTTTTCTCCTTTCGGTTCGTCTGCTTTAGAAACATACAGAGATGCTAGTTGCTTGAAATCGCCAAGTGGCTCATAAACGGAAGTGTCAGGATTGTAAAAGTTATAATAAAGCTGTCCAAGCTCTTTAGTGTTGAGCTGAACGCTCTTGATTCCAATTTGGAATAATCCTCCTGTAATTGAGTCTACCCGTTTTTTCATTTCGTCAAGTGCAGTGTCCCAAGTATTGCGATTAATTTTAGTTACATTGGCGGATGGCTTTGCAAAAATCTTACCAAAAAATCCTTTTGCTTGCTCTTTTATTTTAGCAGCATCGCCTGATGGATAATATGGAATCACTACAAAGAAAGACTTATCCATGATATTAGCACTTTGTGAAAGATTATCGATAAAATTAATGTAATCTTCCATTAAATCTGAAAGAAGCATATTATCTTGATTACGGTTTAGATCGGCTAGCTTATTTAGATAAGGTTCGATGTCGATTCGTTGTGAGCGTACTAAAATTTGAATTGGGAAAGTTAGTGAGTTTAAGAAACTTTGATAAGAATACTCGACACCTTCTCGTTCGGTCGAACTCATTAAATCGTAGTTAATAGATTTACAGGCAATTACTGCTCGAAAAGATCCATCTTTCATCACTACGATACCCTCGCGTATCTCTGCGATTTCTAGTGAATTTTGAGTTGATGCTTGATTTTGTGATTGGGTAGAATTTTGTTCATTCTGAGAATTCTGTTCTGGTGGTGTAAATTGTTGATTATTATTCATATTACCTCAGTGAAATTATTACTTCGTCTTCATTTAGATTTATTTCATTATCTTGCCTGTTTTTAATTCTGTTAGCTTGTCGAGCGAGAGTTTCAACTGATAAATCTTTACCTTCGCTAACTAACCGTGCAATTTCTGGATCAAGACTTTCTTTTTGTTCTGGAGTATTGTTTGGCGGATTTTGATGATCTAGAGATTGTACTTGTTGAGGTGGTTGTATTGTGTTTGAACGCCTACCGTCTGGCGAAATAACACTTTGATGTATCGAGTCTGGATATGGGTTATAATGAAGTTTAATGTTGTCGAGATTATCGTTTGGATTTTGATTTGGCTGAAGCTGGTTGGTTTGGTAGTTTTTGGCTAATGTTTGATTTTGTGGAGAATTCCAACTTAAATACTCATTTTGATTAGAGTATTGAGCTCGCCCCATAGAATCTTGATAAAGATCAGCGGCGTTAGAAGTAGAAAAAGTCTTATCTTGAATTTGTTCTGCATTATCTTGTGTATAGTCGGCTAAATTGCGCGCTATATTCATGTTATTTAGAATTTGTTGTTTGCGAATATTGCCATGATTGGTGAGCATCATATCAATTCTATCAGCTCGATGATTTTCGAAAATATCGCTCATTTGTTGGCTTTCATAAAAAACATCTTGTTGGATATTCCCTTGTTGTGAGACTGCGTGTTTGATGGCCCATCCTTCGGTATCAACAATATCCGCTAAATAACTAAGACGACGAGAGGCTTCATCTCGACCTATATTTTTAGTAAGTCTTTCATCTGATTTATTTGGAGCGGAAATCTCTATTAGATGTTCAATTCCATCAGCTAGCCATATTCTTTTGTTTGGTTTTATGTAGAAACTTAAAACTGCCGCTAAATATAATTCCATCGGCTGTTCTTTTTTTAATGGTAGAGCTAAAACTAAAAAGAAAATTAAAAATGGCGCTGGTATTATTATTAGACCTGGAAAAACTTGATAAAGAAGAAATCCTAAAAATAATAATCCCGCCGAAATCATTAAATAAATAAATTGGCGGAAATTAAACGGACCGAGTAACTTATCATCGGCCTCAACATCTTGAGGAACTTTATAAACACTCACAGTGCGCCCACTTCTCCCTTCATTCTTATGTTTTATTATAGCAGATTATAATGAAAAAAAAAGCCTTTCAATATGAAAAGCTTATTTTTTAGTTTTAATATTTGACATGTCGGACGGTTGAACTCCAACTGTATTACCAACTCGATGGATTTCATCACCAAGATTAGCATTAATTTTGTTGAAAAGTTTTTGGTTGTCATTAATATCTTTGATACTCTTTTCGAGATTTTTAAGAACATGAGCACCA
Source organism: bacterium (assembly GCA_030530385.1). Classification (GTDB taxonomy): domain Bacteria; phylum Patescibacteriota; class Saccharimonadia; order Saccharimonadales; family Saccharimonadaceae; genus Nanogingivalis. Next base: position 23,631 of record JAUMVB010000002.1, read on the forward strand.
TCAATTTCTTTATATTTACCACTTTTAATGTCGGATAGAATGTTGTTGCTGAGCATGAATTTAACAGCACTATCATCCATAGTAGCTAGAGATTCACCGCTAATTTTATTCATAGATTTAGCTAATTCAACCATGGAAGTATCAAAGTCTGTGATTGCCCCAGACGCGATCGCATTCTTGAACCCGGCGCCAAGAATTTTAGCGCCATCCTTCTTACCAGACTTATCCCATGCATCAGCGTTGGCTCCACTAATACTTGCTAATTTTTTGTTAGTCAATGCCTTGAAAGAATCGCCGAAATCAGCTGCTGCGTGCCAATCTTCAGCTACAGCTTCACGCCAAGTGTCGCTAACTTCAAGTTTAAAACCGTTAACTTTCAATTTTTCACCATCGTTCTTATTTAAGAAAATATCATCACGGTCTTCTTTAGACATTTTAAGATGTTTTGATAGATTACGAAGTGCGGCAACTTCATCGTTATGAATTTTCTTTGATTGATCAAAAGCTGCTCCTAGAGCTATACTTCTACCGGTATTTCCACGTTGACCTTCTGATATTGATTGATAATGATCATCCGCCTGAAGATTGTTAGCCAGCGAATCAGCAATCATAGCTTTGTTGTTTTGTTCAGCTAATTTATGAGCATTAGCAGTATTCATTGTATCGAATATTCGAGTAGCTACCGAACCAAAATTCTTACGTAGATCTTCTGGGTTTGAGATTTTAACTTCACCATCAGTAATTTTAATGCCTTTTTTAAGTTCAGTGAGAATTTCAGCATTTAGACCGGATATTGCTGCATTTTTACGATTTGTAGAGTTTGCGATTTCTTGCGCTACTAAATTCTCTTGAAATGCGGTGTTATTTTTAAGAACGGAATTAAGAGCATTAGGATCTGTACCGAGACGCGAAGTAGCCTCTTCAATCTGTTTAGCTTCCATATTGTCGAAACGAGATTGCTGATATTGTTCGCCAATAGATTTAGCTGAATTAACTCGACGAGAGCGATTGAACTTTACCTGATGAGCCTTAGCTGTTAAGCTATTTGGATTATCTCTAATTTTTTGGTTAGTTCTAATATCCATTTGGTCTTTGAGGAATTTTTTAGAAGTATCGATTGGTCCTTTATTAGGATTATTAATCATGCCGGCAAACTTGCCTAGTAGATTTCCGCTTAGTTTCATGATCGTTGGTGTAATTGCGAGTGGTACAACTTGAACGACCATCCCTAAAATTAAGGTTACGATATTACCATTAGCGTTAGCAATAATCGCAATTCCTGCTAATTGCGAGCCGCCAAAAAGTAAGGCGATAAGTGGATACATTACTAGCATTGTAGTGAATAAATCTTTCCATTTATCGAACCATTTTTCAGTATTTGGCCAAATATTAGCAACAAAAGCTAAAGGCGCTAAGAATATTAAAACAGTAATAATTGCTTGGCGAGCAGCTAAAATTACAACTGCTACAAAAACTGAATATAAGACAATTAAGAGTACGAACATCATCATTAAGCCAAGATTTTGCGGGCCTCCCGCAAGAACAAAACTCCATACACCCATAGTTATGGCTCCAGCTCCACTCAATATACCAACTACTAGACTTTTCCAGGAGAGAGCTTCAATTTGAATACCGGAACCGCTTTCAAAGATATCTTTTCGAACTCCAACTAATAAATCTTGCAGTCTAACTCCTAAAATATTTGATAAATCAACCGCTAGTGCGCATATATAATAAGAAACGTTAATTAGAATTGCTGCAATAATTAATTTCGGAAGCATTTTTTTAATGCCATAATTTGAGATGCCGACATTAGTGATTTGAGAATAAATTATTAAAATAAAAACAATCACGAAGAAAATATTCGCAATATTGCGCATATAGTCCCAAACTCGATAAAGACCGGACTTGTCTGATGTTTGGAGTGGTTGAACTTTAAGGAAATCACTTACAATATTGTAAAGCCCATCCATTGCTCCAGCTAAAGTATTAGAAATCATACAAACTGCCCATCCGCCACCGCCTTCAATTGCGCAAGAAGTTTCGGATTTAGTTGGGTCTGTTTCGCTTATCCCTTGACCAGTAATTGATTCGGTTTGACCTTCTTGTTTATAATTACCGGTAACTGATACTTTAAATTTATAAAGTTTACCTTCTATTTTGTCTGAATCGGTTGACTTAACTGAAATAACTTCAGCGGTTTGCTCACCACCAGCTGTAGCTTGAGAAGTATTAATAAAAGCTGTGCCCCCTTGTGTATCTTTTGGTAATCTAGAGGTATCAGTAGTCTTGGTAAATGTTTTTTGGTTATAGACTATAGCATTTTTATATGAATTTGCCCATTTTGCGCCTTCTAGAGCAAAAGTTCGGGTAAAATTAAAAATTCCCAGCGTTATTGCTGAAATAATAGATGCTATCAAGAAAACATTTATTCTTCGTCGAGAAATTTTCCTCAAATTTTCCACGATTGTTATCATATGTGTTAATTTTAGCATAAATAACTATTTTTGTCAACTTTATATGATATCTAAAATGTACGAAAATACTTGCGTTTTCTCTTGATATAGGGTAAAGTATAGGTAATATGAATAAAATAAACATAATTAGTAAAATTTTTATAATTTTTGTGGCTATTTTTAGCTTTAATGCTATTGCCTTAAATAGATCATTTGCTGCTCCTATAGATCAAGACGGTAATAGTACAAGTAAGGAAAAACAAAATAGCAGTCAAGAAGGTGGTCAAGATGGGTGTGCTTCTACATCTATTCTTGATGGATGCTGGCAAATTGAAGATATTCTAAACCTTATTTTAACAACTTTAACTATTGGCGCTGGGGTCATGGCAACTGGGTCGATAATTGTTGCGGGGGCAATTTATGTAACGGCGCGAGATAACGCTAGTCAAGTCCAAAAAGCTAAAACTATGATTTTTAATACTATAATTGGAATTATTATATATTCATTTTTCTGGGCGATTATGCAATGGATAATTCCAGGAGGGATAGGAGGTTAAATAATGAAGAAAATTTTAATTGCAATTTTTGTGGTGTTTAGCGTGTTGTTTTTTTCGCCTACAAATAATATCACATTTGCTAAAAAAGATTGTTCAAAAGAAGACAGCTTTTTTGGGCTACCAGCTTGGTATCGAGGTCTGGTTGATAAAGGAACCTGTCAGATAAAAAAGATTAACCAAAAAAATGGTTCTGCATACAAAACCGGTTCCGAAGTATCTCTGCAGGTTTTTATTTGGAGTATTATTGGAAACATAGCTGATATGATTATGCGTTTGATCGGTGTTATCTCGGCTGGCTTTATTATTTATGGTGGATATCAGTATATGCTTTCAGTTGGAGATTCTAGTAAAATGGCAAAAGCAAAAGTTACCATAACTAATGCTGTGGTTGGGCTAATTATTGCTATTATTGCCTCTGGGATTGTTAGTTATTTAATGAGTAATATAAAATAAGGATTTATAATGTATAAAGCTTACGCACTTGATGAATCAAAAATATTTAAAGATGTATCTGTTGCTAATAAAAGTAAGGAAGTGACTAGCCAACAAGTAAAAGGTATGTTTAATCTTGCCTTTACTTGGGCGGGGATAATTTGTGTGGTTGTTATTATTACTGCAGGAGCTATGTATACCTTATCCGCTGGAAATACTTCTCGGATTCAGAAGGCTAAGATGGCATTAATAGGTGCTATTATTGGCTTGATTATTGTGCTTATGGCTTTTGCAATTGTAAACTTTGTGATAGGAAATATTTAATGAAGAAAATTATTTTAATTCTAACTATTATATTAAGTTCATTTTTTATAGCAGGCTTTTCTTTACCTGCCTTTGCAGAAAATGATGCATGTAATTATATGGCTAGTGATGCTTTGTGTAAAAATAAAGATAATACCAACCCGGTCCAGCGTGCAAAAAATATAATAAATATTTTACTGACTATTGTTGGGGCTGGATCTGTTGTAGTGATAATTTATGCTGGAATCTTATTTGTGATTTCATCTGGTAATTCGCAAACAATCCAGACTGCTAAAAATACTATTATTTATGCTGTTATAGGCTTAGTTATCTCGATTCTATCTTTTGCAATTGTTAATTTTGTGGTCAGTAGCACTACCACACCATAGCAATTATAATTTTTAATTTAAAAAGATAGAAAATAATAAAAATACTAAGAAAGGTATAATAATGAAAAAAATACTATTGATTATAGGCACTATTGCGGCAATTATAGCCCCACAGATGATATTAGCTAGTTCTTCGTCTAATTTAGTGTTTGCTGATGCTAAAACTCAGATTGAAAGTGCCGTTAATGAAGTTGGCGGTAGTGAAAATAAAACTGATGTCAAAGGTTTTATTGGAAATATTATTAAAACTATGTTTTTTGTAGTTGGTGTTTTGGCGGTAATAGTAATTATATTTGCTGGAGTAACTTTTGTGATGTCTGCTGGCAATTCACAGACCATTCAGAAGGCCAAGACTACGATTATTTATGCGGTAATTGGTCTAATAGTATCAATTCTTTCTTATGCAATTGTCAACTTCGTAGTTAGCTCTCTTTAATATTGACATTAGCATATAAATTGGTATAATTTAATTAAGATATTTTATATTTAAAAGAAAGGTAAAATAATGAAGAATATAATAAAGAAAATTTCAGTTGCAGCTTTTGCGGTTGCTCTATCTGTTGCTGGAATTTCAACATTAACAGTTTCAACACCTGCCTATGCTGACCCTAAGAAGTCTAGTTCTGGAAGCTTTAGTCTGCAGGATGGTATGAATGCTGCTAAAACTGATGATCAGCAGTCTAACCTATTCGGTGATACTGGTATCTTCACTACTATTGTACGAGTTATGCTCTTCTTGATTGGTGTGATTAGTGTGATTATGCTTATCTATGGAGGTATTCAATACGTTCTTTCTACGGGTGATTCAGGAAAAGTCACAAATGCTAAGAATACAATTCTCTATGCGGTAGTAGGTCTAATCGTTGCAATCCTATCTTATGCGATTGTCAACTTCGTTCTTACTTCAATTAACGGCGAGAAATAGAATCTATATACTTGCATAGTTAACACTAAAGACTCTCTATCGAGAGTCTTTAGTTTGGTTAATAAAATAATAAAAATACTCACTTTTATTGTGAGTATTTTAACTATAGGACTTGAATTTTCTTTGATTCTTGTTTGACTTTTACGAAACTAATTGTTAGGATTCCGTCTTTGAGTATAGCCTCAACTTCATTTTCTTTAATATCTACTGGGATATTATAAGTTCGGCTAAATTCTCCCCAATAGCATTCCTGTGCGTGCCACTTTGTTACCCCTTCTTGATCATTAGTTGATAGAGTTCCGCTAATTGTTAGAATTCTATCACTTAATGAAACATCAAGATCACTCTTGTTTACCCCTGCTGTACGCGCCTTGATGAAAAATCTATCTTCTGTCTCATAAGCATCGATCGCTAGTTGTCCAGGGAGTTCATCTTCTTCAGATGGTGTGATACTAACAGTTTCTTCGGTAGACTCACTAGCAACGGGGTCATCAAGTAAACCTGTATCATCGAAATTAAATGCAGCTTCAAGTTCATCCTTTAGAAAGCTATCATCGTTTTGTCTTCTAGCCATTTCTCCTCCACATTATTTTAAATAGGCTTAAACTTACTTTATTATAGCGTATTTTTAGGGTATAATCAAGGGGAAAGTTTAATTTTTATGAAGAAAAATTTATTCTCTAGCGTTTTGGATTTATTCGCCCCTAACCACTGTTATATTTGTAATAAAATTGGTAATTTAGTTTGCAATGAATGCCTTGAAAAACATAATTTTCAAATTCAAATAATTAAACGGCAATCTAAGCGTCGCCCTTCTCGCGAGTTTTTTCTGGGAGATCGGGAAGGTGTTTTAGCAAAGATTTTAGATGATGCTAAGTTTAATGGCTGGCGAGAAAATTTTGAGATTTTAGCGCTTATTTTGTCTCGATCGTTAAAGAAAAATAACCTTTTCTATGGTTCGAAAGATGATATTATAATTGTGCCGGCACCAACTTCTTCTCGGCATGCTCGTCAGCGTGGCGTGGCGCATAGTGAGTTCATGGCGGAGGTTCTATCTAATGAACTTAGTGTTGAAACGGCAGATATTATTGCTAGGACATCACATTTCGTTCAAAAAGGCGCCTCGGCTAAAGTTCGCAAAAAGCAGGCTCTGGAAGGATATCAACTTGTGGGAGAAATTAATCGGGATAAAATCTATGTAATTCTTGATGATATTAAAACAACTGGTGCGACTATAGATTCAATTTCTGATATTTTACTTCAGGCTGGAGCTCATGAAGTCTGGGCGGTTTATTTGATGCGCCAAAAAATATAGATGATAAATACCTATATTAAAAGAAGCATATAACATAGGTAAACAAATCTTTATCTTGAAATAGTGAATTGAATGTGATAAAATAATTATAGTCTGGAGAGGTGGCCGAGTGGTTGAAGGCACCGGTCTTGAAAACCGGCATGCGGGAGACCGTATCGAGGGTTCGAATCCCTCCTTCTCCGCCAGAAATTTGAAGTTCAATAAAATAAATAATCCTATTTTGCGAGGTAGGATTATTTTTATTTATCAATTTTTAAATTTAAAACCTTATTATTTTAAATGAGGTTTTTTGTTTCATCATTAATGGGAAAGCTTTTCTGAGATGACTGTGTATAACTGCATCGCCTATTACCCTAAAATCAGAAATACCTTCCATCATTCTTATTGTATCTTGTTTTTCACCGTTTAAAATCTCAAATTTGACTATAATTACTAAAATATACCATTTAGTTTTACGATAGTCAATATAAAAACCACCTATTATATATGATATAGGTGGTTTTTATATTGCGAAACGATAAGATGATTTATTGCTTAACACCTTTCATCGTAAGATTTAGGCGACCTTTTTCATCAATTTTGTCGAGCTTGACCCAAATTTCTTGGTCTTGGCTTAAAACATCAGTCACTTTTTCAGTTCTCTTTTCGGATATTTGCGAGATATGCAGCATTCCATCAATTCCGGGTAGAATATTCACAAAAGCGCCAAAATCCTTGATCGAAACCACTTTTCCGCGATAGATTTTGCCGATTTCTGGCTCTTCAACCAAAGATTTAATCCAGTTGAGGGCTTTTTCGATTTGCTCGGCATTAGGGCTGGCAATTGTGATTAAGCCATCTTCTTTGATATCAACTTCGGCTCCAGTTTCAGAAGTAATTTTATTGATTGTTTCACCACCCTTACCAATAATCGCACCAATTTTATCGGGATTGATTTTAAGTTTTTCAATTCGAGGCGCATATGGCGAAAGCTCAGCTTTTGGTTCAGAAATTACGCTCAATATATGGCGCAGAATATGCTCACGGCCTTTGCGAGATGTTAAAATTGCTTTTTCAAGAACTGAAACTGGCAAACCGTGAACTTTCATATCCATTTGTAGTGCGGTAATTCCATTTTTTGAGCCTGTACATTTGAAGTCCATGTCGCCAGCAAAATCTTCTGCATCTGCAATATCACTTAAAATATAAGGTGTTTCTCCGTCCATCATTAAGCCCATTGCGATTCCAGAAACCGCATTTTTTAGTGGCACACCAGCGCTCATTAACGCCATGCAGCTTGAGCAGGTTGCAGCCATTGATGTTGAACCATTTTGGCTCATAATTTCAGTTACGCTACGAATAGCATAAGGGAAATCTTCTTCATTCGGCAAAACCGCCTCTAAAGCGCGCTGAGCTAAATATCCGTGGCCGATTTCGCGCCTACCAGGGCTACCTAATCGGCGAGGTTCGCCAACAGTGTATCCAGGAGCATTATAATGATGCATATAACGGCGTTCAATTTCATTAAATTCCATTGTATCAACCAGTTGCGAGTATGAAAGTGGCGCAAGTGTCACGATATTCATTGCTTGAGTTACGCCACGAGTAAACAAACTCGAACCGTGCGCACGTGGCAAAAAGTCGATTTCGCTTGAAAGCGGGCGGATTTCATCCAGAGCTCGCCCATCTGGTCGCTCACCATCTTCCACAATCCCCTTTCGAACAGCTTTATGAACCGCCAAAGTGAAAGCTTCATCGTAATCTTTTCGGATTTCTTCATAAGCTTCTTCCCCAAATTTTTCAAGCATTTCTGAGTGGAATTTCTCACGAATTTCAGCAATATTTTGGTTATATTTTGGATAGGCTTCACGAATCTCTGAGCCGAATTTTCCTTCTGTCCAAGCTTCAACTTCTTTCGAAATTTCTTCATCTGGCAAAATAAGCTCAAATTTTCGTTCTTCAAAATAACCCGCCTCGATATATTTGGTGCGAAGTTCATTTTGCAGCTTGATCGCTGGCTGAAAATTCTCAAAAGCCCAAGCGAGACCTGAGATAATTTCTTCTTCGGGGACTTCATTTGCGCCCGCTTCAACCATGGTAATTCCGCTTTCAATTCCGGCTACAACCAAATCAAGTGAGGAATTTTCGCGCTCCTCAGGATTTAGAAAGGCTTTAAACTCGCCATTTACTTTACCGATTCGGAGACCGGCAACTGGACCATCAAACGGCACACCAGCTAGATGAAGCGCACTTGAGGCTGCAATCATCGCAATCATATCTGGGCGAAATTCTGGGTCGGCCGAAAGCACGGTTGCGACAACCTGTACTTCTTCGCGATAACCTTTTGGAAAGAGTGGTCGAATTGGTCGGTCGATCAATCGCCCAATTAAAATTGCATCGTCGCTTGGTCGCCCCTCTCGCTTAATAAATCGTGAGCCAGAAATCCGTCCGCTGGCATACCACTTTTCTTCGTAATCAATTGATAGCGGAAAATAATCTAGAGCCACCGGTTTCGAACCCAGTTGAACTGTTCCCAAAACCACGGTTTCGCCGTATTTTGCAATCACGCTTGCAGTTGAACGAAAACCAACTTTACCAACTTCTAGCGTTAATTTTCGCCCCAAAAAATCAGTGCTAACCGAAATTACACTTTTCCCTGTTGGGTTTATAATCATATTTTCTCCTTCTGCCAAATGAGTTGCAGGAATCTTCTTCGAAAATATTTCGAAAATAATTTCTACCACACATTCAGCGTTAATTTTACTCTTTCATTATAACATTTTTAGCTTATTTTTAAAAGGTCGGCTGAAGGGTGAGACTTGTTCGAATTTATGCTAAAATAATTACTATGGAAGATTCAATTTTTACGAAAATTATTAAAGGTGAAATCCCCTGCCACAAGGTTTATGAAGACGAAAAAGTTTTTGCAATGCTTGATATTGAGCCGCTTTCGAACGGTCATGTTTTGGTTATTCCAAAAAAGCAAGTTGATTTGATTTGGGATTTAGAACAAAGTGATTATGATTATCTGTGGCAAATTGCTAAAAAAATAGCCCAGAAAATTCAAGCTGAAATGAAGCCGATTCGCGTGGGTGTTGTGGTTGAAGGTTTTGGTGTGCCACACGCCCATATTCACCTTGTTCCACTTTATGATAAAAATGTTTTGCAGCTCCACCACGGCTACCCCGCTGAAACTTCACCCGAAGAACTTGCTAAAATTGCTAAGAAAATTGCTTTCGAAAAATAAAAAAATCCCCACAATTTCGTGGGGACTAATGTTTATTTGAAATCGTTGGATATAATGCTAATATTATACCCTTCACTTGCCGTGCGTTCTTCGACATTAAAGTGTATTTTCGAATTCAGTTTGTAATAATCGATGTATACACCTCTTTTTAGCCACCAATTTTTTAGAGTGTGCCGATCTGAGTAATTACCAGACATTCTTTCTAGAATAGGAATAGAATTTACCTTACCTTTTGAGTGTTTTATATATTCTTTGGCAAAGTTTTCTATTTCTTTGCGACTATCCGCAAGGACATTTTCAAGTTTTCCATTTATAGAAAGCAAGAAAACTTTATCTGTCTTCTTTACTAAGTCGCCATTTCCATCGAAGATTTCTATGGTTTCTCCTTTTAGACTTTTTAGGATGTACACCACTACGTATGTAGATTTTTCCATTTATTTTCTCCGCGTTTAAAGTCCGCCCGACTGTAGATTTTTCGAAGCTTTCAGCTTCGAAAGCTAAGTTTAATTTTTAAACTCAATTTTCGAAACTGAAAATTCGGCAAAACTAGCCAGATTCCTATTTCTGAAATGTCCTCTCGCTCCACGCAAGTTTCATAACTATATCACTAAAATTGAAAAAAGTCAATAGTTATGCTAGAATCCAAGTATGAATATTATTGCGATCGGCAAAAAACACGAAAAGTGGGTTTTGAATGGAATTGAGCTTTTCGAAAAACGGCTCAAAAAACCGTTTAACTTGAGCTGGGAGATTTTACCGCATTCGAATTTTGCTGAAGAAAAAGCGCGCGAAGAAGAAACTCAGCGGATTTTAGCAAAAATTAAACCGAGCGATTTTGTGATTTTGCTGGATGAGCGTGGTAAAAATATTTCTAGCCCAGAGCTCGCCGAAATGCTTTCGAACGGATTTGTGAATTCGCAGAATTTTGTGATTGTGATTGGTGGAGCTTTTGGCGTGTCTGAGGAGCTTCGCCAGCGAGCGAATTTTGTTTGGAGTCTTTCGAAATTAGTTTTTCCGCATCAAATTGTGAGATTGATTTTGGTTGAACAAATTTATCGCGCGCAAGAAATTTCTTCTGGCGGAAAATATCACCACGAATAAAATAAAATTAAACATTAGCAATTGCTAAAAACTAACTAAAAATATATAATATAATTATGGCGAAAAATGAAACAGAAATATTGAAACTACGAAATTTAAAAAAGCGTTTTGGCGTTGGTGACGCTGAAAATTATGCCTTAGACGGTATTGATCTGAGCATTAAAAAAGGTGAATTTATTATAATTATGGGTCCGAGTGGATGTGGTAAAACAACACTGCTAAATATTATCGGATTATTAGATCGAGCAACTCATGGTGATTATATTTTGAATGGACGTAATGTTGCTAAGTTATCACGTCGTAATCATGCTAAGATTCGTAGTGAAAAGATTGGTTTTATTTTTCAGAATTTTAATTTAATTCCGCGTTTGACGGTTATTGAGAACGTTGCGCTCCCACTAGTTTATAAAGGTATCGGCAAAACTAAGCGTCTTGAAAAAGCTTCATCAATTCTTCATCAATTCCATTTAGGCGAGCGTGAATATTATATGCCGTGGCAACTTTCTGGTGGTCAGACTCAGCGCGTGGCAATTGCTCGAGCGCTAGTTAATGAACCATCTATTATTCTGGCGGATGAGCCGACTGGTAATCTTGATTCCAAGTCTTCTCATATTATTATGGAAGAGTTAGCTGAAGTCCATAAAAAAGGTAACACAATAATTATGGTGACCCATAATCCAGAACTTATGGCGTATGCAACTAGAATTATTACGATGTTTGATGGCAAAATTGATACTGATACAAAAAATAAAAAGAATAAACGGCAATCTAATCCAGATAGTGAACAGAATACACTAGATAAAATTGAAGCTGTAGCTGAAAAATTAGATGAAATTAAAGAAGAATTAGGGGTTTAATATGTTTAGAATTTTTAAAACACACATCGAAAACGCGCTTGAATCACTTCATGCTAACCGAATGCGAACTTTCCTTACAATGCTTGGTGTGATGATTGGTATTGCTAGCATTACGATAATTTTTGCTCTTTCTGGAGGAATTGGATCATTGATAGCTAGCCAAGTCGAAAATGAAGGCGCGATGGTGATTGTTCGGCCTAAGGAAATATCTACTAGTAGTAATAATATAATTGCCGAATTAACTAAAACTGATAATTTTATAAAAAGTTCTCTAAGCGAAAAAGATCTTGAGGGTATTTCGAAGGTTAAAAACGTTTCAGCTGTAGCACCTTTAGCTAGCTTTACGTCAACTGTTACAGCGGAGGGGCGTACGCTAAATTCTAAAATTTTAGCAACAACGCCAAATCTTGAAAAGGTAATTAACTTAAAAATGCGCGGTGAAAATAGTGAATTTATCGCGGAAACACCAAATTCTAAACTTGCCGTTATTGGATATCAGACTGCAGTGAATTTATTTGGCACTCCGGATGCAATAGGACGTAATTTTAAGATTAAAGATCAGCAGTTTTTGATTATTGGTGTTCTCGATCGTAAAGAATCGTCTGTGAATTTTAATAATGTTGATTTTGATAATGTCGTGATTATTAATTATTCGATGGCTAAAAGTATTCTTGGCGATAGTCTTCAGATTCAGCAAATCAATATCAAGGCTAACAGTATAAATAATCTTTCGCGGGCAGATTCAGAAATAACGGATTTGATTTCTAAAAACCATAAAGGCGAGCAAGATTTTGAAGTACTCTCGGGTAAGGAAATTGCTAAAACGTCGAGCAATTTAATTCGGACTGCAAGCTGGATTTTAGCTTTAGTTGCGGGAATTTCTCTAGTTGTGGGTGGGATTGGTATTATGAATATTATGCTTGTAAATGTCAGTGAGCGGACTCGTGAAATTGGTATTCGTAAAGCTTTAGGCGCTAATAATCGACATATTCTCTTTCAGTTCTTGACAGAATCAATTATTATTTCTATCGGTGGTGGTATATTTGGTTTTGCATTAGGTTTTTCATTTGCGTTTGGAATATCTGTAGTCTTACCGTTTAAACCATTTATATCGTGGGAAATCGGACTATTGATTGGTGTGATTTCAATCTTGGTTGGTATAGTTTTTGGAATTTACCCTGCTCTTCGTGCTGCGCGGAAAGATCCGATTGAAAGTTTGAGGCAGTATAATTAAAATTAAAAATCCGCACCTGTTGCGGATTTTTAATTATACTGAATGTGGCATTTTAGATTATTTAACTAGTTCGACCTTTAATTTTTCGATTAAGTCAACTGGTGTTGGATCTACACCATTTAGTATAGCGAGATATATACTGACAAAATCTGCAAGAACTGAGCCCCAAAGCATTTGTTCGAGCGGAGTGGCGCCGCGTAATTCAATATTCCTAGCAGCGGGCCTCTTTCCGTTAAGTAAGTGGTCGGAAATATCAAATCGTTTGATTATTCGTGGGTTGTCAAAAGAGCTGCGTATATTAAAGATAACAAACAATTTCTCGATAGGATGTGAACTCCAGCCAATAAATTCATTATGATTAAATTCTGGGTATTCATTCCAGAAGCTAACATTTTTGGCATTTTCATTCCAGGAAATTTTCCATTTGTAAGCTACCGGAGAAAAATCACCGCTGCTCAAGAAAACTGCGCTTCGTCCTGCCGAATATAAAGCGAGTTGTTTTGCGAGATTATTTTGGCTGGGGTTGCTTGGTAGCCAGTGCTCAATTTCTTGATGGAGGAAATTTGCCGAGCGGGCAATTTCTTGATATTTATCTTCTGTAATAATCCCAAAATTAACTAAGATTTTAACTAACGCCCGTAAATTATAAAACACCGCTATGCGAGGCTGAAGGCCTTGAGGGAGTTTGATATGCGCAATATCATGAGATTTAGCAATTTGTTCAAGCTTGCCATGAGCACTAATTGTGGCGATTTGAGCACCTATTTGTTGAGCTTGATTAAGAGCCGCGATAGTCTCTTCGGTATTACCTGAATAAGAATTTGCGATCACTAGAGTGTTGACAGTGGTACTTTTTGGTAGATTATAATCACGCACAATTTCAAGGGGTTGAGAAATATCTGATGCTAACCATTTTTTGATAATTAGTGCTGCTAATGCTGAGCCACCCATTCCTGCAATGATGATATTTTTAATTTCACGATTATCATGTTCTGGATTGATGATTTCTGCGTTGAATTTTGTCTGTTTCCATTGTTCGCTCGCTGCTAAAAGTGCGTTTTGCGGATCGCGCCGAACAATCATATTTAAGTCGTCTAACATTCCCACCTCTTTAAAAATAATCTTGATTATGCTTTATTTCTATGATACAATAGATTCAACAAAAAGTAAAGTTAGATAATTAAAATAAGAATAGGTGGGCTATGGATGATACTAATTTAGTGCAAAAACAGACTGTGAGTGACGATCCAGAACTAGCAAAAGTTTTGGCGGGGGTTAATGCTGCAGCACAAACAAATAATGATGATGAAGACACGGAACTTCAATATGAAGGCCTAGAACAAGAAGCCTCTGCTATGCCAGATAATGATATTAATGAAATTGAGACAGAAGAAATTATGGCGCCTAATCCAGTTCAGCCAGTGTCTAATTTAGGTGGATTAAATCTTGATAATATTAAAATTTCAGCGCTTCAGGATTTGCGACCACTGGTAGACAAATTAAATGTTTCAAATGAAGAAAAATTTGATATATATCTACTTCTTCTACGATCAAGCGACGATAATACGCTTATTCAGCCAGCGTATGAGGCTGCACGTAATATTGAAGATGAAACAAAGCGAGCTAATGCTTTGCTTGACGTGATTAAAGAAATTGATTACTTTAACTCAAAAAATATAGCAGCTTAAATTTATAAAAACCAGCTTTCTTGTTGCGAGCTGGTTTTTATTTTATATCATAGTTCAAATATTCACTTTTTAAGTTATCTATGTTAAAATTATTGTAATTGGAGAAGTGGCCGAGTGGTTGAAGGCGCACGACTCGAAATCGTGTATGCGGGTAACCGTATCGAGGGTTCGAATCCCTCCTTCTCCGCCAAATTAAAAAATCCCTGAAGCGGATTTTTTAATTTAAGTTAATTCTCTACTAGATAAATATATGGAATCTATTTCTTATTAGAGATTTTTTGTTTAAAAATTTCAGTTGCGATTTCTCGAGCTATTTCTGAATCATTCCAAGGAACTTTTTTCCCATCAATAATCCTGAAAACTTCGTGGCCAAGCCCTGTGATTAAAATAGTATCACCTTTTCCTGCAATACGTAGTGCTTTTTCGATAGCTTTCCTTCTGTCGGGAATCTCTTCGACACTAGCCGGTAATTTTTTGCCCATTCCGGATTTTATTTCTTCGCGAATTTGTTCTGCGCTTTCGGTATAATTCTCTTCGTCGGTTAGGATTACTCGGTCGGCAAGTTTTTTGGCGATTCCGCCCATAATTGGTCGTTTTGCTCGGTCTCTGTCTCCGCAGGCACCAAAAACTAGAATCGTGCGACCCTTAGTGATATTTTTTGAGGCCTCAAGCAATTTTTCCAGACCGTCTGGTGTATGTGCATAATCAACAATAACTTCAAATGGTAGCCCCTCTACGGCTCTTTCAAATCTGCCGGAAATAGCTTCGAGATTTGCGACGCCATTTTGAATATCCTCTAGGGATATTCCTAATAGATAAGCTGCCGAAATTGCTGCTGTCATATTATAGATATTGAATTTGCCCGGTAGGTTAGTAGCTACTTCAAGGTTAACATTATTGTCTATTATTATTTTAGCCTCACTACCCTTTTTGTATAGAGTTGCGCCAGTGATTCTTACCTCAGCATTCTCGCTTGATCCATAGGTAATTTTTTGTTCGCTCGCTTTGAATTTATTAAAATATTCAAACCATTCATCATCATGATTTAAAACAATAAATTTTGGCTGGCTTTTGAATAATTTAGCTTTAGCTGCAGCATAGTTTTTCATTGTTTTGTGGTAGTCAAGGTGATCTTGAGTTAGATTAGTCATAATTGCCATTTCAAACTCTACACCTGCAAATTTATACTGGTCTAACGCATGAGAAGTAGCTTCGACTAGTGCAAATTCAACATTGGCTTTTGATGCGTCGGCGAAAAATTTTTGTAGGCGCGAAACAGTGGCGGTGGTTGAATTAGTGTCATTAACTAATTTATTATTAGCGATTTCAATATTAGCAGTCGAAAACATAGCTGTTTTATAGCCGGCTTCTTTTAGGATTTCATTCAAGAAATTAATAGTGGTTGTTTTACCATTAGTGCCGGTAGCGGCAATTACGCGAAGTTTTCGTGCAGGGTTGCCGTAACGAGTAGCGACTACCTTAGCGCGCATTTTACGGTAGTCTTTCTCTACGACTTTTAAAGCGCCTTTTGGCAAAGTATTTCGGGCGATTTTTGCTAGTTTATTCTTAATGCTCATTCTTTGATTATAGCACTATTCACTTTCTTTTGCGAATTTATTATGCTTGTGTTATAATTAAGCTATGAATTTTGATCGGGAAGAAAAACAATTGCCACAAGATTTTAATGTGCCTAAGCAGAGTTTTTATGCGCCAGAAATACCTGATTCTAGTGTTATGGATGGTGTAAATTCCAATATCTCGAATCAGATTTCGCAGGAAGTAAACGGTAATTTTAAAGATCTTCAGTCTGAATCGGTTGAACCGTTTGTTCCACCCGAGTATGAAAGTAACACCCCAAATAGTGTTAATCCTCTAGAAAATAACAACAGTTTTGAAGAACGCGAAATAGTTAATTGGAGTGCCCCAGATCTCTTGATTGGTAAGAAATCTAAAACTTGGTTTTTATGGTTTTTTGTGATTGTGGCGATTTTAGCTGGTCTGTCTATCTGGCAACAACTATGGACTTTTACGGCTTTAATTTTAGTTTCTGCGGCTGCAATTTTTATTACTCGTCGAGATAATCAGTCGAGTTTGATTGGTTATTCTTTGAGCACGCGAGGTGTTTATATCGGCAATAGTTTTCATTCTTATGATGAGTTTAAGGGTTTTGGTATTATTAAAGAAGCTAATTTATACTCGATTGTGTTTATTCCTAAAAAGCGCTTTTCTCCTTCGACTTCAATTTATTTCAGTAAGGAAGATGGTGAAAAAATTACTGATATTATTGGTGCACGTCTACCAATGGAAGAAATTGAGCATGATTTGATCGATAGAATAATTCGAAAAATAAATCTTTGATTTGCTTTTTTGAAAAAAATTTGCTATAATGACTTTATTCGCGCAAGCGAAAGAACTTCATAATTTATGCTACGAAAGTAGCGTTTGCACCTGTAGCTCAGCTGGATAGAGCGTTGGCTTGCGGAGCCAAAGGTCGTAAGTTCGAATCTTGCCAGGTGTACCAGAGAAAAAGCGTCAAATTATAAAGTTTGGCGCTTTTTCTCTGTTTTATATTATTGAAGATGATGATATATTTTATTTAATGATGTCTTATGGGATTAAAGTGCTTCCCAGCTCTTGCCAATTTTAACATCGACTTTGAGCGGAATATCAAGTTCGGGGCAAACTTGCTCCATAATTTCACGCAAAATTTTACTGACTTGCTCAGCATTTTCGATTGGGGCTTCAATTAAGATTGAATCATGAATTTGTAGAATTTGTTCGCCAAGACCGGCTCGAGTTATTTTTTTATCAACCTCAATCATGGCTCGCTTCATTAAATCGGCCTCTGTTCCCTGAATTGGCATATTAGCAGCAGCTCGTTTGGCAGCTTCTCGGATCATGAAATTACTTGATTTTACATCTGGAGTCGGACGCCGTCGACCAAGTAAAGTTTCGACGAAACCTTGCTCTTCAGCCTGTTTGATAGTCTTATTTATGAAATTTTGAATGGGTTTTCGAACTTCAAAATAATTATCAATAAAACTTTTGGCCTCAGCAAAATTAATTTTAAGTTCGCTAGCTAGCCGGTGAGCGCTCATTCCATATAACACGCCAAAATTAATCACTTTAGCTGCGCGACGTTGTTCGGTGGAGATTTCATTCTCTGGTAAATTAAACATCATTGCTGCAGTTTTAAGGTGAATATCAGCACCAGAACGAAAATCTTCAATTAATTTTTGATCGCCAGCCATAACAGCAGCGAGGCGCAGTTCAAACTGTGAGTAGTCAGCCGCAATTAAGATATTTCCCTCTTTTGGGACGAATCCAGCTCGGAGTTTGCGACCTAGCTCACTGCGGATTGGGATATTTTGTAAATTTGGATTCGTAGAACTTAACCGACCGGTACTCGTGACATCTTGATGAAAAGTTGAATGGATGCGATTTTGCTCGTCTGCTAGTTTTGGTAGTGTATCGATATAAGTGTTTTTTAATTTTGAAAACTCGCGGAATTGCTCAATTTTTTCAATAATTGAATGGAGACCTCTTAGTTTATCGAGTTCTTTTTGGCCTGTTGAGAAACCAGTGCGAGATTTTTTAATTCCTTTGGTTGGCAAAGCTAGATTCTCGAACAAGACTTTAGAAAGCTGTAGCGGACTAGCTACGTTAAATGTTGTGCCGGCTAGTTCAAAAATTTCAGTTTCAATTTTGGCAATTTTTTCACCAAAAATCTGGCTTTCCTCCGCAAAGAAATCTGGATTGATTTCAACACCAGTCCGCTCCATTTTAAATATAACTGACGCCATAGGGAAATCTAGATTTTTGGCAATCTTGCGAATTTTAGGTAGATTTTCTAACTGTTTTTGATGGCGATTATAAATGTAAATCATCGCTCTCAAACATTCAATTGGGTCTTTTTCATTGATTTCTTGTTCTAAGATTCCGCTCAGGCTTTTATCTCGTATTAGCGGATTTAGCAAAAACTCCATCTGGCGAAGATCATAAAATTTATCCGTTTGGCTATAAAAAATTCCATTTTCTGACATATCGTGAAGGTGCTGTTTAATATCAAATAGAATTATTTCATCATGCAAAAAGTTTTGTTCTAGATCCGTAACGCTATACTCTGAAATTTCGTAAAATCCATACTGTTCATTATTTGCGTAATAAATTTTATTTTCATAATTTATGATAAATAGTCTATCTGATTGAGCTAAAAAATTAGCCATATTATCGTGGGTGTGAAGATTTAGTTCTGGTAATAGATTGTTAGATTTTTGTGACTCTAAATTCTCGAAAAGATTGGTTTGATCTGGATTTTCTGGAGTGTTTGTGCCTTGTTTCATCTCGGCGGGAATTTTTCGTACTAGCGAATTAAACTCAAATTCTCGCAATTTTACAAGTACTTTTTGGTAGTCAAAATTATGAATATCGGCGTCTTTAAGATTTAGCTCAACTGGCGCATTGAGCCAAATCTCAGCAATTTTTTTGCTCATAAAAGCTGATTCTTTACCGGCTTCAAGTTTAGATCGCCAAGATGGTTTTATCTTATCGAGATTTTTGTAGATATTTTCAAGTGTAAAAAACTCTTGAAGCAGCGTAGTGGCGGTTTTAGGGCCAATACCAGGAACTCCAGGGATATTATCGCTTGAATCACCTTGAAGAGCTTTTAGGTCTAGGAACTGTGCTTGCTTTAGACCATATTTTTCTTCAAAATATTTTAGATCAAACTCTTCAATCTCCGAAAATCCGCGTTTCATAGCGAAAACTTTCGTGTCTGAATCGATCAACTGAAGCATATCAAGATCGCTAGTAATTAAATCCGCCTCAATACCAAGCTTATTGGCTTGAACTGCAAGTGTGCCAAGAATATCATCCGCCTCGTAACCATCGCATTCGAAAAGTGGCCAGCCAAGCGCTTCGAGAAAATCTTTCAACAGCGGAATTTGCTCGTAGAAATCATCTGGTGCTTTTTTTCGCCCAGCTTTATATTCTGGATAGATTTCGCTCCGTCGTGCGGTTGAAGTTCCTTTTTTATCCCATGCCACTACTACATAATCAGGCTTTAATTTACGGATTACTTCAAAAGCTAAGCTCGCAAAACCATAAACCCCACCAGTCGGCGTTCCATCAGTAGTTGTGAGATTACTCATTGCATAATAACCTCTATAAAAAACACTTTTTCCGTCAATAATTACTAGCTTTTTCATTATTATAATTATATCATATTTAGGCGTTTATATTGTTTTACGCTGTGAGCAAAAATGCAGGAATACCTTATGATATGTTATAATTAAACTTATGAATAGACAAATCTTACGCCTAAAAAATAAAAAGCAAAAACCAAATTCGGTTAAAATATTGGCATTTGTCGGCATGAGCGGCTCGGGTAAAAGCACGGCAGTAGAGTTTGTTAAGCAAAAAGGCTTTCCGCATGTTTATTTTGGGGGCGTGATTCTTCAGGCTTTACGTGACGCTAATCTTGAAATTAACGAAAAAAATGAAAAAATGATGCGCGAGAAGCTGCGGCAAGATTTTGGTAAGGATGTGGTGGTTAATAGAATGATTGAACAGATGGAGAATTTAATCAATGCCGGACAGAGGCGAATTTTAGCGGACGGCATTTATAGTTGGACAGAATATAAAATTCTCAAAAAACGCTTCCCTAAAGAGTTGAAAGTTATCGCACTAGTGCCGCCAAAAAGCGAGCGCTATAAGCGAATTAGTGGTCGAAGTGAGCGACCTTTGACACAAGAAGAAACTGTGACGCGCGACTGGGCTGAAGTTGAAAACCTTGAAAAAGGTGGTCCGATCGCCATGGCGGACTATTTTATTGTGAATCGTGGGTCAGTATTTGAAACGCGCCGTAAAATTGCGAAAATTCTGCGCGAGATTGAGTTTTAGATATTTTAAAAACCCGACAGATTTATTGTCGGGTTAATGATTAGCTATTTGAACAGAGGATTTCCCACTCTTTCTGGGCAATTTGCTCACCTTTTGGAGTGAGTCCTACCTCAAAAAGCTTGCCAGCGAGAGCTGTATGACGTCTTTTAAGGTAGATCCAACCTGCCTGCTTCGCACGATTTAATGCTCGTAGGAAAGCTTTCCTGCTTACTAGGAGTGTTGGATGGTCTTTATTGATGCAAACTTCGAATAACTTTAACTCATCCTGCAATGATTTGAAGTTTGTATCACTTACAAATGGGTTATTATTGAATCGATAAAACAGACGCATCAAGAGTTGATACTTTGTCTCGCTAATTATAGCATTGGTTTCTTCATTCGAATAACTGTAAATTTCTTTGCTCATGTTGGTTTCCTCCTTAAAATAAAGTACATTTTCCTGAGCAAAACGGAAAATGCCGTATCTATATAATATAGCATTTTTGATATTTGTCAAGAATTAATTACATTCTCTCTGGAGTGTCTATTCCTAGAAGACTCAAACCTTCAGCAAGAGTGTCGCGATATCGCGCTACTAATGCAAGGCGTAGTTCTTCGCGATCATCGCCAATAACACGATTTTGTTCATAAAAGCGATTGAACTCTTGTGCTAGCTCATAGAGATAGCGACAAATACCATGCACCATATACTCGCTTGCTGCTTTGGCGACCACACCAGGGAATTCACTTAGCTTTTGAAGTAGCTTGCGTTCAGACTCTGTAGTGTTTAGTTCAGTTGAAGGAGTTTTACTACTTTTCGACAAAATACTACAGGCTCGCGCATGAGCGTATTGAATATATGTGCCGGAGTTTCCATGAAGGTTAACAGTTTCTTCGATATCGAAAGCAATATCTCCACCTAGGCGGTATTTTACAAAAGCATACTTAATTGCGCCTAAAGCAATTTGGTTTGTTAGTTTTTGATCGTCTTTGGCTAGTTCACTAGCTCGAACTTTAATTTCATCTAAAACATCAACTGCACGTGAAACATTGCCTAATCTAGAACTCATTTTTTTACCATCAGAAAAACGAACCGTACCGTTGGTTAGGTGAGTCATCTTTGCGCCGATTCCAGGTTTAAAGGTGTCTGCGGCAGCGTAAACTACACGCATGTATTCTTTTTGGTCGTTACCAGTCATTAGGATTCGATGATCGAAGTTATAATCAGCGATTTCTTTCCATATAACGCCGATATCCTTAGTTTCGTAAGTTGGCAAACCGTTCGATGTTACAAATACGCGGGTGTGCAGATTTTTACTTTCATCACCCTTGAAGACAATTGCGCCTTCACTTCTCTCTAATTTTCCTGCTTTAAGTTGTTCGGCGATGACACTCATTCCGGTTGGCGCGGTAGAGCTTTCTGGATAGTAATGCATGCGGTCGACTTCAATTAAGTCATAGAACGCGTCGAAATAGTCAAAACTCCACTGGCGAGTTTCCCAGTATATTTTTGCCATTGGCGAAGTGGTATCATTTTGTTCATGAAAACCATAAATAGCTTTGTTCAGATCGATAATTTCTTGCTTGGCGATTTCGTCTTCTTCGTAAGCTTTAGCGCCAATGACATAAGTTTTACCTATCCATTTAGCTCGCTCAAAAGCGTTATTTTCAACCTCTTGAAGCCGGTCTGGGTTTTCGCCGCCAAGTTCTTGGCGCATCCCCCAAAGACATTTAGCGACATGCAAGCCAACATCACCACCAAAACTAGTGCGATTAACTTTTGCGCCAGCTGCCTCTAGGACTCGCGCTAGAACATCACCATAAATTGTCTGGTAAAGATGTCCTGTGTGTAAATCCTTAAAAGCATTTGGGCACGAATATTCAAGCACATAGACTTGATCTTTGAATACTTGATCTGGTTGTGAATTAGCTAGCTCCCAGAGTGATTTATCGCTAATCTTAAGATTAATAAAACCGGGGCCTGCAATTTCGACATTTTCAAATAAAGGGTTTTTTTCTAATTCATTACATAATATTTCGGCTATTTCACGCGGATTTTTGCCAAGCTTGCCAGCAAGTTGCATTGCTGTATTAGTTGCGAAATCACCAAATTCTGGCCGAGGCCGAGTCAAATTTACCTCAATCTCTTGGTTGAATTGCTGTAAAATGATTTGTTGGATAATTTCTGCTACTTTATTCATAAGAGATATTTTAGCATATTTTGTTATTTTTAGCAAAAATAAAATCGCCCAAGTTAGGGCAATCTTATTTTATTAATTTCGGCTAATAATTTTTCGGAAAGTTGCAAAGATTAAAGATGGAAGAGTGATACTGAATGCAATTATTGATAAAATATCAACTCTGCTTTCTTTTTGCTGAATACCTGTTTTAGGTGAACTCAAGTCCTTTTTGGTATTCTGAGCTAATTTTTCTTTGGCGATCTCGTTAGCTTTTTGAGCTTTATCATCTTCAATTTTCTTTTGCTTATTAGCTATAGACTCTTTGATAGACTTAATCTTTTGAGTAAGTTTTTCCTTTTCGGCTGGATCCTTAACTTCCTCGACTGCCTTTTCGATATCTTTAAGATTTATCTCAGGTAGCTTATTGATATCTGCTTTATTAGCCTCTAGCTTTTTCTCGGCGTCAGCGACTGCTTGCTTAGCATGATCCTGGCGAGAAAGCTCTTTGTTTTTTAATTCTTTGAGCTTATTTGCTAACTTGTTTGCTGCTTCTGTAATATCTTCGTATGTAGGATTCTCTTGTTCATTTATCTCTTCGGCATTTTTTATTTCTGCCTGGATATCTGCATCATTTTTAATCCAATCTGGTGAGTTTTTGAAATTGGTTATTTCTTGTGTGAGGGTTGTTTTGTCGAACCTCAAATCATTCATGGCATCTTCGAGTGTTCCATGTAAGAGGTTGATATCTTGTGATGATAGCCATTTTGTAGGATCGTTTTGGTCGGATTCACCATCTTCTGTAAAATATTCTTTAGCTTTATTTAAAGCTTTTGTGAAATTATCCGCAGTTTCTTTACTATAGTGTTCCAAGTTCTTTATTGACTTAGCAGTTTCTACTAATTGTTGAAGATCTGAATATAATCCTAGATATGTATTAAAAGCTTTCTGGAATTCTTGATCCATAGCCTTTTTGGCTTCATCATCTTTGAGCTCTCTGATAGCTTTTCTTGCATTTAGAACATCTTCATATTTTTTGATGTTATAGCCTAACTCCAACTTATCTATTGCATCTTGTGCTTTTCTGATTCGTTTAGTTTCTTCGGCGATAATTTTTTCTATTGCTATTTCTATGTCGCTAACAGCTTTATTTATTTCATCTTTACTTGCGTTTTTGTTGCTTATTATAGATTCAGCTGTAGATTTTATTGATTGAGGAAAATCTTCGACGATATATTTTTTCTGAGAGGATAGCTTGTTTAGCGCGTCTTTAAGCTTTGTTTTATCGTTTTCCGTGATTTTAACTTTTACGAAAACTTTTGCGGAATTACCGTACTCGTCATTTGCGGTATAAGTAATCGTATAGTCTCCGAATTTAGGATCTTTAATATCTAAATCGCCGTAATTTATAGATACAGTACCTTTTGATGCTTTGACTTGATCTGCTAAATTTCGAGAAGAAAGCTCTTCTCTAGCTGGAAAATCTAATGTTTTTACCGTTTGGCCGTCAGTATAATTTTTATTCTCACTAGTAAAAGTGGGTAGGGTTTTATCAATATCAACATTTAACGCTAAGCGAGTTTTGTGGGTAGCTTCGTTGTCAAATTTTGTACCATTTGGTAGTGCTAACTTTGTATTAAGTGCTTCAATATCGATATTACCTTGATAGTCCTGAGTGATAACCTTAATATACCCGCCATCTTTTTGGGGGTTTCCTGCTGCATCTGAATTTATGATACTAGCGGATTTTCCTTCATTAATTTGTTTTTCTATTATCTCAATCGGAGTTCCATCCCAGTTAACCATAGGATTTTTAACTATTGCTTGACCTTTTGAGAGATTTATAGTTTGTTCTTCTGATTGGAGATCATAAACGTTATTTAGTTTCGGTAGTTTTGATACTACGCTAAAATCAGTAGCGTTTATTTGGTGAATCCATAACAATTCTAGATTTTTTAATTTTTCTAGAGGAGACAAATCTTTAATTCCTGTTGCTGACAAATAGGCTGTTTTTATGTTTACTAAGTCTCGCATAGGCGATATATCTTCTACCGTCTCAATGCCGTGGATATGTATAAACTCTAAGTTTGTAAAATATTGAATCCCTTCAAGATTACTAAAATTGCGATATTTGTCTTCTGGCCAGAATATTGTTAGTTTTTTAGCATCGCCAAAAGTTATATCGTCCGTAATCTGGCGTGTTAGGCCAGCTTTTTTGATAAGTTCAGAATTAAGCGCTTTTTTAAATTTTTCATCAGAAAATTTAATTATATAATTATCTTGTGCATTTGTAGGATCTATAGGATTTGTTGCAGTAGTAAAAGCATCCGCTTTTTGATATGTGCTATTTGCGAATAAATTTGTGGCGTAAACTCCACCACCGAGCGCCAAAGTCGCCACAGCTATAACTGGCAATAATCTATTAGTTTGTTTTATCTTCATTATTTTCCTTATATATTACGCTTATGATAATATAATTTTACCATAACTTGTATGAAAAGTAAATATAATGATATGATGTGTTTATTTTGGTAGATTATAGAATAAAATAATCACCCCTTGTCGGAGTGATTATTCGGTTTCGAGCTAATTATTTTCGAAGTCCTAATTTAGAAACAACAGCTTTATAGGCTTCAAAATCTTTTCGTTCAAGATATTTTAGAAGTTTTTTACGGCGACCAACCATTTGTATCAAACCGCGTCGAGCCATGAAGTCGTGCTTATTTGATTTAAGGTGTTCCGTCACTTCTTTGATACGAGCCGTCAAGATTGACACTTGCGCCTGTGGCGAACCAACGTCATTCTTTGAAACCTGAGTCAAAGCGATTGCCTTCTCTTTATTCTCTTTAGTAATCATCTTTAAAATTTTATCATTTTTTAAGATTTTAGTCAAGAGTATATTATATTTTAATTACAATTATTTGTAATGTAAATATTAAAAAGCCCCGCACTAAGTCGGAGCTTGTATTTTGTATTTTTATTCATCTTTTTGCAACTTCTTTTTGAGCTCTTTGGCGAATTTTTCCAGAACCCAGTTTTCAATTCCACCATCATTAATCCAACATTCTAGTTTTTCTAGATCGCTCCACTCGGATAACACGCGCACTATAGGATAAGGATAGTGTTCTTCCCAATCTCCATTCGTGTAATAATGAAATACTTGGTGCGGGAGTAAACAAAGATATTCCTCCCATTGATCTTCATCTAAGTAAATGTCACCTCCTCCTGCTTGCTGTTTTAAACATATTTCGACTTCAAATTGACCATTTCCAGGGCGTAAGTAGACGAAAACAAACTGACCGAATATTATTTGATTGGAGAATTCGATGCAATTAGGATTGATAGTACTTAGAATAATATTAAGTTTATCCTTTGCGGATTGAAGAAGAGATTTCTCCTTATTTCTAATTTTTTTGAATTCAATAGCTTTCAGCCATTCTTTTTTATCTTGGACTTTAATTATACTTTCGAATTGTTTCATTTTAATGTTCTCTTTCTAATAACTCTCACGTTTTAATATTACCGTCGCTAGAAAGTTTTTGCGCCAGTAATTATTTTTCCTCCTTATAAGTATTTAAAACATGCGAATTATGTACATATTCTACCATAAATATAATAAAAAGTCAAGCAAAGTGTTTTTAATTAACTTTTTATTTTTATTAAAAAAATCGCCAGCTAGGGCGATTTAATCAGATATCGGTTGGCGCAACACCATTAGCTCCGCTGGAGCCAGTAGAGTTGATTCCGCCGCCGCTCGTAGTGAAACTAGAAACGACGAAATTCACAATCGCGTAGGACATTATAGCTACAATCAAACCAATAATTGCGTATAGGATTGTATTTTTGGCGGCTTCAACTTTTTTAGAGTCGCCATTCGAGATTATGTAGCGTAGTCCGCCAAAGATAAGCATAATTATACTTAGAATACCTACCGCGAATAACATCACGCTCACGATTCGAGTAAAAATTCCGGTATTTCCAAAAATAGTAGTTGGCATTTCGCTAGTTTTGCCTTGTTGTAGTCCACTATGGAGTCCGCCATCAAAAATATTGGCTGCCAAAACGGGGGCTTGAGCCATAACGGCAACTATGCTTGAGATAACTAAACCTGAGATCAAATAATTTGATAATTTCTTCATGATGATTGTATTATACCAAAAATATTGATTTTTGTCAATGAGCTTGCGTTTTTGTAGGTGATTTGTTAAAATATAAAAAGTTGGAGGATTACCCAAGTGGCTGAAGGGGACGGTTTGCTAAATCGTTAGTCTGGGGAGACCTGGAGCGGGAGTTCGAATCTCCCATCCTCCGCCAGAAAGAATTTATGTTTTAAAAAGTCTCGGATTTTTTTCGAGACTTTTATTTAGTCTTTGATTCCTAGATCTTTAAGTTCAATTGCGTTTGATATGTCAAAATCAGCAATTTTTATTCGCCGTAGTTTGGAGCAAAAAGCGCTACAACCAAGCTTATAGCCCAAATCTTCAGCGAGTGAACGAATATAAGTCCCGCTCGAAACATGAGTTCGGACTTTGAGGATAGGAAAGTTATAGTCTAAGATTTCAAAACTGAAAATCTCAACTGTCCGCTTAGGTATTTCGAAGTCTGCACCTTTTCGCGCTAAATCATAGGCTCGCCGGCCATCAACTTTTATAGCGCTAAAAGCAGGCGGCGTTTGTTCTATTTTGCCTAAAAAATTTCGGTTAATTTCATTTTGGACTTGTTCTAGTGTAGGAATTTTAAAATCACTACAATCAGAGATCTCGCCTTCCGGGTCGCCAGTGCTTGAAATTTGCCCGAGTGTAAATTCAGCTTCATAGACCTTATCAAGTTTAGTTAAATTCATGGCGTTTTTGGTTTCTTTGCCGTAAAGTAAAACTAATAAGCCTGTTGCAAAAGGATCAAGTGTGCCAGTATGTCCAACTTTAATTTTTTTCTTACCGAGTTTTTGTTTAAGTACTCGCCGAACACGCGCTACTACGCCGAAGCTAGTAATCCCAGCGGGTTTATCAATTAAGATTTGCCCGCTTTCTGATGGATTTTCGAGATTAAAATTCACGTTTTCGACGTTCATTACATTCCTGGAATTTTGAATTGTGAAGGATCTTGGTAGACTTGATCAATCATAATATCGTTTGCGCTAGCAGAAGTGCCTTGTCCGACTGGCGCTGGCTGTGGAGTTTGTGCTGCGGAAATTACAGCTTGAGCGTTGGCTTCGTAAGGATCTGTTGCAGGTTGACTAGGGCTTGGTGAATTACTCAAAATTGGTGCTGGCGCAGGAATTTCACCAAAATTAATGTTTGAAAAATCAGGAACAGGAGGAAGCTCTGGTGGCATTGGCATTGTATTAAAGTCTGGAGCTGGAGGCATCGCAGGCTGACTAGCTGTAGTTAAGATTTGATCATTCTCTAATTTTGGTGCTGAGTTTGTCGTACTGGCAAGTGGGTCAATTGTTTTTTGATTATAATAGGCATTATCTTCGGTAGAAAGTTTGGCTGTTTCTGGCTGTGATCCGTTTATGATCGGTTGATCTTCGGGGTTTTGCTCTAAAATACGGCGGGCCTGTTCGGGTTGATAATACTCATCGGTTGTATAATCTTGTGCACCAAATTTTGGCTGAACAGATACTTGATCTTGTTTTGACTCTGAATCTACTGGAGTCATTTGGTTTTGGATAGAGTTTTCTTCTTGCGGTAAAGAAATATCTGCTTGCTGAGCTGGCTCAAAAGTTTGAGAATCAATAGGTTGCTCGGAAATAAAAGCTGAATCTTGTTCTATTTCAGGGTTGTCTAGAGAAATTTCTGGTGCATAATTTTCTATTGGGGCAATTACTTCTGCAGTTGATTCTTCGGTATTTTCGACGTAGCTTTTTGCAGGGGTCTCTTCAAATTTAATTTGATCTTCCTCTTCTGCGTGATCTTCTAATGTGTTATCTATCTCAGGAACATTTGAAACGCTTAAATCTCTAGTTGCAGGAAAATCGACTGCTAAATCAGCTATCTTGGCAAGCTCAGGATCGGGCTCTTCATTATTGGATTTTGTTGTGCTATCCGATAATTTGGCGGACATCTCATCTAAATAATTATCTAGTTCATTATCAGGTGTTGAGTCCTCACGCTCAATTGTGAGAATATTTGCATCCTTTTTCTTGGATTGTTTTGGTTTGGTCTCTTCAGTTAAATTCTCTGCTTCTTCTAGCTTATTTGTGTCATTTTCGAAGTTTTTTGATTGGTCTTCAATTTCTTTGCGGAGGTTAATTTCAGCTACACGATCTTCAGCTTCTTTTAATTTAGAAACAATTAACTGTTGGTCTGCGCCAGCAAGAATTAATTTAGATGCTAAATTCATAACTTTAGCGTTGGCTTTTTCGTTTGAGAATCGCTCTGTTTCTGCAACGATTCCAGTTAGGATAGCTGTTGATACGGATTTGGTCAAGGATTTTTTACCGATAGAATCAGAATCGATTAGTTCAAGAGCCATCTCGGAAAGACTGGACGCTATTTCGCTATGCCAGTTTAGCTCGCTTAAGTTACTTGAAGTTTCGCCTACGGTTAAAACGCCAACTGATGCGTCATGGAAGATTCTACCATGGGCAGTTAGAGCTCCATCTAGATGATCTTGGCTAGTTACGCCCAAAGCTAGCACAAAATCAATATTGAAATCACCTTGTTCAAATTCAAGATCATCCTTAGTCAAGGTTGTTTTGTATGGAGTAATGAAAATTTTAACATAATCACCAACTAATTTATATCGTAGATGATCAGCCTTATCTTTGTTTAATGCAATAATAAAATCACGTAATGAATCAACAGAATTCTCGAAAGTTTTATTAGGGTTTAAAAATTCCAGTGCATCTGGCATTTCACCGCTAGCAACCGCAGTTGCGTGTTTACCTGTTTTATTGATTGCGAGAGTTAGAGCTAGCGCTGCAGAAAGTTCATCAACGCTAGGATTATTGCTAACTGTAATCAGAATATTGTCTGATTCTTTGAGCTTAGCGATAATCTGCTCTCGGGCGTTATTTTTTTGCATTTTAATCTGATCCTATGTTTATTTTTATTAATTCTGAATTGATTTTAGCATAATCAAGATAAAATGTCAAGCTGATTTGAATAAAAGTTTTGACTTTTTTCATTAAATACTGTATAATCGATTTTGAATTGTAAATAATAACCTAAAATGAGGAACTAAATGCCAATTATTAAATCTGCTGTAAAGCGAATGCGCCAAACTGCGAAACGACGAGAACGCAATGTCGGTATTAAAAAAGATATTAAAACTGCGGTAAAAGCTTTTGTGGCTGAACCAAGTGCAGTAAACCTTTCAAAAGCTCATAGCGAACTAGATAAAGCTGTTAAAAAAGGTTTAATCAAGAAAAATACTGCTGCGCGACGCAAATCTGCTCTATCAGCTGCAGCAAAAAAAGCTGGCGTGAAACTTGAAGCTAAATCAGCTCCAGCTAAAAAATCTCCAGCTAAGAAAACTACCAAAAAAGCTGAGAAATAGTTTTGAAAATAAAATCCGCCTTCTAGTTATGATGAGCGGATTTTTATTGCATAAAATTTAGAATCGATAGTTTTTGGTTATATCCTTAAGAAATGGCACGACGCTTGAAAAATAAGCTAGGGTTGCTATTGCTACATTTACGATAAAAATAATAAGCGCAATTTGAGCGATAGTTTTAGCTTTAGACCTAGCGCCAGTTTCCAGCTCAAACTGGTTTCCGGCTTTAATTGCTTTATAAGCGAAAAATCCCACCAGCAACACTAATGGCTGTAAAAATATCCCTAATACTGCACAGACGATTGCAGTTTGGGCTGATGATAAGTCTTCGTTGGCAATTTTTGCTGCTCGTTCTGCTTTGAAATTTTCTTCTATTCGGCGATTGTGATGATCTTCATCGGAAAGAATTTCCGCTCGGTCATAAGAATTACCGGTATTTTTAACTTCAGGATAAATATCGCTAGGGTCAAATTGTTTATGGTTGTCCATAAGGTTAGTATAGCAACAGTTATATAAAAAATAAAGTTAAGAATACAGTTTTGCAAAACATGTTTCAAATTGAAAATAATCGTTAAAAGTGTTAGAATCATTATATGAAAATTTTGGGAATTGAGAGTACGTGTGATGAAACCGCAGCTGCAGTAGTAGAACTTCAAGCTGGAGAAGTTTCACGCGTGAGCAATAACCATGTAAAATTACTTTCAAGTGTAGTTCATTCGCAGATTAATATCCATGCTCAATTTGGAGGTGTAATTCCTGAAGTAGCGGCGCGATCGCACATCGAATATATAAATCCAGTTGTTCGTCAAGCTTTAGAAAAAGCTGAGACGGGATGGAACGAGATTGATGGTATTGCAGTTAGTTTTGCGCCTGGCTTAAATGGTTCTTTATTGGTTGGTAATTTAGCCGCGCGAACTTACGCGAGGATTTTTAATAAACCTTTCTTCCCTGTTCATCACGTCGAAGCTCATGTTTATGTTAATTATTTAAGCGAACACCCACCTCGGTTTCCTTTTTTGGCGCTTGTAGTTAGTGGAGGACACTCGCAGATAGTTCTGTTTAAAGGTCATTCTGATTTTGAAATTTTAGGTGAAACACAAGATGATGCTGTTGGTGAAGCGTTTGATAAAGTGGCTAAAATTCTTGGTTTGCCATATCCTGGTGGTCCATCGATTTCATCAGCGGCCAAAAATGGTGACGATTTAAAATATAAATTTCCTAAAGCGAAACTTTCTGGAGAATATGATTTTAGTTTCTCGGGTTTAAAAACAGCTGTATTGCGCGCAGTTCAAAAAGAAGTTGGAGTTGATTATAACTTCCCTTCTTTCCGTTTGGCCGAAAAGTTAACCGAACAACAAAAAAATGACTTTGCGGCATCTTTCCAAAAAATTGCTGTAGAAACGCTGGTTGATAAGCTTGAAAAAGCTACTAAAAAATACCAGCCTACTACTGTTGTGGTTGCTGGTGGTGTAGCGGCAAATGAGGTATTACGTGAAGAATTACTACATAGAATAGCGAATATAGTCCCAGATGAGATTATTTTTACTCCGCCGGAATTTTGTACCGATAATGCTGCAATGGTTGCGACGTTGGGAGCTTTTCATGCTGTGTTAGGTCAGCCCCAAGGCCCGCTTGATGCGGAGGTTAGTCCTAGTTTATCGATGAACGATGCGCGTTGGTAAATTTATTCTTTAGAGCTGACCTAGAGAGTCAATATAGAAATAAAGTCTCAGTCTTACTAAGATAGACTTTATTTATTCTTATCGACTAACGACTTTTAATTGTGCGGATAATCTTTTTGAAAGTTGGTAATCCGTGAGACCATAGCCAATACCAGCCTGATAGTGGTTTATCGAAAGTCCCAGCGAGCATATTTTCGTGATGGGCGAATTTACTTTTGAATTTAGAAATGCCGTCATTTAGCAGTCCGTTCATGTCGTAGCGTTCTATCCCGGCATTTTTCATTTGTATTAAAACAAGCCATTTCAAGATGTAGTTAGCGCGAGTAGATCTACCCAGTTCATTGCTGCCGCCGTAGAGCTCGAAAGCTGTTTTTTGAGATTTGGCAATCCAGCTGAAACCAACTAGTTCTTCTCTGTCGTGAATTTTTTCAAGCTGGGTTAAATTTTGTTTAGTTTCTTCTCTTCTATCTCGAGATTTTTGGGTTGAGTTTTTAACAAAAGCTCCGTAAATTGGAGCATTATCGCCCATTAGCTCAAATAACTTTTGGTAGTATTTTCGACTATGGATTGCAAAACCAGCTCGTTGAGCAGTCTCTTCATATATATCGAGCGCGGTCTCTAGTTCTGCTGGTGTTTTGATCTGGCGAACAGTAGCTTTTTCGGATGATTTTCGGACGATTTGGCGATTATTTTTTGTCATATCAGCCATAAGTTTTTCTTCGCTCTGAGTTAAATCCAAGATTAAAGTTCGAGGAATTAGAATAGTGTTTTTTGCTCTCTTCCAACCTTTTTCAAGGAGTTCTTTGCCTGAAAATTCTCGCTCTTCCCAGTCTGGTTCAATAGATAACGCTACTGGCTGTGGCTTAATTTCCCTTTGGCAATATTCGGCGATAAAATTAAGAATTTTTGCTCGTTCCTGAGGTTTTTTAGAAATAATTACAGCTCCGCGCGGAATATACGCAAAACTTCGGAGCGGCCAAGGCAATTTTCGAATTAGAATCTGAGCAGCCGCCACAACGTCGGAGTATTTCTCTTTCTTTTTTGGCTCTTCGCTGACATTTTTAATAAAGATTCGGACTACTTTCCAAGTTGGGCTTTGCGCTTTCAATTCGCCCCACCCCCACATTTGTAAAGGGTGTCCATATTTAAAAACAAAACCATCCCATTCATCTTTTTTAGTAATTTCTACAATCTTTAGCATAAGTCTATTATACACTAAAAAAGTATGATATAATAGAATAGAAAATAAAAACAAGAAATTAGTTTTTGTAGGAGGTAATTTTCCGTGAAATTTCGCGTGAAATAATTTTTGCTTTTTGCTAAATTTCTTGTGAAATGTGAATAATTCGAAGTTATAATTTAGGGAAGAATATGAAAATCACGAAAACTTATGAACCAAATAACTATGAGCCTGAAATCTATGCTCTTTGGGAAGCGTCAAAGATCTTTGAATCTACAGGAGTTGGCCCAAAATACTCAATTGTTATGCCACCACCAAATGCAAACGGCAATCTCCATATCGGCCACGGACTAATGGCTGCCGTTGAAGATATCTTGATGCGTTATCATCGAATGAAAGGCTATGATTCTGTCTACCTGCCAGGAGCAGATCATGCGGGTTTTGAGACTTGGGTTGTTTATGAACGACTTTTAAATGAAAAAGGGAAGAGTCGTTTGGACTTTTCTCGAGATGAACTTTATTCACAGGTTTGGGATTTTGTGTCTAAACAGCGAGGTGGAATGGAACTTCAACTTCGCGCTCTAGGAGTTGGCGCTGATTGGAAAAATTCAACCTTTACGCTAGATGAAAAAGTAGTTAATCGTGTTTATAAAACTTTCCAAAAAATGTGGAATGACGGTTTGATTTACAGAGGTGAACGAATTGTTAATTACTCGACGAAATACCAAACTTCATATGCTGACATCGAAGTAGATTATAAAGAAGAAAAGGGTAAACTATGGACAATTGCTTATCCTGTTATAGGCGAGTTTGGCCAAGCGGTAGAATATATGCTAGTTTCGACCACTCGCCCAGAAACAATGTTTGGCGATACGGCTTTAGCGGTTAATCCAACAGATGAGCGTTATGAGAAATTAATTGGTAAAAAAGTAGAAGTTCCACTTATTAAACGCAAAATTCCAGTTATTGCTGATGATTATGTAGATCCGAATTTTGGCACAGGTGTTGTTAAAATTACTCCTTTTCATGACCCGAATGATTTTGAAGTAGGCAATCGACATAATTTGCCGAAAATTCAGGTGATTGGTTTTGACGGAAAAATGACCGAAGATACAGGGGCTGATTATGCGGGGTTAACAGTAATTGATGCGCGCAAAAAAGTTCTTGAAGATCTTAAAAAAGCAAATGCGCTTTTTGGAGAAGAGAATATCACTCATGTGGTTGGCTATGATTATAAATCTGGCGAGCCAATTCAACCGCTCGTGAAAGAGCAGTGGTTTGTTTCGACTAAACCTTTGGCGGAGAAAGCTATTGAGGCACTACAAAATAATGAGATTAAATTTACGCCTGAAAACAAGAAAAATGTGTTGCTTAACTACCTCGAAAATATTCGCGACTGGAATATTTCACGCCAAATCCCTTGGGGAATTCCGATTCCAGCTTTTCAAAATATTGAAGATCCAACTGACTGGATTTTTGATGAACGTGTTCACGAATTGCAAATTACTGTTGATGGTAAAACTTATCAACGCGATGAAGATACGCTTGATACTTGGTTCTCTAGCGGCCAATGGCCATTTATTACGACTGATTTTCTGGAAGGTGGTGAACTTGCTAAATTCTATCCAAATAGTGTGATGGAAACTGGCCATGATTTGATTTTCCCTTGGATCTCTCGAATGATAATGTTGGGAATTTATTGCACGGGGCAAATTCCATTCCGCGAGGTTTATTTGCACGGAATGGTTCTTGATGAGCATGGCCAAAAAATGAGCAAATCAAAGGGAAACGTGATCAACCCAATGGATGTAATTGCTGAGTTTGGCTCCGACGCTTTTCGTCTCGGAATTATTGCGGCACGTTCAGCAGGGCAGAATCAAGCGTTTTCAAAAGATAAAGTTATTGCTGGGCGAAATTTCTGTAATAAATTATGGAATATTTCGCGATTCATCTCGGATAAAATTGGCGATTTTAAGAGCGAAAAGCCACTTGAGGCGATTTCGCCGGCTGATCATTGGGTTATTCAAGAGCTTGGTCGTGCGATTTCAGAAATTGATAACCATATGAAAAACTATCGTTTTGCTGAAGCTGCAGAAACGGTTTATCATACTATTTGGAGTACGGTTGCAGACTGGTATATTGAGGCTTCAAAAACGCAAGAAAATCCCGAACTTTTGGCTTGGGTTTTGGAGACTTGTTTAAAAATCGCTCATCCATTTGCGCCATTTGTGACTGAAACAATTTGGCAAACTCTATCTTGGACAGAAGGTACTTTAGCTAGCGAAAAACTGGCTGAAGCACTTAGCTGCAATGAATTTGAGGCGATTCAATTTGAGAGAATTCAAGACTTAGTGAGCGAAATTCGTTTGATCACTGCAGAACTTCCTGGTAAACAACGATATAATTTACTTTTTGAAAGAGATGAGTTAATTCGAACTAATGCCGAAACAATCCGTCATTTGTCACGTGTGCCACAAGTTCTTGAAACTGATGCGCCACATGGATTTAGCCTTGCAGCTAGTGGTTTGGGCGCATATCTTGACGTACCAGCGAAGGTGCTTGCTGAATATAAAAATGATTTGAACGAGCGAATCGACAAAGTTTCTTCCGAGATTGGACTGCTCGAAAAACGCCTTTCGAATGAAAACTATATTGCAAAAGCTCCCGCGCATTTGGTTGAAGAAACTCGTGAAGAATTTTCAAATAAAAAAGCCGAACTCGATAAAATTAAAAAAGCTGTTGAATTATTATAGTGTAGTCGATAATTCAAAAAAGTATTTTAGAAAATAACATTCGTATATTTATCAAAAGTTAATTCTATGTTAAAATAAAATGGTGGAGAGATGGCCGAGTGGTTTAAGGCGCACGCCTGGAACGCGTGTTGAGTGCAAGCTCTCGCAGGTTCGAATCCTGTTCTCTCCGCCAAATATTTTTCAGCCCTGTGGCTGTTTTATTTTTGGTTTAATTTCCTTTAATAAGGTAGTGAATTAAGACGGAATACTTGCCTTGACTTTGCAGTGATAATATGTTAAAATTATGTATCCCCGTGGGGAATAAAAAGAAAAGGAGGAAAGGAAAATGGAAGCCTTTCTTAGTAATTTAAAAAAAATCAAACATAGAGTTGTTGACTTTATGTTTGATTTAATTCATACTGCTGACATCAAAGGGAGAGAACTTTCTTCGGAAAAACTTGCCCCTTGGGCGCTGGCGTCTGATGTGGGTCGGCTTATCAAGGAGGTGAATTATCTTAATAGAGTATTTGTCCAACAGGATAGATTTTTTAAAGATCCTATAATATTATTGGTTATCAGTAAAGATATTGACGTAGATAGTTTCTATAGATCTTTACGCAATGAGTTTAATCGAAACGGATGGATGATTGATAACTCTTATCGCAATGGTGTATCTTTTAGTGTTTCAAATGAAAATAGAAAATATGATATTTTAATTTCAAGCACAGAAGATATTGCTGTTAAGAAGAAGAGATTAGGCGAGCCGAGCCAAGTAATGGAAATCTTTTAGGGGGGTGAATCGAATGAATTTTAGACAAAGGTTTAAGATGATTCTGGCCAAGACTGTAACTCAGCGTGAAGTTGCTGAGCTACTATGGGATTTATTTCCCGAGGGGAAAGTCTATATCGATCCAAGGCATATAGATAAATCCTTCGGCGAGATTAAAATAATTTTGTCATCAAATAATTACGCCGCTTATTATAATTTTGAAAACAATATTAATAAGGGTATTGATAAAATTGGCTGTAATATTGTTGATTCGTCTAATAGCCTTATCAGTAAGATAGTCTCTATTGAGAGTGTTCACGGGGATTATTTTAATATCGAATGCTTCCAGGAAGATAATTCTGAAGCTAAATTTATTCCTGAAATATATCAGCTGTTTAGGTGATAGTATAGCTCAAGCATATGGCTTGGGCTTTTTTATTTTGATAAAAATCTTTTATTTGCTAAAATGGAATCATGAAAAACGCAAAAATCTTATGGATTGATTTAGAGATGACGGGGCTTAGTCCGCAAAAAGATCGGATTTTGGAAATTGCAGCAATTGCGACAGACTGGGATTTTAATGAGATTGCAACTTTTGAGAGTTCGGTTAAGGTAGATGAAGAAGTTGTAGAAGATCGGATGGTGGGAGAATTTTGGGAGACCTTCAGCGAGACTCGTGATGCTTTGAAGGTGCAAAATCTACAAGCTACCAAAAATTCATTAGAGGTCGAAGCTGAGTTGATTGAATTTATTAAAGAAAACTTTGTCGAAGAAATTGCGAACGGTGAAAAAATTCTTCTTGGCGGAAACTCAATTCATCAAGATAGAAGATTTATCCGTAGTGAATGGCTTAATTTAGAAAAAATGCTTCATTATCGGATGCTTGATGTGAGCGCCTGGAAGGTAGTGATGAGTGCAAAGTTCAAGCGTGTTTTTGCAAAACCAGATAATCATCGTGCGTTGGATGATATTCGTGGATCGATTGAAGAGTTAAAATTTTATTTGAAGAAAGTGAAGAAATAAATGAATCAAGATGAAGTTAGGAATTTTTTACTAAATTTTGAGGCGGCGGAAGTTCGGAAAGATAAACAAAATAGGCTGGAGATTTTTGAGGTTAATTTTGAAAAGCTGGCTAAAATTTGGCGTGAGAAATTAACGGGCGAGCTGGGTGATTTTGAACGGGAGACTGGCGAGAAGATTTTAGCAAAAATTGACGACAGTGAAGATACGAAAGCGATTTTTGCAATTATTCATGATGGCTCAAATCCGCTCCAAGTTGAGATGAAGACTGGTGCGCAGCTAGCAAAAATTTTGCGCGAAAAAGAAAGTGTTGTGCCATCGAAACTTATGAGCGAGCGAGAATGGAATTTGATTATTGGTCAAGGTCAAGTTTCGGCAGAAGAACTTTGTGATTTATTACGACTTAGTTATCGCTTAATTTGCGAATAGACAGCTAGCTTTAAATTTTGCGAAAATCGTTTAATTTTGTTATAATCATAAGTAATATGAATCCACAAGATTATAATCCTAATAATTCTCAAAATAACGCTCAGAATCCTGCTAATCAGCCAGCTCAGTTCGGAGATGGTTTTATAAATAATGGCGCTAATAATCAGCAGCAATTTGTTGATGTGTATCAGTCTCCGCAGGTTCAGCAGAATTATTATCAGCAGAGCCAGATGGGCAATAATTCACAATTTAATCAAGTAGCTCAATCCGTGCCTCAAAATCAACTTTCGCCCAATCAAAGTTATAACCAGAGTCTAAATAATGAAAACCCTTACACTGTAGAATATCTTAACAGCATCGCTCCTAAGCCGCCAGTTAGTTTTTGGACGAAAGGTAAGCTGATGTTAGTGGCGTTTGTAGTTTTGGGCGGGGTGTTTGCATCATTTTTATTACTAAATAACTCTGGCGGTAGTACGACGAATAGTCAGGCTGTAACTAAACTTTATTATAATATTTCACAAATGCAAACTATTTCGACTAATTATCAGAAGCGTTTGAGAAATCCTGACATCGTGGCGCTTAATGCCGGATTAACATCATCGCTCGCATCAAGCCAGACGTCCCTTTATAATTATATGGAATCTAAAAAAATTGAAATATTAAAGGAGTCAAAAGCTAAGAAAACTCAGCTTTATACATCAGTGGCTGAAGAATATGAGAAATTAGATAAAGAGCTAGATGAAGCTTTCCTTAAGACTTCACTAGACGAAACTTATGCGCGCGACGTTGGCTATCAATTATCTATAATTAAAAGCTTGGCCACTCGCTTAAAAGATCGTCTACGCACTAAAACAGCTGATGCTACACTTGACCCAATTATTGCCAACTTAGAGATTTCGATTAAGAGTTTTAGCGATTATAAAAGTAAATAGCTAAAATTTTGCGCTATAAAAATTATTCATAAAATTGCTTAGACCTAAAAAATATTGTAAAATAGAACCATGAATAATGGCGCAATGGAAGAGATAAAAGCTCGCATAAATATCGAAGATTTAGCGAGCGAATATTTGGAACTGCGCCGAGCTGGGCGAAATTTTAAAGCGCTCAGCCCCTGGACAAATGAGAGAACACCTAGTTTTATTGTTAGTCCTGAAAAACAGATCTGGCATGACTTCTCGAGTGGTAAAGGCGGCGATATTTTTGGATTTATTATGGAGGTTGAAGGCCTGACTTTTCGTGAAGCGTTGGAGTTTTTAGCACGCAAAGCTGGTATCGAGCTTCAGCAATTTGATAATATACGCGCCAAGCAAATTGCACAAAAGAAAAAACGACTTTACGAAGTGTTGCGAGTTAGTGCAAATTTTTACCAACATTTTTTAGTTCGCGATAAAACGGCTTTAGAATACGTTTTTCAAAAACGCAGACTTAGTAAAGAGATTGTTCAAGAATTTAAAATTGGTTACGCGCCAAAAGGTCAACGGACGCTAGTAGATTTTTTACAAAAAAAAGGGTTTACACTGGACGAAATTCGTGATGTCGGTATGACTAATCGATTTGGTGGTGATATTTTTCGCGATCGAATGGTGATTGCACTTCAGGATATCAGTGGTGCACCGGTTGGTTTTACTGGCAGATTGTTGGCCGAATCTGATAACGCGCCAAAATATCTTAACACACCGCAGACTTTGCTTTATGATAAGTCAAATAATGTTTTTGGTTTATCGCAAGCTAAGAATGAGATTCGTAAAGCTGGTTTTGCTGTGGTGGTCGAAGGAAATATGGATGTAATTTCTAGCCATCAGGCGGGTGTTAAAAATGTTGTGGCTACGGCAGGTACCGCGATCACTACGCGCCATTTAAAAACGATTGCTCGGTTTAGTAATGATATCCGCCTCTGTTTTGATGCCGATGCGGCCGGTATCAATGCTACCGAGAGGGCAATTAGATTGGCGCAAGAAGTTGGTGTTGAACTTTCAATTATTGCACTTAATCAAGCTAGTAACGATGCGAAAGATCCAGACGAATTAATCCAAGTTGATTCAAATCTTTGGCGTGAATCTATTTCTCGGCCGAAGCCGGCAGTCGAGTGGGTTTTTGATCAGTATGAAAAGCGACTGGATATTTCTACGGCTAGTGGTAAGCGGCAGTTTTCTAATATTGCGCTTAAGCTAGTTAAAAATTTAAGTGATCCAGTCGAGAAAGAATTTTATCTTGATGAAATTGCCCGTCGAATTAAAACTTCACGCGAATCTTTACTGGCAAAGTTTTCATCAGACAAACAGCCTGTTAAACTTAAGCATATAAAAGCCGAAAAAACAGAAGTGGTAAAAGACGATTTTGTTTATGAAGATGACCTGTTGGCGCTAATTTTGGCTGAAGAGAAATTTGCAGCCAAAATTGTTAACTTGCCGAAAAACCCACTTCACGGCGAAAACCGAAATCAAATTTTCGAAATTATTCGCAATAATGATCGCGAGAAGTTGAAAAAATTTGAGAATTATGTTAAAATCCTTCTATTGAAAGCAGATGAGCGTTATGGCGAAATTAAAGAAAGTGCCGACAAAGAAATAGAACGCCTGGTGGATAAAGTTAAAATGCAAAAACTATTAGAACAAAAAGAAATTCTGGATTCAAAATTAGAGGCTGCTGAAATTAATAGCGATGAAAATTTGAAAAGAGAAATTATTACACAAATTATAGAGTTAAATAAGGAGTTAAATAGTGGCAAAAGATAAAATGCTACCAGAAGAAATTTTAAATGAAGACGGTGTGGTTGATGCAACTTTAGGCATTCATGATTTGGATGAGCCAGATTTAGCTGAGCTTGAAGACGAAGAAGAACTTAATGATGAAGAGCTAGTAGGTAGTTATACCGATGATATTTCGGACGATTCGGTTCGGATGTATTTGCGTGAAATTGGTAAAATACCACTTTTAACTCTAGAAGAAGAGTCAGAGCTTTCTAAAAAGGCTATGGCTGGAGATCGTAAAGCTAAAGATCGGATGGCAGAGGCTAATATGCGATTGGTTGTGTCGATTGCTAAGCGATATTCTGGGCGTGGATTAGATTTACTGGATTTGATTCAAGAGGGTAACACTGGTCTACTCCGCGCGGTTGATAAATTTGATCCTGAAAAAGGTTTTAAATTTTCGACTTATGCGACTTGGTGGATTCGCCAAGCCATTACGCGTGCTATCGCAGATCAGGCGAGAACGATTCGTATTCCGGTTCATATGGTGGAAACAATCAATAAGTTGATGAGAACTCAGCGTCGTTTAACTCAAGAGCTGAATCGCGATCCGACGAATGAAGAGCTTGCTAAAGAAATGGATATGGAAGTTGAAAAAATTGAACATATCATGAAGATTAAGCAGGATATTACTTCGCTTGACGCTGGAATTGGTCGTGACGACAATGATGGTGAAGAGTCTACGCTTGGTGATTTTATTGAAGATGAGGATACGGCTAGCCCTGAAGAATCTGCATCTAGCCAACTACTTAAGGAGCAGGTCCGAGAGATTTTAGGGAGTCTCTCTGACCGTGAGAGAAAAATCCTTGAAATGCGATTTGGATTGAATGGCACTAAGTCTCATACATTGGAAGAAGTAGGTTTGGAATTTGCAGTGACGCGTGAGCGTATTCGTCAGATTGAAGCTAAGGCTTTACTAAAACTTCGCAAGCATAAAGATTCTAAAAAGTTACATGAATATTTGGATTAGGAGAACAAGATGAAAAATAAACTTATACGAATTGCCCCAATTTTATTGATTATCGCGATTGCAGTTTTGGCTATTATTTTAATTGTTAATTTAGGGAAAATGATGTTTGGCTCAGATTCTCCTAAAAAATCATCTTCGAAAACTCAAGAACCAGATACTAGCGTATTGAATTTATTGAAGATTGAATCTGGCCGTAGCGTAAAGATGACAGTGCGCGGACCAATTCAGGCCAATGAAAATGCTCGGAGTTACTCAGTTGAAGTTTCTTCAAGCTCTCGAAATTTAAAGGTTTTCAAGGGGTATTCTTCAGAGGTAGAAAAAGAAGTTAACCACGACAATACTACCGCTGCTTATGATGAATTTGTGAATGCGCTCAATAAAGCCAATATGATGAAGGGTGAAGCACTTACCGGTGAAAATGATGATATACGGGGTGTTTGTGCCAAGGGTCACGTTTACGATTTTGCGATTTTAAAGGATGGACAAGTTGAAAAGCATCTATGGACTTCAACATGTAAAGGCTCAAAAGGTTCATTATTAGCCAATACAGCTCAGCTTCAAGATCTATTTTCGCTCCAAATTCCTGAATTTAAGAGTATGGTTAAAGATCTTGGATTGAAGGAATTGTAGATAATATTATTCAAAAAGTCTATGCTTTTTAAATGTCGCACAATGTTAGAATAGATTTCTATTTTGCATAGGATTTGTTATATATCATTGTGGTATAATAGTAGTATATGCCAGAATTACCTGAAGTTGAAACCGTTGTTCGTGGTTTGAATAGATTAATTTTACGAAAAAAAATTAAGAGCGTTAGTTTTGATTGGCCTAAAAGTTTTCCTAATTCACAGGTTGAAGTGGACAACTTTTTGATTGGTGTTCAAATTGAACGAGTTCGTCGTCGAGCGAAGGCGATTATTATTGATCTGTCTAATGAATGGTCATTAGTTGGACACTTGAAAATGACTGGACAGATGGTTTATCGTGGTGAAGAAAATTGGGGTGGTGGCCATCCTAATGATGATTTTTTGGCGAAATTGCCTAATAAATCAACTCGGGTTGAGATTGTTTTTACAGATGGAAGTAAGCTGTTTTTCAATGATCAGCGTAAATTTGGCTGGCTAAAACTTTTACCAACTGCGGAAATTAAAAATTTACCTTTCTTTCAAAAAGTTGGACCAGAACCGCTTGAAGATGATTTTAGATTTGAAGAGTTTTTAGGTAGATTTAATCGCAGAAAGCGAAGCATGATTAAGCCGACAATTCTTGATCAAAGTGTAATTGCTGGGGTGGGCAATATTTATGCTGACGAATCTCTGTGGCGAGCTAAAATTCATCCTGAAACTCGAGTTGGAGATCTTTCGCAGACCGATTTTGAGAAATTATATGAGGCAATTCGGTTTGTGATGAATGAATCAATTGACAGGGGTGGTTCTACTGATCGTAATTATGTTCAGGCTGATGGAAGTCGAGGCAATTATCTTGAATATGCAGCGGTTTATCATAAAAACGGACAACCATGTAAAAGGTGTGGATACGAAATTTCTAAGATAAAAGTTGGTGGGCGTGGAACTCATTTTTGTCCAAACTGTCAGCAACTTGCAGAAAACCAAAAAGGAAAAATGTAGTGCTTGGCGGTAAAGTGACTGTCATTTTTGGCGAGAATTCTTTTGAGCGAGAAAGTGAGTTGGCTAAATTAAAAAACCAAGCCGAAAAAGCAGATTTTGCGATCGAAAATCTGAATGTTGAAAATTTAACCGAGGAAGATTTTGTAAATTCTATTTGTGGGGTTAGCTTCTTGGCTGAAAAACGGTTGGTTATTATTAAGAGGGCTAGCGAT
Source organism: bacterium (assembly GCA_030530385.1). Lineage (GTDB taxonomy): Bacteria > Patescibacteriota > Saccharimonadia > Saccharimonadales > Saccharimonadaceae > Nanogingivalis. Next base: position 67,043 of record JAUMVB010000002.1, read on the forward strand.
AATTCTATGTTATGGGATAAGCTTCCAGTAATTATTTCACGGATTTCGGATGATGTACACCTTTGCCTGATTGAAGAAAAGATTGACAAACGCAGTACAATATATAAATCAATTGCCAAAGTTGCCGATATGAAGGAGCAGAAAAGCTTGTCTGCAAAGGACGGAAAAGATCTAGCTGAGTTTGCTCGCAAAATTGCTAAGCGGTTAGGCTTTTCAGTAGATAATAAAACGGCTGATTTTCTAGTTTCATGGGTTGGTGTTGATGAATGGCGAGTGCGTGATGGGATAGAGAGGTTATCGGTTTTAGGCGAAATTTCTAAAGAAAATATTGAAAAATATATTCCGCAGAATATAGAAAGTAATGCTTTTGGTATTTTTGAATTAGCTCTAAATAAAAAACAGCACGAAGCTATTGACCAGCTTTCAAGAATCAAAATAACAGAGGGCGTAGATGGTGCGTATCAGTTTTTTGGCTTGATATCGAGTCAATTTTTCAATTTGGTAGCCTTGAAACTAGGTCAGAGTTCTGGTAAAACAACTACTGAGGTTGCTAAGGAACTCGGTGTTAACGCTTGGTCCCTAGGAAAAATGGATCAATTTGCTCGTAACTTAAACTTTGATCAAATTAATCATATCTCTGAGAAGTTTTTACAGATTGACGAGCTACTAAAAACGACTAATTCTGATGTATGGGGTCTGGTTGAAGCATTATTGTTAGATATAGCTAGCATCTAGATATTTATGTGCAGCATTAGCATTAGTTCAACTAAGCTATTTTATTTGTAGGGTAATGCAGTATTCTACTGTAAAACCTTTTCAAGCAAATGAAAAAATGATATAATTAAACCAATTATGGCTAAAAAACCTACAAAAAAACGATCAAAAGCAAAAGCAGCAGTCTCTAAAAAAAGTTCACTTCCAGCTGGTTTTTGGGCGCAGGTTGGCGCAGTTACACTTGGTTTTTCTAGTTTTTTCTTAGTGTTGGGTTGGTTTGGGTATGGTGGAAATGTAATTGTTGCAGTACATAATGGTTTATTGACTTTTATGGGCTGGGCCACTTATTTTTTGCCAGCAGTTTTAATCTTTATCTGTGTTGAAATTTTTCGTAGCGATCAGAATAAGTTTCCAGTCGCTAAGACTATTGCGTTAATATTTGTGTTATTATTTATTGCTGGATTTTTTGGGTTATTTAAAGGTAGAAGTGGTTTAACTTTTGGAGGTATGATAGGATCATTTCTAAACGGCTTCTCACTTCAAATGGCTAATTCGGTAGTGGCTGGTATTGTGTATTTACTTCTGATCATGGTGACGACATTTGCTGTTTTTGGTGTAATGCCTATTGACGTGATACATAAAATTGGCGATTTATTGCGTGAGAGTGAAGCTGCAAGAGAAGAAAAGCGAAATGCAAAAATACTTTCTAATATTAAAACCGACAAGAACCTAACTAGTGAAGAAACAACTCCAAGTGAAAATAAAATTAAACTTAATGCTGGGGTAGAATTTGTCGGTAATGAGGAACGCAAGAAAGATGAGATTCGAGAGAATCGTCGCCTCAAGGCTTTGGCTCGGAAAGAAAAGAAACAGGAAAAGCAGGAAAACTCAAAATCTCCTGAAAGAGTGGATAATTCAAATTGGCAGTTACCTGATCTTAATTTACTTGAAAATACATCTTCGCCAGCTGATGCTGGAGATGTTGAACACAACGCTCGGATTATTCAAGATACATTTCATGAGTTTGATATTGATGTTGAAATGGAAGCTGCTAATGTTGGTCCTCGTTTAACTCAGTATACTTTGCGGCCACCAAGTGGTGTTAAATTAAGTAAACTTTCTAGTATGGAGAGTAATTTAGCGTTGAATCTAGCAGCAGAGACAATTCGTATTGAAGCTCCAATTCCTGGTAAGAGTGTCGTTGGGATTGAAGTACCAAACCGCCGAGCGGCAATGGTGAGATTATTTGGGATTATTGAAAGTAAAAAATGGAAAAATGATCACAAACCTCTAACTTTTGCTATCGGTAAAGATATTTCAGGAGAGACAATTACCGCCGATTTGGCTAAAATGCCTCATCTACTTATCGCCGGAACTACAGGTTCTGGTAAATCAGTCATGATGAATACCTTACTAACAAGCTTGCTTTATCGAAATTCACCAAGTCAGTTGAAGTTAATTTTAGTAGACCCAAAGAAAGTTGAGATGGCTCCGTATGAAAGCATTCCTCATTTATTGACGCCCGTCATTGATGACCCGGCTAAATCTGTATCTGCGCTTAAATGGGCGGTTAATGAAATGGAGCGGCGCTACTCTGTATTAGCGGAAGAAAAAATCCGTAATATTGAAAGTTATCATAAAATGTTGGCATCAAAACAAAGGTCTTCTAATGAAGACAAAGAATTAGATGATGATTTTGAAGAGATGCCTTATATAGTCATAGTGATTGATGAATTAGCTGATTTGATGATGGTTGCGCAAAAAGATGTAGAGGCTTTGATTGTTCGTATAGCTCAAAAGGCTCGGGCGGTAGGTATTCATCTTGTACTAGCTACGCAAAAACCAGTTGTATCGGTAGTTACGGGCTTGATTAAGGGTAATATTCCAAGTCGAATTTCATTTAAACTGCCGTCGAATGCTGATTCGCGTACAATTTTAGACCGTGGTGGCGCGGAAAAATTGCTTGGGCAGGGTGACATGTTATTTTTTCCAAATGGTGCGCCTCAACCAAAACGTGTTCAGGGAGTTTTTTTGGATGACAGTGAAGTTAATCGTGTTATGGATTATTTGCGTCTTCAGTCGCCTCCACAATATAATGATGAAATTATCAGTCAACCAGTCCAAATTGGTAATATGACTGGCGGTGTAGTAATGACTGGTGGTGCTAGCGGTACGGATGATACCTTTCGGCAGGCTGTAGAAATTGGTCTTCAGCAGCACAAAATGTCAACTGGCCTACTTCAACGCAAGATGCGTATTGGTTACGGTCGAGCAGCAGGGATTATTGATGAGATGGAAGAACGTGGTATTGTTGGACCGAGCCCGGGTGGATCTAAGCCAAGAGAAATGCTAATTTCTAGCTTAGACGAATTAGAAGACTAATTATTTAATATTGCTTTTATTATATAAAAATGATATAATTACACTATAATATTAGCTCAGCTTATTATTTAAATAAGCTTTAACCAAAGGAGTAAAATGAAGGATTACGAACTAACTGTTCTTATTCATCCAGATTTGGAAAGCGATCTTGAAAAACCGCTTGCCAAGATTCGCAGCCTTGTAACTGCTAACGGTGGTGAAATTGCCAAAGAGGATAACTGGGGCAAAAAGAAACTAGCCTATGCGATCAAAGGTGAAGAATTTGCTATTTACGTAGCAATGGATATTAAACTTCCTGCTACTGCACCGCTAAAAATCAGTAATACATTGAATATTACAGATGAAGTTTTGCGATATCTACTCGTAAAAGCTGAAGCGCGTCCAGAAGTAGAAGCTGAAGAAGAAAAATAATAATTTTTGGGATACGGAGATAGAAAATGGCTTTTAATAAAGTAATTTTGATGGGGAATTTGACAGCAGATCCAGAAACTCGCACAACACCTAACGGGCAAAATGTGACAAGTTTTTCGCTTGCAATTAATCGCACCTGGAATAATGCAAATGGTGAGCGTCAAGAGGAGACTAGCTTTATTAACTGTACTGCTTGGGGTAAGACCGGCGAAACTATTGCGAAATATGTTTCAAAGGGCCGTCAGTTACTCGTGAGTGGTCGTCTTCAGCAACGAACTTGGCAGGATAAAGATACTGGCAAAAATCGTAGCGCTATTGATGTAGTGGTTGAAGAATTTAGTTTTGTTAGTGACGGTAGTCGAGGCAGCGCTTCAATTGGCTCTGCTACTCCATCAAACGAACCAGTTATAGAAGAAATTCCAGATGAGCCAATCGATCTGTCTGATATCCCATTCTAATTTAAGGAGTAAAAATGGCTAAAAGATTTAAAAAAGAAATCCCAGCATATTTTGACTACCGAGATGTTAAAACTTTGCAGAAATTTGTTAATGTCTATGGTCAAATTGAGCCAGCTACAAAAACTGGTTTGAGTGCAAAGCAACAGCGACAATTGACAATAGCTATCAAACGAGCTCGTCACTTAGCGTTACTTGCCTTTATATCTAATGCGTAAAAATAATAATTCCTCGTTTGAAAAATAGCGAGGAATTTTATCAAAATAAGAGGAGAATTTATGTATAGTCCGACTGATTTAAAAAAAGGCGTAGTAATCCAGCTTGAGGGTCAACCATATCGAGTGGTTGAATATAATCAAAAAGTTGTTGGTCGCGGGGGTAGTATCGTGAGTGTGAAAGTTAAAAATTTGGTAACTGGCGCACTTTTACCAAAAACATTTAAAGGCCAAGATAAGATTGAGCCAGCTGAGGTTGTCAACAAAAAAGTTCAATATCTTTATAATGATGGCGAAGATTTTCATTTTATGGATCCAGAAAGTTTTGAGCAGTTTCAGCTCTCAAAAGATATTATTGACGAAGCCGCTGGATATTTAAAAGAAGCTGATGAATTAAATTTGCAATTTTTTGATGGTAAAGTTATCAATGTTGAACTACCTAAAAACGTTTGGCTAAAGGTTGTTTATACTGAAAATGTAGTTAAAGGTGATACCACATCAAGTGTTTTGAAAGACGCGCAACTCGAAACTGGAATTACGGTAAAAGTTCCAGCTTTTATTAAGGAGAATGACGTAATTTCGGTTGATACTTCAACTGGCGAATATCGCGAACGACAAAAATAGGATTAAAGGAAATAGGATGGGCAAGATCAAAAAGTGGAGTAGTGCTAAGTTTCAGCAATTCTGGAATTTAGTAGTAGCGAATCGTAAGAAGATCTTGCTCATTTTTTGTGGGCTAATTTTAATTGAAATAGTCATCCAGTGTGCTTGGCCACAAAATTTAACGCGCCCATTTATTAAAATTGGTATAAATAATTTTGGGTCAAAAAATCAAGAAGATCTATCTCGCGAGTTTAATGGTAATTTTATAGCTTCTAAAATTAGACTAAAATTTCGAGGTAGAATTGAAGATTTTAGAATTTCTGAGATGGGTGGAAAATTAGATTTTATAAATGTACAAAAGATAGTTTTTGAATATAGTATAGTTGAGAGAATAATCCCTTTTTCTTTATTTTGGCCATCTGAGATAACAAAAATTGAATATGAATTTGATGATGATCATTTGAATAATTTCATAAATAATTATGCAAAAAGCCATAAGATTGAACCTATAAATGCCGAACTCAAAATATCAGAACAGGGCAAGGCATTTATTCAGGATTTTGAAAAAGGATACGAAGTTAATAAAAAAGAACTCAAAAAAGAAATTGTTAGTTTTGGTAAAAATAGTCCTAAAAAAGAAATTGTAGAGGTTTCTACTACGACAAAATCTCCTCAAAAGATGAACAAATATTTTGAACAAGCGAAAAGGCAGGTAGATAGGATACTTTCAAAAGAACTAGTGTTTAAATATCAACTGGGTAGTAAGAATAAAATTTATACAGTTGGAGGTGTAGAATTATCGAAGTGGATTGGACTAAATGATAATGGCTCATCTGTAAAGATAGAGGTTAATACTGAAGAGTATAAAAAATTTATACGAAAAATTAATTTAGAACAAGAAGTTAAATCAGGCTTGAGTATTGTGAAAGTGATAGATGGAATTGAATCTAGCCGAGAGATTGGTAAACCAGGTTCAAGAGTTTCTGCTAGTCGAAATTTAGATCAAGTTACTAAATATTTTATGGGAGAAGATCTAAGCAATTCCTTTGTGCTTATAACTGAAAGTATTCCCCCGACAGAAAAACGTTACTATTCATACACTTTTTCTCAAACTGGTCTACAAGCTAAAATAAATGAAATTGGTCGTAGATATGATGTTCGCATTAGCTTACAGCAACTAAATGGTAATATGTGGGGAGCCACTTGGAGAGGAGGAGAGGTTACGCCATCAGCTTCAACCTATAAACTTTTTGTGGCGTTGAGACTATTTAAAGAGATTGACGATGGTATAGTGACATGGGATGGATCAATCTCGGGGACGCCTATTAGAAGTTGCTTTTATCAAATGATAATTGCATCTACCAACGCTTGTGCAGAATCTTGGCTGAAACATTATTCTCGTTCTGATATGAATAATTTCATTCGTTCAATCGGCGTGAGCAACGCAACGAACTTTATGAATGGCGACGGGCCCATTACTACTTCAGCTGAAGATCTTAGAGGGACTATTGCTGAGGTGTATAAGGGTAATTTATCTAGTAGAGATAACCGAAATATCTTACTTGATCATTTGGCACGTCAGCAGTGGCGTTCAGGAATACCGTCCGGCTCTAAAGGTCGAGTCTATGATAAAGTTGGCTTTTTATGGAATTATGTCCATGATACGGCGGTGGTTGAGCATCCTCGCGGAACTTATTCGATAGCGATTATGACTAGAAATGCTAACTATGCTACTATTGCTAAAATTACTCGTGAACTAGAAGCTTTTATGTATCCGTGATATAATACAGTGATGAAAATTAGATTAGATCACTTATTAGTTGAAAAGGGTTTAACGGAAAGTCGTTCTCAGGCTGAGAATTATATTAGGCTTGGGAAAGTTATTGTTGACGGAGTAAAACAGAGAAAGCCAGGATTTTTTGTAAATAAAGATTCTGATATTAAAATTCTTCAAAATACTCAATATGTTTCAAGAGCAGGTCTAAAGCTTGAAAGTGTAGCCAAAATTTTAAAGCTTGATTTTCGTAATAAAATTGTTTTAGATGTTGGCTCCAGTACCGGTGGCTTTACTGATTATGCTCTACAGAATGGGGCGCAGAAGGTTATTGCTGTCGATGTTGGAACGAATCAACTTCACCCTAAGCTGCGGCTTAATTCTAAAATAGAGTTGCATGAGAAAACAGATATTCGTAATTTTAAAACAAAAGATTTAATTGATATCGTTGTGATTGATGTTAGTTTTATCTCTCTTAGGGATATTTTACCGAGCATTGTGAACTTAATATCTAAAAATACACAAATTGTAGCAATGGTTAAGCCGCAATTTGAAGCAGGTAAGAATAATACAATCCGAGGTGTAGTTAAAAATAACTCTCTAAGACGAAAAATTATGCAAGATTTTGAAAAATGGTGTAAGACAAATAATTTGTTCGCAGTAAATAAAAGGGATAGTGAAATTAAAGGCGCAAAGGGTAACCAAGAAAGATTCTACATATTAAAAAAGACTGTATAATATTTTTATACAGTCTTTTATTTTCTGGGCCTATACATTAAATCTAAATTCAACGACATCATCTGGAGACATTATGTAATCTTTGCCTTCAGTTCTAATTTTCCCCGCCTGCTTTGCTACTTGTTCGCTGCCAGCTTGGACTAAATCATTATAATCAATAATTTGAGCTGCAATAAACCCTCGTTCAAAATCCGTATGAATAACTCCTGCAGCCTGAGGGGCGGTCCAACCTTTATGAATTGTCCAAGCGTGTATTTCTTTTGGTCCTGCAGTCATGTAGCTTTGTAGGCCAAGGATGTCATACGCCGCGTGTATCATTTGGTTGAGGCCAGTTTCTTGGACGCCATAGCTTTCGAGAAGTTCTTTTGCATCATTCTCATCTAGGCCTTTTATTTCTTCTTCGAGCTTAGCGCATACAAAAATAGATTTTGCTGGAGAAACTAATTTGGCTAATTCTTCTTTTTTGTCTTGAGTAGATAAAGTATCCTCATCTACATTGAAAGCGTAAATTACAGGTTTTGCGGTCAAAAGATGAAGATCTGAAATTAGACTATGGTCAAGATCTTCTAAAGTAGATAGTGGTTTGCTAGATTGAAGATTTTCGAGCAGGCCGCTCAAATAATCAACTTGTGATCTAATTTTTGGGTTGGCTTTTGCCTCCTTTTGTAGTCTTGGAAGGCGATTTTCAATAGTTTGAATGTCTGCTAATATAAGTTCAGTATTGATTACTTCGATATCATTTTTAGGATTGACAGTGTTTGAAACATGGACAATATCGTCATTCTCAAAAGCGCGTACAATATGAACAATTGCGTCACATTGGCGAATATTTGCAAGGAATTTATTTCCTAAACCTTCGCCTTTTGAGGCTCCAGCGACAAGCCCGGCAATGTCGACAAAAGTAACCGTTGCCGGAATAATTTTCTGTGAACCGTAAATATCGGCTAGTTTAGCTAGTCGTGGGTCGGGGACCGGCACGATGCCTGTATTTGGTTCAATAGTTGCAAATGGATAATTCGCAGCTAAGATATCATTATTAGTTAGGGCATTAAATAAAGTTGATTTTCCGACATTGGGCAAGCCAACAATTCCAATTGATAAACTCATTTTTCTCCTTATTAAAATTTAATTATAATTTTAACATAAAAGCTTAATTATATAAAATACTGTTACTTTAAATATACTACTAATATTTTGTGTCTGTTAAGGCTCAAAATGCTTGATTTTATTATTATGTTTATGTTAAAATAGGGGCATGATTAATATTAAAGGTGTGGGCGAATTCTTTTCATTGGATATAGGTACAAATGCGATTCGTGCCGTCCAGCTTTCAAAAGAAGGCGAAAACTCTTGGAATCTAGTAGGGTTAGGCTATGTTTCGGTTGACCCTCAGATTATTTTGAGTGACTCTGAAGAAAGCCGCCGAAAACTTGGTGAAATTATCACTGCAATGATCGGGCAGAGTGATATTAAAGCTAAGAATGTGGCGATAAGTCTTTCGTCCCAGAAAACATATACAACAATTGTCGATGTTCCTGCTCGTGATGAAAAAGAACTAAAACAAACTATGGAATATCAGCTTGATCAACATATTCCAATGGCTATGGATGATGCGAAAGCTGATTGGGTTGCTTTAGGCCAATCTCAGGATAAGCCTGACACCATGGAGGTTTTGATTGCTTCTACGGCAAAGAGTTATAGTGAAGGTCAACTAGAATTTATTGAGAATATCGGTTTTAATGTTATCGCTGCTGAGCCGGATTCTATTTCGATGACTCGTTCGCTTGAATCTCTATCCGATGTCGCTCAGTTGATTGTTGATTTCGGTGAGAATTCTGCTGATATTTCATTAGTGTATAACGGAGCTCCTCGTCTTGTTCGAACTGTTCCGATAGGATTAGGTACGTTAGTTAAATCTGCTGTCCAGAATTTAAATATCAAAGAAGATCAAGCTAGACAATTTATTTTGAAATTTGGATTAGCGCAAGATAAGCTTGATGCGCAAGTTTTTCGAGCTATTGAGTCTAATCTTGAGAATTTCGTTCAAGAACTTACAAAGTCTATAAAATTCTTCTCGACTAAATATCCGCAAGTTCCAGTTAGTGTTATATCCCTATCTGGATATGCTGGTATTATACCGCAGTTAGTTGAGTATGTTGCTTCTAAAACAGGTGTACAGACGGGTTCGGTGAATCCATTTCGGAGGGTTAATGTCCCGGCTAAATATCAACAAACTGTTGCGACTGTTGGTAATGAGTTTGCGGTAGCAGTTGGTCTTGCGGAAAGGGTTGAAAAATAATGGTTCAAGTTAATCTTATTCCTAAAGTAAAACAGGATTTATTGAAAGCTCAAAAAATTAGAAACTGGGTTATTTTCTTTTCTATTGTTGCAGGTGGGGCTGCGATTGCTATTGTTGTTATGATGACTGTTGCGTTTGGAGCTCAAAGCCTTATCGTGGGGTCGAATGAGGATAATATAAAAAAGAAATTTGACCAGCTTTCAAAAAAAGATGGAATAAATGAAGCGATAGTTCTGCAAAATCAATTGAATCAGATTGATAATATTCGTAAAAATGCCCCAAATGTTTCGCGTCTTTTAGGTCAAATAATTCCGACTATTCAGACTACAGGGGCGAATGAAGTTAGATTTGCTAGTGTTTCATATGATTCTGCTACAAGAGTCGTTTCAATAGATGGCAAATCAAAGGGCTATAATGCCTATAATGGATTTGTTAATGCTCTTAAAGAGACCCAAATTCTCTATCATAGCTCGGATAAAGCTAAGAATACTACCTGTACTGTTGAAGAGGCGCAATCTAACCAGAACGATTGTAAGATAGAATATCTAGTAGATCAAAGCTCTGAGATTCAAGGTGTGCAATCTTATGGTGATTCTCAAGAAGGAGGAAAAGAGCTATCTTTTAATATTAAGTTTACTCTTAATCCTGCAGCTATGCAATTTACTGCTAAAGATTTTGCTGTTAAATCTCCTGCCAGAAAAGATGTAACAGATTCAAAGATGGCTATTCCTGACAATTTATTTACCGTTAAGGATAAAAATAAAGAGGAAAAATAATGAAAGAAGAAGTAGCAATTAAAAAATATAATGCTATCAACCGTGCTAACAGAACGATGTTTATATTTGTAGCTATTGCATCAGTAATAGTTGGTGCGGCGGTTGTTGGAATAATATTTTTGTCCCAGAAAATAGCATTTAAGGGTAAAGTTATAGGTGAACAGACAAAGACTCTTGCAGCCATTGATCGTAGTAGTAATAATGTGGATGAGTTGATTGAAAAAGTTAAACTATTGAGGTCTAATGAGGCTTTATCTAGTGTTAAAAAAATAGATGGGGCTAATAATCTTCAAGTTGTCGTTGATGCTTTGCCTAAGGTTGGTAATACCGCAGCGATAGGTAGTAGTTTGAGCGATGAAATCCTATCGGTAGCTGGTCTAACGGTAGAATCTATAAATGTCGATCCTGTATCGTCTGATTCTAGTGATACATCCAGTAATGCATCTTCTGCCTCTAGCTCTACAGGAGAAATATCTACAAGCCCAAATGCATTATCTAGCTCTGTTAAAACTGTAGGCTTTTCGATTTCGGTTAGTGCAAAGAGTGGGGCAGAACGCAAGGCTGCTGATATTATCCAGGAATTTCTTAAAAGAATGGAGAAATCAATACGAACCTTTAGCGTATCTAATATTACGTTAGAAATGAATAGCGAGAATCAAATTAATGTAAATATTACTGGTCAAGCTTTCTATCTACCGGATAATAGTATTAAACTAGAAGATAAAGTGATTAAATCTAATCAAAATAACACAAAATCGAATACATCCTCAAAGAATAGTAGCTCGACAGGAGGTAAAAAATAATGAGATCGCAAGATATTGCTATGATTATCCTGATTGCAGGAATTAGTATAGTAGTTTCTTACTTTGGTTTTCAGGCCATACCAGGTGTTGGTAATCCATCTGAAGAAACTTACACTACAAAAACTATGCAGGAAATATCTTCTAATATAGCTGATCCAAGCAGTGAGATATTTAATAAAGAAGCAATTAACCCGACTGTTCAAACAGTTATTGGGGAAGATGGCGGAAATAAGATTTTGACTGAAAGTAAATAAGAAATAATGGCTCTAATTACTAATGATATTCAAGAAAAACTAGCAAAGCTCCTTGTAGAAGAGGGGCTTGTTAGGGCTGAAATTATAGATAGGGCCATTGGTGAATCTGCAAAGAAAGAAGAGTCTTTAGTTGCTTATCTTTTGTCAAATCAAGTTCTTGATAATGAAATTTTAGTCCATGCTGTTTCTCACGTGTCAGGGATTCCTTATGTGAATCTTGAGTCTGTTAATATACCGCAGGATGTTTTAGCCTTGATACCTCTTGAAGTCGCAGAGAGAAATATGGCTGTTCCTGTCGGTGAGGTTCAGAACCGTCTAGCGGTTGCTATGCTTGACGCTACTAATATTCAAGCTATAGATTATCTTTCAACATTGATTCAGCGGCCATTAAAAGTATTTATGGCGAGTCAGGAGTCGATTAAACATGTTCTTGATCAGTACAAAACTGATCTTTCTGACGTTGATCAAATCGCCTCTAATATTGATGCTCAAGAGACGGCCGCCGAGCAGGCTAAAAGAAATGTTCAGACAATTGTTCAAGATTCGCCAATTTCTAAAGCTTTAAATACTATCTTGGAATACGCAGTTCGTTCGAAAGCATCTGATATCCATATTGAGCCGCTAGAAAAAGCTCTTAAGATTCGTTGTCGAATTGATGGTGTTTTGCGAGAAATAATGAATTTACCAAAAACTATTGAGCCAGCTCTTGTTTCGCGTATTAAAATTCTTTCTAACTTAAAGATTGACGAGCATCGTATTCCACAAGATGGCCAGTTTGCTGTTGCGGTTTCCGGTAAGGAAGTTGACCTACGTATTGCTATTTCACCAGTTGTTTGGGGGGAACAAGTGGTTATTCGTTTGTTGGATAAAAGCGGTAATTCATTTAATTTAAAACAGATGGGTTATGCTGGTAGGGCTCTTCGTACTATCGAGAAAGGTATTAAGGCTCCTAATGGGATGGTTTTAACTTCAGGACCAACTGGTTCGGGTAAGTCAACTTCGTTGTATGCTTTGATTAAAGAGATCAAAAGCGACGAAATTAATATTATCACTCTGGAGGATCCAGTTGAATATAAGATGGATGGAGTAAATCAGATTCAGGTCAATGCGGATGTTGGATTAACATTTGCAGCGGGGCTACGCTCAATTTTGCGTCTTGACCCAGATGTGGTGATGGTCGGAGAGATTCGTGATGGTGAAACAGCCAACTTGGGTGTTCAGGCGGCTTTAACTGGGCACTTAGTGTTCTCAACACTTCACACTAATAGTGCAGCTGGAATTTTGCCTCGTTTAATAGATATGGGTATTGAGCCATTTTTGATTGCTTCAACTGTGAATACGATCATTGGGCAGAGGCTTGTGAGGCGAGTTTCGTCTAAGAGAAACACTTATCAATCTGATCCGCTTCAAACCCAGAGCATTATCGAGACAGTTGGTCATCTTTTACCAAAAACACCAGAAGAAGTCGAGCGCGTATCTGAGGACTTGGGGTATAAGAACCTACCGTTAGCAAATCAAAAGTCTTATACTTTAGTAAAAGGTCGTGATACGCCGCAGACGCCAGGAGGGTATTCGGGTCGCGCTGGACTTTATGAAGTGATGGAGGTGACAGACGAAATTCGAGAGCTTATCATTAAACATGCTACATCGAATGAAGTTCAAAAAGTTGCTGTAGAACAAGGCATGATTACAATGCGCCAAGATGGGTACTTAAAAGCGCTAACGGGCATAACAACATTAGAAGAAGTTAATAGGGTTGCAGCAGATACTGCTTAAAAGGAGAGAAAATGAACCAGGAATTACGAATAGAGATTTTACTTGAAGAAATTGTTCGAAAAAATGCGAGCGACCTTCATTTACAAGTTGGCTTACCGCCAATGATGCGCCTTGACGGTGCTCTAATACCTTTTTCTGGCTATCAGAATATGAATTCTGAACAGGTTGAAAAGTTAATATTTTCGATATTAGACGAAGATCAGCAACGGATTCTAATGAAGGATAAAGAATTTGACTTTTCTTTTGCTTTCGGAGACTTAGGGCGATTTCGTGTTAACGCTTTTCACGAACGAGGAAATCTGGCTGCTGCACTCCGTTTGATCCCAAATAATATTAAAACCGTCCATGAGTTGGGCATGCCTCCTGTGGTTCAAACTTTTGCTGAATATCCACGTGGGTTAGTCTTGGTGACTGGTCCAACAGGATCTGGTAAATCAACAACCCTAGCAGCTTTAATTGATAAAATAAATTCTGAGAAAGACAAGCATATTATCACAATTGAAGACCCTATTGAATTTACCCACAAATCTAAGCGTTCAGCGATTGTTCAGCGAGAAGTTCATTATGATACATACTCGTTTTCAGCGGCTCTTCGATCTGCGCTCCGTCAAGATCCAGACGTTGTTTTGATTGGTGAGATGCGTGACCTTGAGACGATTTCTGCTGCGATTACGATTGCTGAAACTGGTCACTTGGTTTTTGCGACACTCCACACTAACAGTGCGGCACAGTCGATTGATCGTATGATCGATGTTTTTCCTCCTCATCAGCAGCCTCAAGTTCGGTCTCAGCTAGCAAATATTTTACAGGGTATATGTGCTCAGCGTTTAATTCCTGCTATTGGTGGAGGTCGTGTAGTGGCTGCAGAAGTGATGATAGCTAATCCTGCTGTCCGGAATATCATTCGTGAAGGTAAAACTCATCAGCTTGATACAGTCATTCAAACTAGCGCTGATCAAGGGATGCAGACAATGGATAGGACTTTGGTTAAATTAGTTCAATCGGGTGTAATCACTTATGATAATGCGCGCGAATACGCAGTTGATTTAACAGAATTTGAAAGACTAATGCGAGGATAATATGAAAAAATTTAGCTATGAGGTTCGCGATAAAGCGACTGATAAAATTGAGAAGGGAGAGGTCCAAGCTGATAACTCCCGATTAGCAGGAAAGCTTTTGCTTGAAAGAGGTTATATACCTCTAAAAATTAAAGAAGCTGACTCTGGCGGAACTTTTTCTAAATTTACAAATAGAATTACAATAAAAGATAAAATTGTTTTTACGCGTCAGTTTTCTACTTTAGTTGGTGCTGGATTGCCATTAGCGCAAGGACTTAGGACTGTATCCGAGCAGACTGAAAATAAAAAAATGAAGTCTGTTATTGATGATATTTTAGCTAATATTGAAGCTGGATCAAGCCTTTCTGATTCATTCTCCAAGCATCCAGAAGTTTTTGACAAGGTCTATCTTGCACTTGTTGCGGCCGGTGAATTATCCGGAACTCTTGATGAATCCCTTCGTCGAATTGCAGCCCAGCAGGAAAAAGACGCCGCTATGATGAGCAAGATTCGAGGGGCGCTAACCTATCCAACCATCGTTCTTGTCGTGATTGGAGCAGTTGTTGCTTTTATGATGTTTACAGTCGTTCCTCAAGTCGAACAGCTATACGGCAGTTTAAAGAAAGAAGTTCCTATGATGACGCAAATTTTGATTTCTTTATCCGGATTTTTAGCTAACTTTTGGTGGATTATTGTCCTTATATTGGGTATAGGCTTTTGGTTCTTGAAACAGTGGTTAAAGACTGACTTAGGTATTAGATTTGCAGCTATTTTTAAACTTAATGTCCCGATTTTTAATCCGCTATTCAGAAAACTTTATATGGCGCGTTTTTCTAGAACTGGGCAGCTGTTGCTTTCTACTGGCGTATCTATGAATGACATGTTATCTATTACTAGCGAAGCAGTTAATAATGTAGTTATTAAGAAATCAATCGATGAAGCTAATAAGCTAGTACAAGGTGGTAAAAATCTTTCTGATGCATTAAAGGATAAAGATTATATTCTTATTCTTGTCCCGCAAATGATTTCAATTGGTGAACAGTCTGGTAAGATTGATGAAATGCTAGGGAAGACGGCTCAAGTCTACGAAGATGAATTGGATGAACAGATTAAAGCGATTTCTACAATGATTGAGCCAATCCTAATGGTTGTCTTGGCGGTAGTTGCTGGTGGCTTGATCGGTGCAATTTTAATGCCTATTTATGGTTTGGTTGGACAGGTTCAGTAAATGGTTTACTTTGGAGTATTTTTTGCCGGAGTTTTTGGCGCCATTATCGGAAGTTTTTCTGTCGCGCAAGTTTGGCGTTTGCGCGCTGCTGAGCTTCATGATATTAAAAAATCTGGTGGTGAAGTTGATAAAAAAGAATGGTCTAAGCTAAAGTATTTAATTAGTGAAAAGCATAAAAAAAATCGCTCGCATTGTTTGAGATGCGGATATAAGCTACAATGGTTTGACTTAATCCCGGTTTTTTCTTGGCTATCACTGGGTGGAAAATGCAGAAAATGTCATACGAAAATCGGGCTTCTTGAGTTTTTGGCAGAAGTTGCAACAGCGATTATTTTTGGGGTTATTTTTGCGTCAATGCAGGTTGATTTAATTAAAATTTCAGCTATTGATCTATTTAGAATTACGCTGTTATTTTTGGCTTTATCTCCTCTAGTAATTCTTTTTGTGTATGATGCAAAATGGTCATTGCTGCCAGTTAAAGTGATGTGGATTTTTAATTTTTTAGCAGGGCTTTATTGGTTAAGTTCTAATTTCGAAGGAGGTTTTTCTGCTACTATTATTTTAAACTTGGTAGTCTCGCTTGCGCTTTTTCCGGGTATATATTTTATACTCTCGGCTGTTTCAAAGGGTGCTTGGGTTGGTGATGGTGACTGGATATTAGCGATTGGGTTAGTCTTTTTATTGCCGAATAAGCCAATATATACTATATTTTTACTGTTATTTTCCAATTTAATTGGATTGGCGATAATTTTTTCTCAAGCTATTGTGAGGAAGAAAATGATTAAAAAACACGCTCAGATTCCTTTTGGCCCGGCTATGATTTTAGCCTGTGTAGTACTATTAACTTTTCAGCCATTTTTTGTTAATTTTTTGAAAAATTTGATGATAATTTAAAACGCTTATGTTATAATGGGGGCAATGATGGAAAAACAAATCAAAAAAGGTTTTACGATTATCGAGACTACTTTAGTTTTAGCTATCTCTGGTCTTTTAGCTGTTAGTCTATTGGTTGGCTGGAGTCGCAATATAATAACTCAGCGATACAATGATTCGGTGGAGACTTTCAAGTCTGATATTCAATCTGTTTTTGGTGAGGTCGAGAACCAATCTAATCCTAGGAATAATAAAATTAGGTGTACTGTGGATAATAATGGTGGAATAGTTAATACTCATGTAGAAATAAGTGATAACGGTAATACTAGAGGTACGACTAATTGTATTGTTTTAGGCAAGATTATGTCATTTGGTGATGATGGCACAGCTAATTCTGGTCATATTAATGCGACAGTTAGGGATGTTATAGGTCTAGATATTAATATTAATACTGCATGTCATGGGCAGTGTAGCAGTAACATAGATGCGCTTCGCGCTACTAAGTTTGTCATTAGTGCAGGGAAAAATCGAGTCTCCGATCCTCGAAATATAGGTTTAGAGTGGGGCTCTCAGTTTAAGAATGCTACAGATAATAGGCCTAGTACAGGACCACTGTTTAGGCCTGATACTGAAGCTGAGGGTACTACTCTTAGAATGAATACTCCTTATGGTAACGGACAAGTCAATGATGTTAGAGAGACGGTAGATAACGTAATGATTGTTCGATCACCTATAGACGGAAGTATTATGACTTTTGGGATACCTATGCAACCAATTACAGATAATAATCGCTTGGTAAATAACCCAGAAGGTATGCGGACATTTAGACTTTGGTCTACCTCTAGTGGATTTTTAATGTCTAGTAATAAAACTGTCAATATTTGCGTCAGGAGTGCTGGAGGTAATGGATTCTTTTCTGCTAACGCTATTTTCGGAAAGAATAAAGTTATAAAAATTGGCTCCGGTTCCTCATCTGTAGAAGTAGCACCACTAGACGGCGCGAGAGGATCATCTTGTGGTGATAGTCCAGGGTTTAGGGATGTTGTGATTAACGGGGTGAGATTACAGGAGTAGTGATGAGGTATTTTAAAAAAGGCGATACTTTGATTGAAGTTATGCTAGCATTTTCTGTTTTCGCGGTCGTATCTATCAGTGGGCTTGCACTTATGAATTCCGGTATTTCTAGAGCTCAATCTACATTACAACTTACTATGGCTCGTAATGCTATTGACTCTCAGGCGGAAGCTCTTAGGTACATCAACTCACTTGCAGTAGCTGGTTCTGGGTCTAATGATACTGGTTTATGGAATACGGTTACGTCTTCAGTGGTAGTCTCGGCGTCTGACCTCTCTTTATGTCCGTCGAATAGGTCTCAATTTCCATCGAGTGCTTTTATATTAGGATACGATAACGGTTCTAGGATTTCTAGGATTGATACTAACGGTTTAAATCCTGCAACTACTTTTCCGAGGCTTATTTGGCGTTCGGAAGATGACACTAATAATTTAGCGGATAAGGGTAGTTTTGTAGGTGCTGAAGGCTTGTGGATTGAAGCCGTCAAAGGATCGGGGTATTATGATTTCCATATTAGGGCTTGCTGGGCGGCCCCAACGGGCTCTTCTCCTACAACTTTAGGTACGATTGTGAGGTTATATGATCCAAGATAAAAAAAATGGATTCACTATTATAGAGCTCCTTCTTGCTATGAGTTTTGTGGCAATGTTGATGGTTGCTATAGCTGTCATGGTGATGCAAATGTCTAATATTATGGTTAAAGGGAAGACATTTAAGGAGCTGAATACGGCCAGTCGCTTAATTAACTCTGATCTTACGCGTAATTTTAATTCTCTCCAGAGTATTGATGGATGGGATGGTAGGTCTTTTGTTAGTGGAGCTACTCCTGGTGCTTCTTACGTTAGGAATGAGCTCGGGGGCGCATTTTGTACAGGTGATTTTACATATGTGTGGAATAGTGCTGCCGCATTAAATAACGGCAATGGCCCCGCTCAATATAGAGGATCTACAGATAACACAATTAGATTTATTCGTATAAAAGATGTTACTAAAAGATATTGTCAGGATTCGAGCGCTGATGTATGGACTGAGATCCCTCGGGATTCTAATCAAGTTACAGAAATATTACCGCCTGGTGAAACTGACCTAATGCTTTACGACATAAGATTTAGGCAAGTTGGTGTTGATGCTGCAACAGGCCAATCTATGATTAATATTCAATATGTCCTAGGTACGAGAGGTGATAGTGGTATTGATGTCGTTAATTCTCAGTGTAGACCTAATTCTGATCTCGCAAATTATTGTGCAATAAACAGGTTTGACTTACTAGTTAGAACTATTGGAAGTAAATAGGACTAGATCCTCTCTATGTATCAGGAGGATCTAGAATGAAAATGGATAATTATTCTGTTTCGCTGTGAAATCTTTCGTGGATTTCTTTAAGGTGCTGATCCGTAACGTGAGTATAGATTTGAGTTGTAGCAATGCTTGAATGACCAAGCATTCCTTGGACAGATCTTAAATCCGCGCCGTTTACTAACAGATCAGTTGCAAAACTGTGTCTCATTGTGTGAGGTGTAACTTTTTTAGTTATACCAGCTAGTCGAGCATATTTATCTATCATCCGCTGAACGGTTCTTGGGGTTATTCGGCGATAATTACCATCGGTAGAAGGTTTTTTATACCGGCGAGAATAATTTATAAAGAGCGGAACTAAATTGTCGTCGCGAGCATCTAGATATTCTTCGATTACTTCGGCAGCATGTTTTGAAATAAAAATTGGTCGATCTTTGTTACCTTTTCCGCGCACAGTAAATTCTCGGCGTTTAGTATTAATATGATCGCGATTTAAATTGCAAAGCTCTGAAACGCGCAATCCGCTGGAGAATAGTAACTCAGCGATAGCTCGATCACGCAAGCCGGTTTCGTTGTCGGTTGGTATAGAATTTATAAGCCGCTCAACTTCTTCGTAGTGGAGAAAATTAACTTGCGGTTTGGTTACTTTAGGCAGCTCAATCTTTGATGGCTCGAGTGATTTAATATCACGGCGAGCAAGATAAGTTAAAAATCTCCGCAGAGCGATTAAGTGATAGGCCTGAGTTGCACGACCAAGGGTTTTTCCGTCGTAATTTTGGTATCGATTAAGCCATAGGCGATATTTTCTAACTAGTTCTGAATCAATTTTAGAAACGGCAATATCGTCTGAAAATTCTACGAGCCTTTCGATATAGAGTCTGTAGTTTTCGACTGTTTTGAGCGAGCGGCCACCTTCAACTTCGAGTGATTCTAGAAAATCTTCAAGCGCTTCAGAGATATACATAGTATAATTATAGCATTTTTTACCTAAAAAGAGTATAATTAATCATAAGGAGAAAAAATGGAAGAGAATCATATTCAACGAACTCTAATTTTATTTAAGCCAGACGCTGTTCAGCGAGGTATTGTTGGCGAAATTCTAACTCGATTTGAGCGAGTTGGATTAAAAATTGTAGGCACGAAAATGATTTTTCCCGATAAAGATCATTACCATAAACACTATGAAAAAATAGGAAAAATGATCACTCGGCGTGGGGAGAAAGCTTTTGATTTAGCTCTAACTTTTATGACTCAAGGTCCTGTAATAGCTATGGTGTTAGAGGGCGTAGATGCAGTTGAGCTCGTTCGTAAATTAGTCGGTGGAACTGAGCCAAAAAATGCTGCACCAGGTACTATTAGAGGTGATTTTTCTCATATGAGTTTTAGCTATGCCGATCAAGCTGGGCGGGGGATTCCAAATTTGATTCATGCTTCGGGATGTATGGAGGAAGCGGCGGAGGAAATTGCTCATTGGTTTAATGATGGTGAGCTTTATGAATATTCCACTCCGCGAGATAAATTTACAAGATAGCTTCAAAGTAGATTTTTCTATCAAAAAATGCTAGAATATAATTATGCCTCAGTAGCTCAATTGGATAGAGCAGTTCCGTCCTAAGGAAAAGGTTATAGGTTCGATTCCTGTCTGGGGTACCAGAAATTATATATGACAAAGAGTGTTAAAGAAAATCAAAAAGCTTTTGTTGGCCAGCGAGATGACGAAGATTTTTTGTTTGTATTCCGTAAACATATTATTGCGATGCGTAAAGGATTTTATTTATTGCTTGGAATTTTCGCGCTTTCTTGTTTACCTGTTCCGATAGGGATCGTCACTGGTTCAGCTGGTATGGAAATTTTGTATATTCCGTTAGCTGGTTTTGGCGTTGGGCTGATTTTTTTCTTATACCATTTGATGATCTGGTATTTTTCTATTTATATTGTTACAGATCAGAGAATTCGCCAAGTTACTCAGAAGGGTTTTTTTGGTAAGACTGTGATTGATATTCCACTTAGCAAGATTCAATCTATTAATTATACAATTCCTGGATTTTTTGCGGATATTTTCAGGTTTGGCACCATCAATATTCTAACAATTGTTGGTGACTTAGAGATTAAAAATGTTGAGTATCCAGAAGAAATTTATAATAGACTACAGGATGTAGTAGGGGAAATTGAAACGGAGGATTATGAAGAATAAAATTAAGCAACTAGTAAAGAAGGAACAAAGTTCGGATAATAGCCAATTAGCGAAGATTACTAATAACACACTAGAATCTGAGCGAAAAGAAATTTTAAATAACGGGCGAAAGTTTAAATATCCGGTCCAGTATTCAAAAAAGAAACTGGTTATTAATACTGTAATAATTGCAACTATAGTAATCACTCTGGGGCTAATTGCATTATGGCATCAGTTGTATGTGGCTCAAAATACTAACGATTTAGTTTATCGTATTACTACTGTCTTACCATTACCTGTTGCTAATGTGGATGGAGAGAACGCTCTTTATTCCGACTACCTAGCTGATTATCGTGCTAATATGGCTTTAAGTGAAAATAAAAAAGAGACTCTTGAGCTTATCAAAGATAAAAATAAACGTTCAGAAGTTTATAAGCGACAAGCTATGGATAATACTGTCCGGAATGCTTATGCGATTAAGCTAGCGCGTGAAAATGGTATTTCTGTCTCTACACAAGAGATTGATGAGGTAATTAAAAAACAACGGATAGTAAGTGGAGTGGAGATTTCGGAATCTGCCTTTAACAAGATTATCAAAGATAATTATGGTTTTTCATCTAGTGAATGGCGTCGAATTTTTGCTGAGCTACCTCTTCTTCAACAAAAAGTTTCTGAAAAGATTGATTCGAATGCTTTAAATCTAAAAAATGAAGTTGCGAGTTTTTTAGCTTCTAATAATAATGACTTCTCAAAGATTGTTGATAAGTTTGGTGATAAAGTTGAAGTTGGAGCATCTGGAAATATTAAGATTTCTAATTTTGATGGCGGACTAACAAAGACTGCGTTGACTCTAAAAAATGGTGAAGTATCAAAGGTTTTTGTTGCGAAGCGAAATTCTAAAGATGCCTATGGATACTATTTCGTGAAGTTAGTCTCTAAGAATGATAAAGAATTAAGCTATGAATATATTAAAGTTAAATTTACCGAATTTGATAATCGAATTACTCAGTTTGAAAAATCCGGTAAAATTTCTAAATATATAAAAATATAGAAGCCTCAAAAATAAAAAATCCCGTAAGCGCTAAACTTGCGGGATTTTTAAAGTCTATATTTGGCGGGCCCGACCGGATTCGAACCGGCGATCTCCTCCGTGACAGGGAGGCGTACTAGGCCAACTATACCACGAGCCCAAACTTAAGACTAATATTATTTTACCAAATTATATTTTAAATATCAATAGTTTTATTTATTTTTACGTTAGATTATGCTATAATTTAAAAGGTCGCCGATGTAGCTCAGTTGGTGGAGCAACGCACTCGTAACGCGTAGGTCAGCAGTTCAATCCTGCTCATCGGCTCCAGGGTTATTTTTATGGGGAAATTGAAAAATTATTTTAAAATTATTGCAAAAGATCGACTAGTTATATTTTTTATGATCTTAATTTTCATATTGGGAATTATTTTCTTTATCTCAACAATGCTTGGCGTGCATTTTTACGATAGAATGATCTATGTTAGATACACTGTTTTTGGCAGTGAGCATTTCTATAAAGATGTTTGGTTTACGCGAATATTTTTAGCTAGTTTAGGTTTGATTATAACTGTCGTGCATAATGTGATTATCGTAAAAATCTACAAAGTTTCAGGTAGGAAAATGGCTTTATTTTTCTCGGCTATTACGATCCTGCTTGCGATTATTTCATTCTTGATCGCCTCAGCTATCTTAAGGGAAATTCCAAATTAAATGAGTAAAAATATTGAAATCCCACAGGGTAAAAGAACGAAATTTTATCGATTTTTTGAAATTTTGCCTGCTTTTTTAAGTTATGGTGCAATTATTCTAATGATTGTGCTGTCGATAATATCTCCATTTTGGGCATCTGTTTATTTAGTTTTTATTATTTCAACTCTTTTAGTTAAGGCTGTGGGAGTGGCTTATCGAACTTTTGGTGGATATCGTAAAATGAATCAAGCTCTAAAAGTTGATTGGGAGAACCGACTAACTCAATTAGAGAATCCACACGATAGCTATTGTCATATTAAGGATTACTCTCAAAAAGATAGTCGGAGCTTTGACTTTAAAAAACATTGTGAGAATTTGCGGCGTATTTCTGCTGAAGATATTTTTTTAAAGCCGTCTCAAGTAATTAACGCTGTAATCGTAGCGGCCTATAATGAGCCTTACGAAGTAATCCAGCCAACGATTGAATCTTTAAAGAATACTAAATATCCAAAAGAGAATTTAGTAGTTTTTTTAGCTTATGAGGAACGTGGCGGTAAAGATATTGAAGAGACTGCTCATAGGTTAAAGGCTGAATTCTCGCATATTTTTAAGGATTTTGAAATTGTAAAACATCCAAAAGATCTTCCTAATGAAGTCATCGGTAAAGGTGGTAATATAACTTTTGCTGGTCGAGCTCTAAAAAAATACTGTGAAAAAAATAAAATTCCATTTGAGAATGTTCTAGTGACGACTCTTGATTGTGATAATAAGCCGCATCCGCAATATTTCGCGTCGGCTACTTATGAGTTTGTTGTGCGTCCAGATCGTAAGCACTATTCTTATCAGCCTATCTCATTGTTTTTTAATAATATTTGGGACGCGCCGGCACCAATGCGAGTGCTTGCTACCGGAAATTCATTTTGGAATCTTGTTGTCTCGATGCGGCCACATCGATTGCGTAATTTTGCCTCACATGCTCAACCGCTTGATGCGCTAGTCGAAATGGATTTTTGGAGCGTGCGGACAATTGTTGAAGACGGTCATCAATTTTGGCGAAGCTATTTTCATTTCGATGGGGAGTATGCAGTAGTGCCAATTATGGTGCCAATCTATCAAGATGCTGTTTTGAGTGATACTTTCAAGAAAACTCTTAAAGCTCAATTTATTCAGCTTCGTCGATGGATGTATGGCGCGAGTGATGTACCTTATGTCGCTCAGAATATTTTTACAAAAAAACGTACGGTTCCGTTTTGGGATGCTTTAGCTAAATTTTGGGTTCTTTTGGAGGGTCACGTTGCAATGGTCTATCAATCACCGCTAGCTGCTTTTGGTGGATGGATTCCACTTATTTTAAATAACCACGCTTCACGTAGTCTAGTTGCGCACCAGCTTCCAACTACTGTTAGCGTACTTCAGCAATTTGCGGCAATTGGTATTTTTATAACAATTTTTGTAAGTCTCAAAATGTTGCCGCCTAAACCGGACCGTTATAAAAGACGAAGGACTTTATGGATGATTTTGCAGTGGTTCTTAATGCCGGTAACATCTATTTGCTACGGTTCAGCTGCAGCAGTTTATTCGCAAACTCGGCTTGCACTTGGTAAATATCTTGATAAATTTGATGTCACGCAAAAAGGCACGATAGAAGATATTGATCGTGCCAAAGCTAAAAAGAATAACAAAATAAAATAGCATAACTACGATAATCCGTCTGACGAAGACGGATTTTTTGTGTCGAACGGAACTTTAGCTACTCAGGCTATGTCTTTTTAAATAACTAGAATTTTGTTCGCTTTTCAGTATATTTTCAGATTTATAACATAAAATACTAAACCTATTTTGTCAAGCGAACGTTAAAATATTATTTCACGAAAAATATATCATAGAACGAATTGAGGGTGATAGATGTAAAAAATATTTTTGTGGAAAAGTTTAGGTAAATGTGGAAAAAGAGGGTGAGTATGATATAATGATAGTGTTCTAAAATATTATAAATTAAAGCAGACTTTCGAAAAAGTTATTTTTTGCGTATTTGAGCCTTAGATAGGGCACTCTACGCGAAACATATTTTGTTGGCTCAATTGGGTCTGCTATAAATATTTTAGAACACTTCGCAAGGAGTGTCCTATTTTATTTATAGTAAAAATGAAAATCCTTTTTCGAAAAGAAAGGATTTTTCGTGGCGAATAAAAATTTACATAACGCCAAAGAGTCAAAAAATGATGAATTTTACACACAGCTTAAGGATATCGAAAAGGAGCTTTCGCATTACCGCCACCATTTTGAAGGTAGGGTAGTTTTCTGTAATTGTGATGATCCTTACGAAAGCAACTTTTTCAAGTATTTTGTGTTAAATTTCAACACTTTAAAACTCAAAAAACTAATTGCCACCAGCTATATTGCTTCGCCTGTAGCTTTCAAAGAATTGCCAGCCAAAAAGGGAAATGCATCTTTTGAAGATTTACTCAAACCCTATAAAATTGAAATCGATGAGGTTTATGACCAAAATGGCGACGGTGCGATTAACCTGCAAGATGTAAAAGAGATTTTAGAAAAAGCCGAAAAGGGTGGCAAAATGACCAAACTCATTGGCGATGGTGATTTTCGAAGTAGTGAGAGTAAAGAGTTGCTCGAGCAAGCTGATATTGTAGTAACTAACCCGCCGTTTTCACTGTTTCGTGAATATGTGGCGCAACTGATTGAATATGATAAAAAATTTGTGATTTTGGGAAATAATAACGCGATAACTTATAAAGAAATCTTTCCACTAATCAAAAATGGCAAAATGTGGCTTGGTTATAGCGCTAATAAAACGATGACTTTTCGCTTGGGCCATCACTATAAGCGCTGGAATTACATTGATGAAAATGGTAATAAATATGGCAATGTTCCAGCAATCACTTGGTATACAAACTTAGACATCAAAAAACGCCATGAAGAGCTGATTCTAGTGAAGAAATATAATCCGCTTGATTACCCAAAATATGACAACTACGACGCGATTGAAGTTTCGAAAGTTAAAGACATCCCCAAAGATTATGACGGCGTAATGGGTGTGCCGATAACTTTTCTCGATAAGTTTAACCCTGAACAGTTTGAGATTTTGGGGATGTGCGAAAACGAAGACCTATATAAATTAAAAACTAAAATCTATACAGCTGAAGAAAAAAGAAATGCTTATTTTGCTAAATTTAAAAAAAATGGAAGTTATGATCTTAATGCAAGTGGTGTTGTAAGGAGAAGTGGTATTTTAGATAAAGTATATCAGAGGTTATTAATCAAAAACAAGAAAGTAGAAAGGTAAAGTAATGAAAATTGAGCTACACGAAATTAAAGTAAAAGAGCTGTTTGCTGGTTTCGAAAATGATGAAGAAGCTGGTGTGGTGGGTTTTGGCGGCAAGTTGAATATTCGCCCGCCGTATCAGCGAGAGTTTGTTTATAAAGATGAGCAACAGCGAGAGGTGATTCGCACTATTCGAAAAGGATTTCCACTCAATATTATGTATTGGTCAAAGAATAGTGACGGCACTTTTGAACTTTTAGACGGGCAACAGCGCACGATGTCGATTTGTAAATATTTGAACGGAGATTTTAGTGTTGATGGTGCTTATTTTAATAATTTGACCCGTGAAGAACGAGAGCAAATTGAAGAATACGAGCTGATGATTTATTTTTGTGAAGGTGAAACGCGCGAAAAGCTGGATTGGTTTAAAATTGTGAATATTGCCGGCGAAGAACTAACGCCACAAGAGTTGAGGAATTCAGTTTATACGGGAAGTTGGCTGGTTGATGCTAAGCGATATTTTAGTAAAAGTGGTTGCCCTGCACAAGATGGTTATAATAATTATTTGAACAAGAGTTATATCCGCCAAGAGGTTTTGGAGACGGTTTTGAGGTGGATTTCTGGCGGAAATATCGGGGATTATATGGGAATCCATCAGCACGATGGAAATGCAAAAGAGCTTTGGCGATATTTTGAGGATGTTATGGAGTGGGTGCAGAGAGTTTTCCCTAAATATCGCAAAGAAATGAAGGGCTTGCCTTGGGGTGAATTTTATAATGAATTCAAAGATCAAGGCTTCGAAAAGATTGGTGAAGAAAATGAACGGCGAGTTTCGGAACTTTATAAAGATAATGAAGTTACTAAGAAAAGTGGAATTTATCAGTATATTTTAACGGATAACGAGAAATATTTGAGTTTGCGAGCTTTTGATGATGATATTAAAAGTCAAGTTTATGAGCGACAAATGGGAATTTGCCCAATTTGTCATGAACATTATTCAATTGATGAAATGCAAGCTGACCATATTATACCTTGGAGTAGGGGTGGAAAAACTGTACTAGAAAACTGCCAAATGCTTTGCTCGAAAGACAATAACGAAAAAAGCAATAAATAAGCTTTAAAAAATAAAAAACTGCGATATATAAAGTTGCAGTTTATTTTTACACTGATTTGGTGGGCGATAGAGGACTCGAACCTCTGACTTTCACAACGTCAATGTGACGCTCTAGCCAACTGAGCTAATCGCCCGATACTTTCATTTTAACAAAACTTGCGGAAAAAGTCTAGCGGTGGTAAAATAAAAGGAGTTAATTTTATTATTTCGGAAGGGATTTTAAGTGGAAAAAACAGAAAAATTAGCTCGGATGCGTCATAGTCTTGCCCATATTATGGCAGCTGCAGTTCAACGAATTTATCCAGACGCCAAATTCGGTGTGGGGCCAGCGATTAAGGATGGTTTTTATTATGATATTGATTTAGGCGAAAATAAAATTTCAGAAAAAAACTTTGGCAAGATTGAAAAAGCTATGCGGCGAATTATTGCTGAAAAGCAAGATTTTGTGCGAAGCGAAGTTTCTATTGATGAAGCAATTTCTTGGGCGAAAGAAACTAATCAACCGTACAAATTGGAGCTCTTGAATGATTTGAAAAAAGCTGGTACAACTAACGCAAAAATTCTCGCTGAGGGAGATTTTGAGTTGGGTAATGGTGCAGAAACAGTAAGTTTCTATACTAATGGAAATTATAAAGATTTGTGCCGAGGACCACACCTTTCGAATACTGGCGAAGTTGGCGCTTTTAAATTAATGCGCGTTGCTGGTGCTTATTGGCGTGGTGATGAAAAAAATCCACAAATGCAGCGTCTTTACGGCGTAGCTTTCGAAACTCAAGAAGAGCTTGATGAATATCTTGAACGAATGGAAGAAGCTAAAAAACGCGACCACCGCAAACTTGGTAAAGAACTTGATTTATATACCGTTTCTCCACTTGTTGGTATTGGTTTGCCACTTTTCACGCCGCGTGGAACAATTTTACGCGATGTTTTAGCGAACTATTCAAATCAATTACGCCAAAAATACGGTTTCGAAAAAGTTTGGACTCCGCACATTACTAAAAAAGATTTGTATGAAAAATCTGGACACTGGGCTAAATTTGGTGAAGAGCTTTTCTTAGTGAAATCGCAGGTTACTGGTGGTCAATTTGCACTAAAACCAATGAACTGCCCACACCACACACAAATTTTTGCTTCGAACCCAAGAAGCTATAAAGATTTACCAATCCGTTATCTTGAAACCACGACAGATTATCGTGATGAGCAAACTGGTGAGCTCGGTGGCTTGAATCGTGTCCGGTCTTTAACACAAGATGATTCACATATTTTTTGTCGAACTGATCAAATTGAAGGTGAAATTCAAAATCTGTTGGCGGCTGCTCATGAGCTTTATTCTGGAATTGGAATGAAACTTCGAGTGCGCCTTAGCTATCGTGATGATTCTGACAGCTATCTTGGTGATTTGGCAGTTTGGGAAAGCGCACAAAATCAGCTTAAAAAAGCGGTTATTTCGAATAATTTGGATTATTTTGAAGAAGAGGGTGAGGCTGCATTTTATGGTCCAAAAATCGACTTTATGGCAACAGATGCAATTGGCCGTGAGCACCAAGTTGCAACGGTTCAGCTTGATTTTGTTCAGCCTGAACGATTTGAACTTTCGTATAAAAACTCCGAAGGCCAAGATGAACGACCAGTAATGATTCACTGTGCTTTGCTCGGTTCAATTGAGCGATTTATGAGTGTTTATATTGAGCATAAAGCTGGTTGGTTTGATTTTTGGGCAGTCCCTGAGCAGGTTCGAATTTTAACAATCAATGATACTTTAAATGATTACGTTGAAGAAGTTTCAAAAATTCTTTCTGACACTGTGCTTAATTTGCCAGTTAAATTCAATGAAATTCGTTATTCTGTTGATGAGCGAAATGAATCTTTGGGCAAAAAGATTCGTGAGGCAACTGCAATGAAAATTCCAGTTCAGCTGATTATTGGCCCTAAAGATAAAGAAAATAATGAAGTTAGTGTTCGTTTTCGAAAAGATGGTCAATTCATTGAAGAAAAAATTCCGCTATCGCACATTCCAGAATTTATTAAAAGTCTAAAATAATGGAAAAAACTGTAGTCGTAATTACAGGCCCTACGGCAAGCGGAAAGACGAGTTTAGCTATTAAATTAGCTAAACTTTTTGATGGTGAAATTATCTCGGCTGATTCGCGAGCTATTTATAAAGATATTGATATTGCTTCTGCGAAACCAACAATTAAGGAACGAGAAGGTATTGTTCACTGGGGCTTTGATTTAGTTGAGCCTGGAGAGTGTTTTACTGCGGCAGATTTCAAGGAGTATGCTTATGAAAAAATTGATGATATTTTAGATCGTGGTAAAATCCCATTTTTAGTAGGCGGGACCGGTCTTTATATTGACTCAGTAATTCATGATTATGAATTTGGTGGTCGGGTTAATGAAAAAATTAGAAATGATCTAAATAAAAAATCAATCGAGGAACTTCAAGATTATATTTTTCACCATAAAATTCGACCTCCAGAAAATTATCAAAATAAACGGTATTTAGTAAGATCTATAGAAAAAAGTAAGACTGAAAAGAGTAGAAGGTGTGTAAAAAACAACAACTATAATTTTATTGTTGTTGGTATCACAACAGAAAGAAATGAACTTCGGAAACGAATTTTTGAACGAAATGAACAATTTTTTAGTACAGGTATAATAACGGAGACTAAAAAACTTGCGCAAAAATATGGTTGGGAATCAGAAGCAATGACTACTAATGCTTATCCACTAATTCGGGAGTATTTAGCCGGAGAATTGACAAAAAGCAAGCTCATCGAAAAAATGTCAACTAGAGACTGGAGGCTTGCAAAGCGACAGATTACATTTATGAAGCGAAATAAGATTATTAAATGGCTTTCATTGTTGGATGCGGATATATTTCTAAGAGCGGAGTTGAGTAAAAAACTTTAGTAAAAATAGTGTTTTATTCAGAGGAGTGTGGTAAAATAAAACTATGGATAAAAGTATAGAAGCTTTATTTGGATCAAAAACTCGAGTTAAACTTTTAAACTTGTTTTTAAATAATCCAGAAAAAACTTTTTACGTTCGAGAAATAACAAGATTAATTGATGAACAAGTTAACTCAGTTCGCAGAGAATTAAAAAACCTAGAAGATATAAAGGCTGTGAATAGCGCAACAGAAGATAGGAAGCTATTTTATGGTATAAATCAGAGGTTTAAATATTATATTCCTCTTAGAGCTATTTTTGCTGGAATTGATTCGGGTGAAGAGTCTATAATAAAGGAAAAAGAACAAGGTTGGAGGTATGGCACATCTGATATTGATAAGGACTTGGGCATTTTGATTATATCTGGTGTACTAGTTAAAGGATCCGAGTCTGATATTGATATGATTCTTGTGGGTAACAACTCGAAAAAGCAGCTTTCAGACTGGGCTAAGAATATAGAAAAACAAGAAGGCCGTGATTTAAACTATGTTATTCTATCTATGGAAGAATTTTATTATAGGTATACATCTAGTGACGTGTTTATTAATGGTATATTTCAGAATGAACATAGAATAATAGTAGATAGAGAAGATATTTTGAAGAATAAGGAGAGAAGATAAATGTTTGATATAGAATACAAAGGTGCTAATACTGTTGTTATTTCTACAAAGAAAAATATAATAGTAACTGATCCTAAAATGTCGGTTCTAGGTGAGGGTGACTATGTTGTTAAAAATGCTATAGAATTGGCAACAGAAGAACGATTCCATACTGGGGATAGAGATTTCTCGTTGAGTATTAGTTATCCTGGAAGTTATGAAATTGGCGATTTTTCCATTAATGGGTTTGCTGAAAAGCGTCATTTGGATGGAGATAATGAGCCTAAAAAGGCTGTAGTTTATAGTATTGATGTACTAGGCTCCAAGATTGGTCTTCTTGGTAATGTTGGGCCACAGATATCCGACGATCAGCTAGAAAACCTAGGGTTACTTGATATTTTAATCATTCCTATTGGTGGTGGGGGGTATACTCTTGATGTAACTTCGGCTGCTAAGATAGTAAGGGATGCTGATGTTAAAGTTGTAATACCCATACATTATTCTGAAGATGGTATTAAATATGACGTGCCGCAATCTAGTATTGATATATTTATTAAAGAGCTTGGAGTTGATGTTGAAACAACTACAAAATATAAAGTTAAATCTGTATCAAGCTTACCAGACAAACTAACAATAGTTAAGGTCAATCGTTCTAATTAAAACAATTTAGGAAAATAAAAATACCCTTAATCAATCTAGATAAGGGTATTTTTATTTTCTTTACTATTCTATTATAGAATACCTTTTTTCTTCAAGGTTCGGATAGCTGCGGTGCTTAAATTTAGACGAATTTTCTTACCATCAATGATTACAGTTTTTTTCTGAATATTCGGTTTGAAAGTTCTTTTTGTGCGTCGCAGTGAAAAGCTAACATTATTTCCGTGTTGCTTTCCTTTTCCTGTTAGATCACATACTGCCATATAACTCTCTTTACTTTATTATTTACAATCTGTTTTATTATAGCGCATTTAACAAAAAAGGTCAATAGATGATATAATATAAATATGGGACTAATTGGAATTTTTATTATAGTATTTATTTTGCTAATATCAATACTGGTTCATGAAATAGCACATGGCTTAGTGGCGTATTGGTTAGGGGACGATACCGCTAAGATTGAGGGTCGTTTAACTTTAAATCCTCTACCTCATATTGATCCATTTTTAAGTATAATAATTCCGGCCCTGTGTATTGTAAGTAATTCTCCAATTATTGGTGGAGCAAAGCCTGTGCCGGTAAATTATAATAAAATAAAAGGTAATGAATGGGGAGTAGTTCTTGTAGCTCTGGCTGGTCCGCTTACAAATTTTATTTTAGCATTTATTGTTTATGGGCTATTTTCTGCTTTAAATGTAAGCTCAGGCTTTATAGGTGAAATATTAATATTATTTGTAAAGGTTAATTTAGGGTTGATGTTGTTTAACTTAATACCTATACCTCCACTTGATGGGTCAAAAATAATTTTCCCGATAGCGCCAGATTTTATCCAAGACATTATCCAAAAAATGGAATCAAACTCTCTGCTAGTGTTTTTTGTGATTATATTGCTATCAGATTATATATCTGCAGGCATTAATTTTATAGAGAGTTATATTTTGATATTTTTTCAGTGGATTTTTTAGAAAAGAAGTGTTATAATTAAGATGTCCTTACAGTAGTCCATGATTTTTCCTGAATAATCATAGATATAGGAACTCCAAATGATGATTTATGGCCGTGGTCATAAGTTGAGGAGGTATCCACCTTGTGCTTTTGTACGGGGAAAATATCTAAGCTACTGTAAGGATTTTTTGTTGATAGAAAAATACCATATGGTATTTTATTTTTTTGCGAAAAACTAGAAAGTTTGTTAAAATTATAGAATGGAGATGGGAGAAATAAAAACTAAAACTTTTGAAGAATTACAACCTAGCGATTTTGTTCATCTACACACTCATACATATCATTCATTATTAGACGGCTTGACTAAAATTGATGATTTGACTCGCGTAACAAAAGAAAATGGTATGGAAGCTGTTGCAATCACCGATCATGGCACGATGTCTGGATCGATTGAGTTTTATAAATCGGCAAAAGAGCAGGGTCTAAAA
The DNA here is from genome assembly GCA_030530385.1 of bacterium. GTDB lineage: Bacteria > Patescibacteriota > Saccharimonadia > Saccharimonadales > Saccharimonadaceae > Nanogingivalis. The sequence continues at coordinate 99,704 of JAUMVB010000002.1, forward strand.
CCTATTTTAGGCATGGAGACTTATGTTGCTGCTCGAACGCGCTTTGACAGAGATCCAGCGCACGATAAGCCTCGTTATCATCTTACTTTATTAGCTAAGAATGCCGCTGGGTGGCGAAATTTATGTATGCTTTCTTCAAAAGCGAGTATTGAAGGACAGTATTATAAGCCGCGTATTGATCATGATCTGATGAAAGAATGTTCAGAGGGTATTATCTGTTTAAGTGGATGTGCTGGTGGTGAGATTTCTGAAGCTATTAAGGCTGATGATTTTGAGAAAGCTAAAGAGCTTGCCCTTTGGTATAAGTCGGTTTATGGTGATGATTTTTATCTTGAACTACAAGATCACGGCCATCCAGACGCTCCAAATCACTGGGACGTACAAAAAATAATCAACGATGGGCTAATGAGGCTAAATAAAGAACTCGGTATACCGATGATTGTTTCTTGCGACTCTCATTATCTAACTCACGCCGATCAGGATGCGCATGAGATTTTACTGTGTGTTGGAACAGGTTCATATTTACGTGACGAGAAGCGTATGAGCTTGAAGGAATTCGACTTATTTGTTACGAATCCACGAGATATAATTGAGCGATGGGGGAAGATTGACCCAGAGATTATTTTAAACACTAAACGTGTAGCAGATAAAGTTAATTTTGAATTTGAGTTTGGAAAGATATTAATTCCAAAATTCCCACTTCCTGAAGGTGAAGATAGCGAAAAAGGGTTCTTAGATAAGTTAGTTTTTCGGGGGCTTGGAGAGCGATATGGTGGCATTCCGGCTGATGAAGTTGAAAAAATGTCGATTCAAGAGATTCGCGAGATATTAAAAAAAGATCATCAAGATGCTCTCGACCGTGTTGATATGGAGCTTGGTGTACTTGATGGGATGGGTTACAATGGTTACTTTTTGATCGTTCAAGACTTTATTAACTGGGGTAAATCACAGGGTATTGTGTTTGGTCCAGGACGTGGTTCTGCGGCTGGCTCAATTATTGCTTATGCTCTACATATTACAGATCTTGAGCCGCTTGAATATGACTTGCTTTTTGAACGTTTCTTAAATCCAGACCGAATCTCAATGCCAGATATTGATGTTGACATTCAAGATACGCGCCGTAATGAAGTCATTCAATATTGTACTGATAAATATGGTCGGGATCGTGTTGCAAATATTGCAACGTTTGGTAAGATGATGGCAAAGAACGCCGTTCGTGATGTGGCTCGCGTTTTGGAGGTGCCATATTCTGAAGCTGACCGAATTGCTAAACTTGTTCCAGATCCAAATCAAGGCCGACACACTCCACTAAAAATATCTATTCAGCAAGATCAAGATCTTAAGAATGAATACGAAACTAATCCAACGGCTAAAACTGTTATTGATTATGCTATCCAGCTTGAAGGTACAATTCGAAATCATGGCGTTCACGCTTGCGGTGTGGTTATTGCTCCAGATGATCTAGTAAAGTATCTACCGCTTGAGATGGCGCAAAAGGGCGTGGTTGCAACCCAAGTTCCAATGGGACAGGTCGAGGATTTAGGCCTTTTAAAAATGGATTTCCTAGGTCTTAAAAACCTATCAATTATTTCTACCGCACAAAAGATTATTAAAAGCTCATATGGCGTAGATATTGATCTCTCTAAGTTAGAGCTTGATGATAAAAAAGCGTATGAGCTATTGGCGCGTGGTGATTCGACAGGTGTTTTCCAGCTTGAATCGGCTGGGATGAAACGCTACTTACGTGAACTTAGACCATCTAAATTTGAAGATATTATTGCGATGGTGGCGCTTTACCGGCCTGGACCAATGAGTGAAATTCCAAAGTTTATTGCTCGAAAACATGGAGAAGAGCCAGTTACCTATTACGAGGACCATATGAAAAATGCTCTTGAGAACACTTATGGCATTTTGGTCTATCAGGAACAATTCATGCAGATTTCCAAAGAGGTCTGTGGGTTTACTGGTGGTCAAGCGGATACTCTTCGAAAGGCTGTTGGTAAGAAAAAGATTGATTTAATGAAGAAGATGAAAGGCGAATTTATCGAGGGCGCAGTAAATCATTCGAATGCTGATCGCGCTAAGGTTGAGGCTTTTTGGGATCATCTGGAAGAGTTTGCTAACTACTGTTTCAACAAGTCTCATGCCGCTTGCTATGCTTTGATTGCGTACTGGACCGCTTATATTAAAGCACATTACCCAGATGCTTTTATGGCTGCACTTATGACTTCTGACTCTGATGATACCGATCGGTTGGCGATTGAAATAGCAGAATGTCGATCGATGAGAATTCAAGTTCTTGGTCCAGATGTGAATGAATCTTATAAAAATTTTGCAATCATTCCTGGCGAAAATAAAATTCGTTTTGGGCTATTGGCTGTTAAATCTGTTGGTGGCGGAGCGGTAGATGCTGTTCTTGAGGCTAGAAAAGCTGGCGGTAGATTTACGTCTGTTTTGGATTTTGCGAAACGCGTTAACGCACGAGCTTTTAATAAGCGAGCTTGGGATTCATTAATTATGACTGGGGCCTTTGATGAATTTGGCACACGTTCTGATTTAATGTTTAATCTTGAAAAAATTCAAGCTTACGGGTCTAAGCTGCAGAAAGAAGCTCTCAGTGGACAGACCGATTTGTTTGGTCTAGTGGAAGATGATTCTATGAAAATTGAGCCAGAGATTGAGCTTACCCCAGCTCCTAAAGTTCACACCGAAAAAGAGCAACTAACTTGGGAGAGGGATTTATTAGGGTTATATGTCTCGGCGCATCCATTAGATAAATATACGGCTTATTTTGAAGAGCAAACTAACCCAATGAACTCAATTATTCCCGCTAAACATAATGGTCAAGCAACGGTTGGTGGAATGGTATTAGATGTTAGAACTATTATCACTAAAGCTGGGACGAAAATGGCTTTTGTTAAGATGGAAGATAAAACCGGAGAAGGCGAAGTTATTGTATTTCCAAATCTTTACGCAGAGGTTGGAGATAAAATACAAGTTGATTCAGTCTTGAAAATATCAGGAAAAATTTCAGCCCAAGATCGCGATGGGAATATGAAATCTGATGCTCAACTTATCGCTGATGGGATTACAGTCATTACAGATGAAGAGCTTGAGAATTATGAGTCTACTGGACGGCGCATGGATGAGGTTAAAGCAGGCTCTAAGCCAAAACAAACAAATAAAGTAATGGCTCAGAACTCTAACAGTAATCGTTTGTCGGCTTTACCTAATAAAAAACAAAATGCGTATAAAGTATCCGCAAAAAGTGGCCAGAATAATGTTTCATCGACAAATAATTCCATGCGACCAGCAGGTAGTTATGAATCTATTAAACTACAAAAAGTATATGTGCATATCAAAGATCCAAATGATCACGTATCTTTACTTGCTGTTAAAAAAATATGTGGTAAATATCCAGGTCTCTCAGAGATAATACTAGTGCTTGGAGTTGAGAAGAAATCGGCTATAAAAATGCATTTTAAGGTGGATGCTAATTCGGATCTAGCTAAAGAGTTAGTAAATTTACTTGGTGAAGATTGTGTTGCTTTAAAATAAATGCTATAATTTGAGTAGCTCATTGAATGATCGCTGGTTTTTCCAGAGGAAAGTCCGGGCAGTATAGGACGCGGCAGTTGTTAACAACAACCGGGGGTAACCCTAGGGAAAGTGCCACAGAAACGATACCGCTCTAGATTTTCTAGAGTAAGGGTGAAAGGAGTGAGGTAAGAGCTCACAGTCATTCGCGGTGACGCGACGTGAGAGGTAAACCCTGCTGACTGCAAGGAGAGTTTTCCAATATTAGGTTGGTAGTCCGCCAAAGCTCGATAACCGCTTGATCTTTAAAGCAATTTAAAGGCTAGATAGATGATCATTCTTGACAGAACCCGGCTTATAGATGAGCTTTAAATATAATATAAAATATCCCTTGAGGGGATATTTTATATGTATTATAGAAATTATTTTACGGATTCAACTATTTTAGTGAAAACTTTTGGCTCGTTGGTTGCTAGCTCAGCTAGAATCTTGCGATCTAATTCAATATTTTTAGCTTTTAGGCCAGCGATAAGCTTTCCATAAGTAGTTCCATTTAGTCTAGCTGCAGCATTAATTCGCGTAATCCATAGACCTCGCAGATCTCGTTTTCGGTTTCTTCGATCGCGGTAAGCATATTGTAAAGATCGAATAACGCCTTGCTTAGCTAATCGATATGATCGTGTTCGAGCATGTTGCATACCTTTAGCGGCTTTTAGAATTTTCTTATGCTTTGCTCGAGCTGTTACACCTCTTTTTACTCGCATTATTTAACTCCTAGGGCTCGTTTAATATTTTTAGCCATAGCGCCTTCGACTTGTGCGCTAGTATTAATTCGTCGCTTTCTGCTCTTACTTTTTTTAGAAAGCATGTGATTCTTAAAGGCTCTCTGGCGAAGAACTTTACCTGTTTTAGTAAGTTTTACGCGTTTAGCAGTGCCTTTATGAGTTTTCATTTTTGGCATCTTTTATTTACTCCTTATTACTAAACTCAGATTGCGGCCCGCCATCTGAGGTTTTTGTTCAACTATAGCATCGTTCTCTAGTAGGGAAATTATTTTTTCGGCCATTTCAAATCCAATTTCTTTATGTGCCATCTCGCGACCCTTAAAAACAATTTGGATTTTGACTTTATCACCATTAACTAGAAATTTTTTGATTTTACGTAATTTAACGTCTAAATCTCCCACTCCAATCTTTAAGCCAAAGCGCATTTGCTTTAGTTCAACTGATTTAGCGTTACGCTTATTCTTCTGTTGTTCTTTCATCTTTTGATATTGGAATTTACCCCAATCAATGATTTTAGCGACAGGTGGTTCAGCGTTAGGTGATATTTCTACGAGATCTACGCCAGCATCTTGCGATATCCTAAGAGCATCTTCTAATGACATAATTCCTAGCTGCTCACCGCTTGCGCCTATAACTCGAAGTTCTTTTGCTCGAATCTCTTCGTTAATTCGTATTTTTTTGCTAATATTTCCTTCCTTTCGAATAGATATTTTGAACACTCACTCGATTAAAATTATATCAGAATGGACGTTAAAAAGCAAGAGGAGTCTATAATGTTTCTTGTCTATAGCGATATTGAAGAGCTTCACTTATATGAGACATTTTGATTGTTTTTGAATTATCTAAGTCTGCAATGGTTCTAGCCACTTTTAATATTTTTAGATAACTACGTGCTGAAATATCTAATTTTGAGGTTGCAGTATCTAATAGATTTTTTGCAGGATTATCTAACATGAATACTGATTTTACATCTTTCATGTTTGCAGAACTATTGTATTTTGTACAACTATTATAACGTTTTTGTTGTATTTTAGACGATGATTTAATCTGTTCTGTAGCGTTAATACTTTCGTTGTTGTTTTTATTACCTTGAACTAATAATCTTTCGTTATCGATTCTATTTACGTTAATAACCATATCTATGCGGTCTAGAAGTGGACCTGATATTTTTCGTTGATAGTTTAAAATTTGCAAAGCTGTACATGTGCACTGCTTAGTTTGATCGCCATAGAATCCACAAGGGCAGGGGTTCATTGTGGCCACTAACATAAAGTCTGCCGGATAAACACTTCTATATTTCGTACGGCTAATTGTCACTTTTTTATCTTCGAGGGGTTGCCTTAATGCTTCTAAAGTTGTTTTTTGATATTCAGGAATTTCGTCTAAAAATAAAATTCCCATATGGGCAAGACTGATTTCGCCAGGCATGGCTTTTGGCCCTCCACCTACTATGGATATCTTACTGGCAGTGTGGTGGGGTGCTCTAAAAGGTCTTTTGATATTATTGATATCAATATCTTCGATTAAACCGTGAATCTTAGATACTTCTAGGAGTTCATTTTTTGTTAAACTTGGCAATAGGTTCAATGCAGCCTTGGCTAACATAGTTTTTCCTGTTCCCGGAGGACCAGCGAGAAGAATATTATGTCTACCAGCAATAGCTATTGTTAAGGCACGCTTAGCTTGTTCTTGACCGACTATATCGTCTAGCGATATTTCCTTTACATCATCTATTATCACTCGCTTAGATTGTGGTGTGATGATTGTTTTTTCATTTTTAAGATGAAGGAATATGTCTCTTAAATTATTAGCAGGAATTATAGTGATGCCGTCAATCAGTGTAGCTTGATTATAATTTTTCTCGGGTATGAAAACTTCTTTTACTCCACTATTCTTTAATTTTTCGACAATATTTATTATTCCCTTTATAGGGCGTAAATCTCCGCTAAGTGAAAGTTCGCCAGTAAAAGCACGATGACTAATATCCTTAGGTCTAAGCTGTCCGCTAATTGCTAAAATAGATATCGCAATTGGTAAGTCAAAACTTGTTCCGTCTTTTGGTATTTCTGCGGGCGCTAAGTTTATGGTTATTTTCTTTTTCGGGAAATCCAAGCCTGAATTTTTAATTGCACTACGAACGCGTTCTTTTGACTCATCAATAGCTTTATTTCCCATTCCAACTATTTGTAGGGAAGGGAGACCTTGAGATGAATCGCCCTCAACCTCTATTAATTCTCCCGAATATCCAATTGCGGCTGCGGATAAAACTTTACTTATCATGATTTAATTTAATCATAAAGGGTATCCAAAATCAATTTATCATGATATAATTTAAGGGTATTGTTGGGGCTGATTTAGTTTTAGACAAAAGGATTTTAATAATTTATCTTGCAAGTCGGTTACTCGTAAAGTAATAAATAATTGCAAAATCTAATTTTGTAGCAAAAGCTAAGGCTCTTTTTGCGCCTAAGGTAGCTTTTGCGCCAATCGCCGCTTAGTTAATTGGCGATCATTGGTTTATGTATTTCAGTAGATATATAAACCGGTGCTATTTTTAATACTGATAGCTCAATATGATAGGTAGCAGCCTTTGAGTGAAAATTTAGCTACGACTTTTGATGTATTTTTGCTTATATTTTAAGCATCAAATTTTATTCTAAAATAAGCTAAGCTTGTAGATAGGTAAATTATTACCTTTTGGACCCGAGGGCAGTTCTCGGCAGCTCCACCAAATATTCAGTTTATGCAGGCATGAGGCCTTTATTTTTGTTAATAAAAAATGAGCGACTGCGAGGAACGCTCATTTAAATATTTTGTGGAGTTTTAGTTTTTAGCCATCTGCGGAAAAGGCTATTTTTATGAAATAATGTTTATTTTTGGCTTATGTATAAATTATTTATTCATAAGCTAACACTATAATATATGGAAATAAACATAAAGTCAATAGGTTTTTTCTATTTTTTGTATAATTTTTTTAACCATTAAAATAACAGATTAGTCAAGAAATATTAGACAAAAATACAACAAAAATAGGACGCTAATATATTGACATTTTATTAAGCTTGTGCTATTATCTAGGTAAGCTTTTAAGAACATAAAAAGCAAAAACAAAATTACAGTATAGTACATTTCGCCAAGCACATTTTTATATTTTGAATGAAATTGACCGTTTATCGTTTGTGGGCTTGAACGGCAATTCAAAATAAGATTTCTGGAAACGTCATAGGTTTTCTAACTTTTTTGAGTTGTCAAAAAGCTCCGCAAAAAGCGTAGAGCGCCGGATGAGTACTTATTAATTTTAAAGGAAATTAATTTAAGGAAAATTCGATGATATATGCTTCTCTAAATGGGAAGCGGTCAACTAGCTCAAAGGAGCTAGCCGCAGAGCCACGGATTTTAGTAATGTTTTAGTTCCGTTTGGTTTTTCTGACTTGCTAGCTCTTTGGGCTGAATCTAAATCATGGTATTATATTAGATATGATTTCAAAAGTTATTTTAGCAGTTTCGGTTTTATCTGGAGTTGGTATTCTCTGGATATTGAACTTTACTACCCCATCGAGCACTGGGCCTATTGGAGTTTTGGTTTTATTTATTTTGACATTTTTATTATTTGCTGGATTAATATCGGCATTTTTGTGTGGAGTTAATCGATTATTTGAGATGGTTTTTTCTAGTTTCAGAAAGGACGATCTTTTTATTTCTAAAAAAAGGGAGTTTAGTTTTTTCTATAGGTATGCTTTAGCTTTAGCTATGGCTCCATTAGTTCTACTGGCGCAACAATCAATCCGTAGCGTTGGTATTTTTGAAATTATTTTAATTGTAGTTCTTGAAATAATAGCCTGTCTCTATATTTCAAAACGCTAATGTTTGTGATATAATTTATCATACAATGGAACCGTTGAAAAATATCGAACTTCCAAATTCTGAGGGTGGGCTTTCAAATGTTAGTTTTGAAAGTTCTAATTTGAGTAATTTAAATAATTATGAAAATCAGAACCCTAACAAAAATATAGATATATTGAAGTCTCGCGAGAATATGTTTTCGACTGTGGAGCAATTATCTGTAGACAATCGGGATAATGCTATACCTTCGGTGCAGCAAACATTGCCTCCAGTTAATGGATTGAACAATTCTTCTGCAGCTCAACCGATATCAGTTCCAGCAATAGCGGCAGACACTGATTTAATGGAAGATGAGTGGGTAAAAGAGTTGAAACAGATGATAATGGAGACTAAAAATGATCCTTTTGCTCGTGAAGTTAGGTTTAAAGAGATGCAGATTGATTATTTGAAGAAGCGTTATAATAGAATTATAGATGGTGGTAAATAATGGAATTTTTTATAATATTTTTCTTGATTTTTATAGTTGTCTGTGTCGCGAGCTTTTTAATTTTTCAGTGGTATAAAAAAATCGTTCAGGAGGCAAAAAACTATGAGCGTGGATTGAAGATGGTTCCTATGAAGATTCATCTTCCTCCTCCAAGCAATGATATTGAAGGCGGTAGTCGTGATGAGCGCGATGTTGTTGATGAGGTCTTATCTGAGGCTCAAACTATGTATAATATTATAGCTAGCACCGCGACTAAAGGATTTAAAACGAGACTTTATGGCCAACGGCATATTTCATTTGAGATCGTAGCAAGTGATGGATTGATTTATTATTATGCTGTTGTTCCGTCGGTTATTACGGAGACTATAAAGCAGGCGATTGCAGCAGCATACCCGTCAGCTCGATTGGAAGAAGTTAAAATTGAAAATATCTTCTCGAGACAAGGTAAGATGTTGGGTGTTATAGGCGGTGAATTTACGCTTAAAAAAGATTTTATCTATCCAATTGCAACCTATCAAGACTCTAAGCGTGATGCGATGCGCTCATTACTGGATGCATTATCTAGTGTTTCTCGCGGAGACGGGGCATCTATTCAGATTATGATTAGACCAGCGCCTGAAAAATGGGCAGATGATTCAAATTCTCGTGCGGAATCAATTAGAAATAAAGGAAGTAAAGGTAAAAAGGCCGGTGTTGCTGTAGATTTAATGGAGGCTTTATGGAAACCACCTACGTATGGCTCGGGTGATAGTGGATCATCTCAACACCAGCTAACGAGTCTTGAGCAAGAAGAGATTGAGGCTATTGAGAATAAAACTAAATATCCTGGATATGAGGTTTTAATTCGTGTTGTCGTTTCATCATCCACTTCAGCTAAAAGTCAAGCAATTTTGTCCGGCATTGTCTCGGCGTTTTCTCTTTTTGATTCGCCAAGATTTAATGGGTTTAAATTTAATATGACGCAAAATGTCGATGATTTAGTTACAGCTTATATCTTTCGATTTTTTCCGCAAAATGCTAAAAGTGTAATTTTGAATAGTGTTGAACTTTCTACAATTTTCCACTTACCGAATCGAAATGCTATTGCGACCGAAAAGGTTCAGCGTCAGAGGATAAAGCAAGTTGACGGCCCAACTGAAGTGATGGATGAAGGTCTGTTGTTGGGCGTAAATGAATATCGTGGAGTTGAAAAGCAGATTCGATTAAGTAAAAATGATCGTCGCCGACATACTTATATTATTGGTCAGACTGGTATGGGTAAATCTAAATTACTTGAAAATTTAGCCTTTCAAGATATTATGAATGGTGATGGCTTTGCTTTTATTGATCCGCACGGCGATTCGGTTGAAGAGCTTCTCGGTATGATCCCAAAAGAGCGTCTTGATGATGTTATTTATTTTAATCCTGGCGATACCGATAATCCACTTGGTTTTAATATGTTTGAGGCTAAGGATGATTCCGAAATGGATTTTATTATTGGTGAGACGAATTCGATGCTGAAATCACTTTATGATCCGGGCAATACTGGAATAGTTGGACCGCGAATGGAAAATATCGTACGTAATGCCGCGCTGCTACTAATGAACGATCCTGAGGGTGGGACTTTTATGGATATACCAAAAGTGTTAATCGACCCAGAGTTTACTAAACCAAAAATTAAGTATTTGCGGAATCAGCGGGCTATAGATTTTTGGACTAAAGAATGGCCAGCATCACAGAAATCAAATGATGCGGGCGAGCTTGTTTCTTGGGTTGTATCAAAGTGGGCGCCTTTTGAAAATGAATTGTTGAGTAATATCCTTGGACAGACAAAAAGCTCGTTTAATATACGCGAAATTATGGATAACCGAAAAATTCTACTCGTAAACCTTTCTAAAGGTAAGATGGGGGAGGGTGCAGCAAAGCTATTAGGAATGGTTTTTGTGATGAAGTTTCAGGCTGCGGCTATGAGTCGAGTTAATATTCCTGAGGATGAGCGTAAGGATTTTTGTTTATATGTTGACGAGTTTCAGAACTTTGCGACAGATTCTTTTGAGTCTATTTTGTCTGAAGCTCGAAAATTCCGATTGAACTTGATTTTAGCTAACCAGTTTATGACTCAGCTTAATGATAAGATTAAGGGTGCAGTAATGGGTAACGTACCAAACAAATTAGTTGGTCGAATTGGGATAGACGATGCCGAAATTCTTCAAAAAGCATTTACTCCTACTTATGTTGCTGAAGACTTAATAAAGACGCCAAACTATAATGCCATTGCCACAGTACTAGTTAATGGGGTACCATCTTCGCCTTTTAATATGAAACTCTTACCTCCGCTCGGTAAATCAAATCCGCAGCTTAGGGATGCAATTAAGAAATATTCTGCTTCAAAATATGGTAGACCAAAAGAGATTGTGGCTGCAGAAATCCGTGAGCGGTTGGCTGTTAAAAAGCCTGCTAGTCCCGAGCCTTCAGGCTTGAAAGCTGAGCAGACGTCGAACCAAACTCAAATGGGACAGTCTTTTGCGGATATTAACAATGACCAAGTTAATTCAATTAGGGATCAAGCTAGTTCTTTTAGCCGCAATAATTCTCCTGATATCATATCAAATTCTCAGCAATTTGCGCAGCGGCAGTCTACAGAAAAGTCATTTTTGGATGATTGGCTTCAAAGAAGAGAGCAGATTAGACAAGGGGCTGTGTCACAGGATAAAACTCCTCAATCTATTAATTCTGAGGTAAAAGAAGAGCCTATAAAAGAATCTAAATCTCAAAACACTAAATCAGATAATTTTTCTGTGCACGGAGAGTCTAGTGATGAAGTTGTTTTTAAGATAAGGTAGCTTTAGCCTTACTTCCTATTACTTTTTTATTTTATTGTATTTTTAATTAGCTTTACAATTCTTAAACCGATATAAAAAACTACAGTTAGGATTAGGATTGAATTTGATGAAACTCTAAATGAGTGTATTATTGATGTAAAAAATACTATATAATAGATGATTGTTGATGTAAAAATTGATATTGTGAAAGTTTTTGCTTCAAAAAATATATTAAATAGCCGATCTATTTTCTCTGAAAATTCACTATTTAGTATTGCTCGAGTAGATTTTTTGAGGTTAGAGAGTTGATATTCGGTTTCTTGTAATAAGGCATCTATTTGTTTATCGGTTTCTTTTTTCATTATGATTTCCTTTTAATTATTTGAATTTGCTTGAGTAATAAATTTGTTCTAAAGGTCGAAATTACAGAGGTAAATAGTAGTAAAGACAATAACCAGATAACCATATTATCGGATATGTAAGTGTCGGTGAAGTTAATAATATCTAAAGTCCTAAATGGCGAACAGGCAATTTTTTGAGAAGTTAAATTACCGAAGAATAAAGAAATTTGGCAATCGTAACTATTTGGAGTTGTTTTGTTTTGGCTTAATGCCGGGATGTGATTTTTAATTTTAATTACTATTTTGCGAACTTCTTCGCTTTTAGGCGGAATTTGAGTAGGGCTGAAACTAGAAAAATCATCCCTAATATAAAGATCCTTTTGAGGTAGTATTTCTGCATACTCAAGAATATCGCTGGATTGAAATTCGAAATATGCAGTCTGTGCAGTGTCTGATATGTTTTTGGCTCTTAGCTCAACTAATATTTCGGAATTTTCTTGGGCTATATCCGGGGCGTAGACTAGTTTTGAGCTAAGTTGGATTTCGTTAGTGCTTTCAATCTTTACGATTGGTGAAGGCTTAACCTTGGTGTAAAACTGAAAAAGACTCGAGAAGCATATCGAGAATAACGCAAAAATAATTAAAAAAATATCGGCAATTCTCCAGCGAAGTTTTTCTCGAAGTTCCTCTTCGTATTTAAGAAGCCTATCGCCTAGAGAAGGGCTGTATGCATAACCTAAAATAATTTTTCTAAACATTTCCCACCTTAACCACAACCATTTTAGCATAATTTTAACTAAAAATTAAGGTTTATTTGCGATTTTTAAAGAAATACGCTATAATTTAGTAGTATAAAAGAGGTTAAAAGGATAAAGTACAGATCAGTCTGAAAATGTGAGGGAGTTGATGTCTAAGATAGAAGCTGAAAAAAAATATGATGGCTCACAAATCCAAGTTTTAGAAGGCTTGGAGCCAGTTCGTAAACGTCCTGGGATGTATATTGGGTCTACTGGCTACGAAGGTGTTCATCATTTAATTAAAGAAATTGCTGATAACTCGATTGACGAAGCAATTGCTGGTTATGGAACGCAGGTTTTGGTGCGCATATTAAGTGACGGCGGAATTACAATAACTGATAATGGTCGAGGTATTCCGGTTGATATTCATCCGAAAACTGGTAAGAGTACGCTTGAAACAGTTTTGACCGTGCTTCATGCTGGTGGAAAGTTTGGCGGCGGCGGCTATAAAGTTTCGAGCGGTTTGCACGGTGTTGGTTCGAGTGTAGTGAACGCGCTTTCTACGAAAATGATTGCTGAAGTTGCTCGTGGTGGAAAGCTCTATCGAATTGAATTTGAACGTGGAGTTCCTACGACTCAACTAGAAAATCTAGGTAAATCTCCGCGACCAGATGGTACAAGTATAACCTTTTATCCTGACCCAACTATCTTTAAAGAAACAGTCGAGTTTGATTATAAGTGGGTGGTGAATTATCTGCGACATCAAGCATATCTTACTAAAGGTGTCTATGTTCAAGTTGACGACGATCGAACCAAAGAGCGCCAGGCGTTTTATTTTGAAGGTGGTATTCAGAGTTATGTTAAACATTTAAATATCGGTAAAGAAGTCTTGAGCGATACGCCATTTTATGTAGAAAAAACTGTCGAAGACTCGATGGTTGAGATTGCGATTCAATATAATGATACATACACAGAAAATGTTCAAGCATTTGCTAATAACGTCTTGAACCCTGATGGTGGAACTCATGTTGTTGGTTTTCGTAGCTCTTTGACTCAGACGATAAATGATTACGCTCGAAAAAATAACTTACTCAAAGAGAAAGAAGATAATCTTTCAGGGGATGATATTCGTGAAGGTTTGACAGCGATTGTTCTTGTTAAATTACCGGATCCTCAGTTTGAAGGACAGACTAAAAATAAGCTTGGTAATCCGGAAGTTCGTCGCTATGTCCAGCAAGTGATGAACGAATATTTTGGTTATTATCTTGATGAGAATCCGGCTGTAGCTAAAAAGATTGTAAGCAAAGCATTATTGGCGGCTCGCGCACGAAAAGCGGCCCGTGCGGCACGCGAAAATGTTATCCGCAAAGGTGTATTGGATGGTCTAAACTTGCCTGGTAAGCTGGCTGACTGTTCTTCGAAAAAACCAGAAGAATGCGAATTATATATCGTTGAGGGAGATTCGGCTGGTGGTTCAGCTAAGAGTGGTCGCGATTCTAGAACTCAAGCTATTTTACCTTTAAGAGGTAAGGTTCTAAATACTGAGCGTGCGCGATTAGATAAAATGTTAGCCAATAATGAAATCGTTTCGCTTATTAAAGGTATGGGTGTTGGAATTGGTGATCAATTTGATATTTCTGGTTTGCGCTACCACCGAATTATCATCATGACCGATGCCGATGTTGATGGTAGCCATATTGCTACGCTTTTGATGACCTTTTTCTTCCGTTATATGCGAGAAGTTGTTGAAGGCGGGCATATTTATTTAGCGAAACCACCATTATTCTTATTGAAGGGTGGTGGAAACAAGCATTACTATGTTTATAGTGACGAGGAACGTGACGCTAAGATTAAGGAGCTAATTGAAGAGCGCCGTGCTCGAGGAGCTAATATTAACCCTGAGGATGACGTTATTAAGCAGGCTGGCTTGACGGGTATCCAGCGATATAAAGGTCTTGGTGAAATGGATGCTACTCAACTTTGGGAAACTACTATGAATCCAGAAAATCGCGTACTTGTTCAGCTTAAACTCGAGGACGCCGAAAAAGCCGATGCTATCTTTACTAAGTTGATGGGTAGTGAAGTTGCGATGCGTAAAAGTTTTATTCAGACTAATGCGAAATATGTTAACCTTGAAGAATTGGATGTTTAATTATGAAAGATGAGAATAAAAAACCTCTTGAGGGTGAAATTATAGAACAGCAAAATCATTCAAAGCATCTTGAATTTAGAACAGTTGAAGATGTGATGGAAGACTCATTTTTGCGTTATTCAATGAGTGTGATTATTGATCGCGCATTGCCTGATGTTCGTGACGGAATGAAGCCCGTTCATCGCCGAGTTCTTTATACGATGGGTGAAATGGGGGTTCGCCCAGGATCAGCTTTTAAGAAATCAGCTCGTATTGTCGGTGACGTAATGGGTAAATACCACCCTCATGGTGACAGTTCAATTTATGACGCAATGGTTCGTTTGGCTCAAGATTGGAATATGCGTTATCCGCTTGTTGACGGACAAGGTAACTTTGGCTCACTTGATGGTGATCCGCCTGCTGCAATGCGCTATACTGAGGCTCGACTTGGTAGAGTTGGAGATATTCTGCTTGCCGATCTCGATAAAGATACAGTTGATTTTCGGCCTAACTATGACGGATCTGAGAGCGAGCCTTCAGTTCTTCCTGCGAAATTACCAAACCTACTTTTGAATGGTCAGATTGGTATTGCTGTTGGTATGGCGACCAGTATTCCTACGCATAATTTAGGCGAAATTGTTGATGCAACGATCGAGCTTATTGATAATCCAGAAGCTCCCCTCGAAGAGCTTATGAAATTCGTGAAGGGTCCAGATTTTCCGACTGGTGCTATAGTTTATGGCGGTACGCCTATGATACAGGCTTATCGAACTGGCCGTGGAAGCGTTACGATGCGAGCAGTTGCCGAGATTATTGAGACAAAACGTGGTCGTCATCAGATTGTAGTAACGGAAATTCCTTATTCGGTAAATAAGGCTTCTCTAATTGAAAAAATTGCTGATTTAGTTAAGGAGAAAAAAATTACTGCGATTGCTGATTTGCGTGACGAATCGGCTCGTGGTAATGTTCGAGTAGTGATCGATCTCAAAAAGGATGCCTATCCTAAGAAGGTTCTTAACCAGCTTTATAAATTGACACCGCTTCAATCTAATTTCCACTATAACATGCTTGCGCTTATTGATGGTGTTCAGCCTCGCGTACTTGGCCTGAAAGAAATGCTATCTGAATTCGTCAAGCATCGTCAGATTGTTGTGCGCCGCCGAACAGAATTTGAGCTTAAGAAAGCTAAAGCTCGTGCGCATATTTTGGAAGGGCTGAAGATTGCACTAGATCATATTGATGAGGTTATTGCTACAATCCGCGCTTCAAAGACTACAGATATCGCCGAAAAAGCTTTGCGTGAAAAATTTGGCTTAACTGAAATTCAAGCAAAAGCAATTCTTGCGATGCAGCTCCGCCGATTAACTGGATTAGAGCGTGAAGCTATCGAAGCTGAACTTGCCGCTCTCTTGAAATTGATCGGCGAGCTTGAAGCTATTCTTGCTGATGAAAATGAAATCTTGCGAATTATTAAAGAAGAACTTCTTGAAATGAAAGATAAGTATGGTGACGAGCGAAAGACACAGATTATTAATCATGAGCTTGGTAAATTCTCTGATGAAGAATTAATCCCAGAAGAAGAGAGCGTAATTTTACTCACAACCGAAAATTACATTAAACGAACTTTATTGAATGAATATCGCCGTCAGCATCGTGGTGGAAAAGGTAAGCGTGGAATGACAACTAAGGAGAAGGATATTATTGATCAACTTGTTCCGGCAAGCACTCATGACTGGTTGTTATTCTTTACTAATCGTGGTCGAGTATTCCGTTTGAAAGCGTATGAAGTTCCGGCGGCTAGCCTACAAGCTAAAGGTGTGGCTGCAGTAAACTTGCTTCAACTTCAACCAGAAGAGAAAATTACTTCGATCATTAAGCTAGAGCAAAACTCTAGTGATAAAGATTTCCTCTTTATGGCTACAGTTAAGGGGACAGTAAAGAAGACTGCCCTAAAGGATTTCGCGAATATTCGAACAAATGGTTTGAATGCGATAAATCTTGATGAGGGTGATGAACTTCGTTGGATTCAAAAAACGGACGGTGAAAGTGATATCATTATTTCTACATCTGCTGGACAGGCAGTTCGCTTCAATGAAGATGATGTACGCGCTATGGGCCGTGCTGCTAGAGGTGTTCGTGGAGTTCGTTTGCGACCAAATGATAGCGTTGTAGGAATGGATATCGTTACAGACTCCGATCAGAAATTGTTAGTTATTTCCGCGAATGGCTATGGTAAATCAACTAAAGTTGCTAATTTTGAAGTTAAACGGCGTGGAGGAATTGGCGTCAAAGCCGCAATAGTTACATCAAAGACAGGCCCGATAGTTTCGGTCCAGACTTTGCCGAAAGAATCAACTGATGCACTGATGATTTCAACGGCTGGTCAAACTATAAGGGTTGCAATTAAAGATATACCAACTCTTAGCCGAACTACACAAGGTGTTAGAATTATGAAACTTTCTAATAATGATCTTGTTGCGAGCGTTGGGTTAATGGAAGAAAGTCAAGAGGAGTAAAATGCCATCGATTTTAGTAATTTTTGTGATAGCGTGGGCAATAACGCAAACTACTAAATATTTTCTCGAGCTTAAAAATGATAGAAACGTTAAATTTCGTAGAGTAATTTCAGAAAGCGGTGGTATGCCCAGTTCGCATAGTGCGGTGGTTATAGCGATAGCTACTTTCATTGGGCTTAAAGAGGGTGTACATTCGTCTATATTTGGTCTAGCTTTCATTTTTGCGATGATAGTAATATATGATTCTATGAAAGTTAGATTTTCTAATGGTAAGCAAGGAGAGACTATCAATAAGATAATTGATGATAAAAATCTCAGTGTGCCGAAGGTGAGAGTTGTTCGAGGTCATACTCCTCTTGAAGTAGCGGTTGGTTCTACAATTGGGTTCTTGCTAGGGTATTTTTCGTTCCTATTTGGTTTGTAGAATAAAGAAAATATATGTGAGGTTCTATGTTTAGAGTCTCGCATATTTTTATTTTGTAAAGTGTTTTAAAATAAAAATAAAAAAAGTTTCAAAAAAGTGTTGACATTTCAAAATCAATTATATATACTTAAATATAGTTCAGCGAAAGAAGTCGAAAGACTGATTATAAAGTGGAGTTGAACTGATAATTTGACCTTTAACAATTTAGTTGTGCAAATTTATCGTCAGTCTGTTTTATAGATTATCAATTTGATAATTCTTTTTATGGAGAGTTTGATCCTGGCTCA
>JAUMVB010000005.1 GCA_030530385.1 bacterium
GAACGGTAATGCGCCCGATTTTGGTTCGGGCATCGCTGCCGTTCTTTTACTTTTACTTAATTTTGTGGAATTTATCACCGCTTACAACGATTAAACTATCTATTTTATCGTTATTCTTTTTTATTGAGATATGTTTTTTAGCTTTTTCAATAACATCGTTCACATCAATTTCTTGATTATAAACATCAAGAAAAATATTTCGCTTACCTTTATCTGTAGCATGATATATCTCATTTCGAATAGTCATAGGCTTAACCTTACCTAAAATACTCTTAAGCTCCCATGCCTCACCATTAATCAAGAAATCGTTCGTAATCTTACCTTTTCCCCAAGGTATTCTCTCAACATTATTAAAATTCTTCACCAGCCTTTCATAAAAATCTTGCTCATGTGGATACATATACTCAGAGTCATTTTGATTGAGTTTTGAATAATCGAAAATCTTGTCTTTTTCTTCTTCAATCCCAAACCTCTCAATGTAAGAACAACCATTTAAATTACCTTTTCGAAATTTCCCTCGCTTTAGTTAAAAAGGTTAGATTTTTATACTTTTTATCTTGCTGGAACAATAGAAGTGTTAAGAGTAAGGTCACTATATGTTATTATGTTCTGACTAGCACTTAAGGCGGGGTATAATAGTCTTATGGGACATAGCAAAGAAATATTAGAAAAACGTTCACGAGAAAAAATTATATCCGACATTAAGTTGCTTGTAGCAACGAGAGGTTATATATTTGTCTTGACAGAAATTATTTCACGAGATTTCTTTATAGACGTACATGATGCAGCCAATGTAAACTGGTGGGAGAGACTACACGTCAACGAGGTAGCTCTTCTTATAGGGCTAATGCTCAAAAATAAGACCGTTAGTTTCGATAATATTAATAAATATCAAATTAAGAAGACAATCAAACTCACCAGATCATTACTAGCTGAGCTTCATGGTACTTATACGTATGATTTTAGTAAAACTATGATGAAACACACGGCGGAACAAATTAAAACTATGAATGACGAAGAAAAAGAATTTCGAAAAATCTTTGGTAGTAAAGAAATGATTATAGAAACTACTTTTTATGGCGATATGGGTTTTTACGATGTGCAGCCATTTGAGGTAGCACAAAAGCTATACACTCGGGACGAAGATTGGATTAAAAGTAATACAAAGTTTAATATTGTAAAGTCAAAAAGTATATTCTTTGCCCTGAAGAGTATGTTTAATAATATGCATTTTGCCCGCTCAATGCTTACTGATAAACAATCAAAGTCATTACGTGCAATTGATGAGATGGCTTTCCCTTTTGACCTTATTGTTAAGACCGTACAGAGACTACAGACAAAAGTATTACAAAAGAAGATGTTCGGGTGTTTCTTGAACTATTTAGTTGTTCATTTGGCGACCAGTTGGAAACCTTCAACGAGCCTGGTGATGAAAATATATTTACCTACAAGCCGATTATTAACCTAGGTGGCGACATCTACTTCTTCCCGAGCACGATGGCACTGGCATCAGCTATATATAAAAGTCCTCTTTATTGTATGCGTCAGGATGAGCGGTACGTCAATACTGTTAATAAACATATTGGAGAGGTGGCCGAAGATATAACCTATGATTATTTCAAAGTTATTTTTGGTGAGGCAAATACATATAAAGCCGTAAAGATTAAAAAAGGAAAAAATACCTGACCGATATTGATGTTATGGGGATTATTGGCAATACTGTTATTATTGCACAGAATAAAAGCAAAAAAATGACAGCTGCTGCACTTGGTGGTGATGTTGATGCTATAAAATCTGATTTTAAGAAGGCGTTTATTAAGCCGTATGAGCAAGGCATAAAGGTTCGCGATGTGCTTCTGGGTAATGAGCATTATAAGTTAATTGATAAATCAGACAAGCAAATTACGTTACCGGAAAACATAAAGCACGCGTATATATTATGTGTGTCAAATGAGCCATACCCGGCAGTAATGGATCAGATGCGTGCATTCTTGATGGATGTTGATCAATTGCCACCAATGCAGCTAAGCCTGTTTGATCTCGACTTAATGGCTGAATATTTCAAAGACCCCTATGAGTTTGTTTTTTATATTAAACAGCGTCTTGAAAATCATGAAGATATTCTATCATCGAATGAGATCATCCACCTTGCGTATCATCTGCGATGCGGACTATTTATGCCTAGAAACTCTGACATACTTGTAGTTGACCAATCTTTTGGTCAACTTATCGATGCAGACTACTATCACGGGAAAATGGGTACGCCAAAGCCTAAAAAGAAAGATTCTTTATTTAATCCTTGGCAGAACAGGGAGTTTAAGAGACTTGTCGACATTATCAAACAGCTAGACGATCCTTCAGTAGCCGATATTGTTTTCTTTCTCATGACTATACCTCAGGAGATTGTAGACGATATAATGAAATATATAAATATGGTTAATTCTCAAGTCAAGAAAGATGGCAGTAAACTACACGATTTCTCACTACAGATTACAAATAATGAACAGCCCTGGGGAGGTATAACTTATGTGAGTGGTCGCTTGACGCGAGATGCTGTTTCTAGATTGCGAGTAGTAGCTATTATGAATAAGTACAGAGCTAGAGCTAAAGTATGGTTGATGTTAGGCGCGGATAGTTTTGGTAATATGCGACATATAATGTTTAATGATAGCCCTTGGGTGCAATTGGAAGGCATGAACAAAGCTCTGAACTCCTATAATCAGGATACAAAAACAAAAAAAGACGCATCAATGCGTTACTAATTAATTTGGTGCGGGTTAGGAGACTCTAACTCCTGGCCTCTTCCATGGCAAGGAAGCGCTCTAACAACTGAGCTAAACCCGCATATGTCCTAATTTTAGCAAAACAAAAAATCTCTGTCAAGCCTATTTTTCTATTTCAAAAATCTTAAATTTAGATTTTGCGCCGTTTTTGAGTGTAATTTTTGTTTTTGCGACGCTAAATTTTTGATGTAGGATTTCTCGAACTGATAAGTTAGCTTTACCTTCAATCGCTGGTTCGCGAACAAAAATTTCTAGAAATTTACCATTCTCGTCGCTTTTTTCGACAACTAGCGGACCTTTCTTTGAATTAGGTTTTACAGAGACTCGGATTTTCATACTTTGATTATAGAATTTTTAAATGAAAATATCAAATAATAATATTAGCGAAAATACAATTTTTATGTTAAAATATTGCCATGAGAGTAAAGATTGAAATTGATACAAAAACTTTTATTCGTTTCTGGCTAACTCTTCTTGGGCTTGCACTTGCTGGCTTGATGATTTGGCGAGCTAAAGATGCGCTAGTCCTGCTGATTATTTCAGCTTTTTTGGCTTTAGCCTTAAACGGTCCTGTCACGCGAATAGCTAAGATTCTCCCTGGCTCGAGTAAAAATCGAGTCGGAGCAACAGCGGTTGCTTATCTGGCTATTGTGGTTGTTTTAGGCTTGATAGTTTCTTTTTTAGGTCCAATGATTATTGATCAAACTGGAAAATTTATCTCACAAGTGCCTGATTTTTTCAAGGAAGTTACAGCTTCAAACTCTGGTGTTCGACTTTTTATTAAAGAAAATCATCTTGAAAACTTGGTTGAACAAGCTTCGAAATCGCTTAATGACCTGGCCGACACCTATTCGAAAAATATCGGTAATATAATTTTTGGCAGTATTGCTTCTCTAGCTAATTTTTTGGTCTCGCTGTTTCTTATTTTAACTATGGCTTTCTTGATGCTTGTAGAAGGTCCAAGCTGGTTTGATAAACTATGGAAAATGTATCCTGATAAGACACGTCAAAAACGCCATAAGCGAATCGCTTATCGTATGTATCGTGCTGTAGCAAACTATATAAATGGCCAACTTACAGTTTGCGCTATTTCAGGAACTCTCGCTGCAATTACAGTAGCTATTATCGCATTGATTACTAATGCTCCGGTAATGAACTTAGCTATTCCTGTAGGTGTTATTCTATTTATTTTCGGAATGATTCCGATGTTTGGTGCCGCTCTTGGTGGGGTTCTTTCGGCAATGATTTTGGCATTTAATATTTGGTATGTTGGATTAATCTTCGCTGTATATTTCTTGATTTATCAGCAGATTGAGAATAATGTAATTTCACCGATGATTCAGGCGCGCAGTAATCAACTTTCAGCTTTGATAATTATTGTGGCTATTACGGTAGGTATTTATGCGGCCGGTTTACTTGGTGCGTTTTTATCGATTCCAGCAGCGGCTTGTTTGAAAATTTTATTTGAGGAATTTTATCTTGCCCGCCGTAAAAAGAAACCAGAAGAAGATAAGGAAACTATTGCTAAGTTTTTGAAGTCGATTTAATAATCGCTTTAGATAAATAGTTTAAAAGAGCATATTGGATATGATGCTCTTTTAATTTGTTTTATATTCCCAGAAAGTCTTTTTTGGTGTGTCGCGTAAGATAATCCCGTCTTTAATTAATTCGTCGCGTAATTTATCGCTTTCTTGCCAATTTTTATCAGCTCGAGCAGCATTTCTGGCGAGGATTTTTTGTTTGTTATCTTCTGAGATATCTGGTGTTGAGTTTAAAAGATCTAGACCTAACAGTTCGTCAATAAATTCCAACAAATCTATAAAATTAAAATAATCTAATTTTTCAGGAGAAGTTTTAAGAATATCTGTAAATATCTCGTCAATCTTAGCTAAGGTTTGTGGTGTGTCTAGATTTTGATTGATTGTATCAAGAATTAAATTTTTAGCAGCTAAACTTGGTATTTTACCTTTTTGATTTGTGATTTGCCACCGTACTGCAGCTATATTTTTCCAGTTTTTGAGACGGTTTTTAGCCGCTTGAAGACTGTCGAAATTAAAATCACTTTCAGTCTGATAGCTACTCTGTAGGACTAACATTTTAAAATCTAAAGGAGTAAAACCTTTATTTTCTAATTCTTGCAAGGTAAAACCATTACCGAGACTTTTGCTAATTTTTTGCCCCTCGCTGTGAATGTGGTTAGCATGTAGCCAGTAGTTGGCGAACTTTTTGCCTGTATAACTTTCACTTTGCGCAATTTCATCGGTGTGATGAACTGGAATATGATCAATACCCCCAGTGTGAATATCAATAGTATCGCCGAGAGTGTTGAGAGCGATCGCTGAACATTCTAGGTGCCAACCAGGAAAACCCATTCTATCGCGGTATTCCCATTCCATGTCGCGCTTTTTGCCATTTTCGTTAATAGACCATTTCCACAGGGCAAAATCTGAAATATTTTTCTTTTCTGGATTGAAGTTGACTCGGGCTCCGGACCTTAAGCCTGCTAGGTCTAGTTTTGCAAAATCAGCATAACGAGGAAACTTGGCGGTATCAAAATAAATCCCGTCAGAAGTTTCATATGTGTAGCCTTTTATGGTTAGGTCATTAATGATATCTGTCTGCTCTTTAATGAAATCTGTAGCTCTAGCCAGATGATCTGGGGCTATCAAGTTTAAATCCTTTAAACCTTGTTTGAATTTATCAGTATAAAAATTCGCCACTTCCCATGCCGTTTTGCCCTCTCGTCGCGCACCTTTTTCGAGCTTATCTTCGCCACTATCCTCATCAGAAACTAAATGACCAACATCAGTTATATTCATAGTTCGCTCTACATTATAGCCATTGGCGTGTAGAACCCGAACTAAAATATCCCAATAAATAAATGCCGCCCAGTTTCCGATGTGTGGTTCGGCGTAAACGGTTGGACCGCAAGTGTAAATTTTGACATTCTGCAGATTAATTGGCTGAAATGTTTCTATTTTTCGGTGTGGAGTGTTGTAGAATTTTAACATGTTAGTAGTATTTTACTATAAATTTACTTTTTCGACAAATCAATTAAAAATTTTACACTAATCTTGCTCTTTTCTATTTTATATTTGATTTTATAGTTTGTTAAAATATTTTTAACGATATAAAGTCCGAATCCGCTACCCTTTTCTTTATTTAGGTCAAAATTTGTTTCGAAAATTTTAGTATTTTTGTTGTCTTTGATATTCTGATTTGAATTTTCAATATAAAACCAGTTATTCTTGACGCCAATATTTATTTGACCGTTTTGGTCGGAATGTTTTACAGCATTGCTCACTAAATTTGAAAGAATGATTTCTAGTGCCGTTTCGCCAATATAAATTTCTTCTTGGATCAGCTGATTATTTATTGAGATATTTTTTTGCTCGGCTAATAATTTATAGTTATCTAAAACCTTTTGCAATACTTTATTAATATTGATGAATTTCTCGTCATTTTTTAGATTTTCGAATGAGGAGGTTGATAATATTTGAGTAATATTTTGAGTTAATTGATTAACGATATTAAGACAATCTTCGATAGACTTTTCTTTGTTTTTATATTTACCAATGCCATATTTCATATTTTCGAGAATTATTTTAAGGCTCGCTAAAGGGGTTTTTAGCTCGTGGGAAGCGCCTCTAAAAAACTCGCTTTTTAGTTTTTCGAGTTTAGTAATTTCTTGATTTTTGATTTCTAGGCCGTCAATTGATTTTAGGAGCGTTGAATATAAATTATTTATTTGACTTTTTAGAGCGCCAACTTCATTTGTGGAATTAACTTTCAATTTAGCATTTCGGTTAAGTTTCATCATTTGGGCGGTTATAGTTTTGATTTCGTTGATATTTTTGGTGATAATTTTGGCGTAAACTAATGAAGCGATAATTGAAAAAATGAAAGAAAATAAAATTGAAATTGGTAAGAACTGAAAAGTTAGCTCTTTTGCGTCTTTGTTCATATCTGTTGTTGAGATAAATTTAACCAGTATTTTTTCGTTAGAAGCGGTCTGTACTTCTCTATCTTCAATAACTAACGAGTTATTATTGCTAGTCAAATCCGCCTCAATTTGATTATCGATTTTAATCTCGTTTAGATGGTCGTTATCTTTCACAAAAGCTTTAACTTTGCTGCTTTTAGAATACAGCTCAAGTATTTGCTTGATGCTTTCGATATTTTTGCCGTGGATATTCTTGGTGATTTGGTCTGCTTTTTGGGTGATTTCTTGCTTGCGAGTTCCGAGGTAGACTTTTGGAAAAATGAAGTAAATTAACGCATGAATTAAAATCGCTAAAATGCTCAACGTAGAAAACGTATACAAAAACATCTTTGGAAAAATTTTCAAATTTCTCATTTTCTCTCCAGTTTGTAGCCAATGCCGCGGATAGTTTTAATGCAGTCCAGCCCGAATTTTTTGCGTAAATCTTTTATATAAACGTCAATCACTCGGTCAAATGGTATATTTTCACTTTCCTTCCAGACATTTTCTAAAATTTGATTTCTGGTCAAAGCTCTGCCTTCGTTGAGTAATAAGTATTTTAAAACCTCAATTTCTTTTGCGCTAATTTCTACTGCGGAATTATTTATTTTTGCAGAAAAATTACTAAAATTAATTTCTAGATCTTTATATTTGAAAACTTCGAATTTTTCATAATTTTTTGTAATTAGCGCGTCAATTCGAGCTTTTAAAACTGGGAGCGAAAACGGTTTTTCAATATAGCCATCCGCCAGATTCGAAAAGGCGGTGATTTTGAATTTTTCATCGCTAAATGCAGTTAAAATGAGAACCGGTAGATTGCTTTTCTCTCTGATTTTTCGAAGGACGTCTAGGCCGTTTATGAATGGAATTTGGATATCTAGAATCACCAGGTCGATTTTATTTGATTCGAATTTAGATAAAGCTTCTCGCCCGTCGCGCGCCTCGATTGTTTCATAGTTAAATTCAGATAAATATGCGCAGATCCCTTCTCGTATTGTTGTGTCATCCTCGGTGATAAGTATTTTTGTTGTCATCTCTTGATTATTATATCATTTTTAGGGAATTGTCTCAAAAATGAAAATATCAGCGCCATTATGGCACTGATATTGTCTTTTATTCTGCATCTGATAGTAAATCTTTAGGGTTTTTCTTTAGAATACCAGATGAAGCTATATATAGCGAAATTGCAAGCACGATAGTCATAAATATAACTACCCAGACTAGCATATTTGGATTTATCGCCATATCAAGACTGCTGAGAGTTTTATTGAATCCGTCCGCCTCAGCGCCACCGCCTAGACCTGTTGAAGCTGATTGCTTAGCGATTTGCTTAGCGATATTTCCAGTAACGCTTTGCAAAATGTTGTTTCCAATGTGTTTTCCGGCGTAGCTAGCTAAGAAATATGAACCAATGAAAGCTGGAATTGTTACGAAGGCTAGCTCTACCGCAAACTGAGCTAAAATTTGGGCTTTCGAAATTCCTAATGAAAGCAATACTGCGATTTCTTTTTTGCGGGCATTTATCCATAAGAATAATAGCAGTGAAACTATAATTCCGGCGAATAATAATGATCCGATGAATAACTGGTTGGCTATAGAGTAAACTCCTGAAATTGATTGTTGAAGCGCGGGATAGTTCGAAGAGCTTTTAATTAGACTGTATTCTTGCCAGTTTATATCTAATTTTCCGAGATCTTTTATAACTTGATCAAGGTTTTTATTTCCTTTAACGGAAAAAGTTGCATCTTGGTAGGTTGCCGTGTCTTCGGTATTCCCATAAACCTTTGCTGCGGTGTGAATATCTGTAACTAAGGTGTTTTCGTAAAGTTCCTGTGCAGCAGTTACGCCACCTTTGTTATGCCCGTCAAAAAGGCCTTTTATCTCAACTTCTACCGTTTCATTAGCGCCTTTTTCATTGTCTGCGTCAAATAAATTTGATTTTAGCTTAATTTTATCGCCAGCTTTGAGATTATTCTTTTTGGCTAAATCTTTGTGAATTAAAACCTTATTTTTGTCTTGGCTGGTTAAATGCTTACCTTCAACTAATTTATATGCGCCTGAAATAAATTTTGTTTCTTTAGAAGAATCATTAACACCAGTAAGCATTACGGCTCTCTTGAAATTCTTAGCTCGCTCAGGCGATTGATTTGATGCAGTTTCTGATGTTTCAATGATGTCATGGCCGTCTAAATCAGCAACGCTATTGATTCTTTTTACATAGCTTTCTATATTTTCAGAATTGGCAATTTTTTTAATATCTTGGCCTTTAACGTTTCCTCCGCCTCTTGGAGTGCCAGGATTAACTCGGCGGTTTATTTCCATTGAAAAGCTATTTGTGATATTGCTAAAAGTTTTAGTTGAAGCTTTGTCGGTAGCTTCTTTGATAGATAAACTAATTAAACTTAAGGCCGACATAGTCAAGATGACCAGTAAAATCACTAGTGATTTTAAGCCTTTTCTTGTTACATACGCAAAAGCATTTTTTAACATTATTTTACTCCTTTCTACCCACGTTTATTGATTAATTTTTTATTTTTAAGTTCGAACACAATATCAGCAGCGCGCGCAACTTCTTTGCTGTGAGTTACAACAATTACACATTTGTTCCTCTCTTTGGCTAGTTTTTTGAGAATTTCGATAATTTCGCTAGCTGTGTTTTCATCCAGATTTCCAGTCGGCTCATCCGCTAAAATAACGGGTGCGCTTGAAACTAGTGCGCGGGCAATCGCTACCCTTTGCTGCTGACCGCCTGAAAGTTTCATTACATTTCGCTTAACTTGGTGTTCGCTAAGGCCAAGTTCTAGTAAAATATCTTGCTGAGCTTGACTATTCACTAGGCGTATATTTTCAAGTGGTGAAAGGTAGTCGATGAGATTATAATTTTGAAAAACCAGCGAGATGTTGTTTTTACGATGATTTGTGTAGCCAGTTTCTTGTATATTTTCTCCGTTAAAAAGTATCTTTCCGCTATCTGGCTCGTCTAGGCCAGCTAATAATGAGAGCAATGTGGATTTTCCAGCACCAGATTTACCAATAATTGCATAGAATTTTCCCTCTTCGAAATTTTCATTAACGTTTGCTAGAACTTTTTCTTTCGAATCTTTATAGCTATAAGTTAAATTTTTAATCTCTAATATTTTCATAATATTCTCCTAACTAATTTTTGATAAAATTTCCTTTGGTTTTTTGGCTAAAATCATCATTGACGCAAAAATTACAGATAAGATAATTATTGTGATTAATATGCTGTAACTTTGGACGAAAACTGCTAAGTTGTCTAGTCCGAAGACGCTGTTTGTAAAACTTGATGCTATAGACGAGGTTTCTTCAGCTTCACTAAGCCCTTTTGTAATTAAGCTAAAAACTAAATGCCCAAGAATGAAAGAGCTGAATATTGCTGGAATTGAAATTAAAACTAGCTCTATAATAAATTGCAATACTATCTGAAATTTGCTTGCACCGATTGACAGTAGAATTCCTATCTCGTAAATCCTCTCTCGCAACCAAAGCATTAGAATTAAACTAAGCACTACGCTTCCGCCAATTATTATCAAATAAGTCATTAAATTGATAATATTTTTAACTCCTGCTATCGATTCTAGAGTATCCTTGAAAGCAGTATTATTTTTCTCGATCTTATATTTAGACCAGTCAATATTAAGCTTTTCAGTTTTTGTAATGGCTTTGTCTAGCTGATCTGCTGTTTCGGTGTATAGAGTTATTTTGCTTAAAAGATCTTCACTTTCTGGCAGATTAAGTAATTGCATAGCTGTTTTGAAATCCGAAAATATTGTATTCTCGCTAAAATCAGAAGATAAACCGGTGTATTTTTCTTGCTTTTTGCCGTTAAAAATTCCTATGATTTCGAATTTAGTTTTTTGAGGTTTAGTTTTTTTGTCGCTAGTATTTATTAAATCTAGTTCAATCTTATCACCAATTTTTAGATTATTTTTTTGGGCAAAAACTTCGTGAACTATAATCTTTTTTCTGTCATTTTGCTCTAGATGGCGACCTTGTTTGAGTTTGAATACACCGCTGCTAAAGAGTGTATTTTTGGTAGTATTGTTGGTACTATGAATTGCGACTGTATTTTTTAAATCTTCACCGAGATCATCGCGCCGGACTTGCTGGTCGGCAGATACAGCTTTAGCGTTTATGAGTTTGGCTAAGCCTTCATATTCGAGTAATGATTCTTTGATTTCTTTAATATTACGAATATTCTCCACGTCTTTGTAGCTAAAGTAACCCTGAGGATCTTTCTTAACTATCGAGAAAGATGAATTCGACACTTTATATAGCGAATTCTCTAGATTACTGCTAGAATTAACTACGCTCAAACACGCATATAGGCTTGAAAGTACTGCAGTAAGAATTAAAAAAACAATTGTAGTTCTTTTTCTCTTCCGCGTAACATAAGCCAGTGACTTTTGTATGATTCTCAATCTATCTCCTTTCACTTTAGTTTCATACTTAACTATATTTTATGATAGTTTTATGAAGTGAATATGAAATTTGATAGATATAGTTTAATTATTAAATATTTTATGACAGCAATCTATTAGCTCTTTTAGAATTTGATCGTAGTTTTCGTAGACCCTGAAGCCGGCCGCATAACTGTGTCCGCCGCCACCAAAATAACCTGCTATATCAGCAGCGATCGGTGAATTTGTTCGGACTTTTCCGGTTAATTTTCCGTCTGGATAAGTTTTGATTGCAACACACGCCTCAACACCTTCAACGAGGCGCATTTCATCAATCACCAGTACGCTTGGGTTATATTTATCGGAATATTTTTTAATTTCTTCCCATGGAATATGCACTAACGCTAATTTTCCGTCTAAGAAATATTCAATCCGGCGGATTAATTCACCTTTATATTCTAGGATTTCAGGAGCTTTTTTCGCTAGTGTGCGCCTATCGGCTTCTAGTTTAGCGGAACTTGCGCCAAGCTTGGTGAGTTTACCTGCCACAAAGAATGTTTTAGCTGAAGTGTTACTGGTAGACAACCCAAGGGTGTCGCTAAATATAGCACCTAAAAGATGTTGCGCGGCAGTTTCATTAATTAACCAATTATTATTGCTTGCGATTTCAAAAATCAGCTCGCCAGTTGAGCTAGCTTCGCTTAGAATAATTTCGTGTTCAAAAGATAGATCTGGTGTGGCGTCAGTGTGATGATCCAAAACCAAAACGGGTGATTTTTCTAGGAGGTTTTTATATAATGGATTTTCGATAACTTTTGAAAGTAGAATTGAACTACTTGTATCAACAATAATATATAGATCGGCCGGCCAAAGATTGTCCGATATTCTATCCCACCCAGAAAAATACCTTAAATATTTAGGTATTTCGACCGGGCAAAAAAGTTGAACTTCTTTATCTATATCGCTCAGGATTTCTTCTAACGCTAAAGCCGATCCGAGTGAATCACCGTCTGGATTTTCTGCTTGGATTATGCAGATTTTTTGCGCTTGTTGAATTAAATCTTGAGCTGCGTTATATTCTTGGTTTTTTATCATAAACTTCGTCTTCCCTCTAGTGCGTGAGCCAAGGTTATTTGGTCGGCATATTCGAGATCAATTCCGGCTGGAATACCTCGCGCAAGGCGAGAAATTGTAATCTGATCGCCATTTTTTTCACGCAAGAATCGTTGTAGATATAGCGCAGTACTTTCACCTTCTACGCTAGCGTTTGTTGCAATTATAACTTCTCGCACGTTATCTCGGTTTATTCTAGCGGCTAATTCGTTTAGATGTAATTGTTCTGGACCAACACCATCAATCGGAGAAATTGCTCCACCCAAAACATGATAAGTACCGTTAAACTGCTTAGTTTTTTCTAGAGCGATAATATCAAGTGGTTCTTCAACCACCGCTATGAGTTTTTTGTCACGTGCTTCATCTGAATAAAGTGGCGAAACCTCTTCGCCTTCAGAAATTAATGCAAAAGTTTCTGGACAATTTTTAACATTTTTATGCAAATTTAATAGACTCTCGGCAATTTTTTCGCAAATTATCGGATCGTTTTTCAATAAATAATAAGCATATCGCTCGGCTGTTCGTGAACCAACGCCGGGCAATTTTCCGAGATTCTCAATTGTGTCGGTTAGTGCTTCTGGTAAAACTTGTGACATTCTTCACTCTAAGGGATTAAAGTCCTAAGTTTCCTAGGCCACCCATTAAAGGTTGCATTTTTTCGGCTGCAACTTTTTGCGCTTCTTCTAGACCGTCGCGAATTGCAATTTGAATCCAATGTTCAAGTTCTTCTGCGTCTTCAAAATCAATCAGTTCTGAGTTAAGTTTAACGCTTTTGACCTTTAGCTCGCCTGTAAACTGAATTACAACTGCGCCTTCACCAGCTTCTACTTCAATAATTTCTTTCTTCAACTCTTTTTGCGCTTTTTGAAGTTCACGCACCATTTTCATCTGGTCTTTAATTCCTGCCATATTCCTCCTTAAAATAGTTTTTAGTCTTTCTTAATTTTATCAAAAGCTTACTTCTTTTTCAAGATGTAGAACCGATCTGAATCTGTCGCGGCGCTTGAAACGATAATTTTTTTAATTTGGTAGTTTTTTGGTATTTCAATTTTATCGAACATGGCTTTGGATAGAACAATCTCTTGACCTTGAATTTCCGAAAGTATTTTGGCTGACTTTTGCTTTTCTAAGATTTTAAAAAAAGGTTTTTCAATTTGAGACACTAATAAATTGCGGTTTTTGTCTGTGTTTTCAAGTAGAAGCTTTAAGTCTTGGTTAAAATTAGCTATAATCTCGGGCGAATAAAGATAATTTAGGCGAAAGTTATTCAAATTTGTTATTAATAAACCTATTACGAAAATTGAAATCGGGATTAGTCCAGAAACTCTCGCATAAGGGTTACTAGGAAAGATAGTGTACCAAGTTTGAATTAGGCTTTGTAAACCTGTGACGGTTAGTAGTAATATTGGCGTGAAAAGGATCGTAGTTAGGTTTGGATTTATCAAGCAGACCATTAATAAAATAACGGACCAGATGTTAACTAAGTAGCTTTTTGGTGTGTGTTTGGCCGAAAAAGTAAAATATAGACCAATTACGATCAAAATTATGATTGGCGGGGTGATGATTGGTGAGATTACTCCGCCTGTATTTTTTGATGAAAAACTAAATAGATTCAAAATTAAAATATTGAAATTTTCAATGATATTTAACGATCCTGGAACTCCAAAAATAGATTTCAATATTGAAAAATCTTTAAAAAACTCTAAGATCAGTGGGAATACTAATATGGCGAAAATAGTGCTGATAACTGTTTTTCGCTTTCTAGATAATTCACGGACCAGAATAAATCTTAAATGTGGATGAGCTAAAACAGTCAACGCTAGAGCTAAAACAATATAAATACTTAATGGTGTGTAGAGGCTTAGGGCTAGAGTTAAGCTGGCGATTATGAGAGATTTATTGCTCCTAGTTTTAAGAAAATCACTGCCTGCTAAGATTAGGATAATCGGATAAAAAGTATATAAAATTTCTGGCGTACCATTTTGGGCAAAAAAGAAAAATTGGCTTGAAGCGATAGCAATAATCGTAGCAAGCGTTGCCGTGCCTCTCTCAAACCAAGAGTGCGCTAGTCTTATTATTGCAAAAACTGTTGCAATCGAAATTAAAATTGCCGGTAATTTAATGCTGAAATTTGATAAGCCTAGCACCGAAATGCTAGCTTTTTGCAAAATGTGAAACGGAAAATCAAGAATTTGACTTGAAAAAATATTTGATAGATTTAGGGTAGCTGATTTGGTTGCGCTTGAAATTTCATTCTGCGTGAGTCCAGTTGGCGCCACGAAAATTGTATAAAGAATTATCGCAATGTAAGCTGCGAAAAGTATTGCATAAGTTATTTGATAGCGAAATTTATAAAACCAAAAATCGCTAATTTGTGCTTTTTTCATACCTGGATATTTTAGCATAAAAATAGCAAAAATACAAAAATATTAAGAATGGTTGTTTTTTGAATCAGCTGGTAAAATATCTTCTAGATATCGGTAAGTTTTTGCTTTTGGGATAAAATTTTCTATTTTAAATTCCAGTTGTTAGTATCGCCAGAAATTAGATCTTTAATCTCGAGCATTGTGATTGATTGATTAAAATCGCTAGGATTAAGACCGGATTTTTTGAGCAGCTCTTCTCCATTTGAGATGCCGCTTGCTAGAAGTTCTAGAATCTTATTTTCAGCCGGCGTGTCGCCTTTTAGTAAAGAAATCTGTTTAGTAGTTTGTTGCTTAGGGAAAAGAAAATCTATCAAATCTTGAATCTCTGTTAAAGGTTGGGCGCCTTGCTTGATTAGATTATTACAGCCTGCGGATAGAGGTGAAGTAATATTTCCAGGGACAGCAAAAACCTCTTTCCCCTGATTAAGTGCATGGCTTGCGGTAGAAAGTGTGCCGCTACGAGCAGCGGCTTCAACCACTACTACGGCATCGGCGAGACCTGAAACTATTCGATTTCTTTCGAGAAACCGATACGGTAACGCCGGTATTCCGGGCTCGTATTCACTTAAAATCGCTCCGCCAGTTTTGAGAATTTTTTCGCCTAAGCCGCGATGAGAAGTTGGATATAGCTTATCAACGCCATTAGCTAGTACAGCTAAAGTTATTCCGCCCGCTTCAATTGCGGCGTTATGCGCAATCCCGTCAATGCCAAGTGCCATGCCGCTCACCACAACTCCTCCGCGCGAGGCGACTTCGTTTGCGATTTTTTTCGCTATTTCTCTTCCATATATTGTTGGCTTACGGGTTCCGACAATAGCCACAGTTGGGATGCGGCTAGACGGTAATTCGCCCCTATAAAAAAGCTTACTTGGCGGATTTGGATGGTGCTGGAGTTCCTCTGTGTATGGATATTCAGCCGGAGATATTTTATTGATTTTCATAAAAAGTATGTTAAAAGTATTGACTTAAATTAAAAATAGTGCTATTATAATACCAGTTGATAAAATATTTAGATTGTTTTGTCAAAAGAACATATTACCAAAATATTGTTATAGTGTATAATATTTTTACTATTCATCCTTTTATCTCACCCTCCTTTTCTCGTAATAATATTATACATAGTAACCCCTTTGACCGGCGGACCCTTTGTTGATAGAGGTGGGTCTTTAGCTTCGAATATTTCGAGCCATAGAGTGGTGCGTCGAAGGGATAAAAGACCGTCTGAGCGATGCCCACCCGTGCTTAGACGGTCTTTTATTTATGGTTTAATATAAGAATATTTTTATAAAATGTCAATGAGCTTATGTTTAGTTTTACTTTAGAATTTTATCATAAAATTTTTTGAAATTCAATAAAACGAAAAACCATTCGATAAAATGGTTTTTCGTGAAAATAATTCCGTTTGGCTGGCGTAAAAATACGACAATTGAACCTTGCGACGATAAGAAGCCTTACTCGCTCATAAAGGTTTATGAATACATAAAAGCTGACTTGCCAAAAACACAAAGACAACTAGAAAATATAAATAAACCAAATACGATATTTACCCTAAAGCTTATTTAGTTTTACTAGATGTTTTTATTGCTTTTTTTATTTCCGACAACTCTTTAGTAATTTTCTGAAGACCAGTAGTTAGAGGCGAATGGTCTGCGATGATTCTATCGCCAGTAGTTCTTAAGTCAACAGTTTGTTTACAGGAATAATAATTATTATCCTCATCACAAAAAGAGATTGTGACTTCAACAGGCTTTCCGTTGCCTATATCGTCAGACTCATAATGACAAAGAAAAAGGTATTTTTCATCACCCACAATTTGGGAAATTTTTAAGGTAGACAAGCTATCTTTTAGGGAGCTAAATAGTTTAGAGTTCTTCTTGGAACAAGAGACTTCAAAGGTTACATCTCTTGCAGTGTTACTACTCACATTACGAATATAAATATCAGCAATGTAGCCGCCAAGTGGAGAAAATAACAAATCTATTTTAGGCTTCTTTGAATCTCTAATAACTTGTTTAGTTATCATATTAGACACTATAACCGCAATGCACGATATCATAGCAATTACAGCACTTATTATTGATACTACATCTCCAACCGACATACTGAAATTATATCATATCCTCCTTTTAAAATGATATAATGTAATCTAGTATGAGTGACATTCAAGACCAGCCAAAGAACGATGAAATACCAAGCCAAGAATCACCGCAAGACACTTCTAATCAAGACCTTAGGGTGGTTGTAGATAATAACGGCGAAAAATATATCAGAGCTGGAGAAGCTGAAGAGGCTACCGAATAGCCCCCCTATAGCACCCGCTGGATTTCTAGAACAAACCGTAAACGCACAAGTAGCCTAAATTTTCGCAAGCCTCAAAAATAGGCTTTTTGCCATTGCCCAACAAGACAACAAAAATTAAAGTTAAAAACAGAGGTAGCGTAATGTTGGTAAAAATCACCAAACCAACAAACTATTTTGTATCAACTTCATTGCGAATATTAGTGTTGACATAGCCACGCTTTGCCATTGCTTCGTCAAAAGTCTTATCCATATACATCAAATCGCCAATCCAGCCGAACGTTAACAAATTACAAGATATACTACGCAAAATAATACCTTTTGTGTTACCGATATAAAACCTATTTATTGGGAAGAAAAAACTACACCAAGTCAATATTTTGTATGTTTTGCGGTCTTTCATAAAATAATATCCTTTCTTTTTAGTATTTTTAAGTGCCATCAATTAAAACGACACCGCAAGGTGTCTAAATCCATATCACGAAGTCGGCGTCGCCGAATTGCTTATGCGGTGTCGTTTTTAACCGACGACCGCAGAAATTGCGACCGACTTTGTGTTTAAGATTTAGACAATATGATTATATCACAAAACACTAGTTTTATATACTTTCTAGATATACCAAGATTTTGTTGAACCTGTTTGCGATATAATATACCTATGGTAAAAGCAAGAAAAAGCCAAAAGACAAAGACAAGAATTAGTCTCACCGAGAAGCAGTTAAGCGAGGCAAAGCAAATTGCTAGGCAATCGCTAGCCGACGACCCGACAATCTTTGATTTACCCGAAAGTAAAAGAACAGTTGACGATATCACTAACTTCTTTATTAAAATCAAGGAGGGTGAGAATATTCAAAGGCTTTTACCAAAAGAAAAGCGACGCTATGTTGTCTACCTGCGAAAGTCTACTGATGATGAAACCAAACAAGTCCGCTCACTAGAAGACCAAGAAGTCGAGTGTAGAGCATTAGCCCGACAAATGGGCGTGATTATTAGAGAAGAAGATATTATAAAAGAAAGTGCTTCGGCTAAAAAATCGGGTAATCGACCGCTTTTTGACAATATAATTCAAGGCTTCAAAACTGGTAAATATCAGGGGCTTTTGGCGTGGTCGCCCGACCGATTGTCTCGCAATATGAAAGAGGCTGGAGAAATAATTGAAATGCTTGACTCTGGCGAAATTCAAGACTTACAATTCAAAACCTACGCTTTTGACAATTCACCCAATGGCAAAATGATGCTAGGTATTTTATTTGCCACCTCTAAACAATACTCCGACAAATTATCGGTTGATGTTATTAGGGGGATTAAGGGCAATACGCAAGACGGAAAATACAACGGTGTTATCAAGAAAGGCTATTTTGCTGATTCACAAAGTGGTTTATTTATACCCGACGCTCATAACTGGCAATTGTTGCGACGAGGCGTTGTAATGAGGCTTAAAGAGCGTAAAACCAACCAAGAAATAGCCGACTATCTAAACGACGCACACTTTAGTATTAGACGCTATGAAACTGATAAATACAAAACCGCAAAAATGACTAAGAAGATAATTGGCGATATCTTCGCCGACCCTTTTTATTGCGGAGCGTATAAGTACGGCGACAACATAACCAACCTAAACGACCAGTATAATTTTATGCCATTAGTCACACCCGATGAATTCATCGCCCTAAATCGCAATATGGCAAGCGATTTTAATGAAGAGTTTATTGGTCGCTCGACGATTAGTCAAAGGCTAGATTTTGGTATCTTGCGAGGTAAGGTAATTTGCGATTATTGCGATAAAGTTATGTCTTTTCAACGCACTAAAATCAAGAAAGGCAAAAACGCTGGTAGTTGGCTTATTAGCTTCTATTGTCGCAACAAAGATTGTATCCGCCATAATCACGACCTAGCCATAGAAAAATACGGACACAAGCTTTCTAAAAGTATTAGATTAAAGTATTTGACAGCTCATATCGAATGGACTTTGCGACATTTGACCAAAAATACGATTGAAGCCCATAAACTCTATGTTGACCAACTAAAACAGCAAGTTGCCATGAAAGAAACATTACCAAACGCAAGCTAGCCGACGCTAGAGCTGAATTTAGGCGACACAATGATTTATACGCTAAATACCAACAACTTCAAGTAGAAATCCCCGACGATTATAAACGCCACCACAAAGGCAAGTTAGAGTATCATCAAGAGGCAATGATTCAGAATAAGGCTATGATTGCCAAGTTGGAGCAGGATTTGCAACAATTAAGCAATAAACTACCGACCCACCAAGAATTTGTTGAACTCGTCAATTCTTATCTGAAAACGATACTTTCAACCACCGATATTATTGAAGAGGATATGATATACAATAAGCTAGTGTTGAACCTCCGAGCTGGCGACAATGCAGTATCTGTTATAAAGCTAAATCCACCATATAATTTAATGGTGGATTTAGAGAAAATTTCACTTGGCTGGGATGGAGGGATTCGAACCCCCGAATGCATGGACCAAAACCATGTGCCTTACCACTTGGCGACATCCCAACGCCCCACCATTTTATCAAAAACCTATACGTTTTTCAAGAGATTTTATATAAAAAGCAAAATTATTGAAAGTTTAGTGATTGTGTGTTATAATTAACAGGAATTGTCTATATAAGGTTTAACCGAAAGGAATAAAATGGCTAAACATAAAAGTTGGCATGGAGCTGACCGTAAGCGAGCACTTCGAGCAAAATTGAAGATCGAAAAACGTCGCGAAGCAAAACGCCGCGCACGAATCGCTGCTGCTCTTGCCGCAAAGTAAAATCTAAGTAAGAAAAATCATCCTGTTGAACGGATGATTTTTTGGTTTTAATAAATACTAGTAGAGAAAATGTTTTAAAAAGCTGGCTATCTTAGTTTATCGCTTCTTTATGAATAAAAAGTCAAGCTAGATAATAAATCAAACAATTGACTTATTTTGTAAAAAATGTTTTAATATATAGTAATTTTCCATTTAAAAAAGGAGGTGGCGAAAATGGAAAAAGTTGCATTTAACAGTTTGAATTTTGTTCTTCTTCATGAATTAGATGAAGGGAAACAAGCAGAGATAATTAATTTTATTTCTGCTTATACCTATGCGGATGAGCATCTGTTGGATACTACTCCGGATGAGCTCAAGGAGAAGCTATGTCTAGCCCTTCTCCTTGATGATTATGGTAATTTCGTCTCTTGTGCCGGATTGATGACGCCAGAGATGAACGATCTTGGCCTAATGATGGCCGAGGTTGGGACCATGATAACAGTGGATAGATGGCGCAAGCAAGGCTGCGCTAGTTATTTACTGGAACAGCTCGATGCTTGGGCTAATCGGAACCCAGAGATCAACGGGACTTACGCTCTTATAAGCGAAAAGTCTCGGGATCTTGTGGTTGCGGCTGGATATCGTGGGACTGCTCTGTTTCGCGGTAAAGTATTAAATGCTGCCGAATTCTTGCCGCAAGTTGCGACGGATCTCTGTCGCACAGTTTGCGGGCATCGAAATAAGATTCGTTTAATGGACCTGAGCGAGAAAGACCCAGGTTTATTAAGTGAAAGCGAGAAAAAAGAGCTTGCTCTTGCGAAAAAAGCTCGCGAGCAGAAGTTCCAAAAAGAAATCGATAAAATTAATAAAAATATTTTGTTGACTTCTGATATCAGAAAGATTGAAACTTATGAGTCTGTTATACAGGCTTATAAGGATAATCTTGAAAACAACTTATGGTGCTGTGATTTCGTAGTAGTTAAAATTTTTAACTAACCAAAAATCACAGCACTAAAATAACCCCACAAAAAGTGGGGCTTTTAAATTTCTTTCAAAAAACCGTCAATGATTTTAGCGAAATCTTGGATTTTTGATTTTAGGATATACTCATTTTGTCTATGCGCTTGTGAAAAATCTCCAGGGCCAAAAACTACTACATCCGCTCCGAGTCGCTCGACAAATTCACCCTGGTCAGTCGCTCCAGGACTTACGGTGATGGCTGAGCTTTCTAAGCAGGCAGCTTTTAAGAGTGCTTTTACGGTTTTTGATTCACTAGAAACTAAGCTTGCAGGAACTGGCGTAACGGCATATTTCCAGGTGAAATCAAATTCTTCAGCTACTTCTCTCCAGAAAGAATCAAAATTTTTGTCCATTTTGGGAGTTGTTCTTGCGTCGATAATTATTTTTGCACTGGCGGCGGTTTTGTTCGGGCTGGTTGAATCACCGGCTACGATTGAAGTTGGAACAAGGCTTGGCATACCAAGGATTTCGTTGCTGAATTTTTGTTTTGCTTGATTTGTGATTTCTTCAAGATTATTCAAGAAATTATTCGCTTTAAAAAGGGCTGATTTTTTGAAATTATCTTGAACGCTTGCATGTCCAGAAATGCCGTTGAAATCTAATTCGATAAAATGATTTCCGCGATGCCCAACTTCGATTTGTGCTAGATTAGTTGGCTCGCCAATTAAGCCAGAGATCTCGTCATAATTGAAGTTATTTACTTTAAACCACTCGCAGAAATTAGCGCTACCAGAACCATCGGTTTCTTCGTTAGCTACTGCAATCAGCCAAATATCAAAGTTTGGCTGGTTCTCTCGCCAAAAGTTTATTCCAGTAATAAATTCTGCGGCGACGGCAGCTTTCATATCGCAAACGCCGAGTGCAGAGATTTTTTCGCTATCTTCTTTAAAATCCCACGGCGAATTTTGCCAGCCAGCTAAGTCGCCAGCTGAAACTGTATCGATGTGTCCAGTCAAAATAACCGCGCGCTTTGATTGCTTTCCTCGAAAAAGTCCAGCTACAAAATCTTGATTTTGCCAAACCTCTCCGCCCTGTTCTTTTAAAAAATCACGTAAAAATTCTAATAACTTAAGCTCGTTGCCTGAAACGCTTGGAATTTCACTAATTTTTTTTGTCAAGTCGATAATTTCTCTCATAAAAATATTATAAAACATGCTCGCGAAAAACACAAAATTTTAGTATAATAGAAAAATGAAACACATCCGTAATATTATTTTTCGTAATTTTATTTCACCAATTTCTATCGCAATTTTTGTGCTGGCGGCAGGATTATTCTATCTTGGCGAGCTAAGAGACGCGTGGTTTATATCCGTCGTGATTTTAGTAAATTCAACTATCGGTTCGATTCAAGAGATTCGAGCTTATTTGACCCTTAAAAAAATCGAATTGCTTTCGGCGCCTCGAGCACGAGTTTTTCGGGGTGAAAATATAGAAGAGGTTTTATTCAATGAATTGCAAGTTGGTGATAAAATTCAACTTAAAACCGGCGATGAGGTTCCAGCTGACGCAAAGATTTTGAGTGCGAACTCTTTCGAGATTGATGAAGCGATTTTGACTGGTGAATCTTTGGCAATTAAAAAAATAAAAAATAGTGAAATCTTGGCTGGTTCAATTGTTGTTTCGGGTGATGCTGTTGCAGAAGTTACGGCGGTTGGCGAAGATACAAAGTCTGGTCAAATGACTAAAAAACTCAAGACTTATAAGCCAAATCTAACCCCGATCCAGCAAAATATCTCTAAACTAATTTCGGGGATGACTTATTTTGCGATTTTTTTGGCGATTGCGGTTATTTGGCGCTATGCCCACCTTGGCAATTCGCAGGTTGAAATTTTGAAGACAATTACTTCGGCCGCTATTGTTGTTGTTCCGGAAGGCCTACTTCTAGCTAGCTCACTTCTCTTTGCTTATGGCTCGTTGCGGTTACTTCAAGCAAAAGTTCTTCCGCAAAAGATTTCAGCCATAGAAGATATGGCATTGTTGCAAATTCTTGCGACAGACAAGACTGGCACGCTGACTAGCCCTGAAATTATATTTGAGGGTTTAGAAAATTTGAGCGATGAAACAGACGAAACTTTGCGAAAATTTTTAGTGGAGCTAAATTCTCAAAGTCAAGAAAAGAATGCAACCGCACAAGCAATTTTGGCCGAGTTTGGTGATGGAAAAACTGGGCTGAAAATAATTGACGCGATGGCTTTCTCGAGTGCTCGAAAGCTTTCTGGCTTAACTGTCTCTGGTAACGATACTGAACGATCAGTTGTGTTTGGTGCGCCGGAATTTATTTTGAAAAATTGTGTAGATCAAAAAATATCTCAGCAGATTTCTGAACGTGTAAATGCTTTAGCAGAAAAAGGATTGCGAGTTTTGTTGCTGGCAAAATTTCAAAAAACTGGTAAGATTTCAGAACTTCTAAAAACCGAAAAGCTTCAACCTTTAGCGATTGTGACATTGAAAAACTCCCTTCGTCAAAATGTATCTGAAGCGGTTGATTTTCTTCAAAAGCGTGGCGTTTCGCTACGAGTGATTTCTGGCGACAATCCACGGACAGTTAGTTTTATTGCTAAGGAAGCTGGAATTCTAAATCCTGATAAATTTATTACCGGTGCAGAATTGAACGAGATGTCTGAGGAAGGTTTTGAAAAAGCGGTAATGGAGAATACTATTTTTGCTCGTGTTTTACCAGAACAAAAGGAAAAGATTATTTCGATTTTTCAAAAAAATAAACTTTATACGGGAATGATTGGTGATGGTGTAAATGATGCCCTTGCGATTAAAAAAGCTGATCTTGGTATTTCAATGTTTGATGCGGCTCCAGCTACTCGTCGTGTGGCGGATTTAGTTTTGATGGATAATTCGTTTACGTCTTTACCAAGTGGAGTTAAGATTGGTGACAGAATTATGCTCGCGATTGAGATGATTGCGGTCTTGTTCTTTCATAAGATTATTTTAGGACTAACAATTTTATTCGTTTCTCTGTCGCTAGGTATAGATTATCCTTTCTTGCCGCGCCATATTACTTATATGAATTTTATTTTGGTGACTCTACCGACAATTCTTACAACATTATTTCCGCCAATTCCAGTTGGTAAAATCAATCCGCATAATTTTTGGCGAGATACTTTATATAATATTGCTCCGATCGCTGTTCTGTCTGGTTTTGCGGTTTCGATGATTTACGTTGTAATGATTTCTGATCTTGAAAATCCTAGCTTGAATCAAATTCGTGGGGTTCTAGCGACTGTGGTGGTGG
Source organism: bacterium (assembly GCA_030530385.1). Classification (GTDB taxonomy): domain Bacteria; phylum Patescibacteriota; class Saccharimonadia; order Saccharimonadales; family Saccharimonadaceae; genus Nanogingivalis. The sequence continues at coordinate 24,060 of JAUMVB010000005.1, forward strand.
TCGCGGCTTATTTTGGTGTTTTTGTTACGATACTTGGTGAAAAAATGCTTAGTTCTAAGTTGATTCGCAACACTATTTATCGGCGAGCTTTATATATTCTAGTTACAGTTTTGTTTACAGGGGCTGTATTTGGTAGTCGCTTGTTGCGTGATTTCTTTGAGTTTAATTTTCCTTCTATTGAAAAGATTTGGTTTGTTGCTAGTGTGGTTATGGTTGTCTCTATAGTTCAATTCGTTATGATGAAAAAAGCTCAGCAAAAGGATTGATTCCATATTCACAGTAATACAACATAGATTGTATGGTTATCGTTCAAAATTCAGGCCTACACTAAAAGTAGTTTTAAATTGTTCCTTACCGGTTTTGGAAGTTTTTTCGTTGCGTACCGTCAAGCTACCGTTGAGATTCTCGACAAGCTTCTGGGCGATAGATAAACCCAAACCATAACCTTGACATTTTCCGTTACAGCTACGAGAAGTATTCGCTCTATAGAATCGCTCAAACATTTTATCAAGATCATTTTGGCTGAGCTGTTCACTATAGTTGGTAACTTCTAATATGGCCATACGATTCTGGCGCTTGATTTCGACAGTTATAGGCTGGTTAGAGATATTATATTTAAGTGCGTTATCAATCAATATAGTCGCTAGCTCATCTATTGCGTTTTCATTGGCGTTAATAATAAAATCTTTAGTTTCGACTAATTTTATTGATTTTTGTTCAAATCGATTTACTCTTCGACGAACTACCTCATTTAGGTTTACTTTTTCAAGTTTTAATTTTTCAATTTTTGATAATTTTAGAAGATTTTCTGTTAATGATGTTAAGCTTTTTGCTTCCTCGAGGTTGCTAGTCAGTATCTCGCGCAATTCTTCTGGTTTAGCATTTTTATTTTTAAGGGCCAGTTCTGTTTCTAGCTGAATAGTGGCGAGTGGTGTGCGAATTTCATGGCTAGCATTACTGACAAATTCGCTTTGGAGTTGATGGGCTTTTTCGAGTGGAGCTAAAGTTTTGCGAGCTAAAAGTAAGCTGCCCCAGCCTCCTAAAATTAAAATGCAAATATCAAGAATAGCTATTGATTCGAATATTTGTTTTTCTGCAGCGGAGTTACGAGCTTCAATAATTAAATTGCGAAAACTCTCGGTTGCTAAATTTTGTGCAGCATCACCAGAGATTTCCATTCTGCCAGATAAAATAGTAGTAAAGATTACTATATTAAAAATTAAAGATATACTAGTTAAAATTAAAAAATAAAACATTGTCAGCTTGAATTCGGCTGATCGGAAAATATTTTCGAAATTAATTTTCATCTATTTTATACCCTACACCACGGACAGTTTGAATTAATTTTTTATCGAACGGTTTGTCGATTTTTTCTCGAAGATAGCTTATATAAACTTCGATGTTATTTGGCAGGACGTCTGCGTCAAAATCCCATACATGCTCTATTATTTGCTCTTTTGACACTGGTCGATTTTTGTTGCGCATTAGATATTCGAGAAGGGAGAATTCTTTATTAGTTAGCTCTATCTCTAAAGTGGATCTTTTTACCGTGTGTAGTGCAGGATCGAGAGACAGGTCGGCAACTTTAAGTGTGTTTTCGGCTATAGTTTTAGGTCTGCGCAGCAAGGCACGAACCCTAGCTAAAAGTTCATCTAGCGCAAACGGTTTAGTTAGGTAATCATCTGCTCCACTATCGAGTCCATGGGTTTTATCCTGAACCGAGCTAAGTGCAGTCAATAATAGAATTGGAGTTTTATTTTCTAAGTTTCGCAGTTTTTTCGTGAGAGCTATTCCGTCATAATCACCAGGAATCATTCTATCCAAGATGATAAGATCATAATCTATTGCGGTAGCCATTGCAAAAGCTTCTGTTCCATCAAAGCAGATGTCTACGGCGTATTTTTCGTTTTTCAAAGCTAACGCTAAAGCTCGCGCAATTTTTCTTTCATCTTCGATAACTAGAATTCTCATAACTCTATTTTATCACGCAAATCTTAAAAATAACTGAAAATAAAATAAAAACCGCCCTTCACTAAGAGCGGTTAAGAATATTGTATGCTAGGATATTTTCTTTTTAGTGAGTAAATTCTTTATTTGAACTCGCTTTCCATAAGAGATCGTTCCAAATTGGAAAATTCTAACAGCTAACCAAATCGCAATTACCGAGAAAAAGGCTAATAGCGAGATACCGATTATTGCTTCAGTAGGCGTTAGTGTTCCTAAAGTATTTCTTGCTAATAAAGCAATTGGTGATGTTAGCGGGAAAAAGCTCATAATTCTAACTACTAAGTTTGGCTCGCTTGCTAGGAATGAACTTGATACAAAAAATGGCGTCATAAGTAACAGGATTACAAAACCTACAAATTGCCCAGCTTCTTGTGCTGTAGGCATTGCTGCACCTAGGGCTACAATTAGCCCTGTAATCATTAAGAAGCCAGTAATGAAAATAAGTGTACTTGTTAAGATTGGCCAAAAGCTAAATTTTACATCCGCAAATAATGAAAATATTTCATTTGCGCCGAGAATCTTTCCGATAATTATAACTGGAATAGCAATCACTATAACCTGAACAAAAGCTAGCGCGATTAGCGAAATTATCTTTCCTAGAATCATGGTTTTTGCTGAAATACTAGTAAGAATCATCTCAGTTACGCGGTTCTCTTTCTCTTCAGTGGTGCTAGTCAACATTCTACTGGAGAACATCGCTACGATAAAATAAAATACGGCAAAAAATATGCCTGGAACAACCATTTCTTTTATCTGATTATATTCTTTTCCATTTTTATAGAACTTTGTTTCTGTTGAATAGGAATTATTAATAATCGAAATTTTATTTGGGTCAACAGATTCATTCGAGGCATTTTTAAGGATCGCCCCTAAAACGGCTGTATATTTTCCCGAACTGAGTATTCCGTCATTTTTTGCATATATTTCAATTTTATCATCCTTTATATTTTTAGGAATAAAATAATACGCATCAATTTCATTTTTCTTAACTTTTTCAATAGATAATTTTTTATCATTCGAAAGTTTCCCGCCGAAGCTTTCGATGAAATGATCTGGTATAATTTTTGATTCATCTGTGATTTGAAAGCTAAATTTTTCTGAAGCTAGCTTCTCATGATTACGCTTGGATTCCTGACCTTGAATTTGTCCAAGTCCAAACATAGCAACATAAACGAGCGGAAAAGCTATTGCAGCAATCCAGAAGGATGGTTTTTTGAGCGCACGAAAAATTTCGAATCTAATAACTGAACTTATATTATGCATTTTCTTTCTCCATTTCTTCGTTTTGCTCACCGTAAATTTCTAGGAAGATTTCATTTAGAGTTGATTTTTCGACGCTAAACTTAGTGATTTTAATTTCTTTAGCAAGCTCTTGTAGTATCTCTTGAGGATCGGCTAGCGGCTCAAGTTCTGCGTAATTAGCTTCGCTTGTGATTATATTGAATTTTTTGCTGTTTGGTAGCTTACCTGAAAATTCAATAATAATACGATTTTTTCCATACTTATCTCTAATTTCATTAATTGTACCATAGGCTTCTTTTTTGCCATTCTTAAGAAGTAGTGCGCGATCACAGATTTTTTCAACTTCTTCCATCTGATGAGTGACCATAATTACGGTTGCACCGCGTCTATTTTGTTCTTCGATAATTTCCATCAAAAGTTTTCGATTTACAGGGTCAAAGCCTTTGGTTGGCTCATCCAAAATCAATAGCTCTGGTTCACCAATTATAGTGATTCCGAGCTGAATTTTTTGTTGTTGCCCACCAGAAAGCTTTTCGACTTTTGTGTTGGCTTTATCTTCTAGACCAACTCGCTTAAGAAAATTTATTGACCACTTGCGCGCTTCCGCTTTTTTTAAACCTTTGAGTTGTGCAAAATAAATCATAACATCGATGACTTTTTCTTTTTTGTAGAGTCCACGCTCTTCTGGTAGGTAGCCAATTATTGAGCTGTTTTCTGGTGAAAAAGTCTTGCCGTTAATTAACAGTTCGCCTGAATCTGGTTGATAGATTCCCAAAAGCGCTCGGATTGTGGTTGTTTTACCACTTCCGTTTGAACCAAGAAAACCAAAAATCTCTCCTTTTTTCACCTCGAAAGAAAGACCATCTATAATTTTCTTTTTACCAAACGAAATTTCAAAATCCTTAATTGTGATTGCGTTATCGTTCATATAAAATTATTATACACTAAAAATATTTTAAGAGAATGATTTAAATTGGAATTTATTTATTTTTAGTAATTACGCACAGTTAGATCTTGCTGAACATTTTGGATAGTGATAAAATTATAAGTGTAAAATAATCTCAAAAAGGAGAAATATGGTAAAATTGGTTTTTGCTCGCCACGGTGAGTCTGAATGGAACAAAGCTAACC
>JAUMVB010000006.1 GCA_030530385.1 bacterium
TCTAATAACTAGAAAAACGGAAAAGAGGTAAAAGCCTCTTTTCTTTTTGCTCTAAGTATGATACAAAGTACTTATGAATAAAGAATCAGATATTGTTATTCCTAAACCGTCAGCCATTGAAGTTGAAAAATACTTAAAATCGTGGAAAAATTTTAAAAATTATAAGTTGCAAGAAGATGCTTTAGATAAATTGTTTTTTGAGCTATTACCAAGTAACGAAGAAATTTCTGATATTTTATTAAAGGTTGCTACGTTAAATGATTTTTATAGCACAAATATTTTTTCAGTTTATCCAGTTGCAGAGCATATACTGAGTCTTAAAATTGATGAGAGATTGAGACAAGGCGATGTAACTTTAGTCAATGAAATTCAAAATGTTACTATTAATGGAGTCACTAGAAAGTTCTATTCTTTTTCTACTAAATACTGTTCTCATCATAATCCTAAAGAGTACCCTATTTATGATAGCTATGTAGAAAAGGTATTGAAATATTTTAGAAAAACAGATAAATTTTCTAAATTTAAGAATGCAGATCTAAAAGATTATCAAAAATTTAAAAATATAATTATTGCTTTTAGAGAATACTACGGATTAGAAGAATTTAATCTTAAAGAGATTGATCAGTATTTATGGCAGTTGGGAAAAGAATATTTTCCAAATAAATACTAGTAATTTGTTTTTGCCCAGAAAGAAAACTTAATGTCTTGCAAGCTTCTACTCTTTGACTTTAATTATGTATTGCTTGATTTTGATCCACGTATATGGTAGAATTATAGAGTAATATAAATTAATGAAACAATTTTTGGGGGAATTCCTTTCGATAGTTTTTCGAAATTATCCCCAAAAATGAAGACAAAGGAGTTAAAATGTCTGTAAAAGTTGATATCAAGCAGTTGCTTGAAGCTGGCGTTCATTTTGGTCACAAAACTTCACGCTGGCACCCAAAAATGGCGCCATATATTCACAGCAAGCGTCAAGATAGCCACATTATTGATCTAACTAAAACTGTTGAAGGTCTTGAAAAAGCTCTTCCAGCTATTACTAAAGCGGTTGAATCTGGTCGAAAAGTTCTTTTTGTTGGAACTAAAAAACAAGTTAAAGAAGCTGTTCGTGAAGCTGCTGAAAGTGTAAAACAACCATATGTTGTTGAACGATGGGTGGGCGGAATGCTTACAAACTCAGCAACTGTAAACCAGCAAATCAAGAAATTGAAAACTCTTGAAAAACGAATGGCTAGTGGTGAACTTGCAAAACGATATTCTAAGCTTGAAGTTCAACGATATGCTGAAGAAATTGAAGCTTTAAATACAAAATATGGTGGAATCAAAGATTTGATGGGTCGCCCAGGAATTTTATTTGTAACTGATGCAATTGCTGATGCAAACGCAATTCGTGAAGCTAAAACTTTGAATATTCCAGTGGTTGCGATTGTTGACACAAACGTAAATCCAGATGGAATTGATTACGTGATTCCAGCTAACGATGACGCTATTAAAGGTGTTAAATTGCTGTTAGATTATGCAATTGAAGCTATCAAAGAAGCTAAAACTGATAAATAATTCTTAAATTCGAAAGGATAAAAATGGCTGTTTCTGTTGAAGAAATTAAAAAACTTAAAGAATTGACAGGTCTTGGTTTAACCGACGCCAAAAAAGCTCTTATTGAAGCTGAAGGCGATTTTGACAAAGCTCTTGAAGCTCTTCGCAAAAAAGGTCTAACAAAAGCCGAGAAAAAAGGTGACCGCGAAGCTCGCGAAGGTTTGGTTGAGGCCTACGTTCACGGTGGCCGAATTGGTGTGATCGTTGAAGTTAACTGTGAAACTGATTTCGTTGCGCGAACTGAAGATTTCAAAAACTTCGCACACCAAATTGCTATGCAAATTGCTGCTATGGCGCCAGTTTATGCTACCGAAGCTGATATTCCAGCTGAAGAAATTGCTCGCGTTAAGGCTGAAGCTGAAGAGCGAGTTTCGAAAGAAGGAAAACCAGCTGAAATTGCTGCTAAAATTGTTGACGGCCAAGTGAAAAAATACTTTGCTGAAAAAGTTCTTTTTTCACAAACTTACATTATGGACGACAGCAAATCTGTTGAACAATTCTTGAAAGAAGCAATCGCTAAACTCGGTGAAAACATTGTTATTCGACAGTTCTCACGCATCGAACTTGGTGTTAACGAATAACGAATAGTGCATTCGTAATAAATCTCCACTAATAACGGTGGAGTTTTATTTTTGTGATTTTTTAGGTCTTGACTTTTTATACATAACCATTATAATTTTAAGCATAAGTAGTTAAAATAAAAGGGAGAAAAAATGTTTAAGAACAAAATAGCAGTTTATGCTTTTCTGGGTGCTGTTTGTACTTTATTTTTAGCTCAACCTGCGTTTGCCGATACGGCAAAGAGAATTGATGTTGATGCAACGGGTGAGATTAAAGAGCTTTCTTCAGGCCAGTCAGAAAACCGAACTAGCACCAAGGTTAATATTAGTGTTAAAAACGGGCAGAATATCAATGCCGGTGATTATGTTGATCTTAAATTTGAGAGTCTTAACGATACTGGGCTGGATAATAGAGAAGTCCGTTATAAAGATATAATTATCGGTAAGATAAAATTCATTAAAGCTAAAAACAATGTTGGTGAATTTTCTAGAAGATCTATCAAAGGTCATCCTGAAGCAGAGAATATTATTCCAGAAAAGAGTGCAGCCCGAGATTCAGAATATAGGCTAATTTTTAATGATCAAGCTAAAAAAATCTCGGATATGCAGCTTTCAATAGAGGTTGTTGCTTATAATTATGCTGCTTGGGCTAATCATAAACACAACGTCGAACAATCTGTAAAGATTAACGATAAAGAGATTGCTCACAAAACTGGTACAATCAATGGGGTTGGTAAAACATTGCCAGCGGTGGACGCTAGGTTTAATACTTTTCACGCCTCTAGTCAAGATGGTGAAAATTTAAATGGCACTATATTTGACTTTAGTTTATCTCAATCAGATAAAAATGATCCTAAACATATTAAACCAGGTGATATTTTCAAGATGAAACTACCGCAATCTTCTGGTATTGCATTTGACACGAAATTGAATCCAAAAGAGGGTGCGGTTGGTTCTGTAAATACTCAAGAATTATATTCTAACTTTGGCGATAATGTTACTTCAAAAGGTGTTCTGCTTAGAACTGGTGTAAACTTAAAGTATAAAGTTATAAAAAATTCAAGCCATGAGCTTGTATATCAGATTTTAGAAATTGCTGATGATAAAGCTCTGTATCAGTTCTTGCCAAGATTAACTATTTTGGATACTAGTGAAAAAACAATTAACTATAACGAGAATAAATTGAATCCAATTTCTGCAACTACAGAAATCTACCGAGGTAATGATAAATATTTCTCTCTAGATAAGATGGCTACAGGTATTATAAGTGGCGCAAAAATGAAACCTTACGCAGATATTAAAAAGCGTGGGTCTGTAATTGTGCGCTATCAAGATGAGAATGGTGTGAGCCTTGCTCCTGAAGTTTTGTTATCGAATAAAGTTCAAGTGGGCACAGACTATACTGCTGAAGAAAAGCAATTCGAAGGATTCGAAAAAGCGGAACTACTTAAAAACTCATCGCCTAAAACTGGAAAAGTTGAAGAAGGTGTAAAGATTGTAACATTCGTTTATAAAAAGAAAAGCGTTCCTGCGCCTGAAAAACCTTCGAACCCAGTAAAAGAAGAGAAGAAACCAAAAGAAAATATTGGTGCACCAAACACAGGTTTCGAAAATAATTTTATTAAGAATTTACTTTTCATCGGTGGTGCTGCACTTTCTGTAATTTCTATAATTGTTATTAGAAAAAACTATTAAATGGAATAAATAAGATAAAAGACCTCTTTCACTAAGATTTAAGAGGTCTTTTATTATTGTTGCTATGATTATATTAAGCTAAACTCTTTTCGATAAAGGCGATGATTCTTACATCGCGAGATTCTAACTCGCTTTCTTCATTGATTTCATTTATACCGAACAGTTCTTCTGCGCCAGCTCCAAATTTAGCGCGCAAAGTTTTAATCCAGTTTCCATTTTTTAGCTTTTCTAATTTTACTACTTCACTGAATTTAACGCCGCGGAAAAAGTTTTTCTCTTCTGGTAGAATAACGCGCACGACAATTTTACCAGATTGAAGTTTTTCAATCTTAAGTTGGATTTTATTTTTTAGTACGGGGTCAGAGAATTCGACTGTACTTATTTTTAATTTTGTTTTCATTTTAATCCTTTTTTGTTTTTAATTTTAGAATATTTACATAATAACATAATCATCATAAAAAGTCAAGCTAGTTTAACGTAAGCTATTAAAAAATATATGTTTATGATAAAATATAAGATATGGAAGAGATAAAAGGAACTGAAAATGTGGAAGCCTCAGCTCAGGGTGAAGTAAAGCAAGAAGAACGAACTGATATTTTTCAGTGGGCAAATTTAACTGATGGAATAAAAAATGAACTTGATGTAGAATTCTTTCTTTTTAATAAAAACTTTACTCCATTTACAACCAGCTTTTCTAGTGAATTAAATTCGCAAATTAAACCTTTGTTTTTGTTTGATTTGATTAATTTTGTAAATATGGGGGCTGGAACTGGACTGACTATTCGTGAATATGAAATGGATGGGGGCGCGAATAAAGATGTGCTACTTAGGGCTGAATTAGCTAAAGTTCAACACGCTGATGCGCTGCTTAACACTATTGAGACACAATATTCTGATATTGTGGAATTCAATGAAAATGAACATGAGTTCAAGCGAATGAAAGGAATTTTAGCGCGATTCACAGATAAGGACGGTAAGAAATTCTATGTTGCTAAGCAGATTATGCAAGGGCAGGTTTTGCGTGGGGCGACAGCTTGGGAATTTCGTGATGGACGATTTGGGATGTTTGAGCCAGAATTCGGTTTAAAAATACAGCCAGATAATCAAGTTTTAATTGTGAGTGGAGATATCTTTGCTTTTAATCCAAGTAAGTTTGAGAAATTATTTAACTACGATTACAAAAAACAGGTTCTAGCTGATCAGAAAGTTGCAGAAATTGAAGCTAAATATAAATTGAGTTTTCCTGATGGTCTTGATCTCCAGACACTTGTTCGAGATCATAAAAAAGCTGCGAATAAACTTCAAAAAATGGATGGCATTGGTGATATTCCACAGGAGAAAGTTGTCGAATATGCTGATGAGATGCAACTTGAGCTAATGACTGACGACAAGGGTGCGATTATCATTATGGATGGTAATGACCTCGATATGTTTGTGAATTTGATTAACGAAGATTATATCGTTAGCGAAATTACTGGCAAACGATATGAAATTAAGAGCAAGAAGTTGCTTGAAGAGCCTGATGGCGAACCACCACGAATGATTGGCGAATAAAATGAAACAGGCGCTAGCTCTTGAAATAATGCTTTCGGGTGAGAATGTTTTTTTAACTGGTGCAGCGGGAAGTGGAAAAACTTTTACGCTTAACCAGTTTATTCAATATGCTAAAAATGAAGGTAAAAAAATCAGTGTCACTGCAACAACTGGGCTAGCGGCAACTCATCTTGGCGGAAATACAATTCATTCGTGGAGCGGAATGGGGATTTATGATTTTTTGCCGAATAAATTTATTGAACGACTCAGTAAATCTCGCACTGAAATTATTAAAAATACAGATATTTTAATTATTGATGAAATCTCAATGCTTCATGATTTTCGGCTAGATTTAGTGGATCAAATTTGTCGTGTTGTTCGTCAGAATTTTGATAAGCCTTTTGGCGGGGTCCAAGTGATTTTATGTGGTGATTTTTTTCAGCTCCCACCAATTAATCGTGCTGATTCTCGAGAAGGTGGATTTGTAATTCGTTCTAATGTTTGGCGCGAAATGAATCCTGTGATTTGTTATCTAGAAGAAAACTTTCGCCAAAAGGATGATGAATTGACTGATATTTTGAATGCGATGCGAGCTGGTGATTTGCGACGTCGTCATGCCGAGAAACTTCTTTTGCGATTGGGTGCAGAGCCAGAAGAAGATGAAAGCCTAACAGAGCTTCACACTGTAAATATAGATGTTGATTCGATAAATATAGATAGATTAAATCAGCTCGAAGGTGAAGAATTTTTCTTTGCTCAGAGTACGACGGGTGCGAAGAATTATGTTGCGACTTTGCAAAAATCAGTTTTAGCACCAGAAATTTTGCGCTTGAAGAAGGGTGCTTTAGTGATGGCTGTTAAAAATTCTCAGAATCGACAATATGTCAATGGTTCGATTGGGGAGGTTTTAGATTTTGAGCCAGCTACTGAATATCCGATTGTTAAGTTTAGGAATGGTAAAACAGTTACGATAGCTCCTGAAACTTGGGAGCTTCGTGACGGCGAAAAGAAGCGAGCTTCAATTTCGCAAATCCCACTTCGTTTGGCTTACGCAATTACGGTTCATAAATCACAAGGCATGACTTTGGATGCTGCTAGGATTAACCTCAAAAAAGCTTTTGCTGAGGGTATGGGCTATGTTGCACTTTCTCGTGTTCGGTCGCTAGATAAAATTTATCTCTCAGGAATCAATAAAATGGCTTTGCAAACGAGCCAAGAAGCGCAGCAGATTGATGCATATTTGAGGAAAAAGAGTAAAGAGGCAGAAAATAATTATGGTCACCTTGAGATTAATTTCGAAAAACGTTCGGGTGAGAATTTAGTTAAAATTAAATCCCAAGCTCAAAAAACAAAATGGGCTGAAAAATTAGCAAAGATGCGTGAAGAATATCCAAATGCCTATAAGCCGTGGAAAGCTGCCGATGACGCTCAGCTTCAAGACGCTATTTTTGAGAATGGGCGGATTGATCTAGAATTGGTTATGAAGATGAGTAAACAACTTGGTCGGCATAAAGGATCGATAGAAGCCAGAATTAAAAAACTATTTGGCGAAGATTCAATTTTATAATATAGATTTATATTTAAATAATCGACTCGACAATAAAAATAGCCCTGTTTAAGTAGGGTTATTTTTAGTAAGCTGTATTACAAGTATAATATTTTAATATTTTGTCAATTGAAAGATAGATTTATGTATAAAATATATAGCAATAATGTCAAGAGAACAAAATATTGGCGTATTTTTCTATTTAATTGTGGAATATTTTAGACTAATCTATTGACATAAGAATTATTTTGTGATAGTATATAAACATACAAAACAATTAAGATTAAATAAGTCAATATAAAAAGGAAAATAAAATGACAAAAAAACAAGCTGAGGCTAAAAAAGTTATAGAGAAAAAAGTAACAAAAAAAGATACTAGTCTTATGAAAGCTAAAACTCTTTTAACTAATAATGGAATTGCTATTGCCGAAAATGGTGAAGTGATAGTAGATCAGACAGTGCAAGATTTTCGTAGTGCAGTATTAGTTTTATCTCTTGCAATTAACCTTGTTGTGTTCTTGACGTGGGTTGTTCTGCAATATACAAATGCTTATGATACGGCTTTGATTCAGGCATTCTTAATTCGATAATTTTATTGATAATTCCACAACCTAAAAAAATTTGTGGAAAAGCTAAAATAGTCTGTTATTAGACTTGCTTTTCCACATAGTTGTGGAAAAACTATGTTTATTTTTTAAGTATTTTAATAAAAAGTCAAAAATAGGTCTTGCACAAAAATCATAAACGATATAAACTTAAGTCAGTGGAAGCAACAGAAAGTGACAGAAATAAAAACCACTAAATAAAAATAAAAGTACGTTAAAAAATAAATTGTAGTTTATTTTAAAGTCAGATACCTGGTGGTTAAACAACTGGACAATCACCGAGAATCAGTATAAAATAAGATCGGAGTACATTCTAAAACCTCCCAAAAATAAAACTCCACCTCATATATAAGTCTCTCAAACGACATGTGGTTAGCTATACGCTAAGCAAAAAGTCAACTTATATCCTTAAAACAAAAAATAAACAAAAACAAACAGTTTAATCATCAGATACTTGACTTTAAAGGAATTACAATGCAAAAATTAGTCCACACACCAGTTCTACTAAATGCTAGCTTGACGGTTATTCGGCCAAAAGAAGGAGAAAGATACCTAGATTTGACTGCTGGATACGGGGGTCACGCTGGTGAGTTTTTGCGTATAACTAAAAATTTTGAAAATGCTGTGCTTGTCGATAGAGATCAAAATGCGATTAAAGCTTTGGCAGATTTTGAGCGAAAAGGAGCTCGATTAATTAATCAAGATTTTTTGAGCGCGACGCAATGGTTAGTAGAAAGGGGTGAGAAGTTTGATATAATTCTGGCTGATCTCGGAGTGTCTTCGCCTCAGCTTGATATAGCCGAGCGTGGTTTTTCATTTCAGAAAGACGGTCCGCTTGATATGCGAATGAATCCGCAGCAAGAAAAAAGCGCTGCTGATGTTATTAATCGTGCATCAAAAAAAGAATTATTACATATACTAACAGAGTTTGGTGAAGAGAGGCGAGGATTTGCAGAGAAAATAGTCGATGAGATTATTCGAACTCGCAAAAAAGCGCCAATTACAACAACTAAACAGCTGGCTGATTTAATTTTAAACGTACATAAAGGCGGCTGGCAAAAAACACATCCAGCAACCCGCACTTTTCAAGCGATACGAATCGCAGTTAACGAAGAACTTTGGCAGATCGAAGAAATGCTAAAGCTTGTTTCTAAGCTGCTTAATCCCGGGGGAAGAGTAGGGATTATTACTTTTCATAGTCTGGAAGATAAAATCGTAAAGAATTTTTTCAAAAAAGATGCTGAGAATTTTCTTGAGTCAAAATTTGAAAGCCTTACGAAAAAACCGCTTGATGGTGCAAAAGAAGATGCTAACAATCCGCGAGCTCGGAGTGCAAAACTGCGAGTGAGTATTAAAAAATAAAAACAAAAGGAGGCGAGATGCCAAAAACAATCAAAGTAAGTTACGCTGATGAACAAGCTCGCGTAAAAGTTAATTTTCGATAAGTCGAAGAAATTCTGAATTCGAAAACAAATTTTTAAAGCGTCAGAATAAACGCTGGCGCTTTAAAATTGATTATAAATATTAAACCTAAAAACACAAAACGGAAAATATGCGAAATACTAACAAAAAATACACTAGTCGACGACGGCAATCTGCTGTATCATCACGAAGCTATGGTCGTAATGCTAATATTACTATTTTTGAACCAAGTAAAAAATTGGGTGTCGTTTCTCGTGTTCTGATGTTTGCTGGATTTTTTGTGCTTTTGGGTTTGATATATGTTGGGAACGCTACTCAGTCAAGCACTTATGGTAACAGTATTCAAAAACAAGATAATGAAATTTCTGAGCTCCAAACGAAGATTTCTGATTTAGAAGTTGAGAGTGCTCGATTAACATCTTTGAACTCAATTGAAAAGACGGATGTTGCTAAAAATATGACTACCCCAGCATCGGTTAGTTATGCTGAATAAAGTTTACGCTTTTCCTGTTTTTTGTGGTAAAATATAAAATATGAATAGTGTTAAACCTAGAAGTCGGGCATCTATTATGGCGCTTGGAATTATAAGTGCTTTTGCTATAATAATCGTTCGGCTTTTTTGGTTACAGGTTCTTAACGCTCAGAAATATAAAGCCTTAGCGAATAATGAGCAGATGAAGCAGTATGAGATTCCGGCTTCAAGAGGTTTGATTTATGCAATGAATGGGAACAAGACGTCTAAGCTTGTAATGAACGAGACTGTCTATACTTTGTTTATTGATCCGCAAGAATACAATAAAAATAAAAAAGATGAAATTATTAGCACTTTGAAGCAGGTAGCTGGCGGAAATTTAGTGGCTGGTTTTGAAAAGTTATTTGATAAAGATAATCGATATCAAGTTTTAGGGAAAAAACTTTCTCGCACGCAAGCAGAAAAAATCAAAGAGAAAAAATACTCTGGAATTGGTTTTACGCCAGAAACGCGTAGAGTTTATCCAGAAGGGGCTCTCGCAAGTCAGATTTTGGGTTTCGTTAATTCTAGTGGAGGCAATTATGGTGTTGAAGCTTCTCTAAACAAACAATTAACCGGTAAAAACGGGATGTTGAAAACTACAACCGATGTTTTTGGTAATTCTTTGATGATTGGCTCGAACGATGTTGATATTCCGGCTCAAAATGGTGAGAATATTCTCTTATCGATAGATAGAAATATTCAAGCTAAAACAGAAAAAGTTCTTAAAACTAAAATGGGTGAATTCGGGATAAAGAATGGTAGCGCTGTTGTAATAGATCCTTCTAGTGGTAAGGTTCTTGCAATGGCGAATTATCCAACCTATGACCCTGCTAATTATGGGGCTGTGAAAAATGCTAGTGATTTTAATAATAATGTCACAATGATGCCTTACGAAAATGGATCTGTTATTAAGGCCTTAACTATGGCTATGGGTATAAATGAGGGTGTGGCTTCGGCTGATGGAACTTATTACAATGCGGATAAAGTTAAAATCGAAGATAGGACTATCAAAAATGCAGTACTTGGCCACACTGGACAGATTACATTCCAGACAGCAATAAATTACTCTCTAAATACTGGAATGGTTGAAATTGCTAAAAGACTTGGTAATGGAACTATCAATAAATCAGCACGGGATAAAATGTATGAATACTACCACGATCGGTTTGGGTTGGGTAAGAAAACTGGCATAGAAGTTTCTGAGAGCGCTGGAATTGTTATTCCTCCCGATAGAGCAGAAGGTAACGCTGTTCGATATTCGAATATGAGTTTTGGGCAGGGGATGGATACGACCATGATTCAGACAGCTACAGCTTTTAGTTCTATTGTGAATGGCGGGATTTTATATCAACCAAGCTTAATTGCTGGAACGGTTGATTCTAATGGCGACATCAAGAAAAAGGATAGTGTAGTCCGAAATAGTAATTCAGTTTCTTCCGATTCTAGTAGACAAATGAGAGATATTTTAGTTAAAGCACGTAAATCTGTTAATCCGCCAAAGGATCTTTCTGGATATAGGATTGGTGGAAAGACCGGAACTAGCGAAACTTTGGTTAATGGCAAATATGTTGAAAACCAAACTATCGGAAGTTATGTTGGTTTTGGTGGTAATAATTCACCAAAATTTGTTATAATGGTATCTGTATGGAGCGAAGGAAAAAATATTCAAGGAAATATCCACGCTCAGCCAATTTTTACAGAAATTTCAAACTGGCTATTGAATTATTTAAATGTTAAACCTGGAGGAAATTAATGCAAATCCTAACTCAAAAATTAATCCAATCTGTAATTTTCGCAATTGCTGGTTTTTTACTGGCTATGGTTTTGACGCCGATTTATACTTTTTTTGCTTATAAATATAAATTTTGGAAAAAACAAAAACAAGCCGCAGTTACTGGGGAAAAACTAAAAATTGTTTCAAAGCTTCACGCTAAGAAAATTGCTCGCAATATCCCAACTATGGCTGGAGTTATCGGTGTCCTAGCAGTTATTATTATAACTTGGTTTTTAAATTTAAACCGAGCGGAAACCTGGCTGCCTCTCGCTGGATTGGCTGGAGGAGCGGCTATTGGTTTGATCGATGATATCTTAAATGTTTGGGGTACAAATAAAAAAGATGCCGGTCTAAGGGCGCCGGTTAAATTTGCGATGATTATTGTTGTCGGGTTGGTTTTGGGTTGGTTTTTTCATTCAAAGCTTGGTTTTACTTCGGTTATGATTCCATTTGTAGGTGATATAGATATTAAATGGCTGATGATTCCGCTATTTGCATTCGCAATTGTGGCTACTTCTAATGCGGTTAATATTTCTGATGGGCTTGATGGTTTAGCTGGTGGACTACTAGCTGCGGCTTACGGATCATTTGGGGTGATTGCAGTTCTTCAAAACCAATTTCATTTAGCGGCATTTTGTTTTACTGTAATTGGCGCTCTAATGGCTTATATTTGGTTTAATGTTTTTCCGGCTCGGTTCTTTATGGGCGATATAGGTTCGTTTGCTTGGGGAACTTCACTTGGAGTTGTGGCGATGTTGACTAATTCACTCTTGCTTTTACCTGTTATTGGAATGATATTCGTGATAGAAGCTGGATCAAGCGCGCTGCAGATTTTTAGCAAGAAAGTATTTAAAAAGAAAATTTTTGTAGCGGCGCCGTTTCATCATCATCTTGAAGCTAAAGGATGGGAAGAAACCAAAATCACGATGCGATTTTGGGTTATTGCTATTGCTTTGGCGTTTGTAGGTATTGTATTAGCATTAGCCGAGAAAAGGTTTTAATAGTGGAGAGAAGAAAATTAGGATATCGCTCTTCAAAAATACAGAAGTCCTTATCTGAGGTTAGCTTAAAGGGTTCTTGGGTAAGATTCTTGGATGATATATCTAAGGAAGGTTTAATCTTTTCGGTTCAGATTTTTTTGGCCGATATGTGGAAAATCTCTAAAAATTCAGTTTTGATAGCTTATCAAAATCTTCGTGATGAACTTCGAGCCGATTCAAAAACTCGACTTAAAATAGAAGGCTTTGAAAAAATTCGCAAACATCGTCCGGATTATTTGATTTTACTATTTATGGGGCTCATAATGCTAGTTGGGGTGATTACAATGTATTCTCTTAGTCCACAACGTGCTGCTTTTCTGAATAAGAGTTACGGTGGAAATTATGACAGTATGCATTTTTTTTGGCGTCAGATTATGAGTTTAGGGCTTGGCTTGGTTGCTTTTGTGGTGATGAGTCGTGTGCCTATTTCTTGGATTTATCGTCATTCTGGTAAGATCTTGGCAATTGGTTTTGTGATATGTGCTATTTTAGCTGTGTTAGGTTTTGCTAAAATTCCCCCAGCGAAATGTGAACTTGGCGCATGCCGGTGGTTTAAGTTTGGTTCTGTGAGTGTTCAGCCAAGTGAATTTCTGAAGGTCGGTGTATTAATTGCGTTGGCTGTGTTTTTGGGGTCAAAAGCTAGGGAGGGAAAGATTAATGATTTTCGAGAAACGATTTTACCGTCAGGTCTTTTAGTTGGCTTAATGCTAGTTTTTATTGCTGGATTTCAAAAAGATCTTGGTACTGCGATTTCGGCGCTAGCTATTGTTGCGTTTCAATTTTTTATGGCTGGCTTAAATCGGAAAAATATCATCGCTGCATCAATAATAGGTTTAGTTGCGATTGTTGGAATGATTTTAATTGCTCCGCATCGAATGGCTCGTGTCATGACATTTGCTGGAAATGAAAATTGCTCTAACCTTTCTAGTGGTGAACAGAAGGACGAATATCATATTTGTCATGCGAAAATCGCGATTGGCTCCGGTGGTCTTCTGGGCGTAGGTATTGGTAATTCTGTACAGGCGACTGGATATTTACCTGAAGCGATTAATGACTCCGTGTTTGCGATTTTGGGTGAGACTTTTGGATTTATCGGCTTAATTATTATATTAGCTATTTTCTTAGCTCTCTCAATGAGAATACTTAAGGTTTCTGCATATCTAAAGAATCCTGCTAGCAGAATATTGGCCGCTGGAGTTTGTGGGTGGTTTGTATTTCATACGGTAATGAATGTCGCGGCTATGACTGGTCTTTTACCTCTTACGGGGATTACGATGCCGCTGCTTTCGTATGGAGGAACAAGTATTTTGTTTATTTCGGGCGTTTTGGGCTTGATATTCAATATCTCAGCTTATACGTCATTCAGGCAAGTTGATGATTTTAAGGAGAGGAAAGATGAAGATTCTCGCAGTCGGGGGCGGTTCGGGCGGACACGTTACGCCAGTCGTCGCAGTTTTTAAAGAAATTATTAAAAAAAATAAAAATGTAGAGTTACGCTTTTGGTGTGATAAAAATTTTTTGCCGCAAGCTGAAAAAACGATGAGATCAGCTTTTGGTAGAAAAGTGAAAATTAGTTCAATTCATAGCGGCAAATTTCGGCGCTATCATCATCTAAATTTATTTCAGCATTTAATGATTCCGAGTATTGTTTTTAGTAATTTAGTTGATATTTTCAAAAATATTTTTGGTGTTTTTCAAGCCTTCTATAAACTAATTTTGTGGCGGCCAGATGTAATGTTTTGTAAAGGTGGCTTTGTGTGTGTACCTGCTGGTTTAGCTGCTTGGGCTTTACGAATACCTGTTGTTATACACGATTCGGATGCTCATCCCGGATTAGCTAATCGAATTCTATCTAGATTTGCTCAACGAATTGCTACTGGCGCACCATTGGAATTTTATAATTATCCTAAAGAAATTTCTCAGTATGTTGGCATTCCAGTTTTGGAAGATTTCAAGAAGTACTCAGTAGAGGAGAGAAGGCAATTCAAGAAAGACATTGGAATTAATCCAGATGAATTTCTAGTTGTGGTCACTGGTGGTGGTCTTGGTGCTGCCAGATTAAATAATGCGATAGTTTCTCAAATTGTTGAATTGTCGTCGGTTGCTCAAATAATTCTTGTATCTGGAGCAGGGCAATTTGAGGAATTGAAAAATAAAACAATAAAATCACCTAGCAACTTCCAGTTGTATGGTTTTATTTCTCAGGATATGTGGAAATATTTAGCAGCAGCAGACTTAGTAGTTGCTCGTGCTGGAGCTACATCTAATCTAGAACTTGCTGCGCTCGCTAAACCCACAATTCTTGTTCCTAATGGTCGATTAACCGGCGGTCATCAATTAAAAAATGCTCAGGTTTACAAAAAATCAAATGCTGTTGAAGTAGTGTCAGATGATGAGATTGAGCACAATCCAGAGGTTTTGACGCTTAAGATTAAAGAAGTCTTATCTAGCCCTGAAAAAATGCAAGAACTAAGCAAAGAGTTTTCTAAGTTTGCTAAGCCACATGCTGCCAGTGATGTTGCCAATATGATTTTATCTTTTAATCAATAGATTTTGCAATATGCTTATGATATAATTGATAATGTGAAAAAAGTAGAAGAGCAGGTTGTTGAAAGGCGTAACAGGCGCGATTTTCATAACGGCGAAGATTTATTTTTTATTAAACGTAATTTTAGTAGAAATCAGACAATTTCTGGTGTTGAAAAAGAAAAATCCGCAAGACTTGAAAATCGAAAATTAATAATTCAAAGAAGAAAGATAAGTAGCTTTTTTACTTTTATTCTTATTTTTATTGTAACTGTTATAATTATCTTATTTCAATTTGTCGCGTCTGTAGATATTGAAGGTGAAAAAACAGAGAAATCTATACCTAAGGAAAAGTATATATCTGCTATTAATCAATACTACTATAAGCAGCCAATTGAAAGGATAAGGGCTAATCTAAAAAAAGATGACCTTGTAGCCTATCTTCAGAGGGAATATCCTGAAATTGATGATGTATTAAATATTAGCATGATATCGCTTACTAAGTATAAATTTAAGATAAAATTTCGCCGGCCAGTAGCGTCTTGGACCTCTAATAACAAAACTTTATATGTAGATAAAAATGGTGTATCATTCGGCGATAACTATTATTCTAGCCCTAGATTATCAGTTACTGATGAAAGTAATATACAGACGCATTCTGGAAAATCTATTGCGAGCAGTAGTTTTATAGGTTTTGTTGGAAAAATAGTTTCAGAAGCTGATATTCGAGGTATATATATAGAAAAAATAGTGATTCCTCCTGTATCATTGCGCCAGATTCAAATTTTCGTTAAAGATGTACCATATTCAATAAAATTACTAACAACTGCGTCTCCGGAGGGACAAATAGCTAATCTAGATAGTGCTATTAAATATTTTTCTAATAATAAAATAAATCCAAAATATTTAGATTTGAGAGTTGAGGGTAAAGGGTACTATAAATTAAAATAATATATGTTCGCTTTTTGTTCGGTTGATTTAGGATATTAAATATAGAGAAAAGAGAGATGCAAAACTCTAAATTATATAATTTAAAATAAAAAAGTCAAATTGTCAAATTTTAGGTAAAGAAGGGTATAAAATTATAAAATAAAAATAGGTTTTTGGAGTCTGATGGAATATATTTAAGATTAGATTAATTAAAAATTCTATTGTTTGGAGATGTGAAAATAGAAGGATCTGACAGATGTTTTAGGCAGTAATGATCGCCCTATTTTTAATAAAAAAAGTTTTTAGTAAGGTGTGTATGCTAAGGTAGTATTTTAAAAACTATTTATTTTAGTAAAAAAACTATTCAACACGATATAATTATTTTTAGGACATAAAAGATATATTGTGCGACTTATCTTGTATTTCTTTTTTGTATATGTTAATATCTGGTTGTAAATCAAATTTAATAATTATATAAGGAAAAATATTTTTATGAACAAGAATCAATTAAATGAAGACAATATTATTTCATGCCTTGCCCGTTTATCAGTTAAAACTCAAGAATCTCCAAAAACTGGTAATATTTATACGACCATAACTCTACATTTTAAAAACGGCCTTGAAATCCGCTATTTCTTAGATCCTAAAGATAAATTTGGTTTGAAAGACGCAATTTCTCGAATTTCTCAAAGCGAAAAAATGGAATCAATCTTAAACGAGGGCTAACTCTTATGTGAAAAATAAATAGCTAGCCCAACTGTCGCAAAAAACAAAAAGCGAACAAAAATATTAACTAACAAAAAGGAGATATAATGCTTGGAAATTTCGCTGAAATTTCTTTTCCGGAAGGTTTGAATACTCAAATCATTACTGGAATTGAAAAAGCGTTTACACAAGGTCTTGCCTTCGTTGCCCCTATTCTAGTCGGCATGGTTGGTATCACTATTGTTCGACGCGTTATTAATCGCGGTAAAAACGGTCGCGTTTAGTAACACGATCTGGGCATATCGTTAAACTGCCCTATTATTATAAAAAATAACTAAAGGAATTATATATGGTTCAAAATGTTTCATCTAGTGAAGTAATATCTACTGTTCTTGATCTATTCTCTAAAGGTTTAGTATTTTTATTGCCTATTATAGGTGTTTTAGCAGGTATTCATCTTCTCTATTCTATGATTATGAACATATTGTTTCGAGATAGGCTATAATCATGAATGATGTTTATTATTTCACTCCTCTTCACAATAAATTTGTGAAGTTTGATGATATAACTTGGTTAGTCATTATAATTCTTTCTATTTTGTCATTATATATTATTAAAAATATGAAAGTACGCCCTAAAAGGTAAAATATGAAATGGAAAATATATTTTTTATTGTTTGGATTTTTATCATTATTTTCTATTTTTACGACTCTAGAAAAAACCGCCCTCGCAGTTGAAAGCTATAAAATATCACCCGAAGATGATAGAACTATAAAGAGAGATTTTTATAATAGTTTGCGGGTTGAAGATAGTGAAAATTTAAATATGCATTATTATTTTTATACAGCTAATAATTATAGTGAAGATATAACATTAATAGCATATGTTTGTGAGTATTATAGAGATGGTTACGATAGAAGTTCATTTACAACCGTTCCAGATTGTGGTTTATCAATGGTTCAGGAAGCCGGAAAGTTTAAAATTAAACTGAAAGCTTCTGCATATAAAAATTTAATCTATAGTCGAAGGACTCAAAAAGTCGATTTCAATTCATATGGTTCAACTAATATTATTTATGGATATAATAATCAATCAGAAGATATAGCATCATTTACAGATGCGGATTTTGAAAAAGGTTTAACTTTACTTGGTGGTTCGACTTTAAAAGTTAATAACTGGAATAGAAACGAAGGCGGATTCTTAGTCGATCCAGTTGGTGGAAGTAATCAAAATCAAAATAATAATAATCAAAATAATAATGGCGGTGGCTTTGATATTTTAGGCGGAATTAAATCATTTTTTCAACCTATGATTGATTCAATTAAAAATATTTGGGATTTTTTTGCAAATTTCTTTACTAAGTTATTTGAAGAGTTGGGGAAATTTGTTAGGTGGATTTTTGTTTCTTCACAAGAAGAATTAAATAATGAATTATCTAACATTCGTTCAATGTTTAAATTCGAAAAAATAACTAATATTTTAAATACAACATATTTACCATTAAACAGTGTTGGTTTTTCTTATGGTTCATACTGTTCGGATTCATATTGGGATGCTACAACGCCACATTTAAATAGTTTATTAAATTCAGGCGATCAGAAATATACAAATGGTTTTAGATTAACTACTTCGATTTGTAAAGTTCCAAAAATTTATATCACATTAGCAAGAAATTTACTTATGTTTGCGTTTTTCTGGTGGGCGGCTTATCGATTATTCCAGATGATTCCTATTGTTATGGGTTCTGCTTATATTTGGGATAGATGGTCAAGGAAGGATGATTAGAAAATGATTGTAGTCTTATTATTAAAAATAGTTCAGATTTTATTAATACCTATTTCAATTTTGTTTGCAGGTGTTGATTCTCTTATTGCTCCCCTTTTAGTGATGGCGAGTTCAATTACGTTTATTTTCTCTGCTATTCAATTTCCTCTTTATCTATTTGGATATTTATTAGGTTCAAAAGATTTAATAATTTTTATTTTCACTTTTTCAACGGTTTTGTTACCTATAGAATTTGCGATCTCTATGATTTGGTGGTTATTATATAAAATTCCTGTGTTTGGTATTAAAGATAAGTAAAGGAGTTAAAATGTCTTATCTCTCATTTATTAAAAAAGAAGCGAAAATTCACTTTGATTCTATTAAACAAAACTATATAGATTCAAAAGATAAAGAATTATTCCGTGCATCAGGTTTAACTGTATATTGTGGTTGGCAGGGTTCAGGTAAGACGCTTTCAGCTGTAAAGCACGTGTATAATCTTATGGTTCGCTACCCGAAATCAATTTTAGTTACTAATTTAGAGTTTAATAGTGATTTACCGAACAAAGTCATAACTTTCAAAAATCACGATGATCTGCACCGTTTACTAGTTGAAATCAATAATGATAAATATGGCGTTATTTACTTAATTGATGAAATACACACGTATTTTAATGCCTTAGAATCTAAAGATATACCACCATATATTTTTACTGAAATTTCACAACAAAGAAAACAACGTAAGGCTATTATCGGCACTTCACAGTTATTTTTACGCATGGCTAAACCATTCCGTGAACAAGCTAACTATTTAGTTATGTGTTCTACTCATAGTAATATTTTCACTGTAAATAAAGTTTATAATGCTCATGAACTTAGTACAGATTATAACGGTCAATTAGTTGGACGTGTGATTAAAAGAGGCTTTTTCTTTCATTCTGAAAAATTACGAAATATGTATAATACGCTTCAAAAAGTTGTTTCAGGCTCTTCTCAATTTGAAGAACTTCATTCCATTCAGATAGATAAAAAGCTATAAAGAAAGGTCGTATTTTGTCGCGGTAGGCGATTGCCCCGCGACAATTCGACAGTAAGGAGATTTAATGTTTCACATAACAATCGAAAGAAGATATAAATTCAAATATACAATTTATCGTAATCGAAGAGAAATTATTTCTTTTCACTCGAAAAAACTTGCAAAAGATAAACTCTTTGATATTAAAAAAGACTTCGAAACCCTCAATCGTTCGCAAAATATATTTAATTTCTACTCTATGTTCCTTCGATCAGGTAATTGTCTAGTAGTTTATACTACCAAACGCCAGACTTTCACTGATCCAGTCGCTCAAGAATATAGAGATTACTACGAAATAAGGCGCGAATTTAATGAAAATTACTATTAAAAGGTCGGCGGTTCCCGCCTGCGGGAACCCCTTGTCATAGACCACACTTAACACACACAAAATTATTATGAATAAGACATTTAATTCAATATCAGAACGAATCATTGCTAAAAATCCTCATCTAAAGTATAAGGAGATTCATTCATATGCTAAAGTTTATCCAGACTTTGTTAAAATAATAAAATACAAACGCTCTATTATTGTAGACAACTTCGGCACATCTTCTAATGGATTAGCGAATGAAGAAAACTCTGGAGAACGGGACTGGCTCGAAAAATCAATCAATCGAACGAAAACCAAAATCTCGGATTACGTATTGTGTAATAACTTCTCCCATTTCGCTACTTTCACATTTAGCCCCGAAAAGGTAAAAAACCGCCATGATTTCGTTGAAATGTCTAATCTTCTCAAGAACTGGCTTAAAACTGAACAGCAGAACCACGAACGCACACACGGCTTCAAATTTAAATATCTAATAGTTCCCGAACGCCACAAAGACGGCGCTTGGCACTTCCACGCTCTGCTCGAAAACTACCAAAACGCTTGTGCAGACTTTTACAGCTCAAAAAACCCGTTTATTACTGTTAACGAAATTAAAACCGCAAAACGCTTCGCTTATCGAAAATATATCGTTAGATATACTTTAGGCCGTTCAGAAATCGCCCCTATCCGTGATAAAACCAAAATGGCTAATTATATCAAAAAATATATAACAAAAAGCTTAATTATTGAACCTAACATAAAACGCTTCTGGGCTTCTCGTAATCTCGAAAAACCTGAACTTATCGAAAACATCGTATCATCATTCATGGATGTTCCGGAACAATATAAAATCTCTGATTACGACTATCACGAAATATTTGAAATACCAGTTAACTCCCATTATTTTGGCTTTCTTATGACTATCTTAGAAGTAGAACACTACTATCGTCGACAAGCACGAAATGGAAGGGTTTGGGGCTAACTCTTACAAGCCCGAAAAACCCTTCCCATTTCGTCGTGCTTCTGCTAAAATAAAAATTATGGAACTTATCGTAATAGCCTTTTTCTTTATTATATTGTTTTTTTCTTTTTTGGCTACATTGCTAACACCTAAAAAAGAAATATCAGAAGAACAGCCTAAATATAAATTAGTTCGAATCGTTCAGAAATCTTCACCTTTTCGTATTATCGAGTCTGAAAAAATAAAGCCTAAATATTCATATTTTAGAAGACAAAATTTTATGACCGAACGCGAAAAAATATTTTTCCGAAAGCTTCAGTCTGTTTGTGGTGATAGTCTTATTGTTTTTTCGCAAGTTCGTATTTCTTCGTTATTAAATCATAAAGTTCGTGGGCAAAATTTTCGCGGTGCTTTAAGCCACATTAATCAAAAGTCTGTTGATTTTTTGCTTTGTGATTCCCGAAATCTTCGCCCTCTTATTGCGATTGAACTTGATGATTCGACTCATATCCTATCAGATCGACAAAAACGTGATTCTGAAGTTGATGCTATCTTCGAAAATGCTAAATTTCCTCTTCTCCATATTCAGAATATAAATATTGAAAATGCAGAACTTAAAAGTAAGATTTTAGAGTTGTTGTAAATTTTACGTAATAATTTTTTCTTAATTTTATGTTATAATAATATCACTCTATAGGGGTGGTATTTTTATATTAAAACATAAATTTGACAAGTTCTATGATATATTGTGCGACCCTTGATTTATATTTTTCTTTTGATACAATGTGTGTGTAATATAAAATAATTTTAAGAAAATATAAGGAAAAATATTTTTATGAATAACAATCTACTAAATCAAGACAATATCATCTCTGCCGTATCTCGTGTCTCTCTCATCACAAGACAAGCTAAATCCGGTAATGATTTTACAATTCTAACTCTACGCTTCAAAAACGGTCTAGAGATTGATTTCTTTGTAGATAAAAAAGACAAATTTGGTCTACAAGATGCTATCTCAAAAATATCTCAATCCGAAAAAATGGAATCAATCTTAAACGAGGGCTAACTCTTATGTGAAAAATAAATAGCTAGCCCAACTGTCGCAAAAAACAAAAAGCGAACAAAAATATTAACTAATAAAAAGGAGATATAATGCTTGGTAATTCTATTGACAATTCGGAATTTAAGACTAAGCTTCTGTGGCAGTTCTGCTTAGAGATTTTTTCTATAATGATGAAACTATTTCGAGTAATTTGCGCGGAACTACTTCTGATTTAATAAAATATCCGTCGGCCATATTGAGAAATTCTTCACGCTCTTTCGGTGTATGCTGAAAATTAGTCATGAAGACCACTTTAGCGTCTTTTGATATAGAACTGCTATTTTTAAGTTCTTGTATTATTTCTCCACCTCTCTTCTCCGGTAGCATTATATCGACTAATATTAAATCATATTTTTTATTATTTAACATTACTAGTCCATCATTGCCATCGACTGCCCAATCAACTGAATATCCAGCTATTTTTAGACTGCGAACATACATTTCTCCGATAAATTTCTCGTCTTCTATCACTAAAATATTATTGATCATTAAAATACCTTTCCGTGATTTTTAATTTGAGCTTGTGGTATTTTATTCTGTTGGACATCTGATAGTTTGGAGTAGATTGGTAGAGAGACTGTAAAAGTGGACCCTTTACCTTCTATGCTTTTAATTGATATTTTTCCGCTGAGCATTTCAACTATTGCTTTTGACACATAAAGACCAATACCGCTTCCAGCTACGGTTTCTCTGCTGCGATGACTTCTGTAAAATTTAGTAAATAAGTTGCCCATGACATTTTCTGGTATTCCGATTCCGTAATCTTGAATATTGATATCTATAAAATTACCTGATTCTTCTGCCCAAACTTTAATTATACCACCATCATTGGAATATTTAATTGCATTATCTATAAGATTAATAAATACTTCGCTCGCACCATAAATATCAGCATTAACAGTGGGTAGATTATGCGGAATACTAATGTCTAGATGGCGATTTTGTGCACTAGCTCTCATCGAAATATCTTCGTATATCTCTTCAAAAATTTCATTTATCGAGTGCTCTTCCGGTGAGAATTCCAAACGGTTTTGATCGAATTTAGCTACGTCTAAAATATTGTTAATATATCCATTCAGCCTATTTGAAGAGACAATCAGTCTGGTAATGAGATCTTTCTGTTCATCCGAAATCATAGAAGATAGTTCTGAGTTTAAAATATCTAAGTATCCGCGAATAATTGTAATTGGACCACGTAATTCATGCGCGGCAAAAGCGATAAAGTTGAGATCATTTTCATCATGCCAGTAGGTAGAGGTTTTATCAATAAAATAAATTACAACATCATCCTTAAACTGTTTTTCGAAAAAAACAACAATATCGTATAGCTTTTGATCGATAGTATTGTTAAAAGTATTAGAAACTCTCTCCCATATTTTAAAATCACGAATTTTTGACTGCCGGCATTTTTCTATCCAGCTAAAGATTTCTTGTATTTTATCATCCCGTAGTTGGTTGAAGTCTGGCGCATATTTATTATGATATGCTATAGAATTATCTAGCCTTAAAACTGATATACCAACAGGAATATTAGAGATTATTTCTGGGATGCGGTTGTTATCTCTTGTCGATTTTATGTTTTTTTCATAATTACGGGAGTCCAGGGTATATATTAGTTTTAAAACTTCGGAAAAGCCTGCATTACTGTAGTTTTCTGGTTTTGGAATGGGCATGTTTCCGGGAGATATTTTATTGGATATTGAAAATATGACTTTCGATAGATCTAGTTGCGGTTTCGATATTTTTCTAAAAACTATCGTTAATAATATCTGGAAAAGTATAGTTATTGTCGTAAAAATCCAGAATGTAGTTTTATCGAATCCATGAACTATACCAGCGAATATAATAGTAAATGCACAAAATAAAGACAATAAAATATAAAAAAAATTGATTGATTTCTTGAATAAAAAATAATAATCACGTATTTTGGAAGGGTCGTATTTCATAAAGATATTTTACTTTAATCACTTATAAAGCGCAAGCTTATTGCCAAGAAATTGACCCTCCTGAGTTAGGTACAGCAACGATCCAAGTTTGACCTCTATTTAATTTGGTTTGCTGTCCGTTTTGGTTTTTTAGGGTTAAGTTTGCATTTTCGCTTGATTTTTCCCAGATAATTTCTTCTGCTACACCATCTTTAAAAACAACTCCTGAGCCTGAGCCTATTGTTGAGTAAAAGTTATGGTATCCATCTGCGCCTCTATTCATATCCATTCGTAATGCTACGATATTTTTTGGTTGTATTTGGCCTTTTTCGCGGTCTATATGCGATTGCCCAGCTTGATTTCGAGGGTAACAATTACATTCAGGATTGTAAGCATAAGAAGTGTTGTAATAATGGCCACTGAGATTAATTTGAATCTGAGTTGTACTTACTGACT
This sequence comes from bacterium, assembly GCA_030530385.1. Taxonomy (GTDB): domain Bacteria; phylum Patescibacteriota; class Saccharimonadia; order Saccharimonadales; family Saccharimonadaceae; genus Nanogingivalis. Next base: position 24,043 of record JAUMVB010000006.1, read on the forward strand.
TGGTTTTAACTTCGTCTTTATAGCTAAAACCTTGAAAATTAGAGCTAATCCAACCTTTAGAGTTGTTTAGATTGGAAAGGTTTGTGAAATTCGTATAGACGTTATGAGGGGCATACCTGTCTCTTGATCTCCAGAAGCTTCCTGGGTTAAAAAATTGATCCATATCTCTGTGATTACCGTCTCTAATTCTTGATAAAGCATCTCCCGAGCCACCGACATGAGCTACCGAAGCTTGGAATCCGCTCGCCCAGTCCAAATAATAACCACGCAGGCTACGAACTGGTCCAATTAATTCTGGCTGGTTTTGTTGGTATAGTGCTAGGAATCGAGTAATGCCTCCTTCTGCTACGGCTTCAAAAATAACTTCTGCCTGGTTTAATCCTGATTGTGGGCGGGCTGGAAGTGAGTTTTCTATCATTACGCCAATCACGGGTTTATTAACTCTTTCGGCAGACCCTACTTGAACCCCAGAGAGAGATGCATAGAATTTTTCTGGCTTTGGCACTTCTTTTTTTGTAATTTTTGTTGGGGCTGGTTTAGCTTTTTTTGGTGCTTCTTTTTTTGTATTTAGCGTGAAGAATATAAGTATAGCAATAGTTGACAGAACAGCTACGATAATGATCAGAATAAGTATAATTCTTTGTTTTTTTGAAAGATTTTTAAACCAATTTACAGCTTTTTTCATACTTTGATTATAGTGTTTATGTTTTAAAAAGTCAATGTGGGCTTTACGAAACTACACTAGTTATGGCAGCTTGAGCGGTTTTGGTCGGATTCCACGATTGCCATACTGCGATGCGAGCTGGGATTTCTCCGCTCCAGATTCGGATTGGTGAAATTTTTCCGCGGGAAATTTGGGTAGCTGATGGGTTTGAAAATACTTCTCCGCTTTTTGCGACTATTAAACTTTCGGCGTGAAAAGTTATAATTTCGGCTGGATAAGTAAGTGTGAATTTGTGTAAGTTATCAACTAAGTTTGAAAGTTGCATTGAGAAAGTTAAAATTTTTGGGTAAAAAACAGTGCTGAAGATCTTTTGAAGTTGAGCAAAGCTGGCAATTATGGTGAGATTATATTTTTCGAGAAGCCTGCTAGAAGAATTTATCAAAATATCCACAGCATCGCGGGCTATAACTACTGGTTTTTCGGTCTGGAGGAGGAATTTTTCAAACAGAATGGCGGTTTCAGAGTTTTTATTAGTATCGCCAATAAACAGAATTGTGTCAGCCCAATCTTCACCTGCTCTGAAATCATCCCAAGCTTCATTTGAAAAACCGCCAGAAGAATTACTTGGCGCAAAAAATAAATCTATTGTTTTTTCGATTTTAAGTATTTTTCGTAGACTATCTGGCGCGAGTACGCGAACCTGTCCAGCACCTGCTCTTAGGGCGGTTTCGTATGCCAAAGCCAACGACCGAAATTGCCCCGCCCCGCCGCCGACAATTAGTAATTTTCCGGCAAAAGCTTTTTGTTCTGGTTTACTCCATTCGATTTCTGGAAAAAGTAATTTATCAGATTGAACGTGCCAAAAATCAAACATTTTTATTCCATTCAATTGAGACTGGACAATGATCGCTGCCTAGAATTTCAGGATGAATTTTAGCAATAGGCTGGTATTTATCCTGAAAATCTGAATCTAAATCAGCTAAGAAATAATCGATCCGCCAGCCAACATTCCTTTCGCGCGATTTAGCAAAATGACTCCACCAAGTGTATAGATCTGGTTCATTTTTATGTTGATTGCGAAAGATGTCCTTGAATCCTGTTTCTAGAAAATTATCAAAGCCGGATCGTTCTTCATCTGTAAATCCGTGTTTGCCGCGATTGGCTTTTGGATTAGCGAGGTCAATTTCTTGATGGGCCACATTTAAGTCGCCGCAAAACAACACGCTTTTTGGTGCAAAAATATTGTCAGATTGTTTAATTAGTTCACAGTTGTCTGAAAAATCATCATGACAAAACTTACCCTGCCGCAGTTTTTTAACGAAATCTAGAAAAGCCGCATCCCACTCTTCACGCAATTTTAATCGAGATAAATCGTTCTTGGTGTTTGGTGTGTAGACTGTCACTAGCCAGAAATCGCCAAAATCAGCCGCACAAATACGCCCTTCTTTTGTGGCATTACCAAAATTATCACTGAGATTATACTTCTCTAAAATACTATTTGGGAAATTTCGTAGGATTGCATTTGGCTGATTTTTACTCCAAACAGCTGTTCCTGCATAGCCTTTTCGTTCGGCGTGACTAAAAAACTGGTAGAAATCATTGTATTTTCCTACGAAATCCTCTTTCATTAATTGGCTTTCGTCAATTTTTATTTCTTGAAAACAAACTATATCGGGATTTTTTTCTGTCAAAAACTCAGCTAAGTTTCCTTTTTTTTCGACAGCTCGTAGTCCATTTACGTTCCATGAAAAAATATTCATTTAATACCTCTTTATCATTCTAGCATTTTCGCGTTCGGACTGGCGACGCTTTAAAGTTTCTCTTTTATCGAATTGCTTTTTACCTTTTCCTAGCGCGATAACGATTTTTATATATCTTTTTTCGGCGAGAATTTTGATCGGCACGATCGTAAAACCAGCCTGTTTTTTCTTGGCGAAATTATCAATTTCTTTGCGATGGGCGAGAAGTTTTTTTGGCGTTGTGTCGATTGTATCTGCTTTACTTATGCCCTCTCCAAGATTTTTGAGCGAAAAACTTGCATTATTAAGCCATAGTTCGCCACCTTTTGGACCGTTTCGTAGAGTTATGAAGGCGCCTTTTAGGCTAACTCTACCGTCACGAATAGCTCGAACTTCTGCTCCGCTTAAACTCATTCCGGCTGTAATTTCTTCATCTAAATCGTAGTCGAACCGCGCTCGACGGTTGATGATATTTTTGGCGGAAGTTTTTGACTTTTTCATCTTAAAAATTATAACATTTTTAGTTGATGTTTTCAATTAAGTATACCGAGATAAACTTAAATATGATTAAAATTAGTAGGAAAATAGTGCAAGATATTGAGCGTACATAGTCATAGAAATAGTCTTTTTATATTAAAGGCTTAAAGTGCCGTTTATGATCTTTGTCATTTATTGTGTATTTTAACTTTATTGTAAAAGAAGTAAGTTTTTAGGCTCTTATTGGATTGCGCTATTTCTCGTTTTGAGATACCTGCTTCAAAAATCAGCTCACCATTTTCGTAGA
>JAUMVB010000007.1 GCA_030530385.1 bacterium
TGTTCTAGAAATTATAAAAAATATGGAAAAAGCAGTTGGAAAGAAAATTCCGTATCAGATTATAGAACGGCGTGCAGGAGATATAGCTTCTTGCTATGCAGATTCCAAAAAAGCTAAAGATGAATTAGGGTGGGAAGCTAAGTGTGATATTGAACGAATGTGTCAAGATGCTTGGCGTTGGCAGAGTAAGCATCCAAATGGTTTTGATGATTAGAGGATATAATTATTTAATTATCTTAATAATGTGGTATAATTTAGGATATGAATTTATTTGAAGTTTTTATCACTCAGCCAATTTTTAACCTTCTTTTGGTAATATATAATTTTGTTGGTGATTTTGGATTGGCAATTATTATTTTTACGATTATAGTTAAAATAGCCCTCTGGCCAATTACTAAAAGTCAGCTTCATCAATCTAAGCTAATGCAAAAGCTTCAGCCAGAATTAAAAAAGATTAAAAAGAGTGCAAACGGAAATAGGCAGCTTGAAAACATTCAGATGCTTAACTTATATCGAAAACATAATGTTAAGCCTTTCCGCTCAATCTTAACTCTTTTTATTCAGATTCCGATTTTTATTACATTATTTAGCGTAATTAGAATTATTAGCACGCAGCAGGATCAGATTCCAAAATATGTTTATACTCCAGTTTCCGAATTCGCTAAAGTTTCAGAAGTTATTAAGAATCCTAGATCGTTTGATCCGAAATTATTTGGTGTTGTTCGACTATCTGAGAAAGCTCTACCTATAAATAGTAAATCTGCTGCTTTTTTGTTTGTTATTACAGTTTTTTCAGCTTTAGCTCAATGGTATTCTATACGTCAAACTCAAGGCAAAACAAATGGTCGAAAAATTAGCGATATTATGAAAGAAGCGGCCGAAGGTAAGCAATCTGATCAAGCTGAAATGAATCAGATTGTTTCTCGTCAGATGAGTTTTATGATGCCTGCAATGATGTTTGTTGTAATGGTTAATTTTTATGGAGCGATTATTTTTTATTATTTTATAACAAATTTAATTCAAATTATTCAGCAGAAATATATTTTTGATATAGATAAAAAAGAGCTAGAAGAAGTTGCGAGCGAAAAAACTAATAAAAAAATAAAAAATGCTAAAGAAGCAAAAATTGTTAAATCTGATAAAAAATCATCAGATAACATTCGGCAGATTAAAGCAAAAGATAACAGGAGGAGAAAATAATGAATCGCGAAGAGTCAATTGTTTTTGCGCAGAAATTTTTAGAAGATATTTTAAGCTTTTATGGGATAAATCTAGCGGTTTATTCCACGGCTGATGAAGATGTGATTGAGCTATCAGTTCCTTCAAGCGAGTTAAATTCATTACTGATCGGTCAGAATGCTAATAACTTGCGATCTTTACAACATATTATTGCAACAGCTTTAATGATTAAAGGGGCGGAGTTGGTTAGAGTGAATGTTGACGTAGCAGATTACAAACATCAGCGAGCTGATAGGATTGCGAAAAAGGCTGAGGGTTGGATTGCTAAAGTTCGTGAAACTGGTGATGATTTTAAGGTTAATCTTAATGCTGCTGACCGTCGGATTGTTCATAAAACTGCTCAGGATTATTCTGACATTGAGACTCATTCTGAAGGTGAAGGTCGAGATCGCTACTTGATTATCTCAAAGAAAGCAGACTAAAAATCTGCTTTTATTTTTTAAAAACAACTTTCTTATAGAGTATAAAATTCCAAATTAAACTGAAAATTGTACCAATTATTTTTGAAGTTAGAATTGCGAAATTATCCTGAGATATATTCACAAATAGAATATTTATATCCCCAAAATAGTAGATGATTATAGGCTTAGTAATGGAGATTATTATATTTTGAATTACCCAGAGTCCGAAAAGTGTTATTATGGTAAAAAGTACCATCTCGCGTGCTATATCCTTTTTATTTTGAGTCTCTGATTTAAAAGTAATTTTTTTATTAAGAAAGAACGAAATTACAAAGGTTACAGTTGTTGAACATATATTTGCTAAAATTAACGAGAGCCCGATAGATTTTAAAGTAAATAATATTGCAAAATCAAGCAATGTGTTTAATCCGCCAATTAAAGTAAACCAAAAGCCTTGATTATTTTTTAATTTTTCTATCATATTCTTTTAAATCTTGAATTAGATAAACTGGGCGATTTTTTGTCTCAATAAAGATTCTTCCGATATATTCACCGATTATTCCAATTGCCAGTAATTGAACGCCGCCTAAAAATAGAATTACTGACATCAGAGAGGAATATCCACCACCGGTTGGTACGCCGAAAAGAGGGCGAATTAATAAATATAAAATCCAGAAAAATGCCACGCTCGAAATCAAAAGTCCAAAAATAAATGAAATTCTTAATGGTGAAGTAGTAAAGCTGGTGATTCCTTCAATTGCTAAATTGAACAGCTTAAAATAGTTCCATTTCGTCTCACCTGCTGCACGTGGGTCGCGTTTATAAGTGATTTCTTTCTTTTTGAAACCAACCCAAGAAAACATCCCTTTCGTATAACGATTGCTCTCGCGGAGAGTTTTTAGCGCTTCAACCGCTCGCCGATCTAGAAGTCGAAAATCTCCTGTGTCGCGTTGGATTTCAATGGATGAAATTTTGTCCAGAATAGAATAAAACCACCTAGATGTTGCTTTTTTAAGCCAAGTTTCTCCTTCGCGTGATTCACGTTTAGCATAAATATCATCATATCCTTCTTCCCATAGAGAAATCATATTTGGAATCAGCTCTGGCGGATCTTGCAAATCGGCATCAATTATTACAATTGCATCACCTTTAGCGTAATCAAATCCAGCTAGCATGGCACGTTCTTTACCGAAGTTGCGAGAAAGATTAATATAAGAAATTCGATTATCAATAGTTGATTTTTCGGAAATAAGTTTCATCGTGGAATCTTTTGATCCGTCATTTATGAATAAAAATTCAAATAAATAATTACTTTCGTTCTGGGATAATTTATCAAGTCGATTAAAAAGTTTTGGTAAAACTTTCTCTTCGTTATAGGCTGGAATTATGATCGTTACGAGCTTTTTCATGCTTTAATTCTAACATACTTTTTGATATAATAAAAATATGCTAGAGGGAATTTTAAATAAGAAGAATCGAGTTCTTCTTTATGAGCTTGTTAAAACTGACTTTAAATTAAGGTATCAAGGATCATTTTTAGGTATTTTATGGTCTATCCTAAAACCACTTATGCTATTTGCGGTGATGTATTTTGTGTTTGTTAAGTTTTTGCGAATTACAGATCCGACCATTCAGAATTATCCAATTACTCTTCTGTTAGGGTTATCTTTATGGAGTTTTTTTACTGAGGCTACGATGCTTGGTATGAATTCTATTGTGGCCCGTGGAGATTTAATGAGAAAAATTAATTTTCCTAAATACATAGTTATTCTATCGTCTATGGCTAGTGCTTTAATTTCGCTTTCTATTAATTTACTAGTTGTTATTATTTTCGCTACTGCTACGTTTTGGACTGACCACCCAGTTTATATAACATTTGATATAGTTTGGATTCCGATAAATATAATAATGCTTTTTATGGTTGCGTTTGGTCTATCGTTAATTCTTTCTACGCTATATGTTAAATTTCGTGATATTTCTCATATTTGGGAAGTAGCTATGCAGGTATTAGTTTATTCTATGCCAATCATGTATCCTATTTCTATGATCCTAAATGTGAATATTATGGGTTTTTCTATTACTAAAATAATGCTAATGAATCCAATAGCGATGGCAATTCAAGATATTCGCCATAATCTTATTTCTCCTGAAACTCCAACTTTCTGGACTATCTTCGATAATCACTGGGTCGCACTAGTTCCTATTTTGATTGTTGTTTTTTTGGTTTTATTTGGCTTGTGGTATTTTAATAGGAACTCAAAAAAATTTGCGGAGATGTTGTAATGAGTAAATATGCGTTAGAAGTAAAACATGTTTCTAAAAGCTTTAGGTTACCAACTGAACAGGCTAATGGTATTAAACAAGCTTTTGTAAATTGGTCGAAGGGTGTTAAAGGTTATAGAGAGCAGCATGTTTTAAAAGATATCTCGTTTAAAGTTGAGAAGGGCGATTTTTTTGGGATAGTTGGACGAAATGGTTCTGGTAAATCAACATTACTAAAAATTATTTCGCAAATATATACACCAGAGAAAGGGTCGGTGAAGGTTAATGGGTCACTGGTTCCTTTCATTGAACTCGGAGTAGGATTTAATCCGGAATTAACCGGGCGTGAAAATATTTATCTAAATGGTGCGCTTCTTGGTTTTTCTCACGAAGAAATTTCATCTATGTATGATGAAATTGTTAGATTTGCTGAGCTTGAGGAATTTATGGATCAAAAACTTAAGAATTATTCAAGCGGGATGCAAGTTCGGTTAGCCTTTTCTATAGCTATTAAAGCCCAAGGTGATATACTTGTTCTAGATGAGGTATTGGCTGTTGGGGATGAAGCTTTTCAAAAAAAGTGTAGCGATTTTTTTGACCAGATAAAACAAGACTCTTCAAAGACTGTAATTCTAGTCACTCACTCTATGGCGGATGTTGAAAAATACTGCAATAAGGCTATTTTTATAAATGATGGCATTATTAAAAAGACTGGTGATGTTAGATTGGTTGCGGAAGCCTATACTGATATTAATAGGGAATATCTTAATGCTGTAGGACATGAAAATAGTAAGCAGATCAATAATTCTCATTATATTGAGGTGATCGGTAATAAATCTAAGGTAAAGACGGGTGATAATTTTGTGGGGCAGATCAAATATAAATATTTAGGGTCTGGCGAAGCAACTATTGCATATACTTTACAGGATGAATTACGAGGGGGGAGGGTTTTTGATAGTGGGCACATTGAAGTATGTGGTGAGGGATCTATTAACTTTTGTTTATCCTTGGCACAATTCAATTCAACTGATTTTAGAATTATAGCAACTCTCCATGAGTCAATTAACGGAAAATCAAGAATGATTGCCAATACCTTTGATGGCGGTGATTTTAGATTTAGGTATGACACAGATAAAACATCTAACGATTATGGATTAATTAAAACTAAATATATAATGAAAAATAAAGGATTATCATAAATGAATAATCCTTTATTTAATTTAGTTTTTAATTGATCTTGAAAGTATACTTATTTCCAGCTCCAGATATATAGCCATTGCTAAATTTTTGTATCCACTGGCCATTTTTAAAATATTCTGGTTCGATAGGAGCTCCTATTTTTTCTTTATCAGATATCGATAAAGAGTTATAGAATTTAAACACATCTCCTCTTATGTCCCAATATCCTGTCGGATTACTACCTATGATGGTACCCTTTTCGAAATCTTGTTTTTCATAATTAAAGTATTTAAATATGTCGGTAGTTGGGAATCCTAATGCTCCATGTTCATTTCCTATTTTATCCCACCTTTCGCGTATTTTACCTGAGCTTTCATGATATCCTGCTGTTGGATTTCCAATTATGAATCCGTTTTGATATTTTTGGAACCAACCTCCTCGGATAGTTGTAAATTCTTGTGTTGTAGGTAGCCCCATTTTACCTTGCTCATAACCAAGTTGAGCGAATTTTTTGCGTATTAAGCCAGTGCTCTCCCAATATCCATTTTTTTCGTTACCTAGAATGAATCCGTTTTGATATTTTTGACCTGTTCCGTTGTCGATAGTATTGAAATATCCGCTCATAGGTAGCCCCATTTTACCTTGCTCATAACCAAGTTGAGCGAATCTATTTCTAATTTTTCCATAGTTTTCCCAATACCCAGTTTGTTCACTACCGATAATGAAACCGTTTTCGAATCTTTGAAAAATTGAGTTATTAGAGTGAAATGTAATAGAGTTTTCCTTTCCTATCGCGCTATTATGGCCACCAATTTCTTCATACCTTTTTTTTATGCCTGGATGCATAGAAGAATTATTTATAGTACTACCAAACCATTCATTAAAGAACATAAAGAAATTTCTATTTCCATAAGCGCCACAGTTTGATGTCCCTGGATAATTAGCTAGGGCTTCATTATTTGGAGTGTAGGGTGTGTATATGTAAAGGCTTAAAGTTGCTATATTCTCAATATTTACGTTTTTAGTTCCGCATGCAGGGTTAGGGGAATATTGAATTTGGTTCCATCCTATTTTATATCTATAGTCATTTTTGTGGTCTTTATAATATTTTAACTGCCAAGCTGCTAAGTTGACTTGTTTATAAAAGCCTGCTTTTGAATTTTCGCATGCTGCAGTATTTCCGGGTCCACTATCTGGACAGGCGTAGCCCATAGCAAAGCGGTATTGATTTTTTAGAGGCCATTTATCGTTTGTTAATGGGCCAGATGACTCTTTTTTTAGTAAAACTAATAAAACTTGTGGATTTATATCGTATTTTTGAGCAGCATCATGAATAATTTGTGCTGCAGATATTCCACCATCGAAATAACCACCACCTTTTTCATAGGACGTTTCTTTAGTATCTGGATTCTCGTGATAGTTATTTAGGCAAACGTAGGGCGGGTTTATTCCCCAATTTTTTTGGGAATATTCTGCGCGTGTTATATCTTTACGCCCCCATTCATTTGCTGGTTGAGTGCCCCATGTATCACAGCTTCCTATTTGATTATCTAAGAAATTTTGGATTTGTTGGGTATTCATAGAATTTTTATTGTAGAAAATTTCATCGTCAATTATTCTTCCTGCATTAAAATCTGTAGCTCTAATTGCGATGGTTAAATTTTTAAATACAAAAATTCCTAGAGTGAGTAATGCGAAAATTGAAATGTGTATTATAATCAATTTTATCTTAAAAATATTATTCGACTTTGAAATTTTGAGCATTTGATCTTCCTTCGTATTTTTGATTTTCGTTTTTATATATAGCTGTAACCGACCAATCTCCTGGTTTTAATTCATCAAATTTTTTTGATACTGAACTGCAGTATTTATTTCCTGGGCTTTCTAGTATATTTGAGGTCAGCTCAATATTAGTTCCTCTGTTATCTGATAAGATATAGTTACATTTTCCAGTTCCGTCGTCGTAAAGAAGACCGGCGATTTGAGCTGAAATATTAATTGACTTATTTTTTACTTGGATTGTAGTGTAAACATTAAAAGTTGTTGTACCTGTTGAGCTGTTGGTTTTTCCTTCGATATGGTCAGTATTATTGGATGATCCTTTTTGGGGTGTATTTTTATTATTTGAGATATTATTTTTCTGATTATCATTATTTTGTGTTTTTTCTGTAGTATCTATGGATTCAATTTTTTCTTGTTTATTTCTATTGGTTGTAACTATTTTATTGTCTGATTTATTAAAATGAACCCAAGTTAAAAATCCACCTAGGCTAATTATAATTATTAAAATAATAAAAAATAAAATTTTGTTTTTTTGTTTGATTTTCATTTTGTGTTCTCCTTCATCAATATTAGCATAATATTAATTTAAATACAAATTTAAATACAATTTAACTAATTTTAGAGCCGCAATATTCTATTGATTGAGAGTTAAAAATTTAATCTAGGATTTTATTTAGCTTTATATTTCTAATTTTTGTGCTATTAATTGATATTTTTTTATATATAAATAGGGTATAAATAAAAAATATATTAAATATAGGTATGAGCATAATTAAAGAAAAAATTTTTAATATAATATATTTTTTGTACGATATTATTCCTTTTTTGCATTTATATCTTGGTATTAATAGATTATTTTTGTATATTAATTTTATTTGTTTTAATTTATTATATGTATTAGTATTTTGAGATACGATAGCTAAGCAGAAAGATATAAGCCAGCGCAATTTAATAAGCTCGACTGCTGAATTTATATTACCATTTGAATTATTTGCAAATGCTAATAAACCTTTTACATTTTCTTTCCTGAAATTTAGGTCTAATTTTGTGCTTCTAACTATACTTGTCTTACTGTTATCTAGATAAGTATAATAAGGTTTAATGTTTATACAGGAGATATATTGCGATTTAGACAAGAAATCTAAATTGAAGAGAAGGTCTTCTCCGAATTTTAAACTATTATTTAATTTTAGATTATTTTTTTCTATTATTTCTCTACGATATAGCTTATTCCATAGATTATACATTCTACCATCATCACTTAGTGATATTATAGTTTTATTGATAATATTATTGGAGCCTCTAATATTTTGACTCTCTAGTTGAATTGATCTACTAATTTTATTTATATCTGAATATGCTATATTCCATCCAAATACTAGCATATCAAATTGCCTGTAACTTGGTAATTTCTCTAGCAATGATAATAAGTTGTTTGAATCTATTTTATCGTCCGAATCGCAGAATCCGATCCACTCTCCTTTTGCTTTCAAGATTCCATTATTTCTTGCTTTACTTGGTCCAGAATTTTTCTGAGTTAATACTATCACATTTTTTTTATGTTTTACTCTATCGATAGAGGCTAGAGTTATACGGTCTGTTGATCCATCATCTACTAGTATTATTTCCACTGAATTTTTGTGAGCTTTATTTAGATAGAGAATGTTATTTATTACCTCTTCAATAATACTCCCCGTGTTAAAAATGGGGATAATAAAGCTTATTAAGGGGTGTTTATATTTTATTTTAGATATCCTTTCTGACGTTGTTGATAAAATTAGTCCAAGAATGTTGGGTTTGTAGGGTTTTATGAGATAATTCTACCATTTTTTTAGCTTTATCTGGATTATTTCTTAAATATTCTAATGATTTTATGTATTCATCTATATTCTCCATATCTACAAGTAAACCACTTTTATTATCTTCGATAAATTCACTAATACCCCCTATATTGCTTGCGACTATAGGTAGACCAGCTGCTGATATTTCTAGAAGAATATTTGGTATACCATCAGTCTGAGATGTGTATAGATATATATCATAATCATGAGTGTTTATAGATTTAATTCCATTAAAGCTACCTTTGTAATTTACGTGAGAGTCATTGAAATAATTTTTACTGTATTGTCTTTTTTCGATAATTCCATAAGCATCTATTTCAAAATCTTTTGATATTCGATTTGATATCTTCTTTAATAGATCAGGTCGTTTCTGCAGAGCTACCCTACTGGCCCATAGCACTTTTGTCTTTTTTGATGGATCTATTATTTTTGGTGAAATTATATCTATATTCTCTGGTTGGTAGTGAACTCTAAACTTAGACTTTTCGAAGGCATTATTTTCTAGAGCTTGGTCTATAATTTTTTGGTTATCGGTAAATACAAGATTTACAATATCCCAAACCTCAGCTAAATAAGGGTCTGCAAAAGATGAAATATGGTCTCTCTCGGAATTAAATTCACGCATAAACAGCGAAATATTTAGGTTAATATTTTTTTGCTTAATAACAGATTTGTGTTCTGATAGCCATCGATACCAATATTCATTATTTACTAGATGTAGATTTTTTACTTTTGATTGTATTAGAATACGTGACCAAATAATATTTTTTTCATAGCTTCCAATACTAGCCGTTAATTTCCCAAAATCAATCATATCAACATCTAGATTGCTGAAATACTCTATTGTCAGGCTATTGAATGGGTGTGTAGATAAAATTCCGATATTCCAATCGGGGTGAGTTTCTTTTATGGCTTTAATATAATTAGCTATTAACTTTTCTGTCCCTCCTCGTCCACTCATTTCAGGTACTAGAAATAGATAATCTAAACTGTTATTCGATATTTGGTCGCATAGTTTTTTATATATTATTCCGTATGAGTTTTCGAAAGGGTTAAAGGTCAGTGGATGGTACTCTATCTGGGCTATTTTTTCTTTTGTTGGATATAATTGATTTTCTATCTTATTAATTTCTCTCCAATCATTGATGAAAAAATCTGGTAGTCTTTTTAATTGTTTATTATATAATAATTTTACGGCAGTAGGGGATAGTATTTTTTTTATACGTTGTGATTTTTTTGCCGCATCATAAACAAAACGATATGTTTTTTTAAAATTTTGCTTTATAGAATTATTGCTAATTTTATTAGTTTGGTTATCTGGGATGTTTAATGATTTGAAATAACTAATATCAAAAAGCGATGAATAATCAAGGATGGTATTCATATGCTTTGTTGATACCGATACATTTGGTCTTTGTCTATAGAAAAAAGTTGTTCTTGGAGCGATTATGATGGGTATATTCTTCGCAATAGCTTCGCAGTTAAATAAGTAATCTTCAAAACCAAAACCATCAACGGGTCGCTTAAATAGTATACTTTTGACTGTCTTTGTTTCTGATATTAGGGGTAGTGTCCAAATATTCCAGTAGGACATCTGTATAGCATCTACGTCTTTATTGGAGGAATTGCGCATCTTCCATACAACTAAAGAATTCATGTATGATCCAAACATTGCATGTATTTCTGGTCTAACTATAGCGCCTTTATTTTTCTTCAAAGTGTCAAGACCGTTTTTAAACCATTCTCGTGATATTAGGTCATCTCCATCGAGAAGTGTTATAAATTTACCATTAGCTTTAGAGATTGCAAAATTTCGATTATCCGCTGGATTTCCAAAAGATGATTTAAAAATAACTATATTTTTATTTTTTTTCAGAGAATTAGCGACTCGAATAGTTTCGCTATCTGGATTGTCTAAACTTAATATTATTTCGTATTTTTTTTCTGGAATTAGCTCAAGGGCTCTTTCTATTGACAATACGCTTTTATGTAAATAGATTCCTTCATTATGTGCTGTAATTATAATAGATAGAACAATTTTTTCATCACTCATATTAAGAGTATATCATATTGGTTACTATTGTTGAAGGTAGTTATTATTTATGATACAATTGCATATAATGGATAAAATATTTAGGTGTGCTGCAGTAGTAGGAATATTTATTGGAGCTTGCGGTCTTATATATAAGCATCATTCTATGAAAGACTTAGCTATATTACTTATTGTCTTACTAGGGTTTGGTATACTATTTCTTATTAGGAATAAGATATTATTATCTAAACGTAGTATAGCTATATTTATTTTTATAATAGTAGCAATAGTTCAATTAATTAATGGAATCTCATTAGCTTCTAATAATCATTCTTGGGATGCTGGCGCTATTCAACACATTGCAGAAGATTACATAAAAACAGGATCTACAGATCCAAATCCAAATTCTTGGGAATATAATTATTTATTAAGATACGGCAATAACATACATATTACTTATTTTGTAGTGTCTATATATCGATTGGCGGATTTTTTACATATCGATAGAAATTTTCTATTGATCTTTATTAATAATATATTGATATTGTTAACTAGTTATTTCATTATATTTATTGCGTATAAAAAAAATAATAATCGTATTTTTGTGTTGACTTCATTGATATCTATATTTTTGATTAATCTTTCACCATATTCCACGGTATTTTATACTGACACCTTAGGTATGTTTTTGCTAGCTTTGCAGATTTTATTATTGTATGTTATGTCGGTAATTAAATATGACGAATCGCATAAGTTAAGATTATTTTTAGTTACAGTATTAGGGTTTTTATTTTATATTGGGTATATAATTAAACCAACTACTATTTTAGTAGTTGCTGCGGTGATTTTTTATAATTTATTATTTAAATTTAAGAAAGAAAATATTCGCAATATAATTATGTCGAGTGTATTGTTTTTGACAGGTCTAATAGTCTCTTATTTAGCTGTAAACTGCATTATTTCGCTGTCTCCTGGTTTTGCTAAATATTCTAAAGATCAGATTAAAGATAGAAGAGTTGGAATTGTTCATTATCTTGGTATGGGCGCAATGAGGGGGTTGCCTCCTTATACTGAATGTAATACTGGTGCGTATTGCAGTAGGTATGCTGACGATACTGCAGTAGAGGGTGCTAAAAATAGAGAAAAATTTACTTTAGGTCTAATTAGAAATAGTTTTTTAAATAATTTTCCTTTTGATTGGATTAAATTTGCAATATTGAAAATATCTTGGAGTTTTAACGATGGTTCATTTGGCGTATGGGGTGAAGGTTCGTCTAATAATCATAGGATAATTTTTATTAATAATGACAAAGTATCAAGAATTGTTCGAAGGGTATTATCTTTTAATGGAGATAAGTTTTCTATTTATAAGATATTCGTTTCGGCTATATGGTTTATTTCACTAATCCTGTTGATAATATATTTAATTAATCCTGTTAAAAATAATAGTATCTCAGTTATATTATCTAGTGTTGTTTTAGCTATAATTGCCTATCAGGCTTTATTTGAGAATAGGGCTAGGTATATTTTCATATTCTTACCGGTTTTTATTTTGGGGGCAACATTAGGGGCTGGTACAATTTTGAGATTCATTAATAGGGGCAGTGATGAAAAATAGTAAAGCTATATTTATTAGGATTGCTATAGTTATAGCTGATATTATAGCAGTTGTTGGATCATTTGGATTGGCGTATTTTATTAGAACTCATGTTGATGATCGAGCATATTATTTTACGCCTAATTTGCTTAATTTTTTTTGGCTTTCCGTTATGCTTCTGCCAATATGTTTGATAATAAATATGATGTTTGGGCTTTATTCTAGGTCTATATATATTTATAGACCAAAAGAATATGGTAGAATAATGCTTGCTTCAATATTTAATATTATGACCTTAATATCTTACGAGTTCTTTACTAATGATGAGATTTTCCCTGTTCGAATTATTGCTATTTATTTTATTGCAATTAACTTCGTACTGATGATTTTAGGCCGTGAGATTATTCGTTTGTTTAATCGACAACTATTACGTGGTGGGGTTGGCCGACTTAATGTGTTAATTATTGGCAATAACTATAGAGCAACAGAACTAGCAAGTTTCTTCGCTGACAATATTGATTATGGTTATGATGTTATCGGGATGGTCTCGAAGCCGGAATTTTTGCCAGTTAAGAATTGCCCACGTCACTTTTTAAGTTTTAAAGATGCAATTTCTAAGATCTGTCCAGAAATTATTATTCATACCGATACAGCTCGCAGTGAAGATTTTTATAATTATGCTATCGAGAACCATCTTTCGTATATGTTTGTACCACAGCAGGATAGGTTGCTCTCACAATTAAATACGGTTGAAATTGTTGGTGGTTTACCGGTGATTGAGATAAAAATTACTAAACTATTCGGTTTTGGGCGGATTTGGAAGCGAGTTATGGATTTAAGTCTTAGTTTACTAGGTTTAATTATTGCTGGTCCAATAATGCTAATTGTGGCAATTTTGATGAAAATTACCTCTCCTGAAGATTCAATTTTTTTCCGTCAGGTTCGACTAACCCGTTTTAATAAAGAATTTTATATCTATAAATTCCGCTCGCAGAAATCTGAATTTGATGGCCTAACACCAGAGCAGGCTTTTGAAAAAATGGGTAAACCAGAACTTGCTAAGATTTATCGTGCGAACGGCGATCAGCTAGATGATGATCCGCGGGTAACTAAAATTGGCAAATTTTTACGAGCTACTTCTCTTGATGAGTTACCGCAGCTACTAAACGTAGTAAAGGGTGATATATCTTTGGTTGGACCTCGTGCATTAATTCCGCAGGAAATCAATCAATATAAAAAGAAAAGTATTATTTTAGCGGTTAAGTCTGGGGTGACTGGATTAGCACAGGTTTCTGGCAGGCGTGATATTTCTTTTGAAGAGCGTCGTCGTTTAGATGTGTATTATGTGCAGAACTGGTCAATTTTATTGGATATTCAAATTATATTTAAGACTATTTTTTCAGTTATTTTTAGAAAAGGTGCTAAATAATGGCAAATAATCCAACTTGGCTAAAAGGTAAAAAAGTTGCAATTGTGACCGATTGGCTAACGACTTACGGTGGTGCCGAAAAGGTAGTCAAATCTGTTAGTGAGATTTTTCCTGAGGCACCAATTTTTACCTCGCAATATTCTGAAAAAGAAGTCGATTGGTTTAAGGGAAAGTGTGTACGGACTGGCTGGTTGAATTTTTTACCAGCAAAACTGCGAAAAATTTTAGGTCCCCTAAGAGCGATTTATTTTTCCAGATTAGATTTGAGCGAGTTTGATATTATAATTTCGATATGTTGCGCTGAATCTAAAAGTATAAAAACTAAAGAAAACCAGCTCCATGTTAGTTATTTGCAAGGTCCACCGATTCAATATTATTGGGGTATGTATGACGATTACGTTAAAAATCCAGGTTTTGGCAAATTTAATCCAATTATTAGGTTATTCTTTAAGCTTTTAGTTGGCTCACTACGTAAATGGGATTTAAAATTTGCACAGCGACCAGATTTGCTAATTGCTAACTCTACTTATTGTCAGGGTGAAATTAAGAAGTTTTACAAGCGGCAATCTGAAGTTATTTTTCCGCCAGTTGAGATTGAAAAATTTAAAGTTCAAGAGAAGAAAAATGACTATTTTGTTTCGACTTCGCGTCAAGTTAATTGGAAAAGACTTGATCTAGCGGTCGAAGCTTTTAAAAATAATAATTTAAAACTAAAACTAGTTGGCGGTGGAGCTGAACATCAAAAATTAGTTGAAATGGCGAAAGGTTTTGAGAATATTGAATTTATTGAAACTATTCAAAATTCGGATGAATTAGCGAAGATTGTGGCTAATGCTCGGGGATTTATTTTTCCTAGCTTGGAACCCTTTGGTATTGCCCCAATTGAAGCACTGTCGGCTGGCACGCCAGTGATTGCGCTAGAGAAAGGTGGCTCACTAGATTATATTTTAGATGGTAAAAATGGTATATTTTTCGAGGAACAAACTGTCAAATCTCTAGAACGGGCAATTGATCGTTTTCAGAAAATTAATTTTGATGCTAAAGAAATATCAAAAACGGCTAAGAAATTTAGCGATGATAATTTTAAAGAAAATTTTGCGAAAATAATTAGGGAGAAAAATAATGAAAAATAAAATCATTCAAAGCACTGAAAAATTTTCTTTTTTTGAAAAAATGTTTTTATTTTCTCCGATCGTTGTTTGGTTTTCTTATTTTCCTAATTTTCAGATTGGTCGCGAAAGTGGAACTAACCTAGAGCTGTCGATTCCATTAATTTTTTGCTTTGCTCTATCGTTGGCGGCTATTTTTGAAATAAGTAAAAATTTTCAACAAAACTTTCGGCAGTTAAGCCCAAAGAAAGCTTTTTGGTTGAGTAGTGCTTTTGTAGTTTGGAATAGTTTATCAATATTTTGGAGCGAAAATACTTTACGGGCGATTTTAATATCTGGAGTTTGGGGTGTATTATGGTTGATTTTTATTGGATTGCTGCTTTCTAGAAACCTAGTGAAAATGCTACCTATCCTTATCAATATTTTTATCATATTGGCTGTTATTAATTCAGTTTTAGCTATTATACAGGTTGCGATTGGTGCTTTTACGGATTTTGGTTTATGTCGCGGCTGCTTAGCTGCTGGATTTGGATTTGTTCGACCCAGTGTTTTCGCAATTGAGCCACAATTTTTTGGGTCTATGCTACTTGCACCAATTTTGATTGAATTTTGGCGAATTTTATCAGGGAGTAATGATAGTAAGCATAAGGTTGCTCTGATATTAATGTTGATCGCTATTTATTTAACTCTTAGCCGTGGGGCGATTTTTGCGCTCGTTCCAGCTATGCTTTTAGAGCTATTTATTGCAAATAAAGAACTTGGATTCTCTTTGAAGAAGGGGTTTTTGAAGCTAGTAATATTTCTTTTTGCTAGTTTTTCTGTGGGTATGTTATGGCATGGGATTTTTACCGAATTAAATCCTCGTATCACTGATGGGTTTTATGATTCTGTCTCTAAAAGTATTAATCAATTAAGTCTTGGAAAAGTTTCTTTACCAAAGAATAGACCTGTGGAAAAATCTGTGGAAAAACAGCCGGAACCAGGTATACAAGATTCAAAAGAATTGTTAAATAAATTAAATTCGCCAAAAGCTAGCTTTGATGGTTATGTTGAAAAGTCAACTGATGAAAGAACTTCTCTGAATAGATTTGCGGTTCAGACTTGGAGTAGAAATTTGCATACGATTTTATTTGGTGTTGGGGCTGGTGGGGCTGGGAAAGCTATATTGAGGACCACTCATCAGACGGGTTGGGAGTTTGAAATTATTCAAAATGAGCCATTATCGATCCTGCTGGAGCTTGGGATAATAGGTTTTGCTATCTGGGTTTCTTTTATTATATTTTATACTTGGAGCACTCGTAGATATAAGTTATCATGGGTAATTTTATTCGCGTTTTTATTGCAGTGGAATTTTTTCTCGGGACTCCCTAATGCTTTACATATATATTTAATTTTAGCTGTAATTTTGGCATTGAATTATTTTGATAAGTTTGAAATTAAGCTCTAAATTTGATAAAATAAAAAGAGCTTATGAAAAAAAACCAGCAATCAATCGACGGTTTTGTGCCTCGGCGACGAGCTACTGCTTCTAGCCAAATCACCAACCAGCAATCAACTAAAAAACCTACTTCCAATTTAAGTCGTCGCGAAAAAGTATCGCGTAATTTAGAAAAGCTAGATAAAACTAGAAATACAGCGGAAGATATAAATAAAACTCTTTCGCACTTGGATATCGAAGATCAAAAAAATGGCGTAAGTAAACCTACTCAAAGATCTCGCAAGGAGACTAAACTTCAGAAAAAATTTGAAAAATTTAATAATAAACGCTCGAAAAAAGGCAAGAAACAACTTACTCTCCAGCAGTTCAAAAAGCGATTGATTGTCTGTCGAATTATATTTTTTGCTATAGCAATTTTGCTTGCTTGGGGCGGTTATCAGGCGTATCGATTTATTGCGCCGCTCATGAAACTGTCTAAAGGCGGTGACATTTTTGGTGTTCTTCAGAAAGAAAAATTAAAACAAGATTCAAATGGGCGAACTAACATACTAGTATTTGGCACTTCACCAAAAGGTTGGGATGGCGAAGATCTGACAGATTCTGTTATGATGGTGTCTTTTGATCAAACTAAAAAGAAAGCCTACACCATTTCTTTGCCACGAGATTTATGGGTGAAGCATAGCTGTAAGAAGTGGCTCGGTACAACAGCAGGAAAATTAAATGAGAGCTACGGTTGCGGAAAATATAGCGACGGTCTAAATATTGCCAATGAGGCTATTGCCGAAGAAAATGGCCAGCAAGAATTAGCACAAACAGCGACTGAAATTACAGGGCTAGATGTTCACTATAAAGTTCATGGTAATTGGCAGGTGCTAATTCAGATTATCGACGCCTTAGGTGGTATCGACGTAGCAATTCAAGTTTGGGATGGATCTCCCTACATGTATGATGTGGCAACTAAAGTTAGATATAAAAATGGTGAAACTGCCCATATGAATGGTGAACAAGCCTTAGCGTTCTCGCGAGCTCGTGGTTCTGAAGGTGGATATGGATTAAGCGGCGGAAATTTTGATCGCGAGAGAAATCAGCAGAAGATTATTCAAGCAACTTTAGCAAAAATTAATGCATCCAAATATGATATTTCTAAATTATTAAATATTGTAAATGCTGTTGGTGATAATGTTAAAACTACTTTTAGCACTAAAGAATACCAGACTTTAGCTGAGCTTGCAATTGGCATGAGATCAGAAAATATTAAATCATTACCTCTTATCAGTGATACCGATAAACAGGCTAATTTGATGACAACGGGTCAAGTTAGCGGCAGGAGCGCAGTTTTGCCAACGGCTGGAGTTTTTGAATACTCGGATATTCAGGCCTACATAGCGAAAAATACCCTTGCTAATGAGATATCAGAAGAAAACGCTAAAATTGTTATTTTAAACGGGACTAATATTTCTGGTCTAGCGGCTGAGCAACAGGGAAAACTTAAAAAACAAGGCTTTAATATTGTTAATATTGATTCCGCGCCAACTAAAAAATACAATACAACAAAAATCCATACTGTGAATAAAGATAAATCAGTGACAATTAAAAAGTTAGAGCAGAAGTTTAACGTTAAATCATCTGAACTACCAGATGAGCTCGCTAAATATGGTAAGGGCGTTGATATCGTGATTGTTCTAGGTGAGGATACAGAATGAATCTAACTAAAAAGCAATCGGAAATCCTTGCATTTATCGAGAATTTTATTTCACAAACAGGCTACAGTCCGACTTATCGTGAAATTCAATCTGGTTTAGGATATAGATCTGTTGCTACGGTGGCAAAACATATCGATAATCTAATTGCTTTGGGCAAGTTAGAAAAATCAGATAATGGCGAAGCTCGCTCAGTTAGTTTAAGACTTATTCCGCGTAGTGAGTTCATGGATGATGAAAAATTTGTTTTTGAATTTCTGAAAAGAAAGCAACGCGATTTTTTGAAGAGAGGTGATAATTCAGCTTCGCAAAAAATTCAGGCTGCAGTTGAAGAAATTTGGGGTTAATTTTTCGAAAAAACCTTGAAATTTTAGAAAGCGTGCGGTATAATATAAGTATTATTCCGGCATAGCTCAGTGGTAGAGCGGTTGGCTGTTAACCAATAGGTCGCTGGTTCGAGCCCAGCTGCCGGAGCCAAATTTGAGTTTTACAACAATTTGATAATGTGAGAAAAGGCTCTAGCAGATTAAAATAGAGCCTTTTTTCTTTTTTATTTAACTCTATATTGCGAAAAATCTCCAATTAATATATCATAATAGAAAATATAGCTAGTCTAATAAAAATAAAGAACTAGAGAGGGTTAATTATGAACTTAATATTTATGAGACATGGTGAGGCGATGGATAATACGCGTGAAATTTTATCGAGCCAAGAAATACAATGTTCAATATTGACTGAAAATGGTAGAACGCAAGTTATCGAATCGGTAAAATTACTACCTAAAGTAGATAAAATATACGCTTCGCCATTAATTAGGACCCTACAAACGGCGAAAGAAGTTGCCGATAATCGAAACCTTAATGTTGAAATAGACAACCGTATCAGGGAGATAAATTGGGGTAAATTTAACGGAAAAGAAAATTCTTCAGAACTAGATGAGGTTAGGGAAAAGCAAGTCGCGGGAGATTTTTTTATTAGATTTGGCCAGTATGGTGATAGTAAATATGGCATCGAAAGCAGATTATGCGATTTTTTAACTGATGTTAAAAAGAATAATTTTAAAAATAACACTGTATTAATAGTTTCTCATGGAACGATAATATCTTTTATGAAGCGGATTTTAGGACTAAAATCTTCTCATGCGAAAAAGGGCAAATTCGAAGTTTTTAACGATGTTGATTTTCTATTTTTAGATAAACATAAGAATTTATTGAGTGATATATCGAATTTTGAAGTTAGCAAAAGGCTCGAAGAAATACGCAAAATTAAGAATAGCAAAACTCGGTATAAATATGTAAATATTGCTAAAGACTATAACAACATAAAATTTAATAATGAAACGCTTAAGTATTCAATTTTAGGGTTGAATGATAAACTCAGTAAGGTTGAAAATACCTTAAAACCTATTGATAAAAGTAAAAAAGAGATTATTTTAGTTTGCGTATTTAATAATTTTTCAGAATTTTTTGAAAAATGGATAAGACATTATGTTGAATTGGGTATTAAGAATTTTGTATTAGTAAATAATAATTCTGACGACGATTCAGTAAAAAAGATAAATGAAATCACAAAAAATATTAAATATATTAGATTGGATTTATACAATGTTGAAGCTACCTATAATTGTTTTAGAGCTTGTAGCTGGAGACAGCAGATTCTAGATATTTATGGAATTGACAGGTGGTATCTGAATGTTGATTCTGACGAATTATTCCATGTTGATGAAAAGATTGAAGAATATATTGACTCTATAAATAAGAATGATCGTAAATCTATTAAAGCTATTATGGTAGACGTATATTCTAAAAAGCCTATTTTTAAAAATAAGAATATAAGTGATATGAAATTTGTAGATTCTAACACTTATAAAACCGAAATAAACCCTTTTTATGGTTTAAGAATTTATGGCGGCCCTAGAGAGAGGATTTTTGGTTTAAAATCTAGCTTACAAAAGGTTCCGCTACTATATTACACTGGAAATGAATTAATCGTGAACGATCATTTCGTATTTCCGAAAGAGCTAAATTTCGTAAATATATCATCAGTGATATTTCATTATAAATTCTTACCAAATTCATTATCGTTATATAAAAATATGGCGAAAAGTGGGTTACACTGGCAAGATTCTAAAGAATATAAAAAATATCTATCTGCTTATGAAGATGACGCCAAATTATCTATGTTTTCGAAAGATTCATCTATTAGGATTGAAGATTTTCGACTGTCCGATATAGTACCTGAGTAGTTGCTGGTTAGTAATACTTCTATTAAGGGGAGCTAAATTTGATTTTTATTACAATTTGATAATGCGAGAAAAGGTTCTAATAGATTAAAATATAGCCTTTTTTCTTTTATCGCAAATATTTTAGACTTTATAGCATCAACCTATAGAGTAACTTTGACTATTTATATTATCTAAAATATTTTTAGGTAAAGAAAATTTAGAAAGTGGTGACTAGGATGAATGTAGCTATGGCTCAAAAAATACAATCCTTTAAAATGCTTGAACTCCCTAAAATACATAGGGAACTAGAAAAGATTATAAAAAAGATATCCAGAATTAATAAGGATATTCGCGACGAAAAGAATAAATTATGTAGCCTCTATCCTAAATTGAATAAAAAAAAGAGGCGTAATAGATTTAGCAATACCTCTAAAATAGAAAATGGTATTGGTAAAAAACAAAGTAAGCTTGAAAGGTTATATAAGGATCTTCGGCTACTAGAGAAACATAGGTCTGAAATTATTAACGCTAAGGATGAAAAGATTAAGGCAGCTCGAAAGATCTTTGAGGATGAGATTGTAAGGCTTGGCTTAGAAGACTATCGAGTGAGTATCCAAGTTGATACTTATTCTGTGAACTTCTACTTTAATAAAAGAGAAAGCCAAAAAAGCCATGGTCATTACAAAATAGATTTTAGTGGTAAGCTAATCTATCGTCGTGAAATTCATCAACGGCGAAGTAAAAAGTGCCATGTTTAAAAGCCTCTACTGAGGCTTTATTTTTTATTGAAGATTTTTAGTAATATCGCCACTGCTTCATATCATTTTCGTAGTATTGAACAATTTTTGGTGTTAGTAATGTAGAGATTTCTGTTTTTGGTAAGTTTGAAACAGATTTTTTTACAGTATAGCTAAGACGTTCTTGATTTTGGTAAGATAGTTCTTGAGGTAGTTTTTGACTTAAGATTACGTTTGAATTTGGCGCGCTAAGCACAAATCCCCACTCACCGAAACTCGGTATATTGGTCTGAAAGGCGACAACTTCTCTCGATGAATTAGACGATTTTATAGTATTAAAAACGCTAGCAAAAGCGTTCGGTGAAAAATAAGAACTAGTAGCTTGGGTTATAAAAACTCCCTTAGAGCTGAGGATCTTGGGAATTTGAGCATAAAATTGTTGACTGTAAAGTTTAGCGAGCTTTTCATTTGAAGGATCAACTAAGTCTATTAAAATAGCATCAAATTTATTATTAGTTTCAAAAGCAAATTTGAAGGCATCTTGGTTGATTATTTCAACTTTTGGATTGGAGAGGGAATTTTTATTTAGTCTTGCGATTTCTGGTGATTTTTTAGCGAGGTCAGTTACGAAAGGGTCTAGATCGACTAAAGTGATTTTTTCGACTGAGCTATATTTTAAAACTTCACGCGCTAACATGCCGTCGCCGCCACCAAAAATAGCGACTTTTTTGGGGTTTTTGACAGAAGTCATTGCTGCACCACTTAACGTTTCATGGTAACGAGCTTCATCTAGGCTTGAAAACTGAAGCTGATTATTTAGAAATAATCTTGTATCATTTTTGAATTTGGTTAGCACAATTTTTTGATAGGCTGAGTGCTCATACAGAATCACGGGATCTTTATAGGCTTTTGAATCGATTTGTTTTTCGAGCCAGTTTGCGCCAGAAAATAATGCACCCAGCATCAGGATGGCGATTCCGCTAATGATCAGTATTTTTTTAGAAACTTTCATTGAATAAAGAATCAGCACTGCAACTAAAACATTTAAGAATGCAACTAAATAAGCCGTTCTCATCAAGCCAAGATAAGGTAGTAAAATCAACGGAAAAACAAGCGAAGCTAAAAGCGCGCCGAAATAATCAAGAGCAAGAATTTTTGACAAAAGACTCACTGAAGACTTACGGCCGAAGCTCTCAAACATTTTAACTAGTAGCGGAATTTCTAAGCCGATAAAAATTCCAACAATCAAGCTAATAATAGCGAAAACTAACCAAGATATTTTAGTAAAACTAAAAGCTGAGTAGAGCATTAAAACTGAGTTACCGCCAATAACGCCGAGTAATATTTCGTTAATCGCAAAACTTGTGGCTGCGGATATTTTGATTTTGGGCGCGATTAAGGATCCGATTCCCATGCCAAAAAGAGTGATACCAGTAGCCAAAGAAAAGCTTAAAATTGAGTCGCCAATAAGGTAAGAAGCAGCTGTTCCAAGAATCAACTCATAGATAATTCCGCCAACGGCTACTAAAACTGCCGCCGAAAATATCGCGGTGCTTTCTGCTTTCGTTAATTTGGAGCGAGCCATTATTTACCGACTCCGCCACCACCTCCACCAAATACGCTTCTGTGGCGATAAACACCAGAACTGCTTCGTTCACATGTTTGAGTTTGAGGATCGCAAGGGAGTGATGGCAAAATGAAAGAATTCCAAAAAATAAAGCCACCCAATAGGGTCCAAAAAATTAAATTAAAGATTAATCCCCAGTTCCAAGGTGTAAGAACTTTTCCGAATAATTCTTTTTGCTCTTTTTTAGATATTACACGTTTTTTGTAAGCATCATATTCGCGATTGTTGTATTTTTCGATAGTGATTTTTTCTTTTGTATTTGGAACAACTAGTGTTGCGTAGGTCATTTTCTCTTTCTCGAAAACTTGGTGGGTGTTTTTTCCGATAATTTTTATAATTTCGCCTTCACCGATCTCTTGAACGGCACCGGTCTTTTTGCCCTCGGTTGGATCTTCGAAATCTAGAGTTTGTCCAGTCTTAAAATTACTTGGGTCGATATGATCATGATAAAATCGCACTGGTTCATAAATCGCAACTTCTCGATTGTAATGATCGTATTCTACCCAGCTGTCGTAATTTTCCATTCCGAGTAGTTCCCATTCTTCCCAGTAATAATAAGCCGGTTCTTTTGCGTCATACTCGCGGAACAACAAACAGCCAGCGACGCGAAAGTTGGTTTTTTTACCTCGTAGAATTTGATTAAGCTTTAGTCTAGATTTAGTTCTTTTTATTAGCATGTTGTCTCCTTAATTATTATTTGCTTAGCGGCCATAGATTGAGTGATTTCATCTTTGATTTTTTGTAGTGTTCCTCCAGATAGGGAGCGGCAGCTAGTTAGGGTGATATATCCCTCTCCCGTCTCTGGCCAAGTATGGATGGCGATGTGACTTTCACTAAGAATTAGTGTAGCTGAGATTCCTTGTGGCAGAAAAAGGTGTATTGATTTTTCTAGAACTGTTAGCTGGGCGATACGAGCGATTTGGTAGAGTAGTTCTTCAGTTACTGATTGAGAATTAAGTTTGGAGGAATTTGCCCTGAGAATCTTAAAAGTTACAGATTGAAATTCTTTACTATTCATAATGGAAATTATACCATTATTTAGCGAAAAAGAAAAATATATTTAGAAACTGTTGACAAAAATAGTAATTTATGATAATATATCAACCAGTTGATAGAAGTTTTTAGCTCCTATCAAGAACATTCACAAGTTGATAGATTTAGATAAAATCTGGATATCTTTGGTGTTCTTGATGGGGGCTTTTACTTTTGAATATATTTTTAAAGAAAGGAAGCCACCCGTCAAGGGTGGCTTGGTGTCTAAAAATGAAAAATATTGCTAAATACGGAATCGTATTATTTTCAGTAGCTGTTCTAGGAGCTACTACCCCATCTTTAGTTTTTGCTGATGATAACTCCCCAGCGGTTGAAACGGTTGCTCAAACCCAAACCCA
>JAUMVB010000008.1 GCA_030530385.1 bacterium
TGGCAGAAATTGTAATGACTGACTGGATTGAGGTTGAGACTGAAATTGATGCGCTATTTTTGGAGAGTGAGATGATTAAGCGCTACAAGCCGCAATATAACATACTTTTGCGCGATGATAAATCGCCAACTTACGTACGAATTAGTTTTCGCGACAAAATGCCGCATGTTAGCTTTACTAAAAATCCGCTTGATGATTTGGCAGAATATTTTGGCCCATTTTATAATTCTAATGCAGTGAAAAAATCAGTGCGATTGCTTCGAAAAGTCTTTCCGCATTATTTGAGCGAACAAATGCCAGCTAGAAATAGTTTAGATTTTCAGATTGGCTTAACTCCTGGGCTGGAAAATTTTGAACCAAATTCGCCTGAATATCAGCAAAAAATGACAGAATATAAACGTAATTTACGTCAGCTTTCGCGATATCTAAAAGGTGAGCGAAAAATGCTTCAGCTCGAAATTGAGAAAGAAATGCTTGATTTTGCGAATGAACAGAATTTTGAAATGGCCGCAAAAAAACGTAACCAACTTCGAGATTTGAGTGAGCTTGGCAAGCAAGTTATTTTTTCGAATGAGGAATTTTTGGACATTTCGAAAGATCATGCGTTGGTGAAATTGGCAGAAATTCTTTCGCTTGAAAATCCACCTCGGCGAATTGAGGCTTATGACATTTCGCACACCGGCGGAGAAAATAATGTGGCATCGATGGTGGTTTTTACGAATGGACTGAGCGACAAGCGAGAATATCGAAAATTTAAAATGAACACTGGCGGAAATGATGACTTTCTCCATATGAAAGAGGTTTTGATACGAAGATTTTCGAAGCGAAATGAAAAATGGGGCCGGCCTGATTTAGTTTTAATTGATGGTGGTAAGGGCCAATTGAGCGCAGCGCGGGAAGTTTTACCGAGCGATATTTTGGCAATCGGGATTGCAAAACGTGATGAAGAAATTATTTTTGATATACAAAATCCAAACCTCAAAACTAGCTGGCTGGATAAAAATCTCGAAAAAATTGGTAGAGATTTTTTGATTCAGCGAGAGGGTGATTTTTTGACACTAAATTTGCATCTTTCGCAAAGCCATTCGCACGGCCACGCTCGGAACTTGCTAGGTGAAAGTAACTCGGAATTTAGTGATTTGACCAAGCTTTTTCAGCGGATTCGTGATGAAGCCCACCGATTCGCGATCAATTATCATTCAAATCTAAGAACTAAAAAACAAACTCAGAACGCATTAGAAAAAATCGATGGCGTAGGAGCGAAAACGCGGGCAAAGTTGTTACGGGAATTTGGCTCATTAAAAAATGTTCGCGAAGCTCCAATGCAAGAGCTTTCTAAAATTGCTGGCAAAAAATTAGCACAAAGAATTAAGCAAGTACTCTAAGAATTGCTTTTTTATAGTGTTTATGTTAAGATTGGTATAAGGAAAAGTGGTGGGAAAACGTAGAATTAAGCAGCTTCTTAAAAAAATTGAGGCACTAAAAATTTGGCAGTTGGTTATTTTATTAGTTTTATCGCTTTTTGTGGTTGCGACAGCGCTTAGATTAAACAATGTTGAAATGGTGAAGCGACGCGAAGCAGTTATTTTGGCGGATAAAGAGTTGAATCTTGAAAAAGCAATCGAACGGCTAAAAGAGCTAAGAGATTTTACTTCTAAACATATGAATACTTCAACGACCGTTCAGCTAGAAAAAATATATCTTGATGAAACTGAAAAAATTAAACAGCAGATGAATGAGCAGGCGAGTAAAAATTATGGTGTTGAAATAACTGCAAAAGCACGGGCTGTTTGTGATCCAAGGTTTCAATCTATTGGTTATGGTATTCAATATTCTCAATGCTTTGCTGATGAGCTTGCTAAATATAATCGTGATAGCTCAAGGATTGATGATAAGATTAAATTTCCAGAGGCAAGCTTATATATAAACAGATTTAGCTCTCCAATTTGGACCCCAGACTTAATGGGCTGGATGGTATTGCTCGCAATATTAATTATTACCTTAATTATTATTAAGATTGTTTCTACTATTATTTTAAAGATTATTCTTAAAAGATATGACCCATTTATTTGATTTGTAGTAAAATTTATTTAAATGCTTGACACTACTGTTGCTAAAGTGTAAAATAAAAAGCATAACAGTAGTTAATTGAAAGGATGAAAATGGCTTATAGTCAGACAAATTCAAAGGGTGTTAAATACTATCTACATAAAAGCGAAGTAACTTTGCGTGGTGGAAAACCCCAAACAATTTATTTCTTTGCTAAAAAAGAAAAGAATGATAAGGGTACACCTTGCGATCTTCCAGAAGACCGAATTGTAAAAGAAAATCCACGAAACGGCTTCCTAACAGTTTCTCGTAAAAAATAATTAAAATCTGAATCTGAATCACCTTTTACTGGAATGTATAAGGTGATTTTTATTTTGGTCTAAAATAAAAAACGCCTAATTGGCGAATTTGGTAGGGGATGCTGGGTTCGAACCAGCGACCAATCGTGTATGAGACGACTGCTCTAACCGCTGAGCTAATCCCCCGACTATTCAATTATATCAAACAATATGTTAAAATTAAATAGTGAATAGCGAAATATTAAAAACAAAAATTAGAAGAGTTAAATATAAAGTATCGAAAGATTGGTTTACTATTGATAATTTAATTATGATTTGCGCTCTTATTATAGCAATGGCTTGGATTTGGGGGAGTATTTCGGCTATGGAGAGGAATTACAAGCTTCAATTGCAATTAGAGATTAAAAATCGTGAAAAAATAATTTCAGAAATTAGATATAAAACTCTAAAATATGAAAACCAATATTTAAAAAGTGATGAGTACCAAGAACTCGCAGCTAGAGAGAATTTGGGACTAGTTAATCCGGGAGAGCATGTTTTGATTTTGTCAAAATATCCAGAGAATAAAGAAAAGCGATTAGTCGATCAAAAGAAAGATAGTAATTTTGTTCAGTGGATGAATTTTATATTTGGTGGTAGCGCGAAAAAAGTTTAAATTGCAGAAAACTATTGCTTTTTTATAAAAAATATTATAAAATTGACAATGTATCGCGGGATGGAGCAGTCTGGTCAGCTCGCTTGGCTCATAACCAAGAGGTCGTAGGTTCAAATCCTACTCCCGCAACCAAGGAATTATTTTATTTAAAACACCCCTATATAGGGGTGTTTTAGTGTTTTTATATATTTACCTATTTAATACGACCAGCACAAACCCTGATCGCCTCACTCCAGCTCTGGAAGGCGTGTGGTAGCTCTGATATTTCTTGGGCAGTTAAATTGGCATAAATAGAAAGACTGATCTCTTGGATTATACTCGAGGCTTCTGGTGCTACAACACTACCGCCAAGAATTTTTCCGCGTCGATCACATATAAGCTTTACGAATCCGTTACGAAAATCTTCTGTATTGCTCCTAGCTATAAGATTAAGTGGTGCAATTGCAGTCTTTATCCTAAGATCTCTTTTTATGCAATCATCTTCTGTTAGGCCTACGCTAGCGATTTCTGGAAATGTGGATATTGTTCGTGGAGCCGATGAATAGTCTGGTGATATCTTGGCGCGAGTTTTTATAATGTTATATGCGGCAACTCTGCTCTGTAAAAGAGCTTCGGATGTACTAAATTTTCCATTTATGACAGAGCCTGCTGCAAAAATATGTTTAGACGAAGTCTGTAAAAATTCATTTACAACTATCCCGCTTTCAGAGTATTCTATGTTAGCATTCTCAAGTCCAATGTCAGTATTGGGTTGTCTTTCTTCCGCGATCATAATTTCTTCTACGCGTACAAATTTTTCACTACCGCCACGCTGAAAAATAACTTTCTTGCCCATTCTGTCTTGTTCAACTGATACTACTCGAGTTTGTGGTAAGACAAAAATTTTCATTTCTTCTACCATAAAATTTTCAATCGTTATGCCAACTTCTTCGTCTTCTTTTGGCAGAAGTCGTGCCGATACTTCACTGATGTATACTTTTGTGCCGAGGATTGAAAGAATTTGTGCTATCTCAACAGCTTCCGGACTACCACCTATTATAAAAATACTTTTAGGTAGTCGTTGGATGTCTAGAACAGTTCTTGGAGTTAAGAATTTAATATTTTTTAAATTGGGAATATCTGGTATTTTAAATTTTGAGCCTGTTGCAATTAAAAATTTTTCGCTCGAAATATGAGCTTGGTTAACTGATATTTCATGTGGGGTGATAAATCGAGCTGTTCCGCGGAATGTTGAAATACCGGCTGATTTATAAAACTCTTCATTATCATGGGCTCCAGTTCTTTTTATGGCTAAATCTTTCCAGCGCAAAATACTTTGAAAACTGTACCCTAAACTACCAGAGCGAATCCCCATTTTTGTACCTTTTTTAGCTTCATAAAGAGTTTTTACGGCATGTGAAAGAGCTTTGATTGGAACTTCTCCATAGTTAGGTGATTCGCCGCCGAAAATATCATTTTCTACTATTGCCACTTTGAGGCCATTTTTAGCAGCGATGATTGCTGCAGCACTACCTCCTGCACCTGTTCCAAGAACAATTAAATCAAATTCAAATTTTCGTTTTTTCATAGGATCTCCTTAAATTATGCTCTTGAAATTTTTATAAATATATGAGGCTTCTGGATGAATTTTTTTGAGAATGCTGCTAATTTTTAGGCGGATATCTCGGCTAGTTATCTCGTTCTTTCCTATCTGCCAAGCGTGGAAGTCTTTGACGGTCTGTCTTATTAAATCATTACTCATGCCCTCTGGTGTTTTTGCTATCTCAAAAGTTCCTATTAGGCTATCAACTAGTTTGCTCAATTCAAAGTTTTCTAGTTTACCATTACTCTTAATAACCCTCATAGTTTTACCTCAAAAATATTAATGAAAATTACGAAAGCTAAAATTATTAGTCCCAATCCTGCTGTAAACTGGAGAAAATGTTTATTATTTTCTCGCCAGATTTGGATTTTGGCTAAAGGATGCCCACCCGAAATTAAACAGGAAATAATAAATAGCGGAAGATTTGCAACTGATACGTATAAGATTACAGCTAAAAATTGATAGGCTGGCTGTAGATGTATACTGGCAAGAGCTGCAGATATGATTGGTGTTGCTATAAAAATAATTTCACTTAAGATGCTGGATACTCCAAGTGAGAAAGCTTCTGCTGAGTGACGAGTTTTTTGAGCGCGACTATTAAGATATTTTGCAAAGCTACGCGGAACCCACATTTCAGTACCTGAAGTTTTTACTGAATTGCGGCGATAATAAAAAATCCAAACTGAAAAAGCTGTCCCGATAGAAGTTCCGATTAGGATTGCCCAGATGGCTTGATAGAGTTTAAAGCTGTAAAATATTTCAAGAGTAAAAGCAAGTGAACAAAAAAGTAGAATTGTTGCTGATACTGCACCGAAAGTTAAAGCCGAGGAGAGTTTAACTAATTTCAAATGAGACCGTTCGCGACTTAAAGTGTGTCCGCTTAATAGAGTTAGGGTGCTGATACTTAAATGAAAACTAGCGTGAATGATCGCGCTTAGCCCAATAATCGCAAAACTCATTAAAATATCCATAATCTTTATAAAATTATATTATAAACATAAGTAAAAAGCAATAAAAACAACAAGATAAAATTAATGTTAGCTATTGACTTTTTGAAATTATTATGGTAGTATTAGTAACATAATATTAAATAAAACAAAAAGGAAAAATAAATGGCACAACACGAACGAATGGCATCCTGGGATCGCCACCGAACAAAAAAAGAATTACGAAATTTTATTGATGCACGAATTTCGGTGTTTGATGATTTTAGCGAACTAGATTTGTACTAAAATATCTATCGAAGAGATTAAAAACCCTTAGTCTAATAACTAAGGGTTTTTAAAACAAAAAATTCCAGCTAAAAATGCTGAAATTCATTGTTTGGTAGTAGCGGCGGGGATTGAACCTGCGACCTTAGGCTTATGAGTCCTACGCTCTAACCAACTGAGCTACGCTACCACGTGTGATAATTGTAGCATATGGTTTGATGATTTTCAAGATTTCGGGTAGAATATTTTTATGAAGAAAATTCTTGTAGCTGTTTCGGGAGGAGTAGATTCGGTAGTTTTGCTGGATTTTTTAGTGCGATTTTTTCGAAACAAAAATGGGCAAAAATGGCTTGGAGAAAACTTAATTGTTGCACATTTTGAGCATGGAATTCGTGGCGAAGAAAGCAGACAAGATTTAAAATTCGTAGAAGAATTAGCAGCGAAATATGGCGTTAAATTCGAATTTGAACATGGAAATTTGGGCGAAAATTCAAGTGAAGAACAAGCTAGGAATGCTCGATATAATTTTTTGCGAAAAATTGCTAAACGCGAAAAAGCGATGATTTTTACAGCCCATCATAAAAATGATTTAGCTGAGACATTTGTAATAAATATAAATCGTGGTGGCGGTTGGCGAGCGATCGCTTGCTTTGATTCGCCAGATATTAAGCGCCCTTTTTTAGGTTTATCTAAGTGCGATATTTCGAAAATAGCAAAAGAAAAAAAAATAGAGTGGCGAGAAGATTCAACAAATTTTAGCCAGAAATATACGCGTAACCGAATCCGTAAAAATGTAAAATTCAGCGAAGATGATTTGGATAAAATCTTTAAAATTTGGCAAAAGCAAATTAAAATCAAACGTGAAGTTGATGAGCTGATTAAGGGTATTTTGCCAAAAATTGGTGACGGTAAAAAGTTTGAGCGAGAGTTTTTTCGCACGAATTCAGATGAAGTTTGCTACGAAATTCTGCGCGAAATTATGATTCGTAAATCTGGCAAAATTCCGCTTTCAAAACAAATTTGGAATTTATTATATGCAATTCGAACTTTTAAAAATGGCTCACGGACGCAAATTTTAGGTGGACGTGAAATAGAGTTTTCTAAGAGTTTTTTCGAATTTAGATTTGACAATTGTTATTAACTTAAATTATATATTAAGGTTGGAATAAAACTTTAGTTAATGAGGTAAAATAAAAGATTAAAGATTTGGCTTTAAGGAGCTATTTCTAGGTGTAGAATTAGACTACGTATTTTATATTAAGGTGTGCTTTTTATTTGAAAACACTTAAAGTATTTGTTAAAATAGAAAGAGTTGATTATTAGAAAGGAAAGAATGAAGAATAACAAGAAGAATAATTTTACGAAATGGGCGGGAAATGCTGTTTTTTGGGTGATTTTTACTGGTATGATTTTTGTTTTTGCTGTAGCGAATG
The DNA here is from genome assembly GCA_030530385.1 of bacterium. GTDB lineage: Bacteria > Patescibacteriota > Saccharimonadia > Saccharimonadales > Saccharimonadaceae > Nanogingivalis. Next base: position 7,230 of record JAUMVB010000008.1, read on the forward strand.
GAATTTTATCAGATAATCTAAAACGAGTTGATATTTCGAATGTGATTTCGCGAGCTAATAAAGGTGAAATTGCAAAACTTGAAATTCAAGGTAATGATATTAAGGTTACGCCAAAAAATGAGAAGCGACCAACCGAAAGAACGACTAAAGAGTCTGGTACGATTTATGAGCAAGGTTTGAAGCAGGGGGTTACTGCTGTGGAAATCAAGTCTGTTGATAATTCTGGCGAAATCTTTTGGAATCTAGCAATGATTTTCGTGCCAACTATTGCAATTATTGGATTCTTTATGTTTATGATGCGTCAGGCGAACGGACAAAATTCTCAAGCGATGAGTTTTGGAAAATCTCGTGCTAAGCTTTATGGTGAAGATAAAAAGAAAATCAAATTCGAAGATATTGCCGGCAATGAAAATGCTAAGCAGGATTTGTATGAAGTTGTGGATTTTTTGAAAGATCCTAAAAAATACCAAAAAATGGGTGCAAAAATCCCAAGTGGTGTTTTGATGGTTGGAAACCCGGGAACTGGTAAAACAATGCTTGCTCGAGCTGTAGCTGGTGAGGCTAAAGTTCCTTTCTTCTCGATTTCTGGATCTGAATTCATGGAGATGTTTGTTGGTGTTGGTGCTAGCCGAGTACGTGATTTGTTCTCGAAAGCCAAAAAGAACGCTCCAGCGATTATCTTTATTGATGAAATTGATGCGGTTGGTCGAAAACGCGGCTCAGGAATGGGCGGCGGTCATGATGAACGCGAGCAAACCCTGAATCAGATACTAGTTGAGATGGATGGTTTTGAAAAAGATACGGGCGTTATCGTTTTGGCAGCAACAAACCGTGCAGATGTTCTAGATCCTGCCCTTCTTCGACCTGGTCGATTTGATCGTCGTGTGGAGATTTCTTTGCCAGAGCGAAAAGACCGACTTGAGATTCTAAAAGTTCATTTTAAAAACAAGCCCGCAGATGAATCGGTTGATTTAAATGCACTAGCTAAAAAAACCGCTGGTTCAGCTGGTGCTGATCTTGCTAATATCGCCAACGAAGCAGCAATTCTGGCTGCTCGTGCTAATCGGCAGCAAATTACAAATGATGACTTAACTGAGGCATTTGAAAAAGTAGCAATTGGTCCTGAACGGAAAGCTAAAGTTATGAGTGATTTAGAGCGTGAAACTACTGCTTGGCATGAAGCTGGTCACGCTGTGGTTGGTCATGTTTTGCCTGATTCTGATCCAGTTCATAAAGTAACTATTATTCCTCGCGGTCGAACTGGTGGTGTAACTTGGTTCTTACCACCAGAAGATAAATCTTATACCAATATTTTTGAGTATAAAGATATTTTGGCGCGTGCTATGGGCGGTCGACAAGCAGAGATTTTAATTTACGGTGAAAGTGGAGTTTCGACTGGTGCTTCAAGTGATCTTCGCCATGCGACAAATATTGCTCGCAATATGGTAGTTGAGCTTGGAATGGGCGAAGAGCTTCGTGATCAAGTTTTTCATGAAGAGGAAGGAGGACTGTTCTTTGACCGAATGACGCGTGAGCGGCCATATTCTGAAAAAACTGCTGAAAAAATCGACGAGGAAGTTGCCAAACTAATTAAAGAATCTGTTAAGCGTGCAGAGATTATTCTTAAAGCTAATAAAAAGCCGCTTGAGGCTCTAACTAAAGCGCTTCTAGAAAAAGAAACTGTTGATGAAGCCGAAGTTAGTGAAATTTTGAAAGGTGCAAAACTTCCAAAGGAAGTAAAACTTCACGAGTAATGTTTAAGCGAAGAATTAAAAAAATAGTATCCAAAGCTAATACAAGGATGACGGTGCGGCTGGCGGCCGTCATTCTTGCTAGCTCAACTCTGTTGTCAAGCTTGCTAGGATTTGCGCGTGATCGATTGCTTAACTCATATTACCTTGACTCGTATCCAGCCGGAATTGATGCCTATACTGTTGCTTTTACTATCCCTGATTTTATGTTTTTTATATTGGTGTCGGGCGCTTTAAGTGTAACATTTATTCCTGTTTTTAATCAGCGGATGGCAAAAAATAATAAAAAATCAGCTTGGGAGCTAAGTTCTAGCGTATTAAATTTATTAGCTTTATTGACTTTAGTGACATCGGTTCTAATAATTATTTTTGCTGAGCCTTTGGTTAGATACATTGTTGGGCCAGGACTTAATGAATCGTCAAGAGCCTTGGCAGTTTCGATGATGCGCGTGATTGCAATTAATCCTTTCTTGTTTGCAATTGCGACCGTATTAACTAGTATTCAACAAGCTATCGGCAGGTTTACTTTTTCGGCGTTAGCACCAGCGATTTATAACATTGGGATTATTATTGGTACGCTATTCTTCACTAATGGAATAAGTATTTTTGGCTGGAAGATTTTTGAAGGTGGTATTATGGGCGTAGCTATTGGTGTGGCATTTGGATCAATCCTGCAATTATTAGTTGCGGTAATCGGTTTAATTAGTGTAGGCTTTGATTATAACTTTAAGATTTTTTGGAAGAATAAAGGTTTTCGGCAGGTAATGCGTCTTTTACCAACTCGTTCAATGGATCAAGGAATTGATTATGTTAACTCAATTGTCGAGACAAACATGGCGAGCCGAATGGGGGCAGGAACAGTTCGTGCTTATCAGCAAGGACTAACTCTTCATATGATGCCAATAAATTTAATTGGTGTAGCAATTTCGACTGCATTTTTTCCTAATTTAACTGAAAAATTAGCAATTGGCCGAAAAGATTTATTTTGCAAAGAGCTTCAGCAGGCTTTAAGTACAATTATATTCCTGTCTCTACCGATTGCCGTTATATTTTATTTTATGCGTGGCTATATCGTAAACTTTATTAAAAATGGTGGCGATAGTTTAATCGCCTCGCTACTTGGTGTATTGGTTGTATCTATTTTTTGTCGCTCGGTTTATCATATTGCGGCTAGAAGTTTTTACGCAATGGAGGATACTAAAACACCTTTACGCGTATCAATTTTTGCTATAGGCCTAAATATTTTATTGGCAATTTGGTTTAGTCTCTCCTTAAAGCTGGGCGCGCACGGTTTGGCCTGGGCTCAAAGCATTGGTGCGCTTTCGGAAATAATCATTCTTTTAGTCTTGATGCGAGGCAGGATTGAAGGGTTGTTTAGTGCTAGGTTTATATCTGGGATAGTACGAATGCTGGCGGCATCAGCTATTACGGGTTTCGTTTGCTATGTTTTAGTAACATTTTTCCCGCTTCTGGATAGTGATGAACGATTCTTTTCAACGTTTCCTAAGTTTTTGATGATTGGTGGTGTGAGTACCTTGTCTTATCTGGTTTCTGCGAAAATTTTTAGAATCAAAGAAGCTGACCCTATCGTTGCCTACTTACGTAAAATTTTATTTGGACAGATTAAACCTCGCTAAATTGCTAACATCTAAAAAATATGTTAAAATATAAATAATTTATGAATTTAGAAAAGATTAGAAATTTTTGTATTATTGCCCATATTGATCACGGTAAATCTACCTTAGCCGACCGAATGATGGAAATTACTGGTACGGTTCAAAAACGTGATATGAAATCACAGCTTTTAGATTCGATGGATTTGGAGCGCGAAAAAGGGATTACTATTAAATTAACGCCAGTTACGATGAACTGGAAGGGCGTTGAGCTTAACTTGATTGATACACCAGGGCATGTGGATTTTTCTTATGAAGTTTCACGTTCTCTCCAAGCTTGCGAAGGTGCGATTTTAGTGGTTGATGCTTCGCAAGGGATTCAAGCTCAAACTCTAGCTAATGTTTATCTTGCAATGACAGCTGATCTAAAGATTATTCCTGTATTGAATAAAATTGACCTGCCGGCAGCAGATATTCCACGAGTTTCGAAAGAAGTTATTAACCTTTTAGGTTGTGATGAAAGTGAAATTTTGCATATTTCAGCTAAAACAGGAATGGGTGTTGAAGAAGTTTTAAATGCGGTGATTGAGAAAATTCCTGCACCAAAGGAGATTTAATGAAACCACTAAAAGCTTTGATTTTTGATAGTTATTATGATGATTACCGCGGTGTAATTTTGTACGTGCGTATTTTTTCTGGTGAGCTAAAAAAAGGTGAAGAAATTAAAATGATGGCGACAGATTCGAAAGGTTTAGCGCTAGAAATTGGCAAGCTTCAACCAAAAATGACACCATATGACAAAATGAGTGTGGGTGAGATTGGGTATATCGTCACCAACTTAAAAACTACCCGTGAGGCGAAAGTTGGTGATACTGTAACTATTTCGAAAAATCCTGCCATTGAGCCTTTACCAGGTTATCAGAATGTTCAGCCATTCGTTTATGCTGGGTTTTTCCCGGTTTCGAACGAAGATTATCAAGATTTAAAAGATGCGGTTGAAAAATTAAGTTTGAGCGATTCCGCATTGCAATTTGAACCAGAGAATTCACCAGTTTTAGGTTTTGGTGTACGAATTGGCTTTCTTGGCCTTCTTCATATGGATATTATTCGCGAGCGTTTGGAGCGCGAATATGATTTAGATTTGGTGGTAACTAATCCTTCTACTGACTATCATGTAATTTTAACAACGGGAGAAGAATTAGATATTAAAAGTGCTGCTAATCTACCCGATCAAACGAGAATTTCCGAAATTCGTGAACCATGGATTAAAGGCGAAATTGTAGTGCCGAAAGATTATGTTGGCGCGGTAATTCAGTTGATTGTTTCGAAACGTGGACTACAAAAGAATTTGAGTTATATTGATGAGCGAGTTTTGGTTTCTTTCGAAGCTCCACTTGCTAACCTTTTAACTGATTTTTACGACCAGCTAAAAAGTGTTACATCTGGTTATGGATCATTCAATTATGAGCTTTGGGATTATTTACCTGAAGATTTGGTGCGCGTAGATTTTTATGTCGCAGGCGAAATTGTTGATGCACTTTCGGTGATGTGTCACCGTTCAGAAAGTGTGCGAATGGGGCGCGAGATTACTGCAAAATTAAAAGAAGTAATTCCGCGACAAAATTTTCAAGTGGCGATTCAAGCGGCAATTGGCGGAAAATTCATTGCACGAGAGAATATTTCAGCTTATCGAAAAGATGTGACGGGCTATCTTTATGGCGGTGATGTTTCTCGAAAGAAGAAGCTTCTTGCCAAGCAAAAACGTGGTAAAAAGCGAATGAAGAAATTTGGAAATGTTGAAATCCCAAGTGAAGCTTTTACTGTGATGCTGAAGCGAGATTAGATTGTAGATTAATTTAAAAAATGTTACAATATTAAAAGTTTATCGATAAAATATCAAAAAAGGAGAATTATGGCTGGTCATAATAAATGGTCAAAAATTAAACGACAGAAAGGCGCAAATGACGCAAAGCGTGGTGCGATTTTTACCCGAATCGGTAATCAAATTGCAATTGCAGCTCGTGGTGGCGCTGATCCAGATATGAATCCAAGTTTAGCGCTTGCGATTGAAAAAGCTCGCGCGGTGAATATGCCGAACGCGAATATTGAACGTGCAATTGCTCGGGCGGCAGATAAAAATGCAGCAGCACTCGAAGAAATTACTTATGAAGGCTATGGTCCAAGTGGAATTGGTTTGATTATTGAGACAGCAACCGATAATCGCAACCGAACTTTTCCTGAGGTTAAAACAGCTTTAGTGAAAAACGGTGGTCGAATCGCTGATGCGGGGAGCGTGATGTTTCAGTTTACTCGCAAAGGTGTAATTTTGGTTGAGGCTACCGGTGAAGATGCTCTGCTTGAAATTCTCGATGCTGGTGCAGAAGATGCGGTTGAAGAAGATGGCGAAATCGTGGTTTATACCGACCAGAAAGATTTAATGAAAGTTCGCAAAGAGTTAATCGAAAAAGGTTTAACTGTAAAAGAAGCTGAACTTCAATATGTGCCAAACATGGAAGTTGAAATTACCGACGACGAAACGCGTGCAAAAGTTGAAAAACTTATGGATGCGCTTGATGACGTTGATGATGTAGTGAATGTTCACACGAACGCTAAGCTATAATTTATAAGGGCGATGAGTCCTTATTTTTTATAGGAGGAATTATGTTTAATTTAATTTTTAATAAAAGCTTTTCAGAAGAAACGCAAGAAAAAATAAAGTCAGATTTTATTGAAGCTAAAGAATATTTTTCGAAGTATTATGATTTTTCGAAAAAAGAAATTGATATTTATTTTTCAGACATATCTAGGATGAAAAAAGAAGATATTTCTGAAATATTAAAAATTGAAAAAGTTTCAGGTCTTTCAATGTCTGGATATGGAGCTCTAATACTTGAGTTTTTTGATACTGAATATTCAAAAAATATATTTTTAAAATTAATTTTTCATGAGCTCAACCATGAATTTAGATGTCAAACTTTACCAACACCTAACAATATCTGGGGTGATACTATTCTTGAAGGCTTAGCTCTGAATTTTGAAAAACAAGCAGCTAATGAATTAGGGTATGAATTAAAATTTTTGACCGATTATTACGATAAACCTGATGAAGACAAGCTAAAATGGGGATTGAAGAGAATTATTGAAATCGCAAAAAATAAGGAGAAGATAAATCGTTACAATTGGTATTTTAATCACTTTGGAAATGATTCAAGTTTGCCTACAAATTTTGTCTATAGAGTCGGAGAATTTTTAATTTCAAAATATTGTGAAAAATACAGAATTAGACCAAGCGATGCGCTTAAAATTACAAATGAAGAATTTGAAGATTTTGCGAAAAAGGAGATTTTATGCGAAAAATAATTCTTGGTAGTCTAAAAAATGATTCAGAGAGAACTAAGCAAATTCGAAAAGCTTATCGAAAAGCACGCGCAAAAATTATTCGGGAGTTTGATTTATCTAATTTTGATTATGATGTTGTTTTTTCAAACTGGCGTGATTCTGGCGAATATGGTTTTTGGTGGTATATTGATTTTGGCTATATCCGTTTAAACATTGGTGTTGATAAGATTTTATTTCAAGATGCTCTATATGAGGGGATTTGTGAAGGTTTTTCTCATAATTTTGTAGCAGATTCGACGGATTTTAATAATGGATTCTCGAAAAAAATAATTCGGAATGCTTATGCTGCGGATTTTTTGGGTTGGAAATACGAAGAAAAATACTCATTAGATAATCTTTCTGAAGATAACTTACTAAAAATAAAAGACGCCTTAAATGGTAAAGTAGACGAAGATTGGTTATGGAGTAGACATAATGGATGGCATTTTTATGGGTTTTCAAAGAAATATTTTGAAAGCTTGGGGATTTTACGGAAAGATATTTTAAATCTTAAAGAGAATGAATTTAATATGGAACTAATTTCTAAAATTGAAAAATTACTTGAAGATTATAGAAAATCTAAATTCGAATGAAATTTCTGAGCAAGAGATCTTTGACGAAATCTAGAAAATATAGTATAATTTTAAGATGAATAACCTCGAATTTCTTGTAAAAAATTATCAAACACCGCCTGAAGCTATTACTCTAGTTGAAAATTCTCGCATTTTATTACTTGCGGGAATTTCTGGCGCAGGAAAAGATACAACCAAGAAGCATCTTTTAAAAAATGAAGAATATCGTGATATTGTCAGCCACACAACTCGCCAGCCTCGTGAAAATAATGGTAAAATTGAACAAAATGGTGTTGACTACAATTTTATTTCGATTGAAAAAGCCGAAGAAATGCTTAAAAATCGTGAATTTATTGAGGCAAAATTTGTTCACGGCAAGATTTATGGGACAAGTATTGCCGAAATTGAAAAAGCGAACCAAAACGGGCAGATTTCTGTAACGGATATTGACATTCAAGGAATTGCAGAATATAAAAAAATGAGCGAGCGCGTTGTTGCAGTTTTTATTTTGCCACCAGATTTCGAAACTTGGCGAGCACGTTTTGCAAACCGATATTCAAGTGCGGAAGAATTCGAAAAAGATTTTAAAAAGCGTTTACCAGAGGCGATTTCTTCACTAGAGCAGGCGCTTGAAGTGCCATATTTTCACTTTATTTTAAATGACGATTTTCGAAACACGGCGCGAATTATTAATCAAATTATACACCAAGATATTGAGTTTAATTATAAAGATATTGAAGTTCGTGTGCGGGCGCAGAAGTTGTTGGAAGATATTAAAACTAAGTTTTTAGAATTGTAGAAATGGCTTAAAAGAAAAACCCGCTTTTGCGGGTTTAGAATAGATAAGCTTTGTTGTTTGCTGGTTTATGTGGACTAATTTTGTCTGTTTTTGGGTGATATTTCATTGAGCTCACTAGGATAGCTACGATAAGTCAACTAGCTATTAGTAAATTAGCACTCTATTGACCTAAGTGCTAATTTGTGCTAGACTTAAAGTATGAATATCACACCGCGACAAACGCAAATTTTGGTTGCTATAATTGAGCAGTATGCTGAAGTTGCTAGCCCTGTTGGGAGTGTGACTTTAGCTAAACTTTTTGGTGTTTCAAGTGCAACAATCCGCTCAGAAATGGCAAAACTTGAAGACTTAGGGCTAATCACGCAGCCACACACTTCGGCTGGACGAATTCCAACCGATAAAGGTTATCGTTTTTATGTGAATCGCTTAACTGCTCAAAATGAAAGTCAAAACGAGCAGATCTTGCTAAATGCTGATAATTCAAAAGATAGCCTACGTGGCTTTCGTGCAATTTCTTCACGAGTTTCAGCTCAAAATGATCGTGCCGATCACGCAATCCGCTCGGCTGTGGATTCATTAGTTGAACTGACTGGAAATCTTGGTATTGCGACGATTGGTGACCAACTTTACATGAATGGAATTTATAATCTTTTTTCGCAGCCAGAATTTGAAAGTGGTGAGGCAGTTCAATCGGTTGCGCAATTACTTGATAATCTTGAGCCTTGGCTTCGTGAAGTTGCACCAAATGAGCCGCTTAATGTTTATATCGGTAGCGAGAATCCAATCGGTAAAAGTTCGGGCGCGAGTTTAATTATTTCAAAATTCCAAAGCCCATTTTCCGAAAATTCTTACATTGGCGTGCTTGGGCCAACTCGCCAAAATTATGGAAAAGTGGTGCGATTAGTTCAAAAAACTGGTGAATTTCTGGAAGAGATTTTATAATTTAAGGAGGAAAAGATGGAAGAAAATAATGTAGTAAAAAATCAAGAAGTTTCGAAAGATGAGAAAAAAGGCGGATTTTTCAAAAAAGATTCAAAGTGTGAAAAACTTCAAGCGGAGAATTCAGAATTAAAAAATGATTTGCAGCGCACGCGTGCTGATTTCGAAAACTATCGTAAGAATGTTGAAAGCCGAATCTCAAATGCGCAAAACCTAGGTGAAAAAAAGGCGATTCTAGCTTTAATTCCAATAATTGATGATATTGAGCGAGCAATTTCGCATCTACCAAAAGAATTAACTGATAATGCATGGGCCCAAAATGTGGTTAAAATGAGTAAAAATTTAGATAAGAATCTTTCAAAGATTGGGGTAGAAAAAATTGATTCTTCGAAAGGTGCTACTTTTAATCCTGAACTTCATGAAGCGATTCAGTTCGATGAAGAATCGGAAGGAGAAGAAGAAGTTATTGCTGAAGAGCTTCGAGCTGGTTATACTCTAAAGGGGGAGGTTTTGCGGGCTGCAATGGTAAAAGTTACGAAAAAATAGCTAAGATTGAGAAATAGCATAAGTGTGATAAAATATAAAGTATGAATGGTGGGCAAAACCTTGAAAGTTTAAAGAGATTTATTCGTGCGGCGAATTATTTGACTGTTTCGCAAATTTTCTTGCAGGATAATTTTTTATTAGAGCGAGATTTGAGATTCGATGATATCAAGCCACGCCTTCTTGGTCATTGGGGGAGTTGCCCTGGTGTAAATCACGTTTATGCTCATCTTTTAGATGTTCAAAAACAACTTGATTTCGCTAAAAGCGGTTTGAAAATAGCATTTATGCTTGGTCCGGGCCATGCTTTTCCAGCGCTTCAGGCGAATCTTTTTCTTGAAGAAACTCTTTTGAAGATTGATAAAAATGCGGTTCGAAATTCGCAAGGTATTGCTTATATTTCGAAAAACTTTTCTTGGCCGGGCGGTTTTCCGTCGCATGCCAGTCCTTTCACGCCGGGTGTGATTCTCGAAGGTGGGGAGCTCGGCTATTCACTTTCGACCGCATTTGGTGCGATTCTTGATAATCCAAATCTTGTAATGACAACTTTAATTGGTGATGGAGAAGCTGAAACCGGCCCAATTGCTGCAGCTTGGCATCTGAATAAACTGATAAATCCAGTTGAAAATGGAGTAGTTTTACCTGTTTTACATTTGAATGGTTATAAAATTTCTGGACCAACAATCTTTGGATCAATGAGTGACTTCGAATTGATTCAATTTTTCCATGGAGCGGGCTGGGAACCAAAAATTGTTGATGAATATTCTGCCGAAGATTTCGATTTAGAGCTTTCGAAAGTCTTTTCAGATGCTTTTCAAAATATTTCGCGAATAAAATTTGGCCGAAAAAATGGTTTTGCGCGGCTGCCGATGATTATTATGCGGAGTAAGAAAGGAAGCTCTGGTGTTGCTGAAAATAATGGCGAAAAAATTGAAGGAAATTCGCTTGCTCATCAAGTTCCGCTTTTAAATGTCAAGAGTGATGAAAAAGAGCTTAAAAAACTCGAAGATTGGTTAAAATCTTATAAATTTGAAGAGCTTTTTGATTTTGAAAAAGGTGAATTTAAACCTTGGCTTAATGATTTTTTACCAGAAAAATCAAGCAGGATTGGGCAAAATCGTTTTGTTGATGCGAATTTGAATTTTACAGAATTGAAATTTCCAGAAATTCATGAAAGAGTGGGTGAAAAATCACTCGCAATGAATGCAATTGGTGATTTTTTGAAAGAAATTTTCGAAAAAAATCCAGAGAATTTCCGATTCTTTAGCCCTGATGAAACTTATTCGAATAAATTAGATGCTATTTTTAAGGCAACTTCACGTTCTTGGCAGCGAGAAATTAAACCGTGGGAAAAAGATTTATCGAAAAATGGCCGTGTGACGGAAATCTTGAGTGAGCATTCTTTGCAGGGGCTTTTGCAGGGCTATATTTTAACGGGGCGACACGGAGTTTTAACTTCTTATGAATCCTTCGCACCGATTATTTCTTCAATGATGGATCAATATGCAAAATTTCTAGCGCAATCGCGAGAAGTGGAGTGGCGAGGTGATTTAGCGAGTTTGAATTATATTCTAACTTCAACTGGTTGGCGACAAGACCATAATGGATTTTCGCACCAAAATCCGAGTTTTATTGATGAAGTTTTACGTCGCGAAAATGGAATTGGACAGATTTTTTTGCCGGCAGATGATAATTCTGCGGTTGCAGCAATTTCGAAAATGCTAAAATCCCGCAATAATATTAATGTTTTGGTTGCAGGAAAAACGCCAGAACCAAGATATTTTTCTCTTGAAAGTACACAAAAACAGCTTGAAAATGGCGGAATATTTGTTTTTGATAGTTGGAGAAATCATGAAATTACAGATTGGAATTTAATTTTAGAAGATGATGAGCCAGATTTAATTTTGGCCGCAAGTGGTGATTATGTTTTTAAAGAAACTGTTGCAGCGCTTCAAGTTCTGCTTCATGATGTGCCGCAAGTTAAAATTCGCTTGGTTTATGTTCAAGCACTTTGCGGAAAAGGAATTGGAACTTTTGAAAATACACTTTCGAAAAGCAATTTTGTGAAGATTTTTACCAAAGATAAGCCGGTTATATTTGTTTTTCATGGATACGCTAAAACTCTCAAATCGATTTTATTTGATTATGAAAATCCAGCACGTATTCAAATTAACGGATATGAAGAAAAAGGCTCAACAACTACGCCGTTTGATATGCTTGCTAGAAACAGGGTATCGCGATATGATATTGCAGTTAGAGTCTTAAATTTGGTTGATAAAGGCGACGAAACTTTTGAAAAACTTGTAAAAGAATATCAAAAACGCAAAGATGATGCTTTAAACTTTGCGCGAGAAAACTCGGTAGATGCGCCAGAGATTGAGAATTGGAATTACTTAAAGTTTGATTAACGAAAATAACCACGCTACACTAGGTAGTGTGGTTATTACTATAATTTATTCTCTAAAATATATTTTTAGCCGTTCTTCGAAATTCATCTTCTGGATTTTAGCTAATTTTTCTTCTGGTGACCCTTTTAACTTCTTAAGAACCTCCTCTCGTAGTTTTCGTAGACTTTGAACCATGAAATTAGCTTCATCATTTGTTATATTACCTACAGGTCTTGCCAATAGTTCTTTTAATTTTTCTTTATCAGACATGGAATATTCTTATTTTAATAGATTTTCACTTTCAAGCTTTTTGATAAAATCGTCAATAATTCGTAATTTTCGTTCTATGATCTCACTTTCATCAAATTTTTTAAAAGTTGTGAGCTCTATAACCTCTGCAATTTTACTTGGTTCTTTTGAGCTTCCTCGCCGTTTTTTACCGAGGTAAAAGTCTTTCTTGATATCAAATTCGAAATCTGAAGCCTTAATGTTTATTGAGCTTTCCAAAATAATCTTATTCCCAATAGATTCAATTAGGTTTTTATCGGAAATTCCATTAATTTCAGCTCGTTTTTTAGCAAAGATATGTTCAATTTGAAGTGGTTCTTTTAAGCTTAATAATTGCTGATTTTCTTTTAAAAATGCAAACCAAACAAGAAATGATTTTGTAATTCCTTTCATATTGCTGAATTCGAAATTATCGAAAGCTGTATGAAGAGAATTCTCATCAAAAAGATGATTTTCGAAAGCTGGGACAAGGTTATTATGGTTAACTATTTCACTCATTTCTTTAAAGATTGGAGTTCTGAGCTGGTTTACGCCAGGATTTATTAAGCTATAACCTAAAATAAAGTTTGTTATTTTTGAAAGAAAATGACTGAACGCATCTAAATCAATCTCATCGTTTGAATCTCGATTTTGCAGGAACCAAACCGATACGATATTTTCCCACATTGTATTTGGGGAGTATCGCAAAACAAAGAGTTTTCGAAGCACTTCATTGCCGAAAGATTCATCTTGCGAATAAACTTTCTTCCAGAAAATTGCTAAATCGCTTAAATCATCAAGTGTAGATTCGCCTTTGAAGTAAGGGAAGTCTTGATTTTCGCCGCGGAAGAAATTCCGGAGAGATTCAGTTGTGCTTCCAGTTGTGCCATTTTTTGCTCGCAAGAAATACATATATTTAGTGAAAAGTTCATCCATCGGTGTACCTTGTTGTGGATTAAATATCTCTTCGGTAATTTCTTCGAGCTTTTTCCAATCTTTAATAAAATCATTTTTTTGATTTTTGTCAGAATATAGTTTATAGAATTTTGATTTAAAGATGTCTGCATCAGCCAAAGGTAATCCGCGGTCGTTCAATGTAGAGAAAATTCGTAGGGCTGAATCTTGCGTTTCTGCTTCAACAAAAAGAATTGCGCAATTTTTCAATAAGCGAGTTACGATATATTGATTATTGCTAGAGTTGTAATTTCGCATTTCTCGAATTTTATTTTCGAAAAATCTGAAGTTTTCGGCGTATTGACTTTTATATTCTTTTGGTGTATTACCATTTTTTAAAATTGAAAGAAATTCTTCTTTGTCATCATCACCAGCCACTTCTGAAGTGATTTTTAGTTCATCTTTAAGAGGGTTTTCGAATTCGTCATATTTCCAGATACATTTTTCGATGTTTTTGCGAATATTAATACCATCATTATCTTGGCGGTTTTCAAACTCTTTATGGAAGGCTCGCAAAATAAGCATAAAAGTCGTTAATCTTTGTTGTCCATCGATAATCTCATGCTTATCGTTTTCTTGGAAAGCGACAATTGAACCGAGAAAATATTCATCCTTTTTGGAATCAAATTTTTCGTGATTTCCGCCGGGGATTGTAAAGTTAACTAAATCATCCCAAAGGGTTTGGCATTGATCTTGATTCCACGCATAAGGTCGTTGATAATCTGGGATTAAGAAATCAGCTTTAGAATCCGATAGTAGACTCAAGATAGTTTTTGATGAACATTCGGTTTTGACATAAATCCTTCCTTTAAATAGTATTTATTAAGTATATTATACTATAAATTAAGTAAAATAACTATTATTGTAAATAATACATCATTAGCACTCTTGACTTGTGAGTGCTAAAAGCGTATAATCAAAATATAAGCGTG
>JAUMVB010000009.1 GCA_030530385.1 bacterium
CATTAGCACTCTTGACTTGTGAGTGCTAAAAGCGTATAATCAAAATATAAGCGTGAAACGAATTGCGAGGCGCGCTTTATAGAATAGTTAATAACTTTCGAGAAACTTTCTGAAAAATACGAATAGGCTAAGAAATTCGAAATTGACTAGGAAAGCTATCGAGCAGATAAATTTAATAAAGAAAGAAGGAGAAAATGGGAAAAATTATTGGAATTGACCTTGGTACAACTAACAGCGCTTTTGCGTATATGGTTGCAGGAAAACCTGAGGTTATCACAAACGCAGAAGGAAATCGAACTACACCATCAGTTGTAGCAATCAATAAAAAAGGTGATCGTTTGGTTGGGCAGGTAGCACAACGTCAACGTGTGACAAATCCGAAAAATACAATTTACGGCGTAAAGCGTTTGATTGGCCGAAAATATTCTGATGATGAGATCCAAAAAGATCTTGGAATTATGCCTTACGAAATTGTGAAAAAAGGTAGTGGTGTGGCTGTAAAAATGGGTGACAAAGAATATACGCCAGAAGAAGTTTCAGCGATGATTCTTTCGAAAATTAAAGCTGATGCTGAAGCTTTCTTGGGTGAAAAAGTTACCGAAGCTGTGATTACCGTTCCAGCTTACTTTGATGATAGTCAACGCCAAGCAACTAAGGATGCTGGTAAGATTGCTGGTCTTGAAGTAAAACGAATTATTAACGAGCCAACTGCAGCCGCACTTGCTTATGGCTTAGACGGTAAAAAAGATGAAAAAATTGCCGTTTTCGACCTTGGTGGTGGAACATTCGATGTTTCAGTTCTTGACATTGCTGATGGCGTGTTTGAAGTTCTTTCAACAAACGGTGATACACACCTTGGTGGTGAAGACTTCGACAATCGCATTGTGAACCACTTTTTGGACGAATTTAAGAAAGAAGAAGGAATCGATCTTAAAAATGATTCTGCTGCAATGCAGCGCTTGAAGGACGAAGCTGAAAAAGCCAAGAAAGAGCTTTCTTCAACAACATCTTACGAAGTTAACTTACCGTTCTTGACAGCTGATGAAGATGGTCCAAAACACTTTGAGTACACTCTAACTCGAGCAAAACTTGAAGAATTAGTCGCTGACTTGATCGATCGATTAGCCGATCCTGTCGAGAAAGCTTTGAGTGATGCTAACTTAAAAGCTAGCGATATCGCCGAAGTTGTGATGGTTGGTGGTATGACTCGAATGCCAGCTGTAGTTGAAAAAGTTGAAAAAATCTTTGGCAAAAAACCAACTCAAGGTGTTAACCCTGATGAAGTTGTGGCTGTTGGTGCTGCAATTCAAGGTGGCGTTTTGGCCGGAGATGTTAAAGATGTGCTCCTTCTCGACGTTACACCTTTAACACTTGGAATCGAAACTGCTGGTGGTGTTCGAACGCCAATGATTGATCGAAACACGACTGTGCCAACTTCAAAATCGCAAGTTTTCTCAACTTATGCTGATAATCAGCCACAAGTAGAAATTCATGTGCTTCAAGGTGAGCGTGAAATGGCTGCCGACAACAAATCTCTTGGAATGTTTGTTCTTTCAGGAATTGCGCCAGCACCACGAGGAGTTCCACAAATTGAAGTTACTTTCAACATTGATGCAAACGGAATTTTGACGGTTACTGCTAAAGATAAAGGAACTGGTAAAGAGAATAATATCACAATTCAAAACTCAGGAAATATGAGCAAAGAAGATATTGAAAAAGCTCAAAAAGAAGCTGAGCTTCACGCTGATGAAGATAAAAAGAAGCGCGAATTGATCGATGCTAAGAATCAGCTAGAAAATGCTATTTACCAAGCAGAAAAAATGCCAAGCGAATTCAAAGATAAGATTTCGAAAGAAGATGAAGAAGCAATTTCGAAAGCTGTTGAAGAGGCTAAAAAACATCAAAATGCCGATAGTAAAGATGAGCTTGAAAAAGCTGCTAAAGATCTTCAAGATGCAATTATGCCAATTGGTGCAAAATTGTATCAAGCTCAAAGCGCAGATAATGCGGGTGAAGCTGGCGATAAAGTTAAAACTTCTCGCAAAAAAGATAATGATGAGCCAGTTGAAGGCGAAGTTATTGATAAAAATAGTTAAAATTTACTCTAATAGTAATAAATCTCCTGCTAAAATGGCAGGAGATTTATTGTTTTTGCTAGAGTGGATATTTTAGAGTCTTAAAATTCGACTCTTTCTATGGTTCCATATTTTACGATTATTTTTATTTCTCGTGATGTTGCTAAGTTTTTTAGTTTCATAGTTCCTTCACGGAGATAAAAATTATTTAAATCTTCTATCTCTTGCAGCACTTTTTTAGCGGGCGGAAAAAGAAAGTTTCGCCAATTTGCCCAGGTTGATTTAACTTTCTTGGCGATTTCTTCATTGCTATCTATTGAGTTAATTTTTGTAAAAAGGTCTTCAATTGCCTTTTCATTTTTTGGCTGACTGACCTTTGTCTCGTTAATTGAATATTTCAATGTTCTTATCCTCCTTGGAAATAATATTTAAAATTATATAATAAAGTATTGTTTATAACAATCGCGATCCCTTAAAATTGTTAACGGCTTAATAATATCAGTGAGCTGGATTTTTTTATTCTCTTAATTTTAAAAAATAAATATTGGAAGTTATTTGGCACTCTTGAACTTGGAGTGCTAATTTGCTATAATAAGATATATGAGTAAAGCGGATTATTATGATATTTTAGGCGTAAAGAAAGATGCTAGCGCTGATGAAATTAAAAAAGCTTTTCGGCGCAAGGCTGTAGAATTACACCCCGATAAAGGCGGCGACGAAAAAGCTTTCAAAGAAGTGAATGAGGCTTATGAAGTCTTGAAAGATAAAGAAAAACGCCAACGATATGACCAGTTTGGCCACGCAGGAGTTGGTGGAAATTCTGGCGGGTTTTCTGGTGGGAATCCTTTTGAGGGTTTTAGTGGATTTTCGGGTCAGAATGTTAATTTTGATTTTGGTAGTGGATTTGGCGATATTTTTGACGGAATTTTTGGCGGCGGATTTTCGCGTAGCCGTGCTTCACAGAAACCTCGTGGGCGAGATATTGAAGTTGAAGTTAATTTGAGTTTTAAAGATGCGATTTTTGGCACAGAGACTACTATTTCTTTAAATATTGATGATGATTGCGATCATTGCAAGGGATCCGGTGCTGAACCTGGCTATGGAATGAAGAAATGTCCAGACTGTAATGGTAGCGGTCAGCAAACACGTGTAACTCAAACGCTTTTTGGTCCAATCCAACAAACTGCAACTTGCGCAACTTGTGGTGGGCGTGGTGAGATTCCTGAACAGGATTGTTCGGTTTGTGGAGGCAGGGGAATTTCTCGTAAAAAACAAGATATTACGCTAAAAATTCCTGCTGGTATTGATGATGGAGCAACTATTCGACTATCTGGACGCGGCGAAGCGGTTAAGGGAGGCGAGAAAGGTGATTTGTACGTAAATATCCATGTAAAAGCCGATAAGAAATTTACGCGAGAGGGTGATTTAATTTTGAGCGAAGAGAGAATTTCAATGATTGATGCTGCGCTTGGTGCAGAGATTAAAGTCGAGACAATTGATGGTCCGCTAACAATGAAAATTCCAGCTGGAACACAGAGCCATACAGACTTTAAGCTTTCTGGTCATGGTGTGCCACATTTGCGGGCTGAGAGACGAGGCGCGCATATTGTGACAATTGTTGTTGAAACGCCAACTCGACTTTCGAAGAAACAGCGAGAATTATTGGAGCAATTTGGTAGCGCGAAAAAGAAAGGTCTATTCTCCTGAGCACATTCATTTTTAGTATAAATAGAAAGGTCTATTCTCCTGAGCACATTCATTTTTAGTATAAATATGTTATAATATAAAAATGAATAAAACATTTGAAATAACTCCTAATCGACCACGAACGATCGAAGAGATCATTAATCCCAATAATCTTCCCGAAGCTGGATTTCAATCATATGCAGAACTTGTTAATAATTCATCTGATCAGCGTGATGACTTTATTGATGGTTATTTTCGTAATCCTCATTTTGAGCATTATCGACTTCATGACGTCTCGGTACTAGATAAAGGTATTTTGGAACTTGCTAAAGCTTGTGAAGAAGCGACTAATCTTGAGGAAAACCCGGTATTTCGTAGAGCTATTGATTCATCTCTCGGGTTTCGTATGGCGGAGATGGAATATGTTAAATTACTTAGTCGGCTAGAATCCCTACATCATAAAGGGTCTCATAATGAAGAATTGAGCGAGGTGCAGGAGCAGGCTCGACAGCTTGGTCACGAACTATATGGTCTGCCAAAGCCAGAAATTCGGGATGCGGCGCTTAACGAATTATGGAATATTCTAGATAATAAAAATTACCATTCAACGGCTCAAGTATTTTATAATGATTTAAAATATGGTTTTATGTGGCAAGATCAGCAGATGCCAGCAATGCCGCAGGCCGAAGATAGTGATATACGACTTCCTCGCTTTGACGATAATCAAGCATTAGAATGGGCTGGTGAGCAAATTATTGAGCAGAATGCTGATATTCAGGCATTAGTGTATGAGTTTTGGAACCAAAAAACTGCTGAATATGGTGAGGATTATGTATGTTATCCGAACGATATTGTTGAGGCATTCCAGGCTGTTATTGATCTACGCGACCCTGATCATGCGAGCGGTATAACAGTGGGATTAATAGAAGATAAAACTGCATTATCTTGGGAATCTTCAGACATGGCTGTGGTAGTTGGTGGTAAACGAGCTCCAATTAAAACGAGTGATGAATTATTTCGTAAAGTTCTACATGAGTTTGGGGTTCACGGGCAACGTTCAGTTAATGGTCTTAAAACGAAATTGCCAGTTCTTGGGATGGGTCTATTTACTGATACTCCACGACCAGACTATCTGACTTTTGAGGAAGGTCTAGCCACGACTGTAGAAGAGATGATTGGTGACACTGTGCCAAAGTGGACAGTCGTGAAGCTTGGCCATTATATTAATATTTCATTAGCAGAGCATGGAGCAGATTTTCGTACTGTATTTGAGACAGCTTGGCGGTATCGCTTACTAGCAAAACTAAAGAATAACCAGGAAGTAACAGAGGAAATGATAAGTAAAGAACAGCGACTCGCTTATAGCGCCTGTGTGAGAATTTTTCGTGGTACACAACCTGATATAGCAGATAAGAAGCCTGATATAGCACCATTAACTTTTAATAAAGATCTTGCTTACCTTGAGGGTCGTGTTTTGGCTATGCAATATTTAGAGAGTTTATATGCCAATCAGGATGTTAATGGGGTTACTCGTCTCTTTGCTGGTAAATATGATCCAACTAACCCTGAACAGCAAGAGTTGATGATGATGGCGCTTGCAGATTAGGTGTGTTATTTTACATATATCTAATAATATGATATTGTTTAAATAAGAAAGGTTAAATAGACTGGTGGTATATTTCGCTGACGGTCAATAAGTAATAGATTATTTATGAATATAGCTGTATGCTTAAAATTATCTTTTGATGAACGTGGTGCCTATAAATATCAAGGAATTCGCTATAAGCAATTCCAGGAAGCTCTTTTATTATTTAATAATGAAGCTATTAAGAAAAATGGTAATCCTTTGTATTTTGTTTGTATTAATGATCTTCAAAAAGATGGGTCTTTTGATAAATATTATATACTTAATGGGCAAGTTGACGATAGGTTACGCTTTGAGGTAGTTAATAAAAATATTATGCCGGATGTAGTATTTAATCGAATAAAGGATAGTCTTTATAATCATCCGTATTTTGCTAGCGTCCCCTGGTCTGCTTATAATAGTCAATCTATGGCGATGCTGGGTAACAAATCAATATCGTTGCGTAATTTTTCGCAATATATGCCATTGAGTATATGTGTTAATGGTTCTGATGATATTAATAAGATTAAAGACCTGATTGATGGAGAGTCTAGATCTGTTAAATGGGTAATGAAACCACTTCGACAGAATGGCGGAAGAGGTATTTTATTATTGGATCATAACGAAGCTATCAAAATTATAGCTACCAGTGATCAGCCGTTCCTTTTGCAAGAATTCTGTGAAACGAGATCAGTGCCTGAGCTAGATGTTGTAGGCAGGCATGATGTACGGGTTTATGTTATAGATGGTCAACCCTTACTACTAGCTATTCGTCAACCAAAAAAAGGTGATTTTCTTGCTAATACAGCGGCGGGTGGATCGATTCGCTTTCTTGATATAGCTTTACTCCCTTATGAAGCTATGACTATGATAAGGGATATTATCACCGACATTAACGCAATTGAGAAAAGGTATTTTATTAGCATAGATATATTTTGTACAGATAGTGGGTGGAAGTTAATTGAGGTTAATGATCAGCCTGGGATGCCGGCAGTTTATCAGACTTCGTATGCGAATAATATTGCTAAAAAATTAATAGATTCATTGAAAGAGGTATATAATGATCGATACATCTAAGCTTATGTTAACTAATCGTTTACTTGCAGAGGAGGCTATACGAAGGGGTTATAGCTTGTCAATGATGGCTAGTCGTCCATCGGCAAAATCGTATACGATTCGTTGTGAAAAAGATGGTAAAGAACTCTATTTTAAGAGTCTACATACGGCACTTTCTCCATCGTACGCTGTTTTTATGGCAGGAGATAAGTTGTTGACTCGGAGCATGCTAAATTACCATAATGTGCCAATGCCTGATACTGCAGTAGTTTATTTGGATGATTTGGATAATTATAAAATACCGGATGATGCTAAAAATCTTCTCTATCGATATGGTCGTCTTGTAGTGAAGCCTGCGACGACTAATCATGGTCGTGGTATCACTATTGATGTACGTAGTAAGGAAGATTTACAAAAAGCAATTGAGATAGCCTATCGTGAGGAATACGAACCTGATATTATTGTGCAACAGATGGTCTTTGGGCGTGAGTATCGATTTCTTGTTTTACAAGGGGAAGTTTTAGCTGTAGCTTATCGACGGCCTCCTTTTGTAGTTGGTGATGGTAGGTCGACTATTCGAGAATTAATTGAAATAAAAAACCTCGATCCGCGTCGCGGCGAAGGTCACAGTTCTATACTAACAAAAATAGATCTCGACCAAGTTATGAACGATAATCCGGAGGGATTTTTGAATACAATTCCTGACATTAATGTAGAGATTGACGTTTTAAGAACTTCTAATTTAAGTCGTGGAGGGGAGGCTGTTGATGTTACTGACGAAGTATCGTGTGAGCTTAAGACAATGGCTGTTCGGGCGGCGAAAGCGTGTTCACTTGGTATTGCTGGGGTGGATATTGTTACGCAGGATATTTCGGGAAATGGATTAGATAGCTATGTTTTGGAGGTCAATGCGTCTCCTGGTATAAGGATGCATCAATTTCCGTCGGTTGGTATTGCTCGCGATGTTGTAAAGGATCTGTTCTCTGCTATTGAGAAAACAGCTCATCCGGTCACAGAATAAAAATTGAAGCTTTATTTTTGATTTTTTCGAGTAAATATGCTATAATAAGTACTATGTATAAAGCTGATAAGCCTATTATTGGTCGTAATGTGAATATAGATTTTGGTCGGCGAGCTATTGGCGTCCCGGCCAAAGTTGATACTGGTGCAGATGGTTCATCTGTCTGGGCGAGTAATGTTCGTATCGATAAAAATGGTATTTTGAAATTTTCGCTATTCGGTAAAGGTTCACCTTATTATAATGGTAAGGTGTTTCGGCGTACTGACTATTCGGTAGCAATGATAAAGAGTGCCTCTGGGCATGAAATTATTAAGTATCGGACGCATTTTACGATTACGATTGCTGGTAAAAAAATTAAGGCGTTGTTTAGTCTATCTGATAGAGCTGTGCATAATTTTCCAGTTTTGATTGGTCGGCGAACGTTAAGCGGTAAGTTTTTGGTTGATGTAAGTTTAGGCGAGGTAAAAAATCCAAAGAAGATTCGGACGGCTGAATTAAATAAGGAACTTACAAGGAACCCTCGCAAGTTTTATAAAAAATATCATCAGGAAGGGGTAAAATAATGCGAATTGCTATCTTGTCCAATGGAAATGTCAACTATTCAACCCTGCGTCTCAAGGAGGAGGCTGAAAAACGTGGACACTATGTAAAAATTATTAAATATAAAAATTGTTATGTTTCGATTGATGAAAAGAATCCGAAAGTAATGTACCGCGGTAAGGAATTAGCGGGATTTGATGTCTTTATTCCGCGTATCGCTAGTCATATGACTCGTTATGGTACGGCAGTAGTTCGCCAGCTAGAGATGGCTAATCCACAAGCTTTTTTTGCGAATAGATCAATCGCAATTATGCGGGCGCGTGATAAATTGCGTTCAACTCAGCTGCTAGCTCGTGCTGGAGTATCGATTCCGAAAACAGTATTTTCACGCAATGAAACAGATATTGATGTCTTGCTTGATGAAATTGGGGGTGTGCCAGCGATTATTAAACTAGCGCGCGGTACTCACGGTAATGGCGTAGTTCTAGCAGAGACTAAAAAAGCTGCTAAGTCAGTATTGCAGGCATTTTATTTGACTAATTCTGATGGAACTAATATTCTTCTACAGGAATTTATTAAGGAATCGGCGGGAACTGATATTCGAGCTTTTGTGATTGGATCACAGGTTGTAGCAAGTATGAAGCGGCAAAGTTTGGATGATGATTTTAGGAGTAATCTTCATAAAGGGGGCTTAGGTGAGCCTATTAAGTTAACTACTGAAGAAAGGCGAATAGCGGTAAGGGCTGCAAAAGCTATGGGCCTAACGATTGCTGGTGTTGATTTAATGCGTTCGAATCGAGGTGCGCTGGTGCTTGAAGTTAACGCTAGCCCTGGTTTTGGCATTGAGAAAATAACTTATCGGAATGTTGCCGGAAAGATTATTGAATATATTGAGCGCAATGCTAAACGTGGCAATAAAAAAGATAAAATTGGCGCTTAAGCGATTGAAAATATAGGTTTACGGTCGTATAATTTATCTATGGTTTTATTAATTGTAGCAATAATTATTTTTATTATTTTATTGATCTCGCGTAGAAGATTAGGATATTTTGGCCTTACAATTTTTACCGGAAATTATATCTCTCAAATATTTAGTGGGGATATTGTTAGTTTATTGTCTCAATCGGGGATTAATATTGCCAGATCTGTATTGATTGGTATTGTTGGAATAGCTATTACTCTTATAATGTCTTTTTTGGTTCTGTCAAAGAGCAGTAAGCAAGAAAAGTGGTTAATAAGTATTGCCTACAGTTTTATAGTGTCCATTTGTGTTGTTTTGGTATTAAAACAAGATATCTCGCATGCTTTTATGCTGGATTTTCTGTCTAGAACTGTGTTAAATATACTTTTGCCGTTTGAAAAATGGATTATTTTAGGGTCGGTAGTATGTTTTGTGTGCGATATATTATCGTTCAGGGTAAAAAAGGTATAAAAAAGTCTTGACTTATGATATTTAAGGGTATATACTAATAACAGATTTATTTTTCGGGTCTGTAGCTCAGCTGGTTAGAGCACCTGCCTTTTAAGCAGGGTGTCATGGGTTCAAGCCCCATCAGACCCTCCAAGATTTAATTAAAATTATCTCTCAGGAGATTTTTTTATTTGGCGAAAAAGATAAAATATGCTAAAATTAGATAATGAAGAGTAATGTTATAATTTTTATATGTAGATGGTTTTTGAATACTTTTATTCTTTGGATTTTAGCATCTATATTTGGGCGAGTTAGTCCATCGGCTGATATTGGGACATATTTTTTGGCTGGTATGATTTTTTCTATAGTTAACAGTATCTTAAAACCAATTATCACGATATTGTCGCTTCCGGCAATTATGCTTAGCTTAGGGCTATTTACTCTTGTGGTTAATGGTCTTGTTCTATGGATATCATTAGCTATTGCTCCAAATATTTCCATAGGGTTTTGGAATGCGATTGTCGCAGGTGCGATTATTAGTTTAGCTAACTATATGGTTAATAGCTATGTATATAAAGATTTAGAAAGGGATATGTAGAAAATGAATTTAGATTTAATATTACAGATTTCGACCATCGTATCGGGTGGATTAATGATGGCTTTGGTGCTAGTTCAGCAAAGAGGAGCTACACTTGGCGCTGGTTTCGGAGCCTCTGGTGAATTGTATACGGTTCGTCGTGGTATTGAAAAAAATATATTTCAAGCAACGATTGTTTTTGCGACAATTTTTGTATTGTCTATTGTTGCAATGCTATTTTTGCCTAAATAAATTATCCCTGGGGGAAATATGAGCCTTAATAAAAAGCTAAAAATAATAAAACCTTCATCTCCAAAGAAAGTATCGTCTAGACCTTTGGGCATAAGTAAACTATCAACAGAAATACGTGACAGAGACTGGTTAAAAACCATTAACTATACTGAACGTATTGTGTCAAAACATATACATACTTTCTTTTTTGAAAAATTTCCAAACCTCAGAAATGTTAAGAATTTAGTTCTAGTTTGGCTTTTTTTGATGAGTGGTTTATTATTATCGGTGATGTTTTTTCGTATAATTGGTGAATCCAGCTATATGAAGAATAATTTTAGTAATGGGGGGACATATAGCGAGGGTATTGTCGGAGAGGTCAAAAGCTTAAATCCTCTTTTTGCGTCAAGTGATCCGGAAAAATCTTTTGCAAAACTAGCTTTTGTGAGTCTTTACGATGTAGATACGAGCGGAAAAATAAATACCGAATTGGCTGATAGCTTCTCTACTGACAATAATTTTCGTGATTTTAATTTAAAGATTCGTCAAGACGCGGAATGGAGTGACGGTAAAAAGATAACCGCAGATGATGTAATCTTTACTGTTAACTTATTAAAAAATAAATTAGTTAATAGTTCTAGATATGAATCTTGGACTAAGGTTAAGACATCTAAAATTAATGATTATGAAATTAGATTTGAGATGCCAACAACTTCAAAACTCGTGCTTTATACTTTGGATTTTCCGATTTTGCCGGTTCATATTTTAGGCGAGGTTGATCCTTCTAAATTGCGTGAAAATAGCTTTAGCCAGAATCCGGTTACTTCTGGAGAATTTAAATTTAAGAGCGTTGGGTCTTCGAATGGTAAAACTACAATTTCTTTGGCTAAAAATGAAAAATATTTTGCTGGTACGCCAAAATTAGATTATTTTGAAATTGTGGCTTATACAAAAAAGCAACAGCTTATTGAAGCATTAGTAAAAGGCGAGGTTGCTGCTTCACCAAGCGCTGAACTCAATGATTTACCTGGCTATGAGAGGGCGAAATTAGCTGAAAAATCAAGCAAAATTAATAGTGGAATTTATGCTTTTTTAAATAACTCTAGCGCTATTTTAAAGGATAAAGCGGTTCGTCAATCTATACAGAAAGGTTTAGATGTCGCAAAGATCCGTTCGAAAATGAGTAGCGTATCAAGGATAGATTTACCTATAATAAATGACGGTATAAAATCTGATTTGTCTGAAGCTCCTAAGACTAATAAAGATGAGGCAGAAAAAATGCTTGATTCTGCGGGTTGGAAAAAGCAAAATAAGACACGCTTTAAGAATGGTCAGGAAATGAAAATAACTTTAGCCACTATTAGCGATCCTAATCTGGAGAGGGCGTCGAAAGAATTAAAAAACCAACTGGAAAATCTTGGGTTTTCGGTGGAAATGACAGTTTCAGATAAAGATGATAAAACAGGCAGTTTTATTCAGTCGATAATTCAACCAAGAGCTTATGATATTTTGTTATATCGGGTTGATTTTGGGGTAGATACAGATATTTATGCTTTTTGGCATTCTTCACAGGCAACATCTAAAGGCCTAAATTTTGCAAACTACTCGGATGCAGTATCTGATGATTTACTTTTAAATTCTCGTAATGCGGCTACTGATAGTGATAAAATTGATCAACTAGCTCTATTTTTGAAGAGATGGTTATCGCAAGCTCCGGCTATAGGTATTGCTCGAGCTCATTCAAATTATGTTTATCGTAAAAGCATAAAAACATACTCATCTAATAATTCTTTAGTTGATGCTTTGAGCCGTTATTCTGATGTTCGATATTGGCAAATTGAAAAGGCTAATCTTTACAAGACTCCTTAGCTTTGGTATAATTTAAAAGGATTTGCGCACGTGGCGGAATTGGTAGACGCGTCAGCTTGAGGGGCTGGTGAGCTTCGGCTCGTGGAAGTTCAAATCTTCTCGTGCGCACCATTGAGCAAAGCAATCTCGAGTTTTTAGGCTCGATTTTTTGTTTTTGAGCAAGGGTTGAACTTATTTGCTGAACTTGCTAAAATGTTTTTATGCTTTTAAAACGTAAGGTTTATGGTTTCTACTTGAATTTTGCGTTATGGACTTCTATTTTAATTGGCTTTGTCGTTAATGCAAACTTTAAGATGCCGTATATTAATGGTGTGAGTTGGCTAATTCTAGTAATTGTTTTAATAGTTTTTAGCTTTTTAAGCAGAAAGGTTTACGGCTTAGTGCTTATAGCTTTAGCAGGCTTTCTGCTGAGCTGCTGGCGTTTTTCGGATTTTCAGCAACAAAATCAGGTATTCAAAAATTTTATAGGTAAGCAAATTACAATTCAGGGAGTTCTGATAGAAGATGCGGATCTTAATTCTGAATCTAACGAATTATCGCTAAAAATACTTGCAAATCGGATAAATAATAGTAGTGTTAAGGGAAAAATATTCGCAAAAATCAAAACCAAACACAAAATTCGTCGCTCAGACGAAGTTGTTCTGAGAGGCAATATCAAAGATGGATTTGGTTCTTTTGCTGGATCGATGCCTCGAGCTAATTTAGTTCAGATTATTCATCACTCGGAGGCTGTTCGTGACTTTCGTGATTGGTTTGCAGTTGGCGTATCTAAGTTTATTTCTTCGCCAGAGCTAGAGCTTGGGTTGGGGTATCTTTTGGGACAGAAAAATTCTTTGCCGAGTGATTTAGAAAAAGCGCTTCGGGTTACAGCGCTAACGCATATTGTGGTTGCGAGTGGGTATAATTTAACTGTTTTGGTGAATTTTGCTCGCCGAAAAATTGGAAAAATATCAAAAAGGCTGGCAACTTTTACTTCAATTATGTTAGTTTGTGGTTTTGTGCTAGT
Source organism: bacterium (assembly GCA_030530385.1). Taxonomy (GTDB): domain Bacteria; phylum Patescibacteriota; class Saccharimonadia; order Saccharimonadales; family Saccharimonadaceae; genus Nanogingivalis. The sequence goes on from JAUMVB010000009.1 coordinate 13,097, forward strand.
AGTTGGTTTTTCGCCTTCTATGACTCGAGCTGGAATTGTAGCGCTTTTGGGGATATTATTTTGGTATTTTGGACGTAAACCAAATCCGTATTTTTTATTAATTTTTGTAGCGGCTATAACTTTATTAGTCTCTCCGGAGAATATTTTTGACCTTGGCTGGCAACTTTCCTTTGGTTCGTTTTTTGGTGTAATGATTTTATCGCCGCTTATAAAGAGCTTTTTATTCAAAAATCCAGAAAAAATTGGCTCAATCGGATCAACATTTTTTGAAACGGTTTCTGCTCAGATTTCGACCTTGCCACTAATAATTTATACTTTTAATACTTTTAGCTCGGTTTCGATTTTGGCAAATATGTTAGTTTTACCATTTGTGCCACTGGCTATGCTTCTAACCTTCATGACGGGAATTTTTGCTAAAATTTTTCAGCCTTTAGCTCAATTTTGTGGTTTTCTGGCGGGCGGAGTACTTCGATACTCGACTTTCGTAATTGATGAAGTCTCTAAAATTTCTGGCGCGCAAGTTGAAATTAAAATTGGTGCTTTTGAACTAGTTTTATTATATATAGCTCTGGCTATTGTAGTAGTTGTTTTGCATCGCTTTATGAATAAAAGCATAAATTCCGGATTCTGATATTCGAAATTTAGCACTCTGATTCTTTTTTTATGCTTATAAAAGTGATAAAATAGGTAAAGATGATTGAGCGAAAAGTTAATTCAGTTAAAGAAATGATTGAGCTAGGTGAGGAGCTCGGTGGCTTTATTGGTGGCGGAGCAGTTATTGAGCTTATAGGTGATGTTGGCGCTGGCAAGACCACCTTTACAAAGGGCTTAGCGAAATCATTAGGAATTGCTGATACGATTCAAAGTCCAACTTTTACGATATCTCGAGTCTATTATGGGGAAAAATTCTCACTAACTCATTATGATTTTTATAGATTAAATGATGCAGGGATTATGAAAATGGAATTGGCAGAAAGCCTCGCTGATCCGCAAAATATTACAGTAGTCGAATGGGCGGAGGGCTTGTTGGATGTTTTGCCTCCAGATAGAATAAAGATAACCTTTGGGAATAATGGTGAAAATTCACGAACTGTGAAGATTGAGGGATTGAAATGAAGTTATTTTTAGATACTTCAACTAGCGAGTGTCGGCTTTGGCTGGATGACCGATATTTTGAACGGGAATTAGGCCGTGAAATGGCGCGTGAGATTTTAGCTTTTATAGAAGAATGTCTTTCTTCAGTTGGGGCTAGCTATCAAAGTTTAGATGGGATTGGTGTATTTGCTGGCCCGGGCAGCTTTACAGGGCTTAGAATTGGAACGACCGTTGCTAATACGCTAGCGGATGGTTTGCAGATTCCGATTGTATCGACTAAAAATCCGCAAGATATTGGGTCTAAAGACTCCGATGTCTGGATTGATATAGCTCGGAGGAATTTGGAAAGAGGAGAGAATATTAAAATAGCAATGCCATTTTACGGTCGAGAAGCAAGAATAACAAAACCGAGGAAATAATGAAAAAAAGAATTTCAATTTTGCCTGGAAAAATAATACGAAAAATAGCCAAACTTAGGGGCGGTGGGTCTGCTTTACCTGGTCTTTTTATGGAAAAGATAGATCCAAATTTTGTTAGCGAAACACTCTCGCAACTACCGCATGGGGTAGTGGTTATTTCTGGTACAAATGGCAAAACAACAACTACCAAGATGGTCGTTGAGCTTCTCGAAGGGCAAGGTTTGAAAGTCTTTACTAATAAGACTGGCTCAAATTTTGTTCGTGGTGTAGCGGCGGCGCTTCTAGAGAGTGTTAATTTTTACGGAAAATTACCAGCTGATATCGCTGTTCTAGAACTTGACGAGGCTCATGCAACGCATTTTGTTAAAAATATCCAGCCGCGGTTTTCGTTGATTCTTAATGTGATGCGTGATCAGCTTGATCGATTTGGTGAAATTGATTATACGGCTAGTCTGCTGAAAAAATTAGGTGAGGCGACTTCTGGAGTGATAGTTTTGAATGGAGATGATAGACTATTGAGTGCTAAAGAATTTTCGCAAAATTTTAAAGCTAAAGTTATGAAATTTGGCTCCGGTGATAATTTAGCGGATTTCTTTCCAAATGATGATGAACTTCACGAAACAGATACTCATAGCCGAAAATCAAATTCTCAAGTTGATTATATGCTAGAAGATTTTTCAAATACTTCAGCAAAAATCAAAAGCCATAGAGTTAATAATTTTAAAATCCAAATTGGTGGAATTCATAATGTGCTTAATTTAACCGCGGCGATTGGTCTGGTTTATGAGATTTTACAGTCTGAAGATATTAAATTGAATGAATCGAATCTTAAAAAGACAGTAGCGCAAATTAAACCAGCTTTTGGTCGGGGCGAAACCATAAGACTTGGCGATCAAGAGGTTGAGATTATGCTGGTTAAAAATCCAGCTGGTTTTCGTTCGAATCTAAAGAGTGCAGATTTAGAAAACGCGAAAGTTATGATTGCTATCAATGATAACTATGCTGACGGTCGCGACATGAGCTGGCTTTGGGATGTTGATTTTTCTTGTTTGCAAAAAACTGGTGTTGCGGCTCTTTCGGGTGTGAGGGCTTATGATATGGCTTTGCGATTAATACATGATGAAGTGGATTTTAATGAGCAAAAAATTAATCCGAAAGTTCGCTTAGCGATAAAGAATTTTTTATCTGAGGATGGAAATAAAAAGAAGATTTTTGCAACTTATACTGCAATGCTCGAAATTCGTAAAGAAATTTCAAAACTAACAGATGTGGAGAAAGTTTTATGATACTTAAAATTGTCTGGCTTTATACTCAAGATATGAATATTTATGGCGATTACGGGAATATTTTGGCTCTCGAAAAACGCGCTGAGCTGCGTGGGATCCAAACGGAGATTGTTAAATATAACCCAGGGGATATTTTCCCTGAGGATGCAGATATTGTTATTGGTGGTGGTGGTCAAGATTCTGGCCAGAGCCGAGTTCAGGATGATTTGATAAAGATCGCGCCTAAGCTTCGCGATTTGGTTCAGCAAAATGTTCCAATGCTGATGATTTGCGGACTATATCAATTATTTGGTGATTTTTTTGAAACTCTGGATGGAGAAAAAATTGAAGGCACCTGTCTATTTAAGGGTGTAAAAACTTATGGCGGAAAAAAACGAATAATTGGAAATATTATTGAACACTCAGATGAGTTTGGTGCAGTCTTGGGGTATGAAAATCATAGTGGTCAAACATATCTTTCTGCTACTGTTAGTCCTTTTGCGCGCGTTAAAAAAGGCGTAGGTAATAATTTTGTAGGTGATTATGAAGGTGCTAGATATAAAAATGTAATCGGAACTTATCTGCACGGGGCGCTTTTGCCTAAAAATCCAGCTATTACTGATTGGTTGATTGAAAAAGCTTGTGAAAATAAAGGCATTAGCCTGCCTGATTTTGTATCTGGGAAACATGACCAAGCCAAAAAACTAGAACGCATAACTAAATTAGCTCGTGAGTTTGCGCAAAAACGTCCTCGATAATTTTGTGAGAGTGGTATAATTATAAAAGGCGGGGTGTGGCACAGCTTGGTAGTGCGCACCGTTCGGGACGGTGAGGTCGCTGGTTCAAATCCAGTCACCCCGACCATTTTGCAAATAAAAACGATTCTCGAAGCTGAGAATCGTTTTAAATTAATTGATATTATCTCGGAGCCAGCTATCAAGTGAACCGGCACTCATCGCGAGGATTAAACGATTTTGCTTTCTTAGTTCTTCAATTCGGGAGCATAATTTGTCGTCCATATCAAAAAGTTCAGTTTTTTCAGCTATATTAATAGAGAGCTGTTCTGGGGTTAAAATTTCTAGATCTGGATTTTCGCGGCTTAAGTATGTCGGGAGCCATAGAACCTCATTTGTATTTTTGAAAACTTCTTGCGTATATTCAGTCCTAACTTTATGTTGGCGGATATTTTGATGGGGCTGATAAATCAACGAAATACCGGAAAAACCCTGGCGTTCAGCAATTTCTCTTGCCATTTCGAGTGTCGCTGCGATTTCGATTGGGTGATGGCCGTAATCGCTATAGGCCCCATTAGAAATTTGTTCAAAACGACGATCGGTTCCAGGAAAAATATTTAGTGCTTCAATAGCTTTGTTGAAGTAATTATCGCCTAAATCGAAACCTTGCGAGTAGATGAAATCAAGAGCTTCGAGGACTAATGTTGCATTTCGCCGATTATGTTTGCCGGGAAGGGCAATTTTGGCGTCAGTATTTTTTAATATGACTTTATTGTGAATATTAGCAAAAATCTCGGCGTGCTGATCGCTCCAAGAAATCACAAAATCACTTTGTTTGGCGAAATCAGAAAAGGCCGTGAAATATTCATCGGGTGTTTTGTATATGTCGGTGTGATCATGATCGATAGAGGTGATTAAGCTAACGAATGGTGAAAAGTGGAGGAAATTCCTATCAAATTCGTCTGCCTCGTAAATAAATAATTTGCTCTCTGGATCAAAAAAGCCACTTTTACCAAAACTTAAAGTCGTTCCAACTGACCAGCTAGCAGGGACTCCTAGTTGTTTTAATGTCCAGATCATCATTCCGGTTGTAGTGGTTTTACCATGAGTGCCTGAGATTGCGATTAGTTTCAGATTTTTTTCTTGAATAATTTCGTTCAAAAGCTCGTCTCGTTTGGTGATTTTTATTCCAAGTTTTTTAGCGGCTAAAATTTCTGGATGATCAACTGGTAGAGCTGCAGTATAAACGAACCAATCTACGCCATTTTGTATGAATTTATTTTTTAAAAAATCTCCATTTTGCTCGCCGTAATGAATTTCGACCCCGGCTTCTTCGAGATTTTTAGATAGTGGGCTTGGTTGTAGGTCGCTGCCAAAAACGTTATATCCAGCGCTTTTAGCGATTTCAGCGAGAGCTCCAATGCCAACTCCACCTATTCCAGAAAAGTAAATATTCATAATTTAAGTATATCACAGAATGAATAATTTTGAAAATAAAAATATCTTGATTTTTTGAATGTAGTGCGTTATAATGTAGGAAGCTTAAGAGCACCGTCGGGGTGTGGCGCAGTTGGCTAGCGCGCGCGGTTTGGGACCGTGAGGTCGAAGGTTCGAGTCCTTTCACCCCGACCAGAAGAAATTATTTCTAAATCCACCATATCAACTAAGGGTGGATTTAGTTTTTTGTCAAATTCTACTACTTATTTTTTGGGATCAAAAAGAAAAATCCACCAACTTGGGTGAATTTCTCTTTTTGGTGATCTTACCGGGAATCGAACCCGGATTGCCAGGATGAAAACCTGGTGTCCTAACCGTTAGACGATAAGACCATTGAGTGAGTTTTGGGGTGATAAAAACTCAACTCCTTAGTATTATATCAAAAAGGACCTCCCAAATCAAGTATTTTAACTAAAAAATTCAACAAAAAGCTTAAACTATGATATACTAGATAAGTATGAAACCAATTTATAAACGAACAAAGATTTTGGCTACAATCGGCCCTGCAAGCGATAGTGCAGAAATGATTGAAAAACTTATTGAAACTGGCATCAATGGTGCGCGACTAAATTTCTCGCACGGTTCTTACGAAGAACATGCTGAAAAAATTAAAAAAATTCGCGAAATTACAAGTCGGACTGGTCGTGAAGTGGCAATTCTTCAAGATCTTCAAGGTCCAAAAATTCGTCTAGGTGATATTGTAGATAATCGTCTTGATGTAGTTGAAGGTGACGAACTTGTGCTTGATTATGCAATTGAACAGCATGACGGCAGTTATAATTTGCCAGTTCAATATAATTTAGCAGAAAAAGTTAAAGTTGGTGAACCTGTCTTTATTTTTGATGGTAAAGTTCGCACAGAAGTTATCGAAGTTATGTCAAACACTGCAATCAAGCTTCGTGTATTAAATAAAGGAACTTTGGCCTCACGTAAAGGTTTGAATTTACCTGATACTGATTTCGGTGGCGATGTTATCACTGAAAAAGATATGCGAGATATTGAATTTGGCGCGACGCAAGATATTGATTACGTGGCAATGAGTTTCGTGCAGACCGCTGAAGATATTGAAACTGTTCGTCAGCTTTTGGCTGCGCATAATAGCAGTGCGCAAGTTATCGCAAAAATTGAAACTAAAAAAGCTGTTTCTGATGAAGAGCTTGAAAAGATCGTTCTCGCATCTGACGGTGTGATGATTGCGCGTGGTGATATGGCTTATGAAGTTGCGCCTGAAGTTGTGCCAATTGTGCAGCGAAAAGTAATTGCACTTTGCCGTAAGCACGGTAAAATTTCGATTGTTGCAACACAAACTATGGGGTCGATGGTTGATAATCCACAACCTTCTCGAGCTGAAGTCTCTGACGTGGCTAATGCTGTAATCCAGGGGGCTGATGTTGTGATGCTTTCTGATGAAACTGCAACTGGAAAATACCCATATGAAACTGTAAGTGCGATGCGTGATGTAATTCGTTATACTCAGGAGCATGCTGCTGTTGCACCGATCGATGATATTGTGGAACGTGGTGATGATGAATCATTAAATGCTATTTCGCTTGCTGCAGTTGAGTTAGCTGAACAAATTGAAGCGGATGCTTTGATTGTCGAAACTAAGTCAGGGCAAACTGCTGCTACTATTGCTGCTAATCGCCCAGCGTTACCAATTTTCGCTGCAACGAGTGATAAACGGGTCGCTCAACAGCTAGCGCTAAATTACGCAACTAGAAGCTTTGTTCGCCCAGATGGTGAATTTGCAGGACTAGAACTAGCTAAGGATCTTAAAAATCAAGGCTTCTTCGGCGAGAATTCTAATCCAACGGTTGTGATCGTTTCAGGTCGTCAGCCAGGTTTGGTTGGTGGAACTGATACTATTCGTGTACGAAATATCTAGTTTGACTTTCTAAAAAAAAACGACATAAAACTTCCTCAATTAATTAGAGGAAGTTTTATTTTTAACGCTAATGGATCAATTTAAAGGATGGGTCTCGCTAAGATAAAAAGATAGTAGAAATTTGTTAGCACTTTTTAGATGGTTCTTTTATTTAGAAATTATAGTTCCTGTGCCATTGAGAATTGCGTTTTGGGCATTTTCGAGGCTAGTAATAATCGCCCGACCGCCGCTTTCTGCAAAATGAACGCTAGCTTGAATTTTTGGTAACATTGATCCAGCTGCGAATTGGTTTTGAGCTATAAATTCATTTGCCTGTTCTGGGGTGATCTGCTCAAGTTTTTCTTGGTTCTCTTGGCCAAAGTTAATCATTGCATTTTCTACGGCAGTTAAAATTAGCAGTGTATCGGCTCCAATTTCTCGAGCTAATAGTTCGGCGGCGAAATCCTTATCGATAACCGCATCGACTCCTTTGAAGCCGCCGTCTTCGGTTTTTTGAACAGGGATTCCTCCTCCGCCAGCCGCAATAACTATAGTTTCGTTATTTAATAAGCTTTTAATAGTAGGAGTCTCTAAAATTTGAATAGGCTTTGGTGATGGTACTACTCGGCGATAACCACGTCCGGCATCTTCTTTGACTGTGTATCCTTTATCGTGTGCAGCAGCCTGAGCTTCTTCTTCACTGTAGAATGGGCCAATCGGCTTAGTTGGGTTTTGAAAAGCAATATCCGACGGAGAGACTTCTACTTGAGTCACTAAAGTTGCAGCTTGGTGTGGGATCTGATTTTTACTAAGCTCCTCGTTGAAGGCTTTCTGTAACCAAAAACCAATCATGCCTTGAGTCATACCAACTGCAGCGTGTAAAGGCATTGTTGGTGTAGAGGGTGTATTAATAGCTTCCTCATGTAAGACTATATTGCCAACTTGAGGACCATTGCCATGAACTACGACAAGTTGATGTCCGGCTTTGATTAGCGGAATGAGTTGTTTAACTGTTTGGTGAGCAACTAACTCTTGTTCGTGGGCGGTTGCTTCACCATCTTTTTGTAAAGCGTTACCGCCTAGAGCTACTACGATTTTGGCCATATTTATTTTTTTATTCCTTTTTTGTTGTTAATTGATAATAACTAAATAATAACATAAACGTTTTTAAAAGTCAATGTTTATTGATGTGTAGGTAGTATAAAAATAAAAAGTATTAAATATGTATCGATAAAATACAATTTACTGCA
>JAUMVB010000010.1 GCA_030530385.1 bacterium
GCTGCCGTTCTTTCCTTCAAGGATGGAAGGATGAGAATGGCGTAGAAGTCAATTCGGGTCGGATGAATCTAGGTGTTGTGACAGTCAATCTGCCTCGTATCGCCCTCGAATCTGAAGGTGACATGAACAAGTTTTGGGAAATCTTCAACGAGCGGATGAATATCGCAGAAGATGCTCTGGTTTACCGTGTTGAACGGACCAAGGAAGCAATACCAGCGAATGCCCCTATCCTTTATCAGTACGGAGCCTTCGGTCGCCGTCTCGGAAAAGAAGAAAGTGTTGACCAGCTCTTTAAGAATCGTCGTGCGACAGTTTCGCTGGGCTACATCGGTTTGTACGAAGTGGCGACGGTCTTCTTTGGAAACAGCTGGGAAAGCAATCCTGAAGCCAAGGAATTCACATTGGAAATCATTCGCGATATGAAACGTCGTGTGGAAGAGTGGTCTGACCAATATGGTTACCATTTCTCTATCTACTCAACACCATCTGAAAGTCTGACAGACCGCTTCTGTCGCTTGGATACAGAGAAGTTTGGTTCTATTCCGGATATCACAGATAAGGAATACTACACCAACTCGTTCCACTATGATGTTCGTAAAAATCCAACGCCGTTTGAAAAATTGGACTTTGAGAAGGCTTATCCAGAAGCAGGTGCAACAGGTGGTTTCATCCACTACTGTGAGTATCCAGTTCTCCAACAAAATCCAAAAGCCTTGGAAGCTGTCTGGGACTACGCCTATGATCGTGTAGGGTATCTAGGGACCAATACTCCGATTGATCATTGTTATAAGTGTGACTTTGAAGGGGATTTTGAACCGACTGAGAGAGGATTTACTTGTCCAAATTGTGGGAATAGCGACCCAAAAACAGTAGATGTTGTGAAACGAACTTGTGGGTATCTTGGAAACCCTCAAGCGCGTCCGATGGTTAATGGTCGTCACAAGGAAATCGCTGCACGGGTCAAACACATGAATGGCTCAACTATTAAGTATGAAGGACGAGCCATTAGCAAATAGCGTCGAAAAAAATCGGCGCTTTTTAAATTGTCTAGATTAGCTATTTTCTTTAGAACATGATATAATCTAATTATGTATAAGAAATCTGGTTTTACTGTTATTGAAATTGTAGTTTTAGTGTTATTTTTATTAGTAGCGGGTGTATTTTTCTGGATTCAGAAAGTTGAAATTAAAGATTTCGCGAACGACGAGAAACGAAAAATAGCAATCAATGCGATGTATTTTAATTTGGAGGAAGTTTTTTACAAGCAGAACGGATATTATCCAAAAACGATTAGTGAGAAAAATCTAAAAGCGATGGATCCAAATTTATTCACTGATCCAAATGGAGTAGTTCTAGGCGAGCAAAATGCAGAGTATCGTTATGAGCCGACTGACTGTGATGGCGAAAAGTGTCAGCATTATACTCTTCGGGCAGATCTAGCTAAAGAAGATGATTTCGTCAAAAAATCCAAAAACTAATTAGAAAATAAAAACGGTAGTTGCAAACGACTACCGCATTTTTTTAGCAAATTCATAAATATTATCTGGTACGGGCTGATTTTCCCGGGCTGATTCGGCAATTTCACCCAGTATTTCTGCTGCTTTTGCTGGGTTAGTCGCAAGAGGGAAAGTGTATGTTGTTTCATCGCCTGTTGTACTCAATCGAATGGTTCCGTAGTTGAATAGATGTTGAAAAATTCCTTTTTGTGTAAAACTAATATCTTCTGCTGATTCAAGATTAATAACTTGTTTTGTTTGATCCATTAAGCCACGAACGATGATTTGAATAGCGCGTTCGTTAGTTATAACAAATCTGTTTGCTTTATAGGTCGTGTATCCGATATATCCTGCAACGAGAATTAAAACAGATAGTGGTGCGAAAATTAATGAGAGATTATTTTTTATTTCTTCAGCAATATTTAAATTGTTAGGCGTAAAGCATAATAAAATCCATGATGAAACTAAAACTACAAATAAAATAAGAGATATAGAAACTACTCCTATTAAGCCAATCCAATGACGGCGAAGCGCAAGTACTACAAATTCATCATCGTCAACTGAGATATTGGGGTATTTTTTTATAGAATCTTCGTGTCGAGCTCGAATAACTTCTGGATCACCAGCTGGAAATTCGACGGGCATAACTGAGATTGCTGGAGGAGTAGGTGGGGCTACCGGCGAGCTACTTTGATAGTTTTGACTTTGCTCTTTTTGGGGCTGAGTGATTTCAGGTGTGCTTTCGGCAATTCTTTTTGCGAATTTATCGCTAAGGGGTTCTTTATTCATCTTTCCATTCCTTTCCTAGATGGTTATACGCTTTTTTAGTGACGACTCTACCGCGAGGGGTTCTTTGGATGAAACCAATTTGGAGTAAAAATGGTTCATAGAAGTCTTCGATTGTGGTAGCTTCATCACCGGTTAAGGCAGCAATTGTATTTAATCCGATTGGTTTTGATCCGTAATTTTCTATCATTGAAATTAACAAATTTCTATCTGCGGAGTCCAAGCCAAGATCGTCAATCTCTAGCATAGCTAAAGCTTTTTTAGTATTCAAGCTGTCAATGATACCATCGCCATTAACATCGGCGAAATCACGAACGCGCTTCAGTATTCGGTTGGCAATTCGCGGTGTAAGGCGAGCGCGGGTTGAGAGCATTTGGGACGCGTCAGGAGTGATTTGGCTTTCTAGAATTTGCGCTGAGCGTGTAATAATTTGTGAGATTTCTTCTGGTGTGTAAAATTCCAAACGATAAATATGCCCAAAACGATCGCGTAGTGGGGCGGCAAGTGATCCAGTACGGGTGGTTGCACCGATTACGGTGAAACGTGGTAAATCCAACCGAACCGACCTAGCTGCTGGCCCTTTTCCGATAATAATATCAAGTTTAAAATCCTCCATAGCTGAATAGAGAATTTCTTCTACGGCGCGAGGTAAACGATGGATCTCATCAATAAAAAGTACATCGCCATCTTGAAGATTGGTGAGAATTGATGCCAGGTCGCCAGCTTTTTCGATAGCTGGACCAGAGGTAATTCTGATATTTGCACCCATTTCGTGAGCGATAACATTAGCCATAGTAGTCTTGCCAAGCCCTGGTGGGCCATAAAGCAAAATATGGTCAATAGGTTCGCCACGTTTTTTAGCAGCGTCGATTGCTAAGCTTAGATTCTTTTTTAGTCTTTCTTGACCGACATATTCGCTAAAAGTTTTTGGTCGCAAGTTAATTTCAACCTGTTGCTCTTGCGGTTGGTCTTCGTGTATATTTACATCTACGATTCTCTCTATTGCCATTTGCTATATTATATCACACCTCATTGTTAGACAGTGAAAAAGATATTAAATGGTGTGGGATATTTTAAATCTAAATACCTTGTTTTAAAGCTTCGCGAACTCGCTCTGAAGTTGGTGCGTCGCGCGGAATAGATTCGAGTGCCTTGGAAGCTTGTGCTAAGTTGTAGCCCAGAGCAATAAGCGCCTCAAGAGCTTCATCTGTTAAAGGAATATTATTATCATTCTTATCGAGTAATTCAAAACTAGTAGCAAGACCAACTTTATCTTTTAGATCCAAGATAACACGCCCAGCAGCTTTCGGTCCGACACCTGTTGCTTTTTGGATGAATTTTGTATTCTCGCAAGCAATGGCATTACGAACTTCTTCAGTTTCTCCTAAACTCAAAATAGCGATAGCCGCCTTAGGGCCAACACCTTGAACGGTAATTAAAAGTTCAAATAGCTTTTTTGCTGCCAAACTTGCAAAACCAAAAAGTTCCTGTGATCTATCGGTAATGTGATGGTAAGTATAGAATTTAGTCTCTTCGTTAAGAATTGCACGGTCAAATTCGCTAGTTGGCACGGTGATTTCATACCCAACTCCGTTAACATCTACAATGATATTTCCAGCGAATTTTTCGACAATTTTTCCATAAATATGCGCAATCATGATGTAATTATAGCATTTTGTGAATGTCTTTACAAAGAATAAAAAGACCCCACTTTTGTGAGGCTAATGCTGAAGGGCTTACCTACTCTTGTTGTACGCTCACTACGGTTAATAAACCTATACCGGAGCGTTTATAAGAGATGAGTAACTTAAAGTCATTGGCGGCTACTATTACTGCGCCATTCTTGAAATCTCTGTACACCACAGTAGATGGTAAATCTTTGATTTTTGTCAGGATTTCTTTAATATGATTACGCAGTTCTTTTGAACTGGCATATTTGCGATCCGTTCTTGATTGCAGACTATCACGCAATGTACTAATCGTTGATAGTTCGCTTTGAAATATATTTGTAGTCATTAGTATGACTCCCTTATTCATATTTTTTGTAAATATTTATTTGATAAAAATCTAAATTCTATAGTATTTAAACTCTTGATTTTTCTATCTAAATCTGCTACAATAAACGATGAACTTTATTTGCGTAAATATGAAACTTGGTGATGTGGAGGTCGCAACAGGGAAAACCCGACCGCGAAACCGCACGAAAACCAAGTTTTAACAGTGGAAAAAGTTTCATAATATTAAACTAATGGGAGCAAAAGTGAAATGAAAACACTTCTCGGTACCAAAATTGGTATGACCCAAATCATCGGTGAAGACGGTGTAGTTACCCCGATTACGCTTGTTCAAGCCGGCCCTGTGACTGTTACTCAGGTTAAAACTGTTGAAACAGACGGTTACAACGCAGTTCAAGTGGCATTTGGTGAGGGTAAGAACCTGAGCAAGGCCGTGGCTGGACATGTAAAACCAGCAGATGTAACTCCGAAATATATTCGTGAGTTCCGCGTTGACGAAATTCCTGCGGAAATTAAAGTCGGCGCTAAAATTAATGTTGAAGCGTTTGAGCTCGGCGACGTCGTAAACGTTACTGGCACAAGTAAAGGTAAAGGCTTCGCCGGAACCGTTAAACGCCACAACTTTAATACAAGTAAAAGCTCGCACGGTGGAAACGGAAACGTTCGCCGCGTTGGTTCGATTGGTTCAATGTATCCACAAAAAGTTTTCAAAGGTAAGCGAATGCCAGGCCGAATGGGTCACGACACCGTTACCGTAAAAAACTTGACAGTAGCTTACATTGACGCAGAAAATAACTTAATCGGACTTAAAGGTGCTGTGCCAGGACCAAAGAAAGGTCTTATCAGCATTGGAGGTAAAGCATAATGGCTGAAAAAACAACTCTTCCAAAAAGCGTTTTTGCAGTTGAAGTTCCAAATCACGAACTTTTGAAGCTTGCCTACGACGCTTATCTCGCTAACAACCGTTTAGCTTCAGCTACAACTAAACAACGTGGCGAAGTTCGCGGTGGTGGTAAAAAACCTTGGCGCCAAAAAGGTACAGGTCGCGCACGATTCGGTTCAATTCGAAACCCAATCTGGCGAGGCGGTGGTATTGTATTTGGACCTCGAGGTAACGAAAACTATACTAAGAAAATTTCGAAAACTTCAAAACGAGTTGCTTTACGACAGGCTTTGACTTTGAAGGCTGATAAGGTTTTGGTCGCTGAAATCAAAACTAGCGGTAAAACTAAAGAAGCTGCAAAATTCTTGGAAGATAATAAACTAAACCGTCGAATCCTTATCGTTGCTGAAAAAACTGACGAATTGATTCGAGCAACAAGTAATATTAGTGAAGTTTTGTTAGTTTCACCAATGTATTTGAACGTATTCGACATCTTGAATGCAGACCACATTGTAATTGCGCCAAAAGCAATTGAAACTATCGAAAACTGGTTGGGAGGAGAAAAATAATGGCTATCAAACCTATTACTCCACGAGCAACCGAGAAAGCTTATGCTCTAACCACAGAAAAAAATGTTTACGCATTTAATGTGCCGCTAAGTTTGAATAAAAATCAAATTAAAGAAGCGGTAGAAAAAGAATTCGGTGTTACTGTAACTGCTGTTCGAACTATTGTTCAAGCTGGTAAAGTAAAACGAATTAACAAATCGCGCAATCCAAAGCGATATGTTGCGGGTACTACAACCCAAAAAGATATTAAGAAAGCTTATGTTTCTCTTAAAGAAGGTGATAAAATTGCTATCTTTGAAGGAGCAGAGACTGAAAATACTGAGGAGAAGAAGTAATGGCTATCAAAAAGTATAACCCAACGACTCCTGCTCGCCGAGGTATGACTACAGAAGATTATAGCGAAATTACAACTCGAAAACCGCTAAAAAGTCTTCTTAAAGCTAAAAAGCAAAATGCTGGTCGAAATAACTCTGGCCGAATTACTGTTCGACACCGAGGTGGTGGCGTAAAACGACATTACCGAATTTTGACTCACAAATTGCCAACTGGCTTGACTCTAACTGTTCGAGAAATCGAATATGATCCAAACCGAAGTGCTCGAATCGCTCGTGTTCAGGATCAAAATGGTAAATTCTACTATGTTTTAGCTGACACTTCAATGTTCCAAGGAAAAGTTTTCCAAACTGGTAAAAAAGATATTGAAATCGAAGCTTCAAACCGAATGCCACTTTCAGAAATTCCGGTTGGTTCATTGATTTACTCAATTGAAATCACGCCAGGAAAAGGTGCGCAAATGGTTCGATCAGCTGGTGCTAAAGCTCAGTTGATGGCGAAAGAAGGTGATTATGCGCAAGTTAAATTACCTTCAGGTGAAGTTCGAAAATTCCGATTGGAAGCAGAAGCAACTCTCGGAACAGTTGGAAATATTCAGCACCAGAACGTAAAAATCGGTTCTGCTGGTCGAAATCGCCGTAAAGGTATTCGCCCAACGGTTCGTGGTGTTGTTATGAATGCTGTAGATCACCCACACGGTGGTGGTGACGGTGGACGACACGGAATTGGTCGCTCAACTCCACGTACACCTTGGGGTCAACCAACTCTCGGCTACAAAACTCGCCGACGCAAGAGTACTAATAAATTTATCGTGAAGAGTCGTCACGAAGCTAAGAGGAGAAAATAAATGAGTCGTTCATTGAAAAAAGGTCCGTTTATAGACTTCAAGCTTGCCAAAAAAGTAGCGGCTCTTGGAGCTGATGACCGAACAGTTATTAAAACTTGGGCGCGTGCTTGTACAATTACCCCAGAAATGGTTGGTAGAACAATCGCTGTTCACAACGGTCGTCTTCACGTTCCGGTTTATATTTCGGAGAATATGGTTGGGCACAAACTTGGTGAATTTGCACCAACTCGAAAATTCCGCAAACACGGTGGAAAGGATAAAAAATAATGGCTACTAAAACTACCCGAGCTTACATCAAAGGTATTGGTCAAACTCCACGAAAAGTATCAATCGTGGCGAGCCTTGTTCGAGGCCGAACTGTAGCCGATGCTTTAGTTATCCTTGACCATACACCACGCCGAAGTGCTTTGGCTGTTAAAAAAGCCATTCAATCGGCAGCTGCGAATGCTAAAAATAACGACAATGTTGATCCAAAAACACTTGTAATTACGACTTTGTCAGTTACGGCTGGCGCGCGGCTAAAACGCTTTAAGCCTCATATGCGAGGTATGGCGCTTCCTTTCCAAAAGAAGACTTCAAATATTTTAGTTGAAGTTTCTGGTGTTGTAAAAGAAAAGAAAGCTGCCAAAAAAGCAGAAGTTAAAAAACCTGCTGCTAAAAAAGCAGAGAAAGAGAGCAAATAATGGGACAAAAAGTCAATCCAATTAGTTTCCGTTTGCAAGCTCACAAAAACTGGGATTCACGCTGGTTTGCTTCAAAGAAAGATTTTGCTAAATTTTTAGTTGAAGATGATAAGATTCGCAAAGAAATCGAACAGCGTTTTGCTTCTCGCCCAACAATTGATCGAATTGAAATCGAGCGTACAGAAAATTTGATTACAGTTTCAATTCACACTGCAAAAGCCGGTGTTGTAATTGGTCGTGGCGGTGCTGGTGTTCAAGAGTTGAAAACTAAACTTGAAAAACTAGTAAGTCTGCCAGTTCGAATCAATATTGAAGAAGTTCGTCGACCTGAACTCTCAGCCAAATTAGTTGCTGAAAATATTGCTCATCAATTGGAGCGCCGAATCAACTTCCGTCGTGCTGTAAAAATGGCACTACAAAGTACAATGCAAGCTGGCGCGAAAGGTGTTCGAATCGAAGTTGCTGGTCGTTTGAATGGTGCTGAAATGAGCCGTCGTGAGAAGTTCTCAGAGGGTTCTGTACCTCTTCATACAATTCGTGCAGATGTTAATTATCACGGCGCTCGCGCACAAACTCCAGCCGGAATTATCGGCGTAAAAGTTTGGATTAATAAAGGTGAAAGGAATAACTAATGGCTATTTTACTACCGAAGAAAACCGCTCACCGAAAAGTTCGTAAGGGTAAAAACCCTGGTCGTGCAACCCGTGGCAATACTGTTGCTTTTGGTGATTACGGATTAATGAGTCTTGAAAACGAACGAATTAACTCACGACAAATTGAATCAGCCCGAACAGCAATGACTCGCTATATCAAACGTGGCGGTCAGGTTTGGATTCGAATTTTCCCACATACACCTGTTACTCGCAAACCGCAAGATGTGAAAATGGGTAGCGGAAAAGGAAATCCTGAGTTTTTCGTAGCGAAAGTTAAGGCTGGAACAGTATTGTTTGAGATGAATGGGGTAAGTGAAGAAGTTGCTCGCGAAGCTATGCGACTTGCTGGTCACAAACTTCCTGTAAAAGTTAAATTCGTAAAGAAAGGTGAAATTTAATATGGCGACTACATTAACTGGTGCTGTTTCAAGCGCAAAAGCTGATAAAACTATCACCGTAACAGTTCATAGCCGTGAAACACACCCAATTTACGGCAAACAATACACTGTCACTCGCAAATATACAGCTCACGATGAAATGAATGAAGCTGGCGAAGGTGACAAAGTTGTTATTAAAGAAACTCGACCAATTTCGAAAACTAAGAAATTCGTTTTAGCTGAAATTGTCGAAAAAGCTCGTGGTACAATTGAGCTTAAAGAGGAGGAGGCTTAATGATACAGCAAGAATCCCGACTTAAAGTCACCGACAACAGTGGTGCAAAAGAAATTTTGTGTATCCGCGTTCTCGGTGGCTCAAAGCGACGATACGCCCGTGTTGGTGATATTATCGTGGCAACTGTAAAAGATGCCAACCCAACTGGTAATATTAAAAAGAAATCAGTTGTAAAGGCTGTTGTTGTGCGAACTCGCGACCAAATTCGTCGAAAAGATGGTTCAACTATCTGCTTTGACGATAATGCGGCCGTAATTATCGCCGACGATAAAACTCCAAAAGCGACTCGCGTATTTGGTCCAGTACCACGCGAACTTCGTGATTTGGGATATAACAAAATTATCAGCTTAGCTCCGGAGGTGCTCTAATATGGCGTTAAATGGAATCGTTAAAGGTGATAATGTTGTAATTATCAGCGGAAAAGATAAAGGTGTAACTGGCGAAGTTGTAAAAGTTTTACCAAAGAAAAATGCCGTTTTGGTTGAAGGTGTTGGTAAAAAACATCGCCACGTTAAACCAAATCAATTCAATCCGCGCGGTGGAGTGAAAGACATTCATGTTCCAACTCCAGTTCATAAAGTTAAAAAAGTAGAAGCTAAAAGCGCTAAATCAAGCAAAAAAGGAGATAAATAATGGCTAAAACTACTGTTTATGTTCCTCGCTTGAAAACTCTTTACAAAGATACAATTGCTAAAGAACTCCAAAGCGAACTAGAGCTAACAAATATCCACCAAGTTCCAAAGCTTGAAAAAATCGTTGTTAGCGTCGGAACAGGTAAGAAGAAAGAAGACAAACGCTTCCAGGAAGTTGTTAAAAATACAGTTACGAAAATTACTGGTCAAGTTCCAGTAGCGCGTTTGCCTAAAAAATCAATCGCAACCTTCAAAATTCGTGGTGGAATGGGTGCCCCAATTGGCTATAGTGTAACTTTGCGTGGTGATCGAATGTATGAATTTCTTGATCGTCTCGTAAACGTAGCTTTGCCTCGCGTGCGTGACTTCCATGGCGTTGGAGCAAAAGGTTTCGACAAAGGTGGAAATTACAATTTGGGAATTTTAGAGCAATCTGTTTTCCCAGAACTAACTTTTGAAGAAACTCAAATTCTTCACGGTTTGCAAGTAACTTTCGTGATTAAAAATGAAGGTGAAGCTCACAGTCGAGCGTTGCTTGAAAAATTCGGAATTCCATTTGAGAAGAAAGGAAAAGCGTAAATGGCTAAAAAATCAATGATTGCAAAAGACTTGAAGCGCAAAAAAATGATTGAAAAATATGCCGCAAAACGCGCCGAATTGAAAGCTGCTGGTGACCAAGAAGGTCTTCAAAAGCTTCCACGCAATTCAAGTCCGACACGACTAAAAAACCGCGACAACTTTGATGGTCGACCACGCGGTTATATGCGACGATTTGGTATGAGCCGAATCACTTTCCGCATTAAAGCCTCAAAGGGTGAAATCCCAGGCGTAACAAAAAGTAGTTGGTAGAAGGAAGGAGAGACTATGTCATTACAATCAACTGACCCAATCGCCGACCTTCTAACTCGCATTCGAAATGCGGCAATGGTTGGCAAAAATGAAATTCGCGTTCCGAGCTCAAAGCTTAAAAAAGTTGTGGCAGAAGAACTTGCAAAGGCTAATTATATCGAATCTGTTAAAATTGAATCAGCAAAACCACGTGATATCTTGGTAGTTAAAATTACTAAAGATGGCGAAGCTGCTCGGTTTAATGAACTAACTCGAATGAGTAAGCCAGGACGCCGAATGTATGTTGGTGTAGAAGAAATTCCACGCGTTAAAAGCGGCCGAGGAATGGTACTACTCTCAACATCAAAAGGTGTTATGAACGGTTTCGAAGCCAAGAAACAACGACTTGGTGGCGAATTACTACTTAAGGTTTGGTAATTATAAAAACAGACTTTCATTACGGAGGTCTGTTTTTTATGCTTAAAAAAAGATGCTGGAATGGTATATTATAGACGGCAAATCCTTTATGGGTGTTGTGCTGGGTGATATTATACGTGCATGTATTTTAGTAGAATAAACCTAGTTATTTGGGAAATGTTTACGCTTTAATAGATTATAATATTGCTGCTTTTGTGGTATAATATCCACCCCTCCCTGAGTAGTCCACTAATTTTAGTTTAAAGCGAGTCCTGTAGGCTCGCTTTTTAGAGTTCCCCGATAAAACGGTAGTGTGAAGCTCAATCTTTACTTGACGCTTCTTACCTCGCCAAATCTGTTGATGAAGGACGATTTTATCGACAAGCTCGTTTACGATTTGCGGAGTTAGTTGTTCAATAGTGGTATAGTTTCGAATCGTTTGGAGAAACCTTTCGATGTTATCTGCCGATTTAACCACCTCAGAAAGTTGAGTCTGCTTTTCCATCACTTGAGTTTTTAAAATTGCTTGTTCTGCCTCAAAACCCTCGCTGAGTTTCGAAAATCTTTCGTCACTAATATCACCCAAGAGTTGCTTTTAATAGAGTTTTTGAATGATGGTGTCTAGTTCTGCTATACGTTGGGCGGCTTTGGTGGGTTCTTTCCGTAGACTAGCTTGATATTCATTTTCTTTGACATCATAGCGTTCTTTCATGGTTTCGAAGTAATAAGTTTTATTGGCTTGACGTAATTTTTCCATCTTGATATACCTCCATAAATTTATTTGTGGTGACATGATAACTCTCTTGGGTGGAAGAGTCAAGTAAATTTTTAGATTCAAAAATAGCACGCTAACTGGCGTGCTAAAGTTTAGACTATAATTGATTTGAACGGCTAGTCGAAGTGTGTTATAATAATTTGGTTAAACTTATCAGGTATTGTGATATAAGTAAAGTAGTTCATCAAGAAAAGGTAAGTATGGAAAATATACAAATTGAAGCTTATAAAGTATTAAAGGAAACAAATATAGAAAAAATTTTAACTAAATTTGGGGATGTCCGTTTTGAAGGTAGCTACTTGTATAGAACTATGGTTGCTCGAGATGTAGATATTTCAATTTTTGGAAATTCAGATTTTAATGAGCGTGCAAAATTAATAGAAGAACTAGCGAAAATTCCATTGATACAAAAAATACAAATGCATGATTTGGTAAATTTTGGTATAGAGAAAGAATTTAGACCGAATGGTATCTGGTTTGGGTTAACAGTTTTATTTAATGGAAACGAATGGAATTTTGATATCTGGTTAGTGGATATTCACGAAAAGAAGCCACTAATGGTGAATGGGAGTCAGCAACTCCATAAAAGAATGCTTAACTTAACAGATTATGAACGAGCTCAAATAGTAGCAATGAAACAAGATTTTTTAAGACATGACAAATATATAAAAGGAACCTCGTCTGGAGATATTTATTCTAAAGTTTTAAGAGGTTAAATACTGGAATAGTTATTTATAATCTTTCAGTTAGAGCTTAGCATTTCAAAATCTTTTATAAAATCTTCGCCTGTATTTCGGGAAGGAAAGTTTATTTCCTGAAAATTATTAAAATATTTGATATGATTTATATAGTTGACGATGCCAGTCGGATTCGGAAAATTTTAAAGAATAAATATTTAATTAAATAATCAAATCGACAGTGATTAAAAATGAGAGGGTAAGCTAACTGATATTCTTCTTTTGAGTCTTCGCTCATGTGAGTAAATTCAAAAACGTGTTCCGAAAATGAATTTATTGAATTGCTATTATCGACATCTTTCATATTTCCTACATAAAGCCTTTCTTGTTTATAAATATGATTGAATTTTACTGTAAATTATCAAGATGCTGTTTTAAGAAATACCTTACACGTTAATTATACCAAAAGGTTAAACGATAGTAAATTAGAAAGACAACAGTTTTCCTTTACAGATTTTTATAAAGTATTTTTTGTTGAGTAAATAATCGCATGGTTATAATTCCTTAGTAAACGAACTCTTTCTTTTTTAGCAGAAAAGTCATGTCGCTTTGGATGGACTGCCTTTTAAAATTGGTGTAAATATAGCTTCTATTTTTTATAAAATTTAGTGCTCATAGGCTTCTGGAGGGATTGACAGGGAGTTAAGTAAATTTTTAGATTCAAAAATAGCACGCTAGCTGGCGTGCTAAAATTTAGGTTATAGGGTTTGATGTATTTAGTCTTAATGATGTATTGGTTTGGACTGCTGGGGGAGGTGTGTTATAACTTGCATATACTTCGTTGTATATTATTTTATCGAGGTAATAAAATATCCACCATATATAGGTGGATATTTTATGATCTATTAATATGTTTAATTAAGTATTATTTTTTCTTAATCTATCAGCAGTTATAATAGTTAGCAAAGCTCCCGCTACCGCCATTGTGGTATTCATGATGCTCTTGAACATTCCAGTGTTTGGTGCTGAAATTTTAGTTACATCTTTATAGATATACGAGATGATGATCTCTTTACTGCTGACGAATCCTTTAGAAGAGCCTTCGGTACGTTGAAGTTTGTATACACGACCATTTATCTCTAATGTGTCTACGGGGGATGATTCGAACGGATCACCTATCTGAGACCCTGAACCCTTGAGGATATTGTCAGGTTTAATTGGCTTTCCGTTTTCATCGAGGAATTTCTCAACAACTTTTTCACCTTTCTTTGGTTTATATGTAAAGATAATTGTTTGGTTACTATCTTTAACTTTTCCAATCTCAGGAGCTGACTTGTCGGACAATTTGTCGAATACATACACTAGACCATCTTTGGTGATCTCTTTTGGTGGGTTATAAGAATAGTCCGCACCAACTTGAGTGTTGGACTTATGGATCTCTTCGGTGTTTTTAATTTCTTTACCGTCTTGACCTACGAACTTAGCCTCTACTTTTCCACCTTTCTTAGGCGAATATTTAACTTCAAAATTCTGAGACTTGTCTGAAACTTTTCCAGTAATTTCTTTAGTCTGAGACTTTATGATGTAAACTAGACCTTTGTCATCAGTAATCTCTTTTGGTGGATTATACTTGAAAGGAGTTCCAATTTGATCGCCGTCTTTATGGATAGTTGACGAGCTATTGATAGGTGAATTATTGTTCTCATTTATAAAGTTAACAGTTACACCCTTACCAGCTTTTGGCTTATATTGATATATCACTTCTTTCGATGTGCTATCAACCTTGCCTGATTTAGTACCAGATATAACCTTGTCAAACACGTAAACTAATCCTGTACTGCTGGTTATTTCGGCATCTGGCTCATCATTATAGTCGGTGCCAACAGGAGTGTTGGTGTTCTTAATAACTTTTGAGTTTTTGATACTCTGATTGTTTTGATCTACGTAACGTGCCATAACTTGACCGCCCTTTTTAGGTACATAGCCATATATAATAGTCTGTTCATTTTCGGACACTCGACCATTTTGCGGGGCGGAGTTAGGGAGAAGAGAGCTAAATACATATGTTATGCCGTTATGGACGATTTCAGGTTTAGGTGTACTTGAGTAAGTTGAACCAGATTGAGGATCTTTTGATGTTACTAACTCTGTTAGGATGGTTTCATTAGAGTCGATAATTTTTGAGACCGCATTAACTGGTTTTCCTATTTTTGGCGAATATTCAAAGATTACAGTTTGTGGATCAGATGCAACTCTTCCGTTTTGAGGAGCACCTGAAGCTGAAACTTGTTTATAAACATACTTCAAGCCATTGTGTTCTATTTCTGGTTTTGGAGTTGTTGAATATTCGGTTCCAACTTGAGTTTTGTCTGCCTTTATGGTTTCAGATGGGCTGATTTCTTGATTTGTACCAGACTTAACAAACTTAGTCTCTACTTTTCCACCTTCTTTTGGTTTATATATGTATTTAACTATATGTACCCGTGATCCATCCATATAATATAATTTACTAACTCCCATAGTTCCTTGTTCTGGAGAGGAATCATCTGTTAATTTATCGAAAGTATAAACTAGATTATTGTGGGTGATTTCTTTTGGTTTGTTAGTGGATTCATATGACTCACCATATAGCGCATGGTGTTTAATAACACTACGGGTTGCGATATGGTTACCTTTGTCGTCTAGGTAGTAAGTAAATGCTGTCGTGCGCCGTCTTTGTATGCCAGCATTTCTAATTACAAGAGGGTCTTTTCCTGGTATAAACTCCACGGTCTTAATTTTACCGTCGTATTCTTCGGTAGCATGGTTAGCTTTTGGGTCGTTAGCATCAACCCTCCTTCCGTGACCGACACTTTCGTAAGTTATATCCTTCAAGTCATTACGAACAAATTGGATATATCTTGGTTCAGTGGAATATTTGGCTATAAGGGAATAGTGGCCTTTCTCGTCTGTTTTAGTCGAAGATATTACACGACCACTTCCGTCTACTAGATTAACGGTGTAACCTTGGATTGGTTCATCCTTCCATTTATATGGTGAATTAGGATTGTGATCATTATAATATGGCTTTGGAGTGTCAGGATCGTAAATATGATCCCGATTCACATCTTCAAATGCGAAGCCTTCAACTGTAGTGTTATAGTTAACCTGAGCTGTAACTGGATTTGATTCCACCATATTACCTCGAGGGCTAATAGACACGCCTGCGGTATTGATAGCTTGGTCATTATTTTTTGCGTTTTCAGGTGTTTGAGCTGTAAAGGTAAAATGAATAGCAGTTTGTGCTGGTATAGAAAAGCCTTTATTTTGCTCAATCTTGATCATTCTAACCTGAGACCAATCCGTGATCTTAGATTTGTCAACAAAATTTTTATTCCATGATGTACTATGGAGCTTGCCTGGCTCACTTGTAGAATATTTAATAGTAAAGCCTTCATGCTCGCTGAGAGGACCAATTAGAGTAACGGGTATTTTGCTACCACGCATCTCTTGATATCCACCATTGGTCTCTACAATTTTTCTATCACGAGCATATGGGAGAACATCAAGAACTCGAGAAGTTGGGAGAGGGCGGTCAAAGAAGTTTATGATTGATATTCGATAATCAACTTTCTGTCCAGGATTAATTCCTCCCACGAATCCGGAGAAATCAGCTTCTTGATGTTTGCTAATATATTTTTTGATAGCGACTAATTTAGGTTTCGATACCACGAAAGATGTTGAAGAGCGAGCTATGTTGGTAGAGTTAGTACTGCCGTCATCATCAAAATCGAGATCATCCAAACCGTCTCCATAGTATGCAGAATCTTCTTTATCCCATGTAGTGATAAAATCTATATCATACTTTTCGTTAGGAGTGACTTCTTCTACTTTTAATAGGTCACCGACTCCTTTTTCGAACGATAAGGATTTTATTATTTTGTCATTTATCCTAAGTAGTTGTTTGTGACTATTTTTATAGTTTTTAGTTACCGAACAGTCACCATTTTTAATACATCTTTTTGCTTTCTCACTCAAGCCAATTTCATCCGAAAACAACAAAGCATACTTAGGGTTTCTTAATTCTAGACCCTCATAATCGCCAACACCTGGTTTTTCATTTGGCCTGTCTTTCTCTGCGTATGAAAGAAATAGCCGTTCGAAATGAGGACTTTTTCCCTGAGAAGTCACGATACTATCTGAATTTTTAACTTCTATAAAATTTTTAACCTTTGTCTTGACACTTTCTAAGTATGCTAATCCATGATATTCTACGTCGGGATCAGCAGGATTAATATTTAAGATTGCTGTATTCACCGTTGTATAGATAGTGTTCGGCTGAATACTATTTTTAGTTTTCTCTAGATCGATGAACTTAGTATATGCCGAAATAACGAATCTTCCTTCGTGATTTAAATCTATATGATCAACTGGCACTTTAGTATTATTCGGGAACTGAACTCTGAAACCACTAGTGTTCAGCGGCATTTTAATATTGTAGTTATCTTTTGTTAGCTGCCCAACTTTCTGCTCTTTGCCGTCAACCGTTGCAAATACATCAGCATGAGAGATTCCTAGTTTATCAAATAGATCAAAATCTTGTGGATGGAACAATATATGATCTATATATTGGTTTTTATCCTTAAGGGAGTCTTTTATATAGTTTATAGGCACTGAAGTGTAGTCGATATTTTTTATTGAAGTAGATATATCCCAATAAAGCCCATTCGATTGGTCTGATTTTATATTATTTATGTTATATATTGTTTTAGGGCCTTTTACTCCGTCTATTTCTTCTTGTGTAATTCTTTCTTTTATGGCGCTAGATCCATCAACATATGCTCTTTTACTTATACCTATAATTGAGCCTTCTGGCCTGTAAAATGCATTAGGTGTATAGCTATCTTGCATATTTTCTGTAAAAGGCGCATCGTTTTCGAATCTAGATACGACAGTTGCTTTAACGATAGCAGGCTTGCCCAATATAGATGAGGGGGTGTTAGCTTCGTACCTTAACTTAATGTAAGGTTGCTTATTTGTATCATAAAATTTTTCTGTTTGAACATACGTAGCGGTTCTTGTTGCTTGATCAAAAGACCAACCTTCGTTGATAGAGTTGGGTGATAAATAAGTATATTCTGGTAGTACGACCTTATATTCTAGTGATTGTAGCTTTAGCGTACCTACTTTATCTCGGCCATTCAAATATCGTGTTTGTATTAATAAATTAACATGATCTCTAGTCGTATAGTAGGAAGTATCTATATCAGTTTTCTCTTTATTTTTATACCTGGCTATAAATTTTTGTCTACTACCAACAACAGTCAAAGAACTACTAGTATTGCCACTAACTTTTAGCGTATTTAAGACTTTGCTTTGCCTACTCAAGATTTTATTGTCTTTATCATAGAGTTCATGTACGATTTCTGCTTTATAATCTCGTGGAGTATCTGGATTCTTAAATTTAAAAACATAATTTATAGAGTTAATCGACCCAATAGGAAGGGTTTTATAGTTAGCTCTGTATATATAATTGTCGTTATCCTCGGATATATCTTCTGAAGAAACTACTGAAGTTGAAGCCATTGTTGGTTTACCGTCAAGATATTTCTTTGGTATCTTTATTAGAAGATAAGAATCGTCGTAAGATTTAGATACGCGGCCACTAGAAACTTCTATACGAGATTCCATAGCTATTTTTTCGCCAGAAAGAAACTCGGTTTTTTCGCCGCCATCTTCTTTCTTTGACACCATTTCCATGAATGTTCTAATATTGTCCGCAAAATCTCCATTTTGGGCTTGAGCTAGCTTCAATAGTGTTCCGCCAGCTAAGAACATAAATAAAAATGCTGTTAAAATAGCAATTTTTTTGATTTACTACGTTTAAAATCAAAAAAGCGTTGCTTTACGATTCCTTTTCTCATTTTCCTCCTAAATATTTATCATAAGAATTATAACACAAGCATAATAAAAATAAAAGTTTTTATTTTAAAAGCCCTATCTTGGATAGGACTTTATTTATTTATCTGGCTAGATATATAGGCCACCTTGATTTTCTTTAAAAAATCTGTGTTATTGATGATATGAAATGTTATGCGTAAACCTATTTCTGGTACAAATAACACAACTTGATTGTTGCTTTCGAAAACAATAGAGAAAGAAATATCTGTTATACTAATTACTCTATTAGCGATATTTGCTTTCAGAGCCTCTATTGTGCGAAAGTTTCTACCATCTAGATAGCTAACTTTTGTTATTAAATTTTTTAGACGCTTTTCTAGTGCCATAAAACACCACCTCCTATGTTCGAGAAAGAGAATTTTAGCTCTTACTATGGGGATATTATAATATATTTTAAGAGATATAAAAATAGTGATTTTTATATTTGCAAAAGGTTTGGTTGATAAAATTATTTAACTCACTAATAAAATATGCTAAACTTTAAGAATGCTAAAAAATATTGTGCCAGATAAGTTAAATGAAAAACGGAGCGCTCAAAATTTAATTCGGGAATCTTGGAAAAACATTTATCGCAATAAATTCAGTTTTTTAATTGGCGCATCGGTTCTTCATTTCTTAATTACTAGCATTGGTCTAAATGCGCTATTTTTGATTTTTAAAGCGACCTTATTTTTAACTCGACAACCTAGTCTTAATAAGGATAATTTTTATACTATTTTAACTAATCCGTTTGGATTTGGTATGGCGATTATATATATGTTAGTAGTTGCTTTTTTGACATTTATTGAATTTTCTATTTTGATTACTATGATAAATTCTCGCCGAAAGGGCAATCCTATGGTTGTGAGAGAAATTTTGAAAACTTCTTTTGTAAATCTGCGTTCTCTATTAGGGGTTCAATTTATATTTTTTTTGATATATTTTATTATGATGGTTCCTTTAGAGAATCTAGGTTTGTCGTCAGCTATTACTGAAAAATTATATATACCAAGCTTTATCACTGGAGAAATATCCAAAACAACGTTAGGAGAGATAGGCTATTTCTGTTTGATGGTAGGATTATTTTATTTTAATTTTAGACTAATCTTTACACTACCTTTATCTATTTTGAATAAAAAGACATTAGCAGAAAACTTAAAAAATAGCTGGAATATAACCCGTAAACATAAGGTGAAGCTTCTAATGAGCTTTGCTGTTTTCGAGGCTATTTTTGCTATGATTGCTTTAGTGGTGGTGATCATAGCCACAGTTGGCTGTAGTCTCATAGATAAGGATGGAGGAAATTTAATTGTCCAAACCGTGTTCTATTCGGTTATTGATGGTGTTATTTTTGCTTTTGCCGTGATGACAAAGATCGCGATAATTAATATGCTATTGATTATTCTGGAGGAAGAAAGTGTAGTATCGAATATTATGATCGGCGAGACAAATGAAGAGCAAAAACGACGATCGCGAATCTTTAGTTTGCTGATAACTATTTTTATTTTGGGGGCTATTATTATAAATGGCAGTCATATTTATCATCGCAAATATAATGAACGAATTTCCTTAATTGCACATAGAGGTGATGTTTATGGGGGCGTAGAAAATTCTCTAGAGGCGCTTAAATCTGCAGCGCGAAAGGGCGCGAAATTTGTCGAAATGGATATTCAATTAACACGAGATGGTCATTTTGTAGTTGTTCATGATTATAATTTAGGGAGATTAACCGGTGAGCATCGAGAGGTTAAAGATATGACTTTGGCGGAAATTCATCAACTTACGGCACGAGCTGGTGGTTTTGAAAGTAAAATTCCTACTTTTGAAGAGTATGCTATAGAAGCTAAAAAACGGGGGGTTAACCTATTTATAGAATTAAAACCTAACCCACGAGATAATAGGGACTATGCTGATCTATTTGTCCATAAGATGCGAGAACTAAAAATTGAGCGTAGATTTAAAGCTATGTCTTTGAATACGAATTTAATTCGTCGAATTGAAGCTATTGCTCCAGAGATTGAAACAGGATTTGTTATTCCGTTGCAGATTGGTGATTTTGATAATTCCAAGGTTGATTTCTATGCAATAGAAGATTTTTCTTATAATCCGATCCTTGTTAAAAATGCGCATAAAAATGGACGCAAGATATTTGTCTGGACGATAAACAACGAAAGCAGAATCACCAAATATCTTCAATCGCCAGTAGATGGGATTATTACAGATGAACTGGATGAATTTACTCATATCAGCAATAGTTTAAAACGTCGTAAAGACACCTACTTTGAAAAATTATTGAGAGTATTTTTCTAAGAATCATAAGTTTTTCTATTGAAAAAAAATTGATGATATGATAAAATTATTTAGTTAATATTAAATTGCGAGTGAAATTTGGGAGATTTTGCGTTTCGCTTTTTGCTAAGCGGGCAGCACAAAACAAACAATCACTCTTTAACGAAAGGAAAAGTTCAATGAGTCGAATCGGAAAACTACCTAT
>JAUMVB010000003.1 GCA_030530385.1 bacterium
CAGAAAGATGATCTGTTTGATAGGCGCAAGGTGTAAACCTGGTAACAGGCTAGCCGAAGCGTACTAATAGTCCAATCGCCTTTTTATGTCCATATTCACTGAAATAATCTTGTATTATTGACGTGAATATGGTAGACTTAACTAGTATTTGGTGATTATCAAGGATAATCGCTAGTCAATCTAAAATCTTGGCATTACCAAATGATACCAAGGACATCGAAATGGGGTTTTGGCTCACCGCTTAGTGATTTGTGGCGAGTTGAAGCGCAAAACCTTTTTTCGGTGCCCATGGCGCTGGGGAAACACCTGTTCTCATTCCGAACACAGAAGTTAAGCCCAGTAGCGGCGAGCATACTACGAAAGTGGGAAAATAGCACGGTGCCGAATTATAAAAAACTCCTCCTAATCGGTGGAGTTTTTTCGTTATTTATTTTTTTGGCTTTAAAAAATACTAGTAAGAAATAGTGTCACAACTTATTTTATACTTTTATATTCAAATACTTCACCTAATTCAATAGGAAATATTTTTACTTTTTGGTTATATTTTTGAATTTTATTGCTTAATTCATTATATTTTTCAAGAGGAATTTCTATGTGAATAATATCCTTAAGAGGAATATTTTCTAAAGAACGAATTTCAGTTTCGCTAAATATTTTTGGTAATTTTGCAGTTTTGTTTAGATTTTTAATGCCAAGAATTACTGGGAAATTTTCTCCAATATCAGAGTATTTTTCAAAAGATTCCCATGTATTTTTACAAGTTTTATTTACTTTTCCACTCCAAGATTTTTTTGAATTTATTTTATTTTTCTTTCTCCAACTAAGGATATTCACAAGTGAACGCGGAGGTAGCTAGAATATACATTTTTGTGTAATGTCGCACAATCCAAAAAATACTATTTCCAAAACGAAAAGTTTTAGGGTTCTTAAAATTATGATTATCTGCATAGCATCTAGCGATAATTCTTTTATTTACTAGAGATATTGATTTCATACTTAATTTTTTAGAATAAATAATCAAGTAGTCATCTTGCTGGGTTTTTAATCCATTTTTTAAAATATTGTCAAAAATTGGTGTAATATTTCCACTAGAGTTATACTCAAAGCCTCCAGTTCCATGCCAAAATTTTACATTTATAATACTATTTTTATACTCTTTTAGCTCGTTTTCGCTAAAATTAGGCAAAGTATTCAAAAGTTGTTTTTGAAGCTCTAAAATCGCCTTATTTTGTGTTTTATTTTTTATTGATTTTGGTAAGAAAAATATACAAATCTGCTTAGGTAACTTACGATAAAACTCATTATTTATTCGAAAAATCATAAGAAAATTATAACATAAACAGATTATAAATAGAAAATATTACAATATAATAAAAAAGCCCTTATGTAAATATTGACAAAAAGCATAAGTTGTGCTATAATCTTAAACGTAATCAGTTAATAGATTAAAACAAAGGAGATTAAATGGCTGGAACTAAAGCTGGCGGAGCGAAGGCTGCCGCAACTAATAAAGCTAAATACGGTAAAGATTTTTATTCACGAATTGGTCAAAAAGGTGGCAAAAACGGAACAACTGGCGGTTTTGCTGCTAACCGTGAGCTTGCTAAAATTGCTGGTCAAAAGGGTGGGCGCATTAGTCGTCGTGGACCTGCTAAAACTTCAATTACAATGATGGCTCAAGATTCTGAAGAGTCAGTGATTGAAGTGCGACGCGCTGCTTAATTTGCTTAATTAAAATATAGATATGAAAGAAAAATAGACTTTCCCTAGGATGGTCTATTTTTTGACTCGTCGTAGACTTTTGAATCGGGAGTCATTTACAGTCCAAGTTGTTCCACATGCGGGACATTTATAAGATAGATCACTTTTTTGAAATCCGTTCACTGTGCAATTTGGGCATAAGCTGCGTTTATGGATCCAGTCTCGGTAAGTGTCGAGCTTTCGTTCAGATATATTTGAGTCAAAGCAGATTCCGTATTGTGTAGCAAGGTTATTCTTAGCAAATTCCCAAGCTTCCATCTCCATTTGGAGTAACTCTATATCAAGATTAAAAGTTTCATGGCCTAGTAGCGCATGAGCTAGCTCGTGAAGAATTAATAGATGAAAATGGGTAGATTCTGGATTGAAGAAAATCGTGTTTTTTTGCTTCGACCAATGAAAATCATCATTTTCTTTAAAGATAAATTGCGGAAAATCTTTGCGCAAAGTTTTAACAAAATCTATATTCATACTAAACTTTTAGCGCCTTTTTTATAAAAATTAAAGTGGCTATAAATTACGGATTCTTGAGGTTTTCTGATTAGAATTTTAGGCTTATGAAAGACTTTCGAAAATCCTGCTAATAAAGTTTTTAATACGTTATTGTTTATCACAGTAGTCATTAATTCTATTTTACGATTAAAAATTTAAAAATTCAACCTTCAAAAAACTCTAAAGCTAAAACTTGACAAAACTGTTCGGGGGGGGGTATAATCAAAATGCAATTTTTAAATTTTTTAAAGGAGATATGTGAAGAACTTTAACTCATTTAATACTCAGCCAGAACCTTTGGAAAACAAACCAGATAGTTTTAATAATATAACATATGATAAAGCAGGAACAAGTCTTGACAATATCGTAGGTGATCTTAGAGACTACCACAAAGAGATGAGCCTTGTTGTTGCCCCTAATTCGCATAAAGATACTTTGCAACAAAGGCTTTTGGATGAGGGGAGTGCAAAACATGAGCCGATTTCATCTATATTAAAGATGGATAATGATAATTACATTGTTACGTATGCTGGATATATGGGTTTGACTGAAACTAATAGATATGGTAAAGTGCAACTAGCAGATCTTATTGATATGAGTGATAAGGATGAAGACTTTAATCCGTATAAAGGTCTTACTATTGGTCAATCAACCAACAGGGGTAATACTCCTTTAGCGCTAACTGTTTTCAATAGAGGAACTAGGTCAGTTGCTGATACCAGTGATAATGCAGGGTATCTGAAATTCAAAAAAGGTTTGAGTCAACAGATTATGGACTACTACGAAAATATGAAATAGGTCACGTATTAAAAATCGCCTTCAAAAAACAAGGGCTATTTTTTAGTTTTAATGCTTGAAAAATCTTTTATAATCTGTTAAAATAATAATCAATCTATTGGGCAGGTTAATTTTGACTATGCTCAAAGAAATACAATTAAGGAAGGAGTCTTAAAGACTAATGGCAACAGCCAAAAAAATTACAATGGACGAACTGTTGGCGTCTGCTCCAGAGAGCGCAAACCAACTAACACAAGGAGAAACTGTTGAAGGAGTCGTTTTATCGGTTCGTAAACACGAAATTCTAATCGACTTGGGCGCGAAAGGTGTTGGCTTTGTACCACGCCGAGAAGCGGGTCATTCTCGAAATCTAACTGAAGGGGAAGCCGTGACTGCAAGCGTTGTCGATGCAGAAATGGATAACGGAATGTCTCTTCTATCTCTTCGAAAAGCCGCTAAGGATCGTGGATGGGAAGAGGTTTCTGCTAAACTTGAATCGGGTGAAGTTATTGAGGTTATTCCTTACGATGCTAATCGCGGAGGTTTACTTGTAGAATACGAAGGAATTCGAGGATTCTTGCCTGTTTCGCAGCTTTCAGCAGAGCATTACCCACGTGTAGGTGCTAGTGACAAAGATGAAATTCTAAGTCGTTTGAATGCACTAATTGACAAGCCGATTTCAGTTCGAATTCTAGACGCTGATCGCAAAACTAATAAGTTGATTTTTAGCGAAAAAGAAGCTGTCAAAGATGGTCTCAATGAACGATTTGAGAGTCTCAAAATCGGTGACGATGTCGAAGGCGTCGTAACTGGTGTTGTTGATTTCGGCGTTTTCGTGAATGTTGATGGAATTGAGGGATTGATTCATATTTCAGAAATTTCTTGGGAGCGAGTAAGTGATCCAAAAGATTATGTGAAGATTGGTGACACTGTTAAGGCTAAAATCATTTCAATTGATAAAGATCGCTTAAGCCTATCTATGAAACAGCTAACTGAAGATCCATGGCTAACCGAAGTTGATAAGTTCAAAAAAGGATCTAAGGTTGAGGGTACTGTAACTCGAATTACGCCTTTCGGTGCGTTTGTGCAGATCTCACCAGCAATCGAAGCACTTGTTCATGTTTCAGAGCTTGGCAAAGGAAATGATGTGAATCCGGAGAATGTATTCACTCTAAATGAACGAAAAGAGTTCGTAGTTATCGATATTGATAAAGAAGGCCGAAAAATTTCACTTAGCCTAACAAAATAATTCAAGCAAATTTCTTGCGTTGAATACTCGAAAATCGGTTGTTGCGATCGGTTTTCGAAGTTCAGCGTATGAAAATAAAACCAAAGGAGGTTGTATGAGCCAAAAGAAAATTGTTAATATTACGGATTCGATCACAGTTGATGAGCTTGCGGGCGCATTAAATTTATCTGTTACAACCTTAATTGGTGAACTATTTAAAAATGGTATTATGGCAACAATTAATCAGCGAATTGATTTTGAAACTGCCACAATTATCATTGAAGAACTCGGTCTTGAAGATGTTGAACTTCATAAAAAGGAGAAAGCTGATGCGATTACTTCTCGGATAAATAAAATTCACGAAGTTTCTGAAAATGCTAAACCTCGCCCACCGATTGTCGCAGTGATGGGTCATGTTGATCATGGAAAAACTACACTTTTGGATACGATTCTTGATACAAAAACTGTCTCCGGAGAGGCTGGTGGAATTACGCAACATATTTCCGCTTATCAGACAGAACGAAAAGGGCGTAAAATTACACTTCTTGATACGCCTGGTCACGAGGCTTTCGCCGCCCTTCGTCAGCACGGAGCAACGCTTACGGACGTTGTGATTATTGTCGTTGCTGCAGATGATGGTGTAAAACCGCAAACTATCGAAGCAATTCGTTTTGCGCAGAATGCTAACGCAAAAATTGTTGTAGCGATTAACAAAATGGATAAAGAAACTGCTAATCCTGAGCTTGTAAAGGGGCAGCTTGCCGAACGTGGTTTAATGCCTGAAGAATGGGGTGGTGAAGTTGTGATGGTTCCGATTTCGGCGAAAACCGGTTCTGGAATTGATGAATTACTTGATATGGTTCTTTTGACTGCTGACATGGAGGAACTTCGAGCCGATGTTGGCATCCCAGCTGAGGGCCTAGTGATTGAATCGCATATGGAAGTTGGAAAAGGCTCTGTTGTTTCTCTACTTGTAGAACAGGGCGATATTAAACAAGGTGATTTTTTGATCGCTGGGACAACTTATGGTAAAGTTCGAACACTTAGCGATTATAAAGGTAAAAGCGTTAAAAAAGCTGGCCCTTCGACTCCTATTACTGTAACAGGGTTTAAGGAATTGCCTCAGTTTGGGGATGTATTTAAAATTGTTAAAAATGAAAAAACAGCCCGCAATCTAGCGCAACAAGCTAAAATAGAAGCTGATAAAAATGCTGCAACTGCCAATGTGACCGGTGCTGATCTATTAAAGATGATGAATCAAAAACACGATGCAGAAGATTTTAATATTGTAATCAAAGCCGACGTTCAGGGATCTCTAACTTCTGTTTCTGATAGTTTGCGCTTAATTGAAACTGACGGAGAAGTGAATCTGAATATCGTAAAATCTGGAATTGGGAACATTACCGAGAATGATATTCGACTTGCTAGTGCTGATAAAAATGCAATTATTTATGGCTTTAATGTAGAGTTACCTCCAGCTATTAAAAAAATTGCTACTCGCGATCGGGTGGAGGTTCGAATTTATAAGGTGATCTATGAGCTTCTTGATGATGCGCGCATTGAGATGGAAAAACTTTTAGCACCAGAAGTCGTCGAGACTGAAATTGGATCACTGGAAGTCAAAGGCGTATTCCGCACGATGAAAGAGGAGATTATCGCTGGTGGTGAAGTTAAGACTGGTCGCATCTATGCTGGCTTGCTTGCTCGAGTGATTCGTAAGAAAGAACAGATTGCCGAAGTCGAAGTTTCAAGCGTTCAGCGCCAACAACAAGAAGCTAAAGATGTTATTGAAGGTGAGATGTGTGGTCTTTCGCTCAAAACTAAAAAGAAAATCCAGCTTGAAATTGGCGACAAACTAGAGTTTTTTACTCGTGAAGTTGTAGCTCGTAAGCTAAAAGGCTAGTAGTTATAGATATTTATAGAGCTTATTATAAGGATAAGCTCTATTGACTTTTTTGGGTTGTTATGGTATAGTTTTAAAGATGGAAAAACCAAAAATAAACAATTATAATTCGCTAGAAAATACTGATGAGAATCGAGAAAAATTCGTTCAAGAATTTAATAAAAAAGTTTTAGATTTAGATTTTCTTGAGAATAGCGATAATGCTTTCAAGATAACAAAGGCCCTCGAAAATGGTAAAGAAGTTGATATTTATACCGTTCATAAGGGTGATTTTAATTTGCTCGTCTCGTCGCCTTTTTTAGTTTTTATGAATCCAATAGGTTCCGATATTCGAAATAACTTCTTTTGTGATCAGGAAAATATTATTAAAGCTTCAAAAATGAGCTTTGATGAAATGCGTCAAGAATTTGGTTTTGGGAATAATTATATTTCAACTTCTTTTATATCAAGCGAAAACTTTAAATCTCTTAATTGGGGGCTCTGTAGTCCTTGGAGTTTTGGTTATTCTCAAATTGAGCCTAATGATATTATTAATGGTGGTGCAGGTGATCAGTGGACATCTGGTGAAAAAACTCTTCGTGGCGAGATAAGTGAGATTAGTTCTTATTTATATAATGATTTACACTTTGATGACTTAAATTATAATGAAATTGCACTTTGGCGTTATGAGGATATGGAAAATTCCCAGCCGCGAAAACCTGATTTTATTGTAACCGGTGCATATACGACTGATAAATTTAAAGGTAAGAATATTGATTTAGCCGCCCAAGCTGCAGCAGAGTTTAATGTTCCGGTGGTTATTTTTGATGAAGAAAGTTTTACTGATCAAAAAATATCAGAAATTGACTCGATGATGGAGAGACATTTAAATGGCGAAATTTCGAATATGGATTTTTTGAATTTTTACCTTCGCGGTGCGCAAAGTTTTGATTTGAACTATCCTACCGAGCAGAAATTTTATGCTAACGAAGTCTATCAGGCTCACCTTAATAATATTGGTGAGATTATGAAAAATTTACGCCATAATTCGGACTTTAAAAACGAAAAATCAAGCGAAAAATTATTCGAAAATCTGCAAAATATTCGAGATATTTATTTGAAGCGGGATGCGGTAATTCAGTCTTGGAGTGAAGCTTTTATTTCTAAGGCTGGACTTACGAAAGGGCTTTTTGCTGTGGATTTTTCGATTAATAATAAGGGAAATGAAGAACTTAAATATGTTATATCGGAGGCTGATCGTAATTTGCGTCGAGAGATGTTTGAAATTGAAAAAGAAGTTCTTGAAAACATGGTGGCGAATAAGTTTAAATATCCGCAAGGGATTAAAGAATTTCTATCGGTCAATGAGCCAAATATTATAATGCTTGATGATGAAGAAGTTAACTTTGAAGATGATTCTATTCA
The DNA here is from genome assembly GCA_030530385.1 of bacterium. Classification (GTDB taxonomy): domain Bacteria; phylum Patescibacteriota; class Saccharimonadia; order Saccharimonadales; family Saccharimonadaceae; genus Nanogingivalis. The sequence continues at coordinate 7,563 of JAUMVB010000003.1, forward strand.
AGTTAACCTTCCTGATATGAATCTTACTTTAGGTAAAGGGGCGCCTAATTTCATTAAAAAATCTATCCATATAACCGAAGAAGAAATTGAGGACTTGAAAAAACTTTTTGCAAAAATTGAAAAATAATTGTGCTTGTGTTAAAATTAGTATGACTAAACAAGGAAAAGCAATGTTTGAATTAGACGAGAAATTTTTCGAAGAAATTGGGCTAAATAGAATGCCTGTGAATGAGCAAGAAGAGTTTAAAAAACACATTCAAGAAGAAATTGAAGTGCGTGTGGGTGAGAGGATTTCTGACGGTATGTCGCCAGAGAAGCTAGATGAATTTGAGGCGATCATTGATGAAAATTCGGATTTTATTCAGAATTGGGTTTTAATGAATACACCTGATTATAAAAACGATGAAATTTATCAGACTTTTGTTAATCAAAATAACGGTCAAGAAAGTGCAGAGATTATGAATGAATATGCAGCTATGAAGTGGCTTCAAGTCAATCGTCCAGATTTCGCACAAATTATCGAGACCGTAATGAATGAAATGAAGGGTGAGCTTCGCGCAAATATTAATAAGATTATTGGCTAAGTAAAATGAAATATCAGCTTCCAAAAATGAAAGCTGGTATTTTATTTTTTCAGATAGCCGTTTATAAAGCTCTGCGCAGTTGTTTCTTTGCCGTTCGGTGTAAGAAGCGTTTTTATTTCTAGAAACTCTCCATCCGCAAATTCAAGCGTTAAAGGTGAATTTTTGGGGTTCGAGTTTACTACTTTCGCAGTTTTAATAACTACTAAATAGTCATCAATTTGAATCTTACTTTTTGGAAAGATTTCGAAAGCTCGAATTTGTTGTTCTGCTTGTTTTGCGTTTTGATTTTCTGGATTTAGAATTGAATCACTTTTTTTAAGGAGTTGGCAATATTCGGCTTGTGAATTATCTTGTTTTTTACCTTTTAGCTCACCAGAAATAATCTTTGGTAAATCTCGTACCAATATTTCAGCACCAATCTTACCGCAAATTTCATAAAGATCGCTAGCGGTTTCTGTTTTCGAAAGTTTAATTTCTTCTTGTGAATAAACATCGCCAGCGTCCATTTCTTTTGAGAGTTTCATTAGCGAAACGCCAGTTTTTGTATCACCATTTAAAATCGCGCTCTCAATTGGGCTTGGTCCGCGATATTTTGGTAGAAGTGAAGGGTGAATGTTTACTATTGCGGGTGTGAACAAATCAATAATTTCTTGTGGGATAATTCGCCCAAACGAAACTAAAACACCTACTGGATTTTCGAAATTCTGCACAAATTCGATAATTTCATTCATTTTTTGCGGTTGAAGAACGGGGATTTTAAACCTTTCGCCAATTTTCTTAACTTTTGGCGATTGAAGTTTTTGGCCGCGACCTTTTTTGGAATCTGGTTTAGCGATAATTCCAGCAATTTCAAAATTTTCATCAATAAGTTTTTGGAGTGAAACGGCCGAAAAATCTTCCGTGCCAAAGAAAATTATAGGATTTTTCACCTATAAATCCTCCCATAAATCAGAATTGTTTTCGATATCTTTCTCATAGTTTAATGGTTGTAATTCACCATCTTCATCTAAACGGTAAAACGCGTCTTTTTTATCGCGAATGTGGTCGATAAAGAGAACACCGTTTGTATGATCAATCTCATGCTGAAGAACACGAGCTAAGAAACCTTCTGCTTTGATGCGAACCTCATTGCCATAAATATCAAGCGCTTTAACGCGAATTTTTGAAGCTCGCGGAACTTTGCCATAAATTCCTTTAATTGAAAGGCAACCTTCGAAATCTTCAACGGTTTTTCCTTCAAATTTTGTAATTTCTGGGTTGATTAAAGCGGTGAATTCCTTGTTATTTTTGTCATCTAAATCACTTCGAACAATAATGATTTTATAGAGTTTGTTAATTTGTGGCGCGGCAATTGCGGCTGAAATTTCGTGCGGGTGGGCGTTCTCCCAATCGAGGCTAGCATTAATCATATCTTGCACAATTTGGCGAACTTCATCTGTGATAACATGCACGCGTTCGCATTTTTTGCGCAAATTCTGGTTAGGTAAGGTTATGATATCTTCTTTTTTCATTAAGGTCGATTATAACATTTTTGTATTATAAAATCAAAAATAGATTGACAGGGTCTACCTGTGCGTAATATGCTTGTTGATAGAAGTTTGAATTGGTGGACTTCTCAGCGAGCGACGCGCGTTTTGTACTTTTAGGAAGATGTGGCTATTATGCCTTAGGAAATATATGCTTAATTATTTTTACGGCGAACTGATCTAAGCTCGTCAATTTTTTATGAAAGGTTTATTATGGAAAAGTATTCAAAAATTCAAAAAATACTACACGAGATTTCGCCAAAAGCTAAAGCGGCGGAATTTTATTCTTTGTGTTTGCTTGCGATGGTTTATTTTGAGAATGACAATTTTGAAATGATTGAATTTCTCGATAAAGAATATTATAGCAAAATGATTACAGATGGTTATGGATTTTCGAATTCAAAAAATAAATTTTCGCCAAGTATTGTTGAGTTTGGTGAGTTTATTGGATTTTTAAATGAAGATATTCAGAAAATTAAAATTGGCAAGAAAACTAAAGAAGAAATTCGCGTATCAATGTGGCATTATTTTCAAGAAAATATCCTGAAAACTAAATAAGCCCCGAGTCCAAATCAACTCGCCACTGTGGCTTGCCCTGAAATTCCCGCGCAATCTCTAAAAGTGGTGCGCGTTTTTTGCTCTTTATGACAATTTGCCAGCGATAAGTTTCACCAACTCGTTCATAAAAAGCTGGTGTTGGTCCAAAGATTTGAACTTTACCTTTGAATTTTTCACGAATTGCCTTAGCCTCTTTTTGTGCATTTAAAATAGCTGATCTCTCAGTTTTATAAATGCAAGTTAATTTAAGAAGATAAACAAAAGGTGGAAAATTTTCTTTTTTGCGTTTTTCTATTTCGAAATTATAAAAACCGGTATAGTTTTGTGCTATTCCAAACTTTATAGACGGAGCATCGGGCTGAAAAGTTTGTACTACGACATTTGTTTCGTTTGAATGACGACCGACGCGACCTACAACTTGCGCAATTAGTTGAAAGTTTCGTTCGCTAGAAGTAAAATCTGGTAAAGCTAAACCTGCATCCGCTTGAATAATTCCTACCGTCTTAAGTTTTGGTAGGTCTAATCCTTTGGCGATAACTTGCGTGCCGATAATAATTTCAATTTCACCCGAGACTATTTCGTTATACATTTTTTCGACTGTTTTATCAGATTCTGAGTCGGCATCAAAACGTGCAATTTTTTTATTGGGAAATAACTTTCGAATTTCTTCCTCAATCATTTTTGTGCCAATCCCTTTGTGGATAATTTCAGGTTCGCCACAATCAGGGCATGAGAGCGGTATTTTTTCGCTATAACCACAAATATGGCAAATAATCTTATGCTTATCTGTATGTAAAGTTAGGGGCAAGAAACAATTTGGACATAATGCTTGCCAGCCGCAATTGTGACACATTGTTATTGATGCGCTTCCGCGTCGATTGTGATAGAGTAGGACTTGTTTATTTTCGCTTAGAGTTTGATTCATTTCGCTTAAAAGTTCTTTTGATAAAAAGCGATGGTTGTGAGAAGATTTTTTAGTTAAATCAATTATTGAAACTTTTGGTGGCCTAGCTTGTTTTTTAGCAAGTTCAGTTAGTTTTATGATTTCGTTTCCTCCATTTTTTGCTGAAATTTCTGCTAGAAAGTAATCTTCAACTAAAGGTGTTGCCGATCCTAAAATTACTTTAAAATTAAAATGCGACGCTAAAAAACTACTAACTCGTAGGGCGGAGTATTTTGGCGTTTGTTCTTGTTTAAAGCTTGGCTCGTGAGCTTCATCGATTATGATTAGCCCGAGATTTTTGACTGGTGCAAATAGGGCGGAGCGCGCTCCAATAATAATTTGCGGATCAGTATCGTTTAGTATTTTTAACCAAGTCTTATGTCGCTCAGATTCGGTTTGGCGTGAGTGTATAACTTTTATATTCGTGAAATGGCTTCTAAAATTTGTAACTAATTGAGATGTTAGTGCAATTTCTGGTATAAGAATAATTGCGGATTTGTTATTTTTAAAAGCCTCTTTCACTTGATTTATGTAGATTGAAGTTTTACCCGATCCTGTGATTCCGTGAAGAAGCACAGTTCCGTTATGTATTTTATTTAGTTTTTCTATAGCATTTTGCTGCTGTTTTGTGTATAAAAAATTTGAACGGTTTTTACGATTTATATCTGTTTCAGTGATTTCATTTTTTGTGAGGCGACGTAATTTTTGAACTCCATTAGGTAAAATTCCGCTCAGGACTTGCGATAAGTGTGTTGCGTAATATTGACTTATCCATTCAGATGCTTTTATTAGATGATCTGGGATTGGTTGGTTCGAAATGACTCTTTGAACTTTGCGAGTTTCAAAATTTGGTTTTTCTACAGTTTTCCAAACTATACCGGTATTTTTTTTGTTGCCAATTGGAATTTCGACAATTTGGCCCCTCTGAAGTTTTATATCGGATGAATAAGTAAAAACTTCGCTCTCATTGCGAATAATTTTAAGCGGAGCGATTTCGTAATAGTTTTCCATCTATTTTTATTGTATAATAAAAATATGTATTTTGAAAATCGAAACTCAGCAGGGAATCTTTTGGCGGAACAACTTTTCGAAAAATATCGCTTTGAAGATTGTGCTGTTATCGCTTTGAATGAGGGCGGTGTTTTGGTTGGTGAACCTATTGCAGCGGCTCTTCATAGTGTGCTCAATCTACTTTTGAGTGAAGAAGTTGAACTTGCCGGCGAAAACTTAATTTTGGGTAGTGTTTCGCAAAATGGTAATTTCGTGCGCAATTCTTTTATGACTAATGCTGAATTTGAAGGGTATGTCGCAGAAAGCTTTGGCGCTTTCCAGAAAGACCAATTTGAGAAATTTCAGAAAATTAATCGCTTAATTGGCGATGGCGGGACGATATCTCTAGACCTGCTTAGGAATCGCAATATTATTTTAGTGAGTGATGGTTTTGCTGAAAAGGCTACGCTTGACGTTGTGCTGGATTTTTTAAAACCGATTGATTATAAGAAACTTATTGTTGCAGCTCCGGTTGCAAGTGTTGAGGCTATTGATCGGCTACATATTTCTGCAGATGAACTCCACATTCTTGACGTCAAGGCGAATTATTTCGGCGCGAATCATTATTATGATGAGAACGAGCTTCCTTCTCGTGAAGAGGTTGTTAAAAAAATAAACGAAATCATTTTAAATTGGCGTTAAATTGCTTGCGAAAAAGGCTTATTTTTTGTAAAATAGGAGATAAGAGAGCTAAAAATGGTAGATTTGGATATTTTTATTACATCACGGGTTAAGCGAAAAATTGTCGTATTTTTTGTTACTTATCCTGCTATCAAGATGCATATACGAGGCTTAGCGAAACTTCTTAAAGAGGATCCGGGAAATATTCAGCGTGAGCTCAATAAACTTGAAAAAGCTGGATTTTTATTCCGTGAAAAGAGGAAAAATACATTTGTCTATTTTTCGAATACGGATTTTCTTTTGTTTAAAGAATTGCAGTCGATTGTTATGAAGGTTCGTGCGCAACAGACTGTTTCGCGAAATCCTCGTTTTTTGAATAATTCTGTTAAGGGGTAATAAGATGTCGCTTTCCGTGAGCGAAATTATCGAACGAATTTTAGAGAATCGTGGAGTTTTGAAAGAGAATCGTGAGGCTTTTCTGAACCCAGATTACAACAATCAGCACGATCCTTTTTTGTTGCCCGATATGGAAAAAGCGGTTGAACGACTTTTGCGGGCGTACAAAAAGCAAGAAAAAATTACTATATATGGTGATTATGATGTTGATGGAGTTTCGGCTTCAACTATTATTTTGGATGCTTTTGAAAAATTTGGCTTCAAAAATATCGATTACTTTTTGCCGGATCGCTTTAAAGATGGCTATGGAATGAACGAGCGAGGTGTGAAATTGCTCGCTGAGCGCGGAACTAATCTAATTTTAACAGTTGACTGTGGAAGTTTGAATCATGCTGAGATTGATTTTGCAAAAGGATTTGGGATTGATACGATCGTGACTGACCACCATAATATTGCCGAAGTTCAACCGAATGCAGTGGCAGTCGTGAACCCTCGCCGAAAAGAAAATAAATATCCGCAAGCCGAGAAATTCGCAGGTGTTGGTGTAGCTTTTAAATTGATCCAAGCTCTACAAACCAGACTTGACGGCTTCCCGCTTGGCCAAGAGAAATGGCTTCTTGATATGGTAGCGCTCGGTACGGTTTGTGATATTATGCAGCAAACTGTTGAAAACCGTCAGAATACTTTTTGGGGCTTGAAGGTAATGGAGAAAACTCGGCGTAATGGTCTCAAGTTGATGCTAGCTTATGCTGGAATTGACAAACCAAATAGTTCTACGCTTGGTTTTGTTTTGGGGCCGCGGATTAACTCGGCTGGTCGGCTTGAAACGGCCGAAAAAGCCTTGGAGCTAATGCTAGAAAAAGATAGTTTTAGAGCGCTAGAGAAGGCTAAATATTTAGATGAGTTAAATAAAAAACGGCGCAAGCTTCAAAGTGACGCGCTTGAAATTGCAATTCAAAAAGCTAAGGATTTCGAAAATGACAAAGTTTTAGTTATTGCTGACAAAAATTTCAACGATGGTATTATCGGTATTGTAGCGTCGGGCTTGATGGAGAAGTTTAAAAAGCCGGTTTTTGTTATTTCGATTGAGGGCGAAATTGCGAAAGGGTCGGCGCGTAGTTTTGGTGAGTTTTCGGCTAGCCAAGCCGTCGATAAAGCGCGCGAAATTATTATTAAGGGCGGTGGTCATGATGCTGCAGCCGGCGTGACTCTGCCAACCTCGAAAATTGATGATTTCCGGAAAATCGTTAATCAATTTTATGATTCGCTCAATCTTAAAGATCAGCTCAAATATCTTTTACCGAAAGTGGATATTCAGCTTGAAGATTTTTCACCAATTTCGTTAAATCTTTTCGAAAAAATTACAAAGCTTGAGCCGTTTGGAAACGGGAATGAAGAACCAACTTTCGAAATTAAAAAAGTGCGAGTTATGGATCGGCAAGAAATGGGCGACAAAAAACAGCATTTAAAACTAACTTTGACTGATGGCGAGAATGAAATTAAGATGCTAAAATTTAATGCTCCAGAAGAATTTTTTGCTGAAATTGGTGAAGAAATTGACGTGGTTTTTTCACTAGGCTTGAATGAATGGCAAGGGCAAAAAAATATCGAAGGGCAGATTTTGCATTTGGAAAGGAAAAGTGTATAATTAACTTATGACTAAAATTCATGTGAATATGATGAGCTCAGCAGACAAAGTTGCTGGCCAAGGTGTTGGCGGCGCTTATGCTGAGCTAATGAATCTTCTTGAAAATCGGGCAAAGAGTGAGCTGAAAATCACCAAAACACTTCGTGCGAAAAACCCAGATATTACACATTTTCACACTATTGATCCACATTTTTATCTAGCTGCACAGTTTAAAAAATATACTGGTCGCAGAATCGGCTATGTTCACTTAATTCCTGACACTCTTGATGGTAGTTTAGATATGCCAGCAATTGCCGAAAAAATTGTAAAAAAATATCTGATCAAATTTTATGATAAAATGGATCATTTAGTGGTTGTAAATCCAGATTTTAAAGAAGAATTAGTTAAAATCGGTATCGACCGAGAAAAAATAACTTATATTCCAAACTTTGTTGCAAAAGATAAGTGGTCGCCTTTGAGTGAGGAAGAACGAGAGAAATTTCGAAAATCACAAGGTTGGAAAAAAGATGATATTGTGGTTTTTGGTGTTGGTCAAGTTCAGCAACGAAAAGGTATTGACGATTTTGTAAAGTTAGCAGAAAATAATCCCGATATTAAATTTGTTTGGGCTGGCGGTTTTTCGTTCGGAAAAATTACCAGTGGCTATGAGCGTTATAAAAAAATAGTTGAAAATCCACCAAAAAATTTGAAATTTTTAGGAATTGTTCCGCGCGAAGAGATTCGAAAATTTTATGCGAGTTGTGATTTGTTTCTTCTGCCAAGTTATGCTGAACTTTTCCCAATGTCTATTCTAGAAGCAGCCAGTTGTGGTGCACCAATAATGCTACGAGATTTAGATTTATATAAAAATATTCTTGAAGGAAAATATCTTTGTGGTAAAGATTTCGAAGAGATGAATAAAGTAATTAAAGATATTTCGAAAAATCCAGAAAAATTAAAAGAATTTAAAGCAAAGTCGAAAGAAATATCAGAGTATTATTCAGAAGACAGGCTGTTAAAAATTTGGATTGATTTTTATCGAGAACAGGCAAAAATAAAATAATTTTAATAAATTTTAATAAAATTATTCAAAATTGAGCAATTTTATTTTCTTCTTGCTTTTTTTAAAAAACTTTGGTAAAATGGTAACTAGTATGAGTATTAGTGTAACAAGGAAAGACCAGAAAGAAGCTAACGAAAATATTATTCGTCGCTTTAATCGAAAAGTTCTACAAAGTGGAGTTTTGAGCGAAGCTAAAGCGTCTATGCGATTTTCGAAACCAATTAGTAAGAGCGAACGTCGTAAAAAAGCTATTATTCGCAACCAGCGAAAAGCTGAAAAAACTATGAAGATGCGACTTGGAATTCGCTAAAATCACAAATTGTCGGTCGCAAAGCCGACTTTTTGTTTTTCTAAGGAGTAGGAGAATATGGATTTAAAAGATAAAATAAATGCAGATTTAAAAACAGCAATGCTAGCGCGCAATAATTTTGAGACTACGGTTTTTCGCGGGCTTAAGGCAGCAATCTTAAATGAAGAAGTTAAACTTGGTAAGCGTGAATCTGGACTTACGGACGCTGAAATCGAGGTATTGATTGCGCGAGAAGTTAAAAAGCGAAAAGAAGCTGCGGCTCTTTTAGATGAAGAGCGTGCTCAGAATGAGCTAAAAGAAGCTGAAATTCTTTCAAAATATTTGCCAGAAATGCTTAGTGAAGATGAAATTCGATTAGCTGTTCAGGAAGAAATCACAAAACTAGAAGAAAAATCGCCGAAATTTATGGGACAAGTTATTGGCCAGCTGAAAACTAGATTTGGCACTTCAGTTGACGGAGCGATACTAGCAAAAATCGTGAAAGAAGAATTAAAATAATCATAAAAACCTATTGCTTTTTGGTGTCTCTTACTATATAATTAGAAAGTATTTGGTTTTGCCACCTTAGCTCAGCTGGTTAGAGCAGCTGTTTTGTAAACAGCAGGCCTTCGGTTCGAATCCGAAAGGTGGCTCCAGAATATGAAAATTGCTGGGGTAGTGAAGCGGTCAAACACAACAGACTGTAAATCTGTCGGCAGATGCCTTCGAAAGTTCGAATCTTTCCCCCAGCACCAGAAATTATTTTTTCCAAAAAATCGGCTCTTATCGGGTCGATTTTTTGAATTAAGCATTGACAATTAAACTAGCTTATGCTATAATACGAAGCATAGATTAAACAAGACAAAAAAGAAAACAAAATATTATGGAAAATTTTAAGATAAACAGATTTGAAGATCAGGACCGAAAGCAAAAAATTAGTGAGTTTCAGACTCTTTCGTTAGAGCATCTAAATCGCCAAAGTTACATTTCTCAGGAGCAGCTTCAAGATGCTAAAAAGGCACATGAAGCGACTAAGGATCGGACGCATGAAGAGGTGCTAAAAATTTATGAACAAGTTGGTGAGAGCCACGGTGTAAGTCAAGAAGCTAAAGGTGGTATTTTAGAAAAAATTGAAATATCTGGACGAGATAGTTCTGGTATTATTCACCAACAAAATCATGATGAAAATATTATTTATTTATCGCATTATCGGGCAAAATTTACTAGTTATGGAGGCCGGGATGATTTTATGATGCGTGCAGATCAACACCAAACACGGGCTCAACTTGATGAAAACATTGATCAGGTTAAAGGGTCGCCTCGAGAAGTATCATTAGGACAGAAACTATTAATTGTAATGAAGGCTGTAGGATTACGAAAAGCAGCTTAAAATATAAAAAGTCAAGTGAAAAGCTTGACTTTTTATTATGCTTGTGGTAAAATCTAGGAGTAAATTGAAGGTATTTTCTCCATAAGGAAAAATTCCAGAAAATAAAATATAAAAATAAAGAAAAGGACCAGAATGAACAAAGATAAGTTCAATCCTACCGGCGAAAGGCATAGCGCTTGGGGCGACGTCGCTCTTCAAGAAGAAATGTTGCGGCAACAACAAGAAGAGCTAATGCGTCGTCAATTAGAGCTTGCGCAGCAAAAGGAGGATTTGTCTCGATATGACGATAGTCAAAATAAGGCGTTCTTTGACAATATAAACAACATCAAAGAAAAGTTCCCAGAATTGTCTGTTGATCATATGGAAAACTATGCAATGGAAATTCGAGACAAAAATAGTGAAATTTCGAAATTGGAATCTCTCCTTGAGGGAAATATGTCAATGACGGAATATCACCAAGTCAAACAGCGAATCGAAGCTGCGAGAGCTATAGTCGAAAGTCGAGAAAAAATGCTAAATGCCCTTCTCAATAAGAAAAAAGAAAATGGATACGGCGGAAGAGCTGACATTATCGATAGCTATATCGAAAGCATCATCAACGGCGGTAAATCTGTTAGCGAAGTGGAATCTTCAAAAAACGACACAGACTCTAAGGTCGACGCAGAGCCTGAAGATACAAACGACAATATTAATAAACAGGTTGCTCAAAGTTATAAAATCGACAAAGAGAACCTTGAAAAGCTTAAAAATTCAAAAAACCACATCAAATTCTCTAAAGAAAATAAAGCAGAATTTGTTAGTGATGGCCAATCTAAACTTGATGAAATTAGCGATTATTTTGATAAAGCTGTGCTCAATGGTGCTAGTCCAGATCAATTGCGTGGAATTGCCGAAATGTATTTTGATGAGTTATCGGAATATAGAGCTAAAGGTGAGACCGGTGATCCTGACCTATATAAGAGAAACACTCCTCGATATAAATTGATGAATGATTATATTTCGGCGATAGAGAAACCAGAGCGTGGTGAGCCTAATGAAATCAATGAAGATAAAGATCCGTCAAAGCTAGAAAAAGCTAAAGAATATTGGGGAAAATTAGGAAAGAAGATCGGAAGGTTCCTGGATGAACATCCGAAAACTAGAAAAGCCATAAAAATATTCTTAGGTAGTGCTGTAGTTGGGGCCAGTTTTATGATTGGTAGATTAACGGCTGGTACTAATGAATATGATTCATCTAGTAATAACGATCCTAGAACCGAGCATGTTACCAATGATAACCAGTCTAATCAAGATAAGAGCAAATATGATAGTGCTATAAAGGATGTCCTAGAAAATAATAAGGACGCCGAAAAGAATCTTGAAGGATATAGTGCGGATAAAGATATTTATGAAACTGAGAAGCCACAAAAGGAATATCTTGAAAACTTTTCTGCCAGTCGAGAAGGATTATCGACGGATGACTATCGAAAATTCTTAGCTAATGAAGTTTCGACTAATCCAATTATGATGTTAACTAAGCTTGACCATGCAGGGTTGATTCCAGAATTTTTGGATCATGATGGTGATGGAGATATAACTGATGATCAGCTCCATGAAATTGCCGATAAAATGACAAAAGATCCAGCACTCTTTAAAAAGGTTCAGGATTTCTATAAGAAAGCTGTTGAAAATGCTATTATTGGCGAAGAAACTGAAATTCCAGGGATATTTGATTCTGAATATATAATTAAGGATTCTAATGGAATGCAACGACTTGCTCATGCCAGAGACTTGAGAATCGGCGGAAAAATGCGCTCAATTAAATTGCGATCTAAAAATACAGATGGATCATTAAAAGAAGGTAAGTCATATGATGAACGAACTAATTGTAGTCAGGGGGTGACGGTAAAGACTGGTCATAACTTTAATTCTTGGGCTCCTCGAGGTTGTGAAATTCAAATTACACCGAATACTCCAACTCCAGACAAACCAAATAACCCCGGAGAAGAAACCCCACCTCCAACTCCAGACAAGCCGAAAGACCTTGAGAAGAAAGACTGGAGCAAGCAAAAAGCTGGAGATGAAGTCACACCAATGGATAAAGGTGAATTTAGAGAAGATAACTCGACTCGTTCTTCTGAGTTGGACTACACCTATAAGGCGGCTCCTCAAATTGGCCAAGAGACGCCAAACCTTGGGGTTGACTACGGAAACACCTATAATGGTCAAAAAGCTGATAATCAATACAATCCGAATCTTGAACAGCAAGATGCTGGTGTAGCAGGTCAATCAGCTGAAATTGATCGCCAGAATCAAGAGGCGGCAGCACGCCAAGCTGAAACAGATGAGGTCGCGGAAAATATTCAAAATCCAAATAGAGTAACTCTTGCGGACGGAACAGTAATAGATTTACCTCCAACAAATTAAGACAAAAAGGAAAAATAAATGCTAAACAATATAAACATTAAAAAACTAGGACTTGCGCTTAGCGCAATCCTAGTTGTCACATCGTTATCTATCCAGAGCGTCTTTGCTTATGGGCCTGAGCGAAAAACTTTTGTTGGTGAGAAGCCAGCAGACTATGTAACATTCAACTCGATGACCAATAACCCTAAGGTTGGTGACGAACGTAACTTTGTCAGAATCAAGGAAGTTGGCCAGACTGGTTATGTTGATAGCGCAAAAATTGTACCAGGGAAGGAATATGAAGTTTATACTTTCTTCCATAACAATGCTAGCTCTTCATTAAATACTGCAGAGCATGGCCATAAAGGTATCGCAAGGGACGTAAAAATGCTTGCCAAAATGCCTTCAATTATTCGTAAGGGTCAGAATGTTGATATTACATCTACGATTTCTGCTTCGAACGCAAGTCCAAGTGCAGTTTGGGATCATGTAGCAGTAAGCTCTCCGGAGCGTGATGTTGCTTTGAAGTATGTACCGGATTCAGCAACTGTTTATAGTAACGGTGCGATAAATGGTAAAAAACTTCCTTCAAAGATTTTTTCTGAAGGTGCGCTGCTAGGCTATAGTGATTTAAATGGAATTGTTCCTGGTTGTACAGAATATTCTGGTTATGTGACTTATCGATTTAAAGCTGATTTTACAGACTTTAGCGTAAATAAAACTGTATCTGATCATGGTAAAAATAACTGGTCTAAAACTAAAAAAGCTAATTTGGGTGAAAAAGTTGACTACAAAATTACATACAAGAACCTAGGAACAACTTGGCAAAATAATGTGCAACTAAAAGATGTTTTACCAGCAGGCATGAAATATATTGCGGGGACAACAAAATTGTTCAACGCTAACAATCCAAGCGGTAAAAGTATAAATGATGATTTATTCTCTAAAGGAATTAACATTGGTAACTATGGAGTAGGTACTGAAGCGTATATAGTATTTACTGCAGAAGTAGATTCTTCTAAACTAGCTTGTGGTGTAAATAATATTCAGAATGTTGGACAAATTCACACTCTAAATGGTGCAAAACAAGACACAGCAACTGTTACTGTTCAAAAAGATTGTTCACCGAAAGAACGAGAAGATCCTTGTCCAATCCCTGGAAAAACTCACCTCAAAAAAGGTGATCCAAATTGTAAAGAGGGTGGAATTGAAAAGTGTAAAATTCCAGGATTAGAGCATTTAAATGCTAATGATAAAAAATGTGCACAAGTTCCAGGTGAACTTCCACAAACTGGTCCAGCTGAAGCTGCCGCAATGGTTATTGCTGTTATGGCGCTCACTAGTGGAATAGCATATTACATGCGAAGTCGTCAAGAATTGAAGACTGCAACTGAATCAGCAGGAGAAATTAAAAGCAAGATTACTTCAAAAATTGAACAGATAAAATCTAAATTCTTGAAGAAATAGCTATTCGTAAAAATTAAATGAAACCTCGTAATTGTGGGGTTTCATTTAATTTTGAGAGAATATTTTTATGTCGCACAATTCTGAGGATATATAATAAAACAGCCCGAGAGTGAGTGAGATAGGCTGTTTTGAAGTGGCTGGCCGCCTTTTTATTATTTGGTTGTGATTGAAGCAATTTCAATCTTTGTATATTTTTGACGATGTCCGTTTTCTTTGTGTACACGCTTTTTAGCTTTGTAGCGGATCACACGGATTTTTTCTCCCTTAACAAGTTCGTCAACAACTTTAGCGGAAACTTTCACGCCTTTCACAACAGGAGTTCCAACTTCCACTTTGTCGCCATCAATTAGCATCAAAGCGTCGAGTTTGAGCTCTTTTGTTCCTTGCGGGAGGAGGTCCACCAGAAGGGTCTCTTTTTCGCTAACGATAAATTGTTTACCGCCAACTTTTACGACTGCTTTTTTCATAAAATCCTCATTAAAGTTAATATCCTAATTATTCTAACATATAGAACCATAAAATTCAAGTCGGTTTAAAATTTATTGTCGCTTATGTTATTTTGTGGTATAATGCTCATATATGAAGGTGATTTCAATAACTAATCAAAAGGGCGGTGTTGGCAAAACCACCAGTTCGATTAATATAGCTTATTTTTTAGCAAAAATGGGATTCCGAACTTTATTGATCGATTTTGATCCGCAGGGTAACGCAACTAGCGGTTTAGGTATTGATAAAAATCAGCTCGAGACCACAATGTCAGATGTAATTTCTGGCGAAAAAACGCTACGAGATGCAATTATTGACACGGGCTTTGCTGGCTTGAAGCTTGTTCCAAGTACGCCAATTTTAGCTAATACTGAGGTTGAGCTAGCTAATGCAAAAGGTCGGTTTACTCGACTGAAAAATGCTATAGAAAATGTACGTAATGATTTTGATTATGTTATTTTAGACTCACCACCAAGCCTAAGTTTATTGACGGTTAACGGATTTATTGCGAGCGATTATTTAGTTTTACCTGTTCAGGCAGAATTTTATGCGATGGAAGGTCTTGGTCAGTTATTAGAAAGTATGAAATTAGTTCGTAAAGGTATGAATCCCAATCTTGAGCTATTAGGCGTTTTGCCGACAATGGTTGATTCGCGCACGACTTTGAGTGGTCAAGTTTACGAAGAGATTAAAAAATTCTTTCCGGGTAAGGTTTTTTCGACCCCAATTCCACGCAATATTCGCCTTGCTGAAGCACCAAGCCATGGTGTGCCGGTAGGGATTTATGATCGATTTAGCAAAGGGGCTCGTGCTTATAAAGCTGTAGCTAAAGAAATTATTGAACGAACACAGGAGAAGAATAATGGCTAGGAAAGGTTTAGGAAGGGGGTTTTCGTCATTAATACCGACGGAGATGATTATCGATGATCAATTTGACCCGACTTTGGGAGTAGATTCAGAGATTAGCAAACTGCAGGAGATATCCCTTGATCGAATCACGCCAGATCCAGATCAGCCACGTAGACATTTTGACGAAGAGTTACTTCAAAAATTAGCTGATTCGATTAAAATCCATGGTGTTTTACAGCCAATTGTTTTAATAAAGAAAGATGACTCTGATAAGTTTGTGATTGTGGCCGGGGAACGTCGTTTTAGAGCTTCCAAGTTAGCAGGTCTAAAGAAAATTCCTGCTATTGTGCGTGAACTATCTGACCAGAATCGGCTTGAGTTAAGTTTGATTGAGAATATTCAACGATCAGACTTGAACGTTCTTGAAACGGCGACAGCCTACCTAAAACTTCGGGAACAATTTAATATGACAGCTAAACAAATTGGTGAACGGGTTGGCGGGCGTAGCGAGAGTGCTGTTTTGAACACTTTAAGATTGCTTAATTTACCGGATGAGGTTAAAAAATATGTTTACTCTGGTGAGCTAAAAGAAGGTCAGGTCCGACCACTTCTTAAAGTTGATAAAGAAACCGTTTTGAAAATTTTACCAAAAATTATAGAGGAAGGCTGGAGTGCGCGTAAGTTGGAACAATTTCTTGTTCAATATAAAAAGCAGCTACAGGAGCAAAAGGATAAATCAGCTAAAAACTTGAAAAGCTTAACTAAGATGCCTTTTGAGCAAAACGCTAGAAGGATTGCTACTAGACTAAAAACGGATGTGAATATCAAAACTTCGGCTCGAGGTAATGGAAGAATTACTATTAAGTTTAAGAATGAAGAAGATCTCAAGCGGATAGAAAAAATACTCTCGGAATAGATCCATCCGAGAGTATTTTTAAGCATCAAATTAGGTATCTTTATATTATTAGATTATTAATTTTAATTTTGTGGATATTCAAAAGTTCGAATTTTATCTATGGGGAAAATGCGAAAAGCAACCGGACCAACTATGTCATAAAGAGGTACCGTCCCTAAACCGCTACGAGAGTCATAAGAATTATTACCTTCGCGATTGTCACCCATTACAAAGATTTCATTTTCTGGCACTATCCACTCACCTGGATGGCTTGTATATTTTTTTGGTTCATTCTTAAAATTAGAGTCTGGATTAAATCCATTTTTGTGTCCAGAATTAAAGACTGTAACATCGCCATTGTTGTTAACTTTTACTTTTTCTCCAGCAAAGGCGATTACGCGTTTAATTATATATTGGTCTTTCATACCGGGTTGATATTGTGGATTTTTGAATACTATAATTTCTCCACGTTTTGGTGTATAGTTTGAATTTTTTAAATTGGCCCAAGTTATAGGTAACCTATTGATTATAACTTTATCGCCATCATGAAAGGTATTTTCCATACTTCCACCAACAATTGTAAAGCTTTGGAATATGAATGAATTAATTAATATTGTACCTACAGTAACCGAAATAATAAAAAAGAAAATCCCCAAAATATCAGTAAGTGTTTTGTGTCTCTGCCAAAAATTACTCTTCATTACACAATTTTAGCATGAATAAATTATTTTTACAATTATGGTTATTTTTGGTTGCTCGTGGTATAATGTATGAAGTATGGATTTTATTAGTGTTTCAAAAAAGCATTCACTTGCTAGCTCGATTGCTCATATTTTTTTAAATATTATTCTCGTTGCAGCCTGTTGGCTATCTATTTTCGTGACCAAGATGCCTTTTTTAGCGATAATTTTGGTTATTATTTCTAAGTGGAGAACTTTTGCTGTGCGACCATTATATTGGGCTGCAAATTTTAAATCAAATTTAGTTGATTTAATCTTTAGTCTTGGGATTGTGGTTTTAATGTTCTCAAGTATAGATTTCTGGTTATCTCAGGCTACTCTAATAATTGTCTATCTGGGGTGGCTATTATGGCTTAAGCCTCAGAATAGTGAAAACTTAGTAAAAGCACAAGCATTACTTTCGATTTTTGTTGGTCTTACTGCTATTTTATCCGTTGCTTATTCGTGGCCTGTTGAGATAGTGGTAATTTCAGCATTTATTATTGGGTATGCTAGTTTCAGGCATGTTCTTTCAAGTGATGAAAATAATAATATTGAACTACTTAGTTTGTTTTGGGGGATGATTTTTGCAGAATTTATATGGGTTTTAAGTTTTCTACTTGTTGGTTATACGGTTAAAGTTGACAATATTTTCATCTTTACAATTCCTCAGGCTTCTATAATTGCGACAGTGATAAGCTTTTTAACTTTTGAAGCACTTTCAATTTCACGAAATAATAATAAAACAGCTCGGGATTTAATTGCGCCAACATTATTTACAGTATCTATATGTTTATTTCTTATTCTACTTTTCTCAACAATTCCGCAAAGTTGAAATAATTAAGCTTATATTAAGGAAGGATTGATAAAATAAATATTATGGATAAAGAGGGAAAAATAAGTAATCAGAAAATTATAAAAGTAGACAAAGTTAAAAGGGGTCCTAACTCAGCTATTATTGCTGTCGCGATTGTTGGATCGATAGCAGTTCTTTCGGGCGGTGGAATTATGGTATCTCATCTAATTAAAAAACAACCTTCGTCCACGAATAGTGTATCTTCGGCTGAAGATGGTAATTCATCATCGTCTTCATCTATAGGCTCATCTACTGTTGAGGCTGTGGCATCTAAGCTTTCATCAAGTGTGGTTTCGATTGTTGGTACTGCACAGAGCCGGTCTAGCTTCTTTTATGGTAAAGATGAATCTACTTCTACTGCTGGAACTGGAGTGATAGTTACTCATGATGGATATATTCTTACGAATAAGCACGTAATTGAAGATGCCACAAATATTCAGGTTATTCTTTCTGATGGAACAGTTTATAAAAACGTTGAAGTTGCTGTAAAAGATCCTTTAAATGATTTAGCTTATCTAAAAATTAAAGGCGTCTCTGACCTTAAGCCAGCCGAATTAGGTGATTCTAAAACATTAAAAATTGGTCAAGGTGTGGTTGCGATAGGGAACGCTCTCGGGCAATACCAGGGTACGGTCACAAGTGGAATTATTTCTGGTGTAAATAGAACTGTAACAGCCTCTTCTGGGCGAGGTTCAAGTCGGACTGAGACTTTAAGTGATATGATTCAGACTGATGCTGCAATCAACTCAGGCAATTCTGGCGGTCCACTAGTTAATGCAAAAGGACAGGTGATTGGTATTAATACTGCTGTTGCGAGTGATGCTAATGGAATTGGTTTCGCTATTCCGATTTCAGCTGCTAAGGGTATGTTAAAATCGCTAATATCAAGCGGGAAAGCTTCCAGATCTGTATTAGGTATAAAATACATATCAATAAATCCAGCTCTTGCGAAGGAGAATAATCTATCTGAAAAATACGGAGCATGGATTCGTGATAGAAGAAGTGATCAATCTGTTCAGCCTGGTGGGGCTGCGGATAAAGCGGGTGTTAAAGATGGAGATATTATTACTGCTGTCAATGGGGTTAAAATTGGCTCAGCTGGATCTGTGTCGAGCTTAATTTCCGAATACTCCCCCGGCGAAACAGTGAAACTTACGATCAATAGGAATGGTCGTATATTAGATATTAACGCTTCTTTAGATAAGTACTCTGCATTCAATTTGAAATAAATCGCTTTTTGTAAGTTTAAGCTTGTGATATAATAAAGAAAAGAGAGGATAATATGGATATTAATGATTACAAAGAAAAAATGAATCACGCGCTTGAACATTATAAAGGTGAACTCAAGAAAGTTCGAACTGGACGAGCGCATCCTTCAATGCTTGATGGTGTAACGGTTGAAGTTTACGGTACGAAAATGCCACTCAATCAGATTTCTAATATGACGGCTCCAGAGGCCTCGATGATTTTGATTACTCCTTTTGATACTAATAATATTTCAGCTATCTCTTCTGCAATCCGCGCTGATCAGGGTCTTGGTTTTAATCCGAGTGATGATGGTCGAGTAGTGCGCGTTCCAGTTCCACCTTTGACTGAAGAACGGCGCAAACAAATCGTAAAACAAACGTCCGAAAAAGTGGAAGATGCTAAAATTGCACTTCGCAATATTCGTCAAGACGCACTCAAGGTGGCCAAAAGGTTGAAAGATGATAAATCTATTACCGAGGATGATCTTCGTGGGATTGAAAAAGATATTGATATCGAGATAAAGAATTTTGGTGCAAAAATTGATGAATTATTTAAATCTAAAGAAAAAGAAATTCTAACGATTTAATTTTTATCAGCCCAGAGTTTTATTTGGGCTGATTTTATTTTTATAAAATAGAGGAGGGTATCTTTAAGAATGGACTTAATTTTCGGAATTATAATTGGTTTAGTTGTTTTAACTATTTTAGTCGGATTGCATGAGCTTGGTCATGCGATGGCGGCTAAAAAAAATGGCGTAAAACTAAAAGAGTATGGATTAGGATTTCCGCCTAATATTTTTAAATTTAATACTAAAACAGATAGAATTTTACCAAAAGGCACTCCTGTTGCGATCAATTGGATTCCACTTGGCGGTTACGTAAAGTTACAGGGTGAAAATGATTCTGATTCTGGAGAAGGTGATTACGGTGCTGCTAGTTTTTGGGGAAAGACACAAATTCTCTTTGCTGGTGTAGCAATGAACTGGCTAGTTGCTATAATTTTATTTGCTTTTTTGGCCTTATTTGGTCTCCCTAAAATGCTTCCGAATCAATTTTATATTTCTAGCGACGCTCGAATAACTGGCGGTGAGATTATTGCGGTTCAGGTAGTGGATAATCTACCGGCAGCAAAAGCTGGTATTCGTCGTGGTGATCAAATTTTAAAAATTAATGGGCAAAAAATTGAAAATTCGGAGCAGATTTCCAATATTACGAAAAATAATGCCGGAAAGAATATAGATATTGAAATTATTCGTGATGGAAAATCATCTATCAAATCAGCAAAAGTTCGCTCGAATAATGATGACAAAAAAGGCTATCTTGGATTAGGGAGCGATTCTAACTCGCAGAAAATTCATTCTACATGGAGTGCGCCAATTGTTGGATTGGGCGTGACAGCTCAGCTTTCGGTGGAAACTTTTCGCAGTCTAGGTGAGTTAATATCGAACATTGTAACTGGTTTTGTGCAAAAAATTAGTTCAAGCCCTAAAACTCAACAAATTGCTAATGAGAAATTAGAAAAAGCCGGAAAATCTGTTGCAGGCCCTCTTTCAATTTTGGGTATTCTTTTTCCGACAGCTACGCAAGCTGGACTAGAAACTGTTCTGCTACTTTCTGCGTTAATTTCGCTTAGCCTTGCATGTATGAATGTGCTACCGATCCCTGTGTTGGATGGTGGTCGTTGGCTTTTGACATTGATTTATCGTAAAATTCTTCGAAAACCTCTCACTAAAGAACGGGAAGAGCAAATATTGACATATGGGGTTTATGCTATGTTAATTTTGACGGTTTTAGTTATTATTCTTGATATTGGAAGGTTTTTCTAGTGCAAAAAGTTTTTTCGGATGTCTATTCTAAAGATTGGGGAAAGGTTATTTTTTGGCTAATTTTTCCTTTAGTGGCATTTTTTGGTTCACAGGCTATTGTTGCTGTCATTATAAGAGCTGTAGTATTTTTGTCAGTGGGTGGTAATAATGAACTATTGGCGCAGACTATGCAGAATAATACGACTACTGGATTTTATATTGTAGTAAGTTTTTTGGCAACGTCAATGATTGCTTATTTTATACCTCAAAAGCTTTTGTCTAAAAAGTTCACGCCAGATGATTTGGGGGCGCAGAAGGATCTGACTTGGTCTGATGTCGCACTCGGTGCTTTGGGGTTACTTATCACGCTTCTTATGGCTGGTGTTTTACTTAGTCTAACTAATATTCGTCCTGGGGAGCAAAAAATTGGTTTCTCGGGGATACATGGGCCTTTTCAATATATTCTAGCGTTCTTGAGTCTTGCAATTATTCCGGCGATTGTGGAGGAATTTATCTTTCGAGGGATTGCTTATGGTGAGCTTCGAAAAATAAATCCTTGGTTGGCGATGTTTATAGTAAGTTTAACTTTTGGTATTGCTCATTTAGAGCTTAGTCTTGGTGTTACTACTTTCGTGATGAGCTTTGTGGCTTGTTTTATTCGTGAGAAGATAACTGATACGATTTGGGCTGGCATAATTCTTCATTTCTTAAAGAATGCATTAGCTTTTGTCGTTCTGTTTGTTTTGCCTACTTTAACGCTTATGTAGCTTGACTTCAATATTGCTATTTGCTATAATTTTATGAATATGAAACAAGTTTTTAATATCACAAAAATTGGGAAACAGGAGCTTGAAGCTGAATTGAAACAGCTTATTTCAGAGCGAAAAGCAATCGCCGAAGAAGTTGCTACAGCGCGAGATTTTGGTGATTTGCGTGAAAATTCCGAATATGATGCAGCCCGTAAAAAGCAAGGCTTGGCAGAGAGTCGAATTTTAGAAATTGAGAATATTCTACAGAATGCAGAAATAATTGGCGGCGGAGCTAAAGGAGAGGTCTCTCTTGGTAGCCAAGTTAGTCTGAAGAATCTTTCAGATAATAAAATTGTTCACTATACAGTTGTTGGTAAAGTTGAAGCAAACCCCCTTGAGGGTAAAATTAGTAATGAATCGCCAATTGGTCAGCAACTTATGGGTAAAAAGCTCGGTGAAATTGTTGAAATTACGACTCCAAAAGCCGCAATTCAATACGAAATTACAGAAATTAAATAAATATAAAAGCTCAGCTGATCAAATGCTGAGCTTTTATGATGTAAAGGAATGAAATGAGAGTAACTAATTTATTTACTAAAACTTCAAAAACTAGTCCATCGGACGAAGTTTCAAAAAATGCACAACTTTTGATTCGGGCTGGGTTTATTCATAAAGAAATGGCGGGTGTTTACGATTTTTTGCCACTTGGAAAAATTGTGTTGGATAAGATTGTTCAAATTATCCGCGAAGAAATGAATGCGGTAGGCGGTAATGAAATTAGCCTGACGGCACTTCAGAATCCTGAGACTTGGCAGGCTAGCGGTCGTTGGAGTGATGAGGTGATGGATGTTTGGTTTAAAACTAAACTTTCGAACGGTCGAGAGTTTGGGCTTGCGCCAACTCATGAAGAGCCAATCACAAAAATGATGAAAAATTTCATCAATAGCTACAAAGATTTACCAGTTTATCCGTATCAGTTTCAGACTAAGTTTAGGGCAGAGCTTCGTAGTAAAAGCGGCTTGATGCGTGGGCGCGAATTTTTGATGAAGGATTTATATAGTTTTTCTGAAAACCGTGAACAGCACGATGAATTTTACGAAAAAATTTCGCAAGCTTATGCGCGAGTTTTTGCGCGGCTTGGTTTAGGTGATTTTACGTATAAAACTTTTGCGAGTGGTGGAAGTTTTTCAAAATTTAGTCATGAGTTTCAGACAGTTAGTCCAGTAGGGGAAGATACGATTTATATTTCGGATGAAAAGAAAATTGCTATTAATGAAGAAGTCTTGACTGATGAAGTTTTGACTGAGCTTGGTTTAAACCGAGAAGATTTGCGAGAAGAGAAAGCGGTAGAAGTTGGTAATATTTTTACACTTGGTTATAAATTCTCTGAAGCTTTGGGGTTAAAGTTTATAGATCGAGACGGTGCCAAAAAGCCTGTATTTATGGGTAGTTATGGTATTGGTCCGAGTCGAGTGATGGGTATGATTGCTGAACATTTTTCTGATGATAAAGGTCTTGTTTGGCCAGAAAATGTTGCACCAGCTAAAGTTTATCTCGTTCAGATTGGCGATCGATCAAAACAACTTGCAGAAGAAATTTATAAAGAATTCCAAGTGAAGGGTGTTGAAGTTTTGTTTGATGATCGAGAAGTGCGCCCAGGTCAAAAATTTGCAGATGCTGAGCTGATGGGTATTCCTTATCGGGTGACCGTCTCTGATCGTTTAATGGAGAGTGATAGCTTTGAGCTAGTTGAGCGCGTAAGTGGCGAGCTAAAAATATTGAATCGAGATGAGCTTTTAGAAGAGCTTGCTTAAAAAGAAAATTCAAAAACTCCGGCGGTACGGAGTTTTTTAATAATTGAAAAAGCCCCGCTAATTTGCGGAGCAGGTGACTGGGACTTCACCGTTCTTCGGGCCGATCCCATTGGTGAGAATACGGTTTTGATGCCCCGTGAGCATCAGTCAAGCCGGTTGTTTCACTGGTTGGCAGTTTATAAATCTGCTTACCATCTACGATTGTTGGAGTTAGTGTCGGTGCCATATAAAACCTCCTTTTTTAAGTCCAAGGTCGGACTGATATCATGATTATATCACAATGCGTCTACTGTGTCAATAGAAAAATATTTTTTTTATTGACTTTATAGTAATGATTTCTTATATATCGAGTACAGAGGTTCTGTACTCGATATTTTAGATAGCCTATCCTCTGAGTATCCATTATGTTTATTCGGATCAAATCCCCCTAAGCTATTGGAGTGTATCCGAAAACCTTTAGGCGAAAAAGTTACTACTTTTTCTAACGTTACTTCTTCCCCGATTTCTGTGACAGTTCCTACTGCTATGCAGCAATTGCCTTTCTTGTCTGTAGCTCCTATTATTTGAACTACGTCACCGGTATTTATTCTCATAGGTTCTCCTGATTTAAAGTCTCCCGACTGTAGGATTTTGATATAATAACATATTTTTCTACAAATTACAAATAGTGTGGTAAACAACTGGATTTTATGCTAAAATATACCTAATTATGGCTACTATGAAAGAATTGCGCGATGAGCGCCTACGAAAACTAGAAGAAATCAAAAATCTCGGATTGGACCCATATCCAGCTAAGACTGAGCGCACGGTTATGACCGCAGAAATAATAAATCATTTCGATGAGATGGAAGGTAAAACCGTATCTGTTGCTGGACGAATTGCTGGTATCCGAAAGTTTGGAAAACTAGCATTTATTGTTTTGTGCGATTTTTCGGGCAAAATTCAACTTTTTATCACCGCGAAAGATTTGGCAGAAACTAGCGCAAAGGATAATTTTATCGGAATCAAAGACCTTAATTTGCTTGACACGGGTGATTTTATTCAGGCGAACGGAGAGGTGATTAAAAGTAAAACTGGCGAAATTTCGGTAGCGACTCGAGAACTGCGACTTCTTACTAAATCTCTTCGCCCGATGCCATCGCAACAAGATGGCTTTACGAATAAAGAAGAGCGCTTCCGCCGTCGCTATGTTGACATGAATGTCAATCTAGAAGTTCGTGATCGGTTTGTTCGTCGTTCTAAATTTTGGCAAGCGACTCGTGATTTTTTGAACTCGCATGGATTTTTTGAGATTAATATTCCGGTTCTTGAACACACTACAGGCGGAGCTGATGCAAATCCATTTGTAACACATATGGATGCGCTTGATGATGCGCAGTTTTATCTCCGAATTAGTCATGAACTACCTTTGAAACGTTTGCTTGGAGCGGGCTTTGAAAAGGTTTATGATCTTGGCCCACGTTTTCGTAACGAAAATTACTCCGACGAGCATTTGCCGGAGCATATTGCGATGGAGTGGTATGCGGCTTATTGGGACTGGCACGAAGGAATGGCGTTCATGGAGGAAATGTATAAATATGTCCTCCAAGAAACTTTTGGCACTTTGAAATTTAAACTTGATCGTTTTGATGTTGATATGAGTGGAAAATGGGAAGTGTGGGACTATGCTGAAGTGATTAAAAAGCACTATGATATTGATGTTTTCGATACAACGATCGAAGAAGTGTCTGCAAAACTGAAGGAGAATAATCTTGAAGTTGAAAAGACAGATTCGATTCCACGAGGCATTGATAAGCTTTGGAAAAATATCCGCAAAGATGTTGCGGGTCCAGTTTGGTTAGTGAACACACCTAAGTTTATCTCGCCACTATCAAAGAGTGATCCAAATAATCCGCAAGTTGTAGAGCGATTTCAGCCAGTGATTGCTGGCTCGGAGCTTGGTAATGGCTTTTCGGAGCTTAATGATCCAATTGACCAGTTGAACCGGTTTGTTGAGCAGCAGCAAATGCGTGACGATGGCGATAGTGAGGCGATGATGCTTGATATAGACTATGTTGAGATGCTTGAATATGGTATGCCACCAGCTTGTGGATGGGGCTACAGTGAGCGTGTTTTCTGGATTTTTGAAGGAGTTACCGCGCGCGAAGGTGTGCCGTTTCCGCAATTAAAGCATGAAATTTCTGAAATAACCAAAGAAATCTATCCTGAACTTAACTTGAAATAGAAAAACATAAGCTTGATTTTTTCGCTATAAAAGTGTAAAATACTGCTATGAAGATTATAGCTTTTGGTGTGAGAAAAGATGAACTTCCATATTTTGAGAAATATGCTGATGAGTTTAGTATTGAGTATGCTACAACTACAAAAGAACTAACTCCTGAAACCGTCCATTTAGCACAAGGTTATGATGCGGTTTCGGATTATACTTCTAGCGAAGCTTTAAATGATGTTTGGGCTGAGCTTAAAAAAATGGGTATTAATTTTTTCAGTGTTCGAACGGCAGGATTTGATGGAATTGATCTTGAAAAAGCCAAGTCTCACGGAATTAAGATCGCTAACGTTCCGCAATATTCGCCTAGCGCGATTGCTGAGTTTGCTGTGGCTTTAGCGCTTGCTACGGTGCGGCGACTGCCATTAGCTCTAAGTCGAGCAGCTGTTCAGGATTTTTCAGTCGAGAATCTAATGGGTCGCGAGTTGAATTCTATGACAATTGGAATTATTGGTACTGGTCATATTGGATTAACCACCGCTAAAGTTTTTAATGCTTTTGGCGCGAAAGTAATTGGCTATGATATTACTCAAAATCCAGCAGTAGAGAATATTCTAGAATACAAATCTTTGGATGAGGTTTTTGCCGAAGCTGATATTATTTCGCTTCATATTCCATTAACGGATGATAACTATCATATTATTAATGCTGATTCTATCGCTAAAATGAAGGATGGTGTGGTGATTATTAACACGGCTCGTGGAGCACATGTTGATGCAGAAGCGTTACGAGATGCGTTGGTCTCAGGCAAAGTTTCAGCGGCAGGACTTGATGTTTACGAATTTGAACGAAAACTACTCAAAAAAGATTTGAGCGGAGAAGTGATTCAGGATTCTATTTTTCGGGATCTATCAAGTTTACCAAATGTAATAATGACGCCACATATCGCATTTAATACAGACACTGCTGTTAAAAATATGGTTAAGATGTCGACCGAAAACCTAATTTCGTTTAAGAATGCTGGTGTTAGTGACAACGAATTAACCAAGTAGCTCACACTACATAACTAGCTCACGTTCTTGTAAGCTGGTTTTTTATTTTGAAAAATGTTAAAATCATAGCATGAAGAAGCTTATTTTTATTTTAGTGGTTACGATTTTATCTTTTGGTGGTGTTTTTCATCAAACAGCTTTTGCTGATGCGAATGATTTTGTGGTTAAAAAATTTGAAGCAGATTACTATCTAAGTAAAGATTCGGAGAATCGATCAATACTCAAAGTTATAGAAGAAATTACGGTTGAGTTTCCGGATTTTGACCAAAACCACGGTATTGAGCGTGCTTTACCGAAAAAATATCAAGGTCACGATTCCTTTCTGGGCGGTCTGAAAGTTCTTCGAAATGGAGAACAAGAGGGTGTTTCGTCTAGTGATGAGAACGGTAATATAGTTTTTAGAATTGGCAAGGCGGATGAGTATGTTCGTGGCGAACAGAAATATCGGATAGAATATTCATACCGTGATGTAATTCGCGATGATTTAAAAACCAAAAATTCAAACGCAAAAGAACAGTTTTTTATTTGGAATACTAATGGGACTCAGTGGAGACAGAATTTTCGCAATTTAATCGCACGAGTCCATATACCTAAGGAGCTATCTTCTAAATATACTGGGCTGTCTTGTTATTTTGGTGAAGAAGGGAGTAAAGAAAAATGCCCTACTGCTGAAAAATCTGAAGAATCTGATGGGTCAATAGCTTTAACATTTGGTGCTTCTAGTCTTTCCGTGGGGCAAAATGTAACTTTTTCGATTACATTAAAACCCGATACTTTTGTTGGTTATCAAGAGCCTTTTTGGGTGAAATATATTGGTTTTTCGTTATGGATTGTTTCAGCTATAGAGGTTGCTATAACTGTTTATCTAATTCATCTTTCACTAACTAGATTTCGCTCTGTAAAAACTGGCGATCCTATCGTCCCTCAATATTTACCGCCAAATGATATTTCGCTATTTGAAAGTGCAGTTTTGACTAAAGCTAATTCTAAAGTTATTGCAGCAATGATTATTAAAATGGCAATTAATGGTAATATTAAAATTATTGAGCGAGATAGTAAGGGCGTTTTTTCTAGAGGCAAAGAATATATTTTACGGAAAATTAATAATAACGGACTGATTGGCAATGAGTCTATTACTTTCAATAAGATATTTAAAAGTAACAAGACTGAAGTTAAAATAAGCTCGTTGCGTACAGATTTCTTCAATGATTTCCCTTATTATGCCGAAAAAGTTATGAAAGATGATAGATTTTATTCATCGATATCGCGAACGGATGTAGGTATTGTTTTGCTATTGTCCATGCTGGTTCTATTAGGGGTCTTGTATACCACTGGAGCCTTTGAAGGGATTATGGACAGATATATTGGTAGTTTAGCGATTTTAGCTATTTTAAGTATTGTGAATACTGTTTATTCGATGATTTTGCTTAGCTTGCATCCGTTGAATATGTCTGGCGCTAAATATAAAGACTATCTTGATGGTCTTAAACTTTATATGAAACTCGCAGAAGCTGATCGCATAAAGATCCTTCAGAGCGTGAAGGGGGCTGAGCGTTTAGAAGAAATAGGTGAGTCTCGAGTGAAACTTTATGAAAGACTTTTGCCTTATGCTATTTTATTTGGTATTGAAAAATCTTGGTTGCATGTTTTGTCGATTGAATATGGTAATGCGGCACCAAGCTGGTATGATGGGACTACGGCGTTTAATGCGGCAGTATTCGCTCAGTCTATCAGCTCGATTTCTAGTTCTGTAAATAGCTATACTGATACTTCTAGCTCTAGTAGCGGCGGCGGTGGAGAATTCTCTGGCGGTGGCGGTGGGGGAGGAGGCGGTGGAGGTTGGTAAATTCTCCGCTTAAATCATTGTTATAAGAAATAGGTGCTTGATAAATTTGCTATGAAGCACCTATTTTATTAGAGCGAAATTTAAAACCGCCTCATAGAAGCGGTTTTAAATAAATAATTTCTGGTGGGTGATTAGGGACTCGAACCCCAGACCCTCTCGGTGTAAACGAGATGCTCTAGCCAACTGAGCTAATCACCCGAACATTTATAATTTTATCAATTATGACGTATAAAGTCAAGGATTTTTTATGCTAAAATTATTTTTATAAAAATCATTAGCATAATATTGAACTTTGACGTAAAGTATGATTAAATATAAGCATTATGAATAGTTTTTGGGCTGGGTTGAAAAATAAAAAAAATTTGTTTTTTGTTTTTTTGGCTATCTTTAATTTAAATATTTTTTTTGTATCTGGTGATTATTATGCTTATGCTGTAGTTAAAGACTATGTATATACCGAGGAAGATTGTAAACAAGCTGGTTTGGAATTTGACAAGGAGGGTATAGGAACTAGACCTGGCATTGGATGTGTTTTTTATTCTGCTAGTGGAGCAATTATTAATCGAAAGAAGCAGATTGATGCTACTGTTATTGGACAGAGTAGTAATTTATATAGCAAAATGGACGCCTATACAACTAATGACTCCGGTAAGGAGCCAACATCTTGTTTGAGTGGGTATAAAAAAGGTAGATATGATTTTGGTAATGCAAAAGATGTTCCTGCATGTATTAAAGATAAAAGTTTTAGGGGTACTCCAGGATTGCCTTCTGGGGTTAACGATGCTGATATCTATGACGAGAAGAGCTGTAAAGATGACGGGGGTAGTTGGTTTTATACTAATAATAATCATCACAGTGGCTCAATGTGTGGTTTTGGCAAAAAACTGAGAGATGATGGTTTCACAGAGGAGTGGAATTATGCAATGGTTAAAAAACAAAGACCAGATGAATTCTTTGCTAGTTCTGAAAGATGTCCTAATGGATATACTAAATTTGTGAAAACTGAAGGTGGTAACCAGAGGAATGCATGTAGAAAGTCATCAAATGGGACTAACCTGGATTGTACCAAGCCTGAAAATAAGGAAAAAAAAGAATGTAAAGATGCTGAGAAGGATTTTGGTTCTGGGGATGATAGCGGTAGTTCCGAAGACAAATCCTCCTGTAAAATAGATGGCGTGGGTTGGATTGTTTGTCCTGGTGCAAACTTTTTGTCTAAAGTAGTGATGGATTCGTATAAACTTATTGCCGATAATTTACTACAAGTTAGATCTAATGAGCTTTTTACCAACAGTGGTCAAGATAAAAGTAGCGGCAAAAGCCTTACTGAGGTATGGGGTAATTTTCGTGATATAGCCAACGTTTTGTTTGTGATTTTATTTACAATTGTTATAATTTCTCAAATCACTAGCCTTGGTATTTCTAATTACGGTATTAAAAAAATGCTCCCGCGTCTTTTAATCTTTGCTATCTTAATTAATATATCTTATTACATTTCTGTTATTGCAGTAGATGCATCTAATATACTAGGTCGAAGTATATTTAATACTATAATAGGAAGTGTAGAATGGAGTGGAGCTTCTGGAGATAGTAGTCTATCTACGATAGTTGCTGGGGGCTTGGCACTTGGTACTGGAGCTATATTATTTGGTGGAACTATGCTATTGGCACTTATCTCCGCTGCTATCGGTATGGCTGTAATGATAATTACTCTAATGATTCGTCAGGCGGCTGTGATTATTTTGGTTGTATTATCGCCAATTGCTTTCGCCTCTGCTATTTTACCTAATACCGAAGGAATTTTTAACAAATGGAAAAGTATATTTAAATCTATGCTAGTCATTTATCCTATGGCATCTATTGTGGTTTCTTTATCGGTTTTAGCTTCTAATACTTTAGCGGCTACGGCTAACGGTAATCATCTTATTCAGGGCTTATATTTAACCTTACCATTTGTTGGTATGGCTGGAGTAGTTGCTTTAATTAGGGGTGCTTTAGCTGCTCTAGATAAACTAACGAATGCTAATATTACAGGCAAACTCAGTTCTCTTGCTGGTGGCGCAAATAAATTTATGGGTAATACTTCCATGGCGAAACATGCTACTAACTGGAGTAGAGGTAATGTAGGTGCTCTTACTGGAAGAGATAAAAATCCTAATACGAAAATTGGTCGTTTTTTGGGTCGGGCTGGCCGGATGACTGGTGTAGCTGCTGTTGCTGGAGGGTTGCGAAACTCCCGACTTCGCGCTGATAGTAATGCTCAGATTATCGAAGAAAACCAGAAATGGGACGATGAAGACCGCAGAATTGCTATGCTAGAACAAATGGAAGCAAGTGGAACTATTACAGATTCTCAGCTTCGTTCGTTAAATGGTTTGCGGGCTATTAAGCAAAAGCGTGAAGACGACCAAATCACTGCGCAATCTGTCGCTATGGCAAGGAGCTGGGCTACTTTGAATGGTGATGCGGCTAAAGATGCGGCTATAGAAAACTCTCTTGTTGGAGCTATGCAGTCTGGGGATTTTTCTAAGTTCAGGGTTGCGTATGGGGCTGCAAAAAATTCCGGAAAAAAGGAGAGCGATATTGCCAATATAATGTCTTCCGCTATTAAATCATCGGGTGTATCGCAGGAGTTTGCGCAGAAGTTTACGGATAGGTATGCAGGCGATATGAAGGCTGTATCTCCTTCGCTCATGGGCGCCATGACTGTTGCTCGAAATACTCAAGGCGGTATTACTACTCAAAAGCTTTCAAATGGTTTAACTATGGCCGAAAGTGTTATGGGCCAAGCTATGTCTGACCCTGGGGCGTATGCAAACATGACTGCGAAAAGCTTAACTGCGCTTCGTCCTGGCGAAACTACTAACTATTTGAATGCTATAGATAATATGAGCCAAGATCAGCTATCTAGCGCCATAAGTATGGCTAATAATGCGCTCACTAACCCAGAGACTCGCGATGATATGACGGCTGATCAGGAAAAATTCTTGAATCAAATTATTCAAAAAGCTAACTCTAAGATTGTAGCTAATCCCAATTCTAACACTAACTCCAGTCAAAAAGCTAACCCTCCTTCAAATCCAGTTCCGAACAATAATAGTCCAACTAGAAAAGTTCAACCTAACTATAGGGGCAATTGGATTAATCCAGATTCTGGTAAAAAACCTAATAACCCTTGACACTAAAACATACATTAAAAGCACCTCTTTAAGGAGGTTGCTTTTTGTGATATAATTTAATCATGCTAGATATAAAATTTATTCGTGAAAATTTGGCGCAAGTTAAAAAAGATACTGCAAATAAAGGCTATAAAACTGATGTTGATGCGGTTCTTGAACTTGATGACCAAAGAAAGAAGCTGACCTATAAAATTGATGAATTACGTGCTCGTCGTAATCAAATTTCTGATTTGATGAAAAAAGCTGGTGGTAAACCTTCTGAAGAAAACATAATTGAGGGTAAAAAAATCAAGACTGAACTTGCAGAGCTTGAAAATGAATTCCGCGATATTGACGAGAAATTAAATGCGGGATTAAACGCTATCCCAAATATACTCCAACCAGACGTACCAATTGGTGAAGAAGGCGAAGATGAAGTTGTAAAGGAATGGGGAGTTGAGTTAGCTGAACAAAAATTTGGTTCAGAGCGAGTTGGTGCAAAAGATCATCTTGATTTTGCAATGAATAAAAACTGGGTTGATTTTGAACGTGGAGCGAAAGTTACTGGTGCAAAGTTTTACTTCTTAAAAGGTGATTTGGCGCTTCTTGAAAATGCTATTTACCAGTTTGCGTTAAACAAACTGCTTTCTAAGAACTTTAATTTTATGACCGTTCCGCATATGGTTAACGGTAGAGTTGCGACGGGCACAGGTTTTGCGCCACGTTCTAGTGATCAGAGTGATGAATATTTTATAGAAAACGAAGACCTAAGCTTAATTGCGACTGCCGAAATGTCGCTAACCGGTTATCATGCGAATGAAATTCTTGAAGAATCGGATCTACCGTTGTTTTATGCTGGCTATTCGCCTTGCTATCGCAAAGAGGCAGGAACTTACGGTAAGCATACACGCGGGCTTTTCCGTGTTCATCAGTTTAACAAGCTTGAAATGTATGCTTATACTTTACCCGAACAAAGTGTTGAAGCTCACGAAAAAATTCTGGCTGTCGAAGAGGAAATTTATCAAGATCTAGGAATCCCATATCGTGTAATCAATATTGCCAGTGGGGATTTGGGCGCGCCAGCTTCAAAGAAATACGATATTGAATATTGGAGCCCAGTTGACGGTAAGTATCGTGAAATTACTAGCTGCTCAAACTGTACAGATTATCAGGCGCGAAATTTGAATATTCGCGTTCGTCGAACTAGTGGTGATTTACAGGTAGTTCATACGCTCAATGGTACAGCCGTTTCGCTTGCGCGTTGTTTGGTAGCAATACTCGAAAACTTCCAGAATGGAGATAATTTAATTATCCCAGAAGTTTTGCAACCATTTATGGGTGGCAGAAAAGAAATCTAGAACTATAAAGCACTATATTTAGCGTATATGTATATTTTACAACACTATATATAGTGCTTTTTAATTTACTTATGCTATAATATAAATATAGCCAAAATATAGAAAGAAGGTGATTATAATGGCTATAATAATTTATACAAGGAATGATTGCCGTCCATGTAAGGAGACTAAAAAACGCTTTGAGGAATTTGGTATTCCTTTCGAAGAAATTAATCTTGATGAGCATCCAGAACTTATTGGTTATGTTAAGGATGATCTTGGCTTTAGTTCTACTCCAGTTATTGTAACTCATGACGGGGTATGGTCTGGTTATAGGCTAGATAAGATTAAGGCAATTAAGCAATAGCTCGCTTATTGAGGCGGGCTCTTTTTCTTGACAATCAAAAAGGTTTATGCTAATATTTGAGTAGTAATTAACAGAAAAGGAAAGACATGATTTCACAGATTGAAGTTACAGGAAATAAATACGAAGTTGATGAAAATACAAAAAAATATGCAATTAAGCATATTGGTAAACTAGATAAATATCTACCGCGACACGCTAAAAAATCAGCATCGGCGCGCGTTTTGATTGCTCAAATTAACGGTACTCATGACAATAAATATGAAGTTGAAGTAATCGTTGATGTACCAGATAAAACTTTGGTGGCAAAAGATCAAAGCTCGAATGTTCTTGCTGCGATTGATATTGTTGAAGCCAAGCTTGACGGACAGATCCGCCGTTACAAGACCGAAAAAAATCCACGCCTTGGTAAAGCTGGTATTATGGCAAAGTTTAAGCGCTCATTTAAACGAGGATAAGTTACTGTAGTAATCGCGTCAAAACGGCGCGATTTTATTTTTTGCTAAAAATATTGTATAATGGTGTAACTTTATTATTTTAGGGGGTGAAAAAATGGATAAAGCAAAACTTTTCAAAAAATACGGCCGTAGGTTTGTGGCTGTTGATATTTATGAGAATACAATTTATTTAGATTTTTATGAGATCAAAAATGATAAAATTATAAAAAAGCCTATTTTATTGTTTTTGTCAGAGAATAATTTAATAATAATTAGGGATAGCGAGAAAATCGAGTCTAGCAACAATATTAAATTGTATTCTGATGTTATATCTTTGGCTGGGGATGCTGAGGCATCTTGTATGCTTAGGACTTTAAATAAGGAGATTGAATCTATCGCTAACCATAAGATTATTTCTCCTAATAATAAAATAGTAGAAATAGCCAAAAAGTTAATGAAAGTCCTTTAAAGGGGCTTTTTTTAGTGTTAAAATTATGATAAAATTGTAATAGATTTTATACTGTTTTAATGGAGAAGGAAATGTCTAAAAAAACTGCGAAAAAAAATGTGATGATAGAAGAAAGTAAGACTGAAAAAATTCTAACGAAGATTTTTGGTGATCCGCAAAAGCGAATTTTGGCGCGACTGCAAAAAAAAGTTGATGAGATTAATGCTTTAAGTGAAAAATATGCTAAAAAATCTGATGATGAATTAAAAGAAAGTTTTGCTAAATTCAGAAAAAAGCTTGATAAAAAAGGTGAAACACTTGATACAATTTTGCCAGATGTTTTTGCGTTGGTGCGAGAAGCTTCAACTCGTACGCTTGGGATGCGCCATTTTGATGTTCAGCTAATTGGCGGAATGGTGCTTCACGAAGGAAAGGTTGCCGAGATGAAAACCGGTGAAGGTAAGACCTTGGTGGCGACTTTACCAGTTTCTTTGAATGCGCTTGAAGGTAAGGGTGTTCATATAGTGACAGTTAACGACTATTTGGCTCAGCGCGACGCTTCTTGGATGGGTGAGCTTTATGATTTTCTAGGTTTGTCAGTAGGTGTGATTGTGAATGAAGCAAGCTATATTTATGATCCTAAGTTCGACAACGAATCGCACGAAGATGAAAAAATGCGTCGCCTTCGACCTGCTACACGTAAAGAAGCTTATAATGCTGATATTACATATGGTACAAATAATGAATTTGGCTTTGATTATTTGCGCGACAACATGGTGAACGAAGTTGATTTGCTGCGTCAGCGCAACCTTAACTTTGCTATCGTTGACGAAGTTGACTCAATTTTGATCGATGAAGCTCGAACTCCATTGATTATCTCGGCTCCAGCTGCGGAGAACCCAGAAGCATATATTCAGTTTGCTAAAATTGCCGCTCAACTAACGGATGAAGATTACGAAACTGACGAGAAGCGCCGCAGTGTTTCATTGACTGATTCTGGAATTGATAAAGTTGAGAAACTTCTCAATATGAAAAATCTTTATACTCCAGAGCATTCGCGCGCAGTTTATCATATGGATCAAGCTTTGCGTGCGCAAACTCTATTTAAGCGGGATAAAGACTATGTGGTAACTAACGATGGAGAAGTGATTATTGTTGATGAACACACTGGCCGCTTAATGAATGGTCGTCGATACAACGAAGGCTTGCATCAAGCGATTGAGGCAAAAGAAAAAGTGCCAGTGCTTCAAGAATCGATGACGCTCGCAACAATTTCATTCCAGAATTTCTTTCGTCTTTATAAAAAACTTTCCGGTATGACCGGAACCGCATTTACTGAAGCTGAAGAATTCCAGCAGATATATTCTTTGGAAGTTGTACAAATTCCTTCGAATAAACCAGTTATTCGTGATGATAAAGAAGATCTAATTTTTAAGACCGAAAAAGCTAAGCTTAAAGCTGTCGCTGAAGAAATTAAAAAACACCATAAAGCCGGCCGTCCAGTTTTGGTTGGTTCAGCTTCAATTGAAAAAAATGAACAAATTGCCAAATACCTTGATAAAGAAGGCATAAAATATAACCTTCTAAATGCCAAGAATAACGAGCATGAAGCTGCGATTGTGGCGCGTGCTGGAGAAAAAGGCGCAATTACGCTTGCTACGAACATTGCTGGTCGTGGAACTGACATT
This sequence comes from bacterium, assembly GCA_030530385.1. Taxonomy (GTDB): domain Bacteria; phylum Patescibacteriota; class Saccharimonadia; order Saccharimonadales; family Saccharimonadaceae; genus Nanogingivalis. Next base: position 43,418 of record JAUMVB010000003.1, read on the forward strand.
AAACTTGGTGAAGGTGTAAAAGAACTTGGTGGCTTGGTTGTAATTGGTTCAGAGCGTCACGAATCGCGTCGAATTGATAACCAGTTCCGTGGTCGTGGTGGCCGTCAAGGTGATCCGGGTGAGACACAATTCTTTGTTTCAACCGAAGATGATCTAATGCGAATTTTCCAAGGAGAGCGAATTGCTATGCTTATGGATCGACTTGGTGTGCCTGATGATCAACCAATTCAGCACAAATCTGTTTCCAAGACGCTTGAAAATGCTCAAAAACGAGTTGAGGGATTCAATTTTGACACGCGTAAAAATGTTGTTCAATACGACAATGTGATTAATCGTCATCGAAAAGTTGTCTATACGATGCGCCGAAAAATTCTTGAAGGCGAAGATATTACTCCGCAAATTAAAGCCTTGTTTGAGGATAAGGTTCGTGAACTAGTGGAGCTTCCTTCAAAGAATAATCCAGATTTTGTTGATAATTTCCTAGAATTCTTCCCGGTTGAACGTGATACGGTTGAAGCAATTGGCCGAATTAAAAATGATAAAAAACGTCTTTCACTAGCTAAACAGATCGCTGATGATATTTATGCTGAAAAAGAATTTGAGCTAGGTGAAGACACAATCCAAAAGATCGAGCGCGAAGTTTATATGCAGATTCTTGATACTTTATGGATGAATCACCTCGAGAATATGAATCATTTGCGCGAAGGAATCCACTGGCGAAGTGTCGGTCAGCGCGATCCGTTGGTAGAATACCGTTCTGAGAGTCAAAAATTATTTGATGGTCTTCAAAACACTTTGCGAGATGAGGCTGTCCGAATTATTACTCATATTCAGCAGAGCGATATTCTAGCTCGTAGCGAAGAAGATCACGAAACCGAATTAACACGTCTTGCGGAAAATTCTGTTGAATCTGGCGTGAATGAAGTATTATCTGGTGAAAAGAATCGAGATGATGATTTTAGCGCCAAGAAATCTTCGACTGTGTCCGAGAGGAATGCTCGTAAAAATAAGGCTCGCAAAACTAAAAAAGCTCAGCGCCAAAACAAGAAAAAGGGCCGAAAATAAATGCGGCATTTCGTTGAAGAAGTGCGCCTAAAAAATGGCGCACGCGGTCTTCTTATAAATGTTCCAGATGCAACTGTGATGAGTTTTCGGTTTCAGTTCCGAGCAGGCTCAAGGTATACTAAAAGTCATAAAATTTACGAAACTGCTCATATAATGGAGCATATGGCTTTTGGTGCTAATGCCAAATTTGCTAGCGAGCATGAATTCGAAGCTGAATTTACCAAAAATGGCGCCTATCATAACGCCTCAACATCTGATATGAATATGGTTTATATTGCTGATTGCGCTGATTTTGAATGGGAGAGAATTTTAGACCTTCAGCTTCTTTCGATCGCTACACCAAAATTTAATGAAACTGAATTTCTTGCCGAAAAGGGTAATGTTCGCAACGAATTAACTGGATATCTAAATAATAACGCACGCCTTTTATGGCCAAAAATTCAGCAGGCTTTTGGTGAAAAAGTTCTAACTTATGAGCAGCGTCTTAAAACAATTGATAATATTTCGCTAGCTGATATCTGTGAACATCACGCGCGGACTCACACTACCGATAATTTACGATTTGTTATTGCTGGAAAAATTGATGAATCGCGTCGCGATAAAATCATTGCCAGTCTTGAACAAATTTCTTTACCACGAGGCGAAAGGTTTGACCTTATAACCGATCCTCTCGAAACGCCACATGAACCAGTTTATATTGCGCGACCAGATCTAAAAAATATTAGTTTTGGTTTATCGTTGGTTTTACCGCGTCAGCTGTCAGATGATGAGATGGACGCTATGGACGCGTTGAACCACATTATAACTGGCACTATGCATTCGCGTATTTTTGGTCAGGCCAGAAAACGAGGTTTAGCTTATGGTATTTATTCTGGAACGTCGCGTGGAGTGAATGATTCTTCGTGGGATTTTGAAGGGCAAACTAATTTTGATACTGCTAAACCGCTTTTTGAGCTTGTCGTAACAGAATTAAAGCGAATCTTGAATGGTGAAATTTCTGAGACTGAGCTTGAAGCGATGAAGAGCTTTGCATTAGGGTCTTTTCAGATGAGTGGCCAAACGGTAGCTTCGACAGCTGGATTTTATGCTGGTCGTTATTTCTGGGATGGTGGAATTCGTGATTTTGAGAAGCAGCCAGAGTTAATTCGTGAGATTTCACTTTATAAAATGCTCAAAGTTGCGCGTGAATTTATTGACGCAAACTGCTGGTCTTTTGGTACGGTTAGCGGTGGTCAAGTTGAGCAGGTCAATGAATTGAACGCTGAGATTTCTAAACTTTTTGAAAAATAATATAAAAGAAAAAGCCTCTTGCGAGACTTATATTAGATGTATTGTACCTCCACTTCTAAGCTAAATAGTTTCTTGAATTCATCGACTATCTTATCCTCTAGATAATCCGATGTATTCTTTTCGACTAATAATAATATATCTTCATAGTCAAAAATACTATTATTATTACTTACGAACCTAGATACCTTTTTTTTGAATCTAAGGTCTATGAGACTGTCTTTATCCAAATTTGGAGAATTATCCATTTTTCTTAATTCTCTTTCGGTCAGATTTGGGCTAATAAGATTACTCACCTCTTCTTCCTTTAGAATGTAGGGGCTATTATTTTGTCCTTTGACTAAGTAAATAACTAGTTGTTGAGCCATGTTTATGGCCTCCTTTTTTGCATAAATTTACTCTCAATGAGCTTTTATATTTTAACACGTTTTTCCTAAAAAGTCAAGTGTGTGAGGTTAGTTTGCTAAAAAAAACGCAAAATGATAAAATTAAAAAAAGGAGAAAATATGAAGATTGCTTTACTCGGATTTGGTTTAGAAACGCAAAGTGCAATGAATTTTTTGGCTAAAAAATATAAAGATGCGGAATTTGAAATTTACGATCAGCGGGCAGAAAGTAAAATAGAGGCACCACGAAATGCTAAAATTTTTTTGGGCGTAAAAGACTTTTCGGAGGTGAAAGCTGATTTAATTGTTCGCACACCAGCCGTAAATCCACACAGGCTTTCTTCTTCCAAAATTACTAGTGTAACAAATTTATTCTTTGAGAATTGCCCAGCGAAGATTATTGGCGTAACTGGCTCAAAGGGTAAGGGAACGACAGCTAGTTTTGTGGCGGAAATTCTAAAATCTGCTGGTATAAAAACGCACCTCCTTGGCAATATTGGTGTTCCGGCGCTTGATAAAATTGATGAAATATCGCCTAATGACGCGGTAGTATATGAGCTCAGTAGTTTTCAGCTTTGGGATGCGCAGAAATCACCATTTGTAGCGATTCTGAATAATATCGAGCCAGACCACTTGGATGTTCATGACGGTTTTGACGATTATGTTGCAGCTAAAATGAATATTGCCTTAAAACAAACCAAAAATGATTTTTTTATCTATAACTCAGAAAATCAAGTTGTGGAAAAGGCTGTGGAAAACTCTAAGAATCGGTTATATGGAACGCTCCAAAATTTTCCGAACAAAAAACTTGCTCACGTAAAAGACGAATATTTTTATTGGGGTGAGAAGAGGCTTTTTGAAACTAGTATTCTCAAATTAGCAGGCGAGCATAATCAAAAAAATGCTTTAGCGGCTATGATAGCGACTTTTGATTTTCTTGCGGATCGTGGGAAGGATTTACGAGAGATTACTAGTGACTGGCAAAAAGGACTATCAAAATTTGAAGGTCTGCCACATCGCTTGAAATTTGTTCGTGAGATTAACGGAATCAAATTTTACGATGATAGCATTGCTACTACACCAGGTAGTGCAATTGCGGCGATGAATGCCTTCGCTGAGCCTAAGGTGCTGATTTTGGGCGGTAGTGACAAAGGAGCGGATTTAAGTAAGTTAATTTCGCGAATATCAGAATCATCGATTGACGAACTTCGTGAAGTAATTTTAATCGGTAAAGAAGCCGAAAAATTAAATTTAAAGCTCAAAGATAAGAACTTCACCCGCATTAAAAATCTTGGCTTAAATACGACCATGCAACAGGTTGTTAAAACTGCTTTTGCTGATGCTCAATCTGGAGATGTGGTTATTTTGAGCCCAGCGCACGCTAGTTTTGATATGTTTAAGAGCTATGTTGATCGGGGAGAGCAATTTATTAAAGCGGTGGGTGAACTGTAGAATGAGCATAAAATAACTTTCGAAAGGCCGGAAGTTATTTTATTTTTGCAGAAAAATAAAAAAGTCTTGACAATGCCAGCTACTTGGTATAACATAGAACTATGACGGAGCAAGAACAAATTGAAAAATACGCTTCGCAGATGTCTACACAGATGCGAAAAGGCTTTATTGCTTTTTGCGTGCTAAAAGTTTGCTCTAAAAAACCTGTCTATACGAGCGATATTATCAAAGAACTTCGAGAAGCGAAGCTGGTAGTTGTGGAAGGAACAATTTACCCGCTACTGAGTCGACTTCAAAAAGAAGGATTACTGTCGCATGAATGGCAGGAAAGTGAGCAAGGCCCACCACGAAAATATTATAAAATTACCGATTTTGGTAAAGGTGTTGCGCAGGTGGTGGAGAAAGAAATTAATAATTTAAGCGCAACGATTGATAAACTTTAAAGAGGAAATATGAAGGAAATTACACGGATTCATTTGGCGAAAATACCTTACGAAATTGAGAATGATGCCAAAAAAGATATTGAAAAATATTTAAACGCTCTTCGTAAATTTGCTGATGATTCAATTTTTGCAGATGTTGAAATTCGAATCACTGAAATTCTATCAGATATTGGGGTGGAGGCAAATGGCGTAATCACTAAAGAAGACGTCGAAAAAATTCGCGCTCAAATTGGTGAGCCGGAAGTTTTTGAAGGTGAAGGTGATGAAGATACTATCGACAACGATAATCGTAGCTATTTTGAAAGGCTTAAAGCCAAAAAACTATATCGTATTCGAGAAAATGCGCAAGTTGACGGTGTGGCGGCTGGACTTGCCGAGTATTTTGAAATCGATGTGACGATAATTCGTATTTTGATGATTTTGTTGATTTTTCCAACAATGGGCTGGATGTTTATCGTCTATCTAATTTTAGATTTTGCGATGCCAGTTGCTAAAAATGCTAACGATATTTTGAGGTCACGCGGTCAGGAGATTTCGGCGAGTGCTATTTCACAAATTAATGATGAGTTTAATTTCGAAAAGGCTAATAGGAAAGAGCATTCAGCTAGAAGGATTGGTTTAAAAATTCTCGGGGTAATTTTTACTCTTATAGCATTTTGTGGATTAATTGCTATAATTATGGGCGACTTTGGACTTCAAGAAGCTTTCAGGAATGATACTATGAGGGGTATGAGCGAAAATTCTAAGCTCTTAATTATGATTTTGGGTAATTTTGCAGGTGTGGTATTCATTATATTTTGGTCGATTCTGGCGCATGCAAGTTTTTTGGCTAAATTTACACGCAATCATTTTGTTGCAATAATGATGAGTTTAGCACTAGGTATTACTAGTGGAATAGGAATTTTCACGGTCGCGAGCGATGGTATTAATCGTTTATCGCAGAAAATTGAATCTAGTGCGATTGTCTCGCAAGCTTCGATTAACAAAGATGATCTTTCTAAGATTGAGGAGGTTAGCTCAAAAGTTGGTATTCGCGTAGAGTATATTGTGAGCGATGAACGTAAAATTGAGATTGGTGAATATAAAGCTTTAAACCAGAATTTATCAAAAAAACTAAGATTTAATTTTAGAGATAACAAGTTAACGATTTCTGGCAATGATAGAAGATATTTCTATGGCGGATCTAATGAATTTATTAGGATCTATGGTCCAGAACTTTCGAAAATAACCACCAATGAGACTTTCCGCTATCAAACGCAAAAAGATCAAGACAAACTTGAAGCGACGCTTTCGAGCCGAGCCGGTTCTGACTTTGCGGTTCGAGGAAGTGGTAAGATTAAAAACTTTAAAGTTTATTTCTATGATATAAATAATCAATTTACAGAAGCAAAAGATTTGGAGCAATTTTATGAAGATTAATGTAGAGAATATTTCGAAAACTTTTGGTAATAAGAAAAATAAATTTCAGGCTTTAAAAAATGTAAGTTTTGAGATTCCTGATGGCGCTAGTGTGGCTATTATCGGTAAATCCGGAAGTGGAAAATCGACTCTAATTCATGCAATGAGTGGGCTCGATGCTCCTGAAAAGGGCCATGTTTTTATAGACGGGATTGATATTCTATCTATGAAGCAAAAGAAGATTGATAAATTTCGTGCGCAAAAAATGGGATTTATTTTTCAGAGTTTCTTTGTGCAGGGAAATGAAACTTGCGTTGAAAATGTGAGTCTACCTTTAGAAATAGCAGAAGTGCCAACTTTACGTCGAGCAAAGAAAATCGAAAATGCTTTGAAGAAAGTTGAACTTCTTGATAAGAAAAAATCTAAAGCGCGAGATCTTTCTGGCGGTCAAAAACAAAGATTAGCTATTGCTCGAGCAATCGTGAATGAGCCTAAGTTGATTTTTGCCGACGAGCCAACAGGTAATCTAGATTCTGTAACTGGCGCAAAAATTGAAAAATTGCTATTTGATTATAATAAAAATAATGGTGCTAATTTAGTTGTTGTGACGCATGATGAAGATCTAGCTGCAAAATGTGAGATTCAAATTAGGGTCAAAGATGGTGAGATCGAATCAATTAAAGATACGAGAGGAGTAAAAAATGCGTAGGGTTGATATAGTAAAGCGAGCGAGTAAGAATCTTTCTAAATCTAAATTGCGAACAATTCTAACATCTCTAGCTATTGCAGTTGGGGCGACAACAATTTCACTAGCTCTTGCTGCCGGAAAAGGCGGGAACGCTTATGTTTCTGATTTAGCTAATAAAATTGGAGACAAGAACTCTATTAGTATAGCGCGAAAAATTAAATCAGAAAAAGAGTCGGATCCGTACGAACTTAAAGCTCAGAACAGCGAAGGTGAAGCCTCTAGCGGCGAAAAAGAAAAAGCTACACTTAGTGGATTCGAGAAATATGCGTTGAAGCAATCGGATATTCAAAAAATACAAAAAGTTAAAGGTGTTGACAAGATAAGCCCATTTGTAAATATAAATGTCGAGACAGCTCGGCTAGACGGTGGACAAAAGATTGTTGTGGGTGCAGTGACTAAAAATGATTCTAAGCAGGTTGAGTTTTCAGCCGGTAAGCTAAATGATAAATTTGAAATTCCTGCAGGAAAAGCTATTGCTCCTAAGAGTTTTGCGAAGGCGGTCAAAATGAAAGAGCAAGATTTAATTGGTAAGAAGGTAATTTTTGAAATTAAGAATTCAATTGGTGAGATCATTGAGGAGACCTTCGAAATCGTGGCGGTAGATAATGGAAAGACTGAGATGGAGTTTTCCTACCCTAATGCTTTTCGAATTTCAAATAGTGACGGATTACGAATTTCTAAAAAAACTAACGCCGAAATGGCTAATTACTTTGGCGGAGTTAATGTGAGTGTAAAGAATGGGTTTACAGCTCAACAAGTCGCCGAAGAAATTAGAAAAGCTGACGCCGAACGATTTGAAGTTTCAAGTTTTGCTGACAGTTACAAGACAGTTCAATCTGCAATCAATGTTGCTGCAGCCGGATTAGCAGGGTTCGGCGCACTAGCAATTCTGGCAAGTGTTTTTGGGATAATTAATACGCAATATATAAGCGTACTTGAGCGAACTTCGCAAATTGGTCTAATGAAATCACTCGGAGCTAAAAAGAGCGATATTTCAAAAATGTTTCGTTATGAAGCTGCGTGGATTGGTTTTTTGGGCGGAGCGATTGGAGTGATTATTGCCGGAGTGTTTAGTTCAATATTGAATCCTTTAATGAGTAACTCTGGAATATTTTCGATTAAATCAGATGTGAGTCTACTTCAGATGGATTGGGTTGCAAGTGCAGTCATGGTATTATGCTTAATGGTTGTGGCTGTAGTCTCTGGGTATTTACCGGCACGAAAAGCTGCAAAAATGAACCCTATAGAGGCGCTTCGAACTGAATAACGAATAATAAAACCCCACTCAAACGAGTGGAGTTTTTATTGAATAAAAAACTTACTCGTGATATAATTTAGGCATTATGACAGAGAAAAAAGTAACCAAGAGAGTAATTAAAAATCCAACCCCAGATGTTTTAAAGGAGCAGTTAGAGGGATTTAAAGAATTTATAAAAAGCCAAGGTTTGATCGGTATGGCTACCGGTTTGATTATCGGTACTGCGGCAGCGACTTTGGTTAAATCGCTTATTGATAACGTAATTATGCCTCCACTTGGCATATTGTTGGGCTCAACTGATGGTCTAAAGGGACTAGTATTCAATATCCCTACTAATAAGGGGATTACATCTGTTAAATATGGTGTATTCTTAAATGATCTTGTTAATTTCTTGATCATCGCAACAGTAGTATACTTTATTATTATCGCAGTTACAAAGTTCCTTGGTGAGGATCATCTAGCTAAAAAATAATTTATGGAAAAGCTTCAAATTCGTGCCCAACAAATCTTAGCTGAAATCGTTAAGGCCGATTTGAAGCTTAATTTTTCTGAAATTTCAAGTGAAATTGAAATACTTGAAGCTGAAATATCTCAGCCAGAAATTTGGAATAATCCGCAAAATGCGCAAACTAAAATTCGCAGTTTAGCTAGCCTTAAGAAAAAAATCGATCCTTGGAATGTCCTACGAGCGCAAGTTGAGGATATTTTAGAGTTAATGGAGATTAGTGAAGATCTAGAAGATGAGTTTTCTGAGCAGATTGATGCTTTTGAAGTCGAACTTGAGAAATTAAAAAAAGATCTACTTTTTGATGGGGAATTCGATTCTGGCGACGCAATTGTTCGTATAACTTCTGGTGTCGGTGGAACTGACGCTCAGGATTTTGCAGAAATGCTTGAACGAATGTATTTGCGCTGGGCAGAAAAAAATGATTTTAAGACTGAACAGATAGAACGGTCTATCGGAGAAGAAGCTGGAATTAAAACTAGTGTTTTTGAAGTTGGCGGGCTGAATGCTTATGGCAAATTGCGTAGCGAAAATGGCGTTCACCGTTTAGTGCGAATTTCACCATTCAACAGTGGTGGTAGCCGAGAAACTTCTTTTGTTTTAGTTGAAGTTTTGCCAAAAATTGCGACACCAGAAGACGTTAAGATTGAAGAAAAAGATTTGCGAGTTGACGTTTATCGATCCAGTGGAAAGGGCGGTCAGGGTGTTAACACAACTGACTCGGCCGTTCGAATTACGCATATTCCGACTGGTACTGTGGTGGCCATTCAAAATGAGCGTTCACAAACTCAAAATAAAGAAACTGCAATGAATATTTTGCGTGGAAAGCTTCTTCAGATGAAGCTTGAGCAGCGTGCCGCCGATTTGAATGAGTTACAGGCTGGAAAATCAGCTGACTGGGGTTCGCAAATTCGAAATTATGTCTTAAACCCATATAAATTAGTTAAAGATACCCGCACCAAATACGAAGAAAAAGATGTTGAAAAAGTGCTGAATGGCGAAATTGATGGATTCATTTATGCTTTTTTAGAGAATTCTAAAAATTGATTGATAGTTGATAAATCAATATTTTAGGTTACTTAAATAGATTAAGTATAACCTTTATTGACATATTGATATTTTTATGATACAATTAAGATATTAATTTAGAAAAATAAAAAATGGAAAATAAACGAAAAAAATACGATTCTCTAAATGAAGAGTCTATGGACTCAGGATATTCTGATCATGAAGAGAAACTAATTGAGCGACGCAAAAATCAGATTGAAGAAGGGTTAATTAGCCCTCTAGATATATATACGGTAGATCGCAATAATTATAAAATTATTTCAAAACAGCTAGACGCAGATGGCGACCCTGTTTCGATAGATATGATAGCTTCTCGTTACCTTAAGAATACGGCGGAAATGATTCATCAGTTAGATGGTTCGGTTGGAGATAAAACTGACACGGCTATATATCTTGATAAATCTGCAAGACCTCTTGAGGCTTTGACTAAAAAATTCTGGAAAAATTTCTCCAAGCCGGGTTCTCAGCGCCCCAAATCAAAATTCTTAAATATTGACCGAAATGATATTTTTTCGGCTATTGGTGTTCCTATCTCAAAGGGGTATATAGAGGATGGAAAAGGGATACGGAATAAGCTTGCTAGTACGGCTGATTTTATAAATAATTTTCAGCAATTATCCGAATCGGACAAAACTGAAATCTTGGCGCGAATTAGAGCTAACTTTATTTCTGATGATACAGAGGTAAATTTTAATCAAGATGATATTTTTACCGAAATTATGAATACTCCAGTCTCTGTTGCTGATGAAACTCTAACAGTGATTGACGAAACTGGTTTTAGTGGTGCAACGCTTGGAACTTCAATATACTTGCTTGAACAGGCTTTACCTGAGGTTAAAAAAATAAACGGAATTTACTTTTGGGATAGTGAAACTTCAACAAAGAAAAACTTGGACGGTAAACGCCAGCACGGCACAGTTCCGGTTTGGTATGATGACGAAGATGCTTTTGGGCGGGGGATTGGTGACCGTAATGATAGCTATTTTGAATATCGCTATCACCAAAATCCAACCCAGAAGAACTTTTTGCGCAAAATTGGATCACTAGTTCTAAGTACTCCGCATTATGATTATGAGAATAAAAAATATTTGAAAGATGATAAGTTCAAGAATCTTATGCTTGATTTTGACCAGTTGAAAAGAGATTTTGAAGCGAGCAGAGTTTTATTAGAACCAACAATTTTGGCTGATGATGAATGGCGAGAAAAGATTTTAGAATCACAGGGTTTTCAGAAGAAGAAAATATTTTTTGAACAGAATGGTATAACATTTGAAGATGAGGATTACCCTGATTTTAATGAGTTAATTCAAAAGCGAAAAGCTAACTCTAAAAAGCTTGGTGAAATTGATATGTTTGAAAAACTTACTTAATTAACAAATTTTAAAATATTTGTTCTATAAAATCAAAAGCTTGACCGTTATAGAAAAAGTTAGTATAATTAAAATAGTTATGATTTTATTGGACCGTGTGACTAAAACTTATGGTAGCGCTGATCATCCAGCATTGAGTCGAATTAGCCTTCATATTAAACCAAAAGAATTTGTAATTTTGGTAGGTACTAGTGGTGCAGGAAAATCAACACTTCTTAAACTTTTGACGCGAGAGGAGAAACCTACTAGCGGTAAGATTGTCGTCGGTGGGATTGATTATGATAAATTAAAGGATAAGGATATTCCACTTCTTCGCAGACGAATCGGTGTGGTGTTTCAGGATTTTAAACTTTTACCGAACCGAACTGTTTTTGAAAATATTGCTTTTGCTTTGGAGATTGTAGGGATGAACAATCATGAAATTCGCTCTACTGTGCCAAAAGTTATTAAGCTAGTCGGTCTTGAAGGGAAGGAGAAAAACTTTCCGCAGCAGCTTAGCGGCGGAGAACGCCAGCGGGTAGCGATTGCTCGTGCACTCGTTCGTCAGCCAAAGATTCTAATTGCTGATGAGCCAACAGGTAACCTTGACCCGAAACATAGTTGGGATATTATTCGTTTGCTTGAAAAAATTAACAATTACGGCACGACAGTTGTTCTGACTACCCACAATGTTGAGATTGTCAATAAATTAAAACGTCGAGTGATTACGCTCAATAAAGGTAAGGTTACACATGATCAATCGCAAGGGAGTTATAAACAGTAATGGCGAAGAGAAAAAAGCAGAACTCAAAAGTTATGATGGAACAAAAACGCCGCAAGCGTAAATTATTAACTTTATGGCGAATAATAAAATATGGGGCGAATAGTTTTCGTCGTAATGCTTGGCTATCGGTAGCGGCAACAGCAGTGATGACGATTACGCTCTTGATAATTTTTGGATCTTTTTTGGTGCGTATGGGTATTGTAAATACTGTTAATACTCTAACGGAAAAAATAGATGTTTCTATTTATCTTAAAAAAGATGTAAAAGACACTGACGTGGCTAAAATGACCAAAACTCTAAAAAATCTAAAGACTGTCAAAAAAGTTGAATATACATCTAACGAACAAGCGCAAAAAAACTATGCTTTAAAAAAGATTAAGGAAAAAGACGAAACTACTCTAGAGGCAATTGAAGTTGCTTCAAATGAATTTCCAGCTAGCTTTTCGGTTACGCTTGAAGATATCGGTAATACCGCTGAACTAAAAAAGACAGTTGAAAGTGATAAAATTTTTCAGGAAAATCTCCACAAAACAAAGGAACCAACTTATAAGAGTAGTCGAAAAGAGTCTATCGAAACTATTTCCAACGCTTTTGCGACAGTTGAAAAGGTTGGTGTTTTTGCGATAGTACTTTTTGCAATGATTTCTGGTTTGATAATCTTTAATACTATTCGTATGGCGATATTTAATCGGCGAGAAGAGATTTATATGATGAAGCTTGTTGGTGCTGAAAATAGTTTTATTCGTGGTCCCTTTGTTGTAGAGTCTATGATCTCAGGGATATTGGCTGCAGTTTTTGCAACTAGTGTAGGTTATGCGGCGGTAACGCTATCCCTAAATAAGATCGAAAATTGGGGTATTACACTTGATTCTGTTGTAACTAGGTGGCCTAACTACTTGTTTATCGTATTTCCTTGCTTGGCACTCTTGGGTTCTTTGATTGGCATTGTCTCGTCTTGGATTGCGACAAGAAAATATCTAAATAAGAGTTGATTTAAGCATTTTAATGTGGTATAATAAAAATATAGACAGGAAAAATAAAAAATGGTAAAGAAAAGGAAAATTTTAGTAAACGGAATATTATCGCTTGGGCTTGCCATATCAAGTGTATTTGCGATGAATGTAATAAAACCAGCTCAGGCCGACCGCAAGGCGGAACTTCAGCAACAGATTGATGCTCTTCAAAGGAGTGAGCAAGAGGCTTTAGGCCAAGCAAATGAGCTTAAGAATAAAGCTCAAAATATCCAGGACGAATTAAATTCTATTGAAAAAGAGCGAGTTGCTATCGAGAATCAAATTAAAATTTCTCAGGCGCAGCATGACAAGCTTCAGATTGAAATTAAGGAAACTGAGGAGAAAATTGAAGCAAACCGTAAGGCTCTAGGTAGAACTTTGGCTGATATGTCGGTCGATGAAGAAATTACACCGATTGAACGATTGGCGAGTAGTGAAAATCTTTCTAAGGCACTAGATAATCTAGAATATCAAAGTTCTGTGAAGGATTCATTGACGCAAAAAGTTGGTGAAATTAAGCAACGCAAAAAAGAACTTGAACAAAAGCGAGATGCTGTTAAAAAAGTTCTAGAAGATCAAAAAGTATCTGAAAAGCAAAAGCAAGATAAAATCAATGAGAGAAATTCTTTGCTCGAAAAAACAAAGGGCGAAGAAGCTGAATATAAGAAATACGCTCAGGAACAATCAGCTCAAAAAGCTAAACTGCAAGATGAGCAGAATAGAATTATTCAACAAGAAGCACAGAGATTTTTACGTAGTGGATCCTCGGTTGATCTTGGAGCTGGCGGAGTTGGAAGCTCATACCCTTGGGGTTCTAGCTGGGGGTGCGTAGTAGATCAATCTACTGTATGGAGTTATAAAGATGATCCTCTAGGCTACGGTTGTGGACAGTGTGTAAGCTATACTGCTTGGAGAATTGTCAAAGAAACTGGCTATCAACCTCTTTGGTGGGGGAACGCTAATATGTGGCCAGCTTCAGCGCGACGACATGGATTTTCTACAGGGGCAACTCCACGGGCTGGGTCTATCGCTGTCATGTATATTGGTGCCTATGGTCACGTTGCTTGGGTTGAATCAGTTCATGGCGACGGCACGATGACGATTAGCCAGTATAACTGGCCAACTCCTTCGAATGGGAATCGCTGGGGTGAATACTCTCAAATGCGTGTTTCTACAAATAAATTCCATGAATATATCTATATCAAATAAATTTAATAAATCACCTCAGCTAAGAGGTGATTTTTTGAGTTTAAAAATTGCTTATGATATAATAAAATAATGAATAGAGAGAGCAGGAAAGTCGATGTCTCGACTATGGTAGTTATTTCGGGGGTGATGTTAATAGTTGGTTTTATTGGCGGGACTCGAAAAACTGAGCTTTTAAATTTAGTTTCACCTGTTTTTGGTCTTCAGAAGCAAACTAACGAATTAGATTTAAATTCAGTTCAAGAGACTTTTAAAACTTTAATTGCTAAATTTGATGGTAATATTGATAAAAATAAATTAATAGAGGGTGCTTCAAAGGGTCTAGTTAACGCTACTGGTGATAAATTCACTACTTATATGGACTCAAAAGAAGCGGAAGAATTTAATAAAAATTTAAGTGGCGATATTGGTGCTGGTATTGGAGTTGAGATTGGCATCCGCAACAATCTTCCTACTGTTATCCGAGCTCTAAAAAATAACCCAGCTATCGAATCGGGTATTCAGAGCGGAGATATTATTCTTGAGGTTAATAGTGAGAGTGTTTCTGGTATGAGTATTGATGAAATCACATCCAAGATAAAAGGAGAAGCTGGTACTAGTGTAAAGATTAAAATCTCTCGAAATAAAGAAGAAAAAGAGTTTTCGATTACTCGTGCCAAAATTTCCAATCCGAGCGTTGAGTTGAATATTTCGGATAAAATTGCTATCTTAACTATCTCTCGTTTTGATAACGAAACTGGTAATTTAGCTAAAAAATACGCGCAAGAGATCAAGCAGAAAGGAATTTCTAAAGTTATTCTAGACCTTCGTGGGAATGGGGGAGGTTATGTTACTGCTGCACAATCAGTGGCTAGTTTATGGCTTGAAAAAGGTAGCTTAATTGTATCGGAGAAAAAAGGTACAAAAACCGTCGATGAGGTTCGTGCGGATGGCGATAATATTCTTGCAGGAGTAGAGACTATTGTTATAGCCGACGGCAGTAGTGCGAGTGCGAGCGAGATTGTTGTTGGCGCTCTAAAAGATCATAAGGTTGCCCGTTTTTATGGTGTTAAAACTTATGGTAAGGGCAGTGTTCAAGAACCAATCAAGATTAATAATGGTGCAATTTTGAAAGTAACTATAGCTAAGTGGTATACACCGAACGGAAAAAATATTAATGGTGAAGGTATTTCTCCGGATAAAGAAGTTAAAATTACTTCTGAACAAATAAATTCCGGTCAAGACCCTCAGCTTGACTTTGCTAAGGAAGCTCTAAAATAAAATATAGCTTTTTGAAAAAACTTATGCTATAATACGGCTATGGAAATAAAGAAGAAGATCTTATTAGTTGAAGATGATGAAATGTTGGCAAGCGTATATCGCGCTCGTCTTGAAATGGAAGGTTTTGATGTGTGCGAAGTTCATGATGGTGAGCAGGCTCTTTCTAGCGCGATTTCTTATCGTCCAGATTTAATTTTACTAGACGCAATGATGCCAAAAATTTCTGGGTTTGATGTTCTTGATATTTTAAAGAATACTCCTGAAACGATGAATATTACGGTAATTATGCTAACCGCTTTAAGTCAAGAAAAAGATAAGGAACGAGCTGAATCTCTAGGCGTTGATGAGTATTTAGTTAAATCTCAAGTGGTTATTTCCGATGTAGTAGAGCGAGTTCGCCATCATCTTGGGATCCAATCATAAAAACTACCATATAAATTTATAGACATAAAAAATAAGCCAATTCGTGAGAAAAGGCTTATTTTTTAAAATTAAGCAGCGATTACTTCAACTACAGTTCGTCGCTCAGTTTTACCTGTAAATTTCTTTTTAGCGATTTGCTTAAAGTTTACAACTCCACTTTTAGCGGCGTGGATTGTAAAGTTTCGGCTCATGTAAGTTCCTTCACCAGCTAATTTGGTTGCGCCAGTTTGTCGAACGAGAACTTCGCCCTCATTGACTTTTTGACCGCCAAATCGTTTTACGCCTAAGCGTTGGCCAGCGTTGTTGTGGATGTTCTTACTTGTACCACCAGCTTTAACTTTTGACATTTTTACTCCTTATTAGTACTAATAATTCACGCGCCACAACTTGATTTTCGCGATAATATATTAAATCTTGTGGTTTAACGCGCATAAATTCTCTCCTATTATAGCCGAGTTCCTCCAAAAAGTCAATAAGCGGAAGGTGAGAAAAATTGCCATTTTGGGTTTTCCAAGCTGGAATAGCAATACAAATTTGGGCGCCTTCTGGAATTTGATGGGCTAGATTTTTCAAGAAATTCGAGATTATACGATTACAGTTTTCACGCACTTCAGCAAGTTTCTTTGGTGAGGGTGGAGCAGAGAATGGTTGCCCTAAGTAAGTCTCGCAAACCACGCTTGAAAGTTTTTTTGCAAAACTCCATTTTTCAATTGTAGCGTCAGCTTCGTAAATTTCTCCAAGTTCACCATGCGGTTTAAATTCTCGTACAAACCAATCACTATTTTCTTTCGAAAATTCCACCATTTTCTCGCTCAAATCGGTTCCATTTGCTTTAAAGCCTTTTAAAAGTGCTTCTTGAATAACCGTGCCAGTTCCGCAAAAAGGATCGAGGATTTCTGGCTTTTCGAAAGTTTTTTTACCAAAAAGTGCTTGAATCTGTGGCTGATTTTCTCCGACACCGAGATTGATCATTGTTTGGGCGAGTTTTGGTGGCAGCATCCCAACAAAAGCGTCGCGCTTCGGCCTGTTTTGATCGCGTCTAGCGTAGCTTGTGATGTTTTGCGCGCCTTCGCTCAATGCGATAATTGTTTTTTTACCGCCACGAACTACTAAAATTTCGATTTTTTTCTCGCTTAAGCCAAGCTTATTATTGTGCGAAATTGCGGTTGAAAGCTCGGCAGTTTTTGAAGGGATTATTCGTACTGAAACATCGTGGTTTTTAAGCTTTTGTTTAATGACTGCTCCAGTTTTCGAAACTTCGTTCGCCCGAATTTTTAAGCCATAAGCTGAAATTCCTAGTGTGATTTTTCCGCTAAAATCCGCAAAATCGTGTTCAAAAATTTTGGTTATTTTTTTTGAAACATCTCGCCAATCTGTTGAATTGACCTCAAAAACAACTTGGCCGGTTTTTAAAATTGAGCCAAAATGCGAAACATTGAGTTTTTCGGTTTCAATAAGACAGGCGTAATCACCCAGTACACGAATTTTATCGCCGCCAAAAACACTTTCGAGTTCGGCAATCCCGATACTTGGCTGACGCCCTAAAATTGCAATTTTCATTATTTTATTATAACATATTTAATTGATTTTAAAAATATACTTGACAAAATATCAGGGGGGGGGTAAAATATAAACATAAACGAGTTAAGTTAATATTCACCTTTATTGGTGGAAAAAGGAGAAGAATGAAATATAAAATTAAGATCACTGCGATTTTGGTGAGTGTGATTGCTGGTGGAGCTTTGGTGCGGCCAGCTTTTGCTGATACGCCAAAACAGCTCACAAAGATTTTAACCTCACCAAATATTCAGCTCAAAGCTGACCCAAAAGTAGATAAAGTTGCGATAGATGATCGCTGGTATAGCTTTGGGATGGATTTTGATATTCAGGAACCAGTCAACCTGGGTGATTACTTTTTTATTTATCAAAAGGGTGTCGCTGGCATGGGTGAAATCCGAGACTTTGATATAAAAGCTAATGGCAAAACTGTAGCAACCGCTAAGGTCGTTGATGCTAATAAAAATCGGGCATTTTATTCTTTATACAAAACTGATGCCGCAAGTATTGCTCAGTTCGATGCCTATACTGTAGATGAAGCTGTGCCTTGGAGTAAGTGGAAGGTTACCTTCAACGAAAGTGTTAAGGGACAAAATGTTAATAAAATAGGTTTTAATTTTTCTAACATTCATGCCGGCTATCCATTGGTAGACTCTTCACCTAACTATGATGTTCGTGCTTTTGCTACAGTAAATGGCCGAGAAGTGTTTAGCAAACATATTAAAGTTAATGGCGTTGCTAAGAAACTTTCGTACGGTAACGTGGTATGGCGTAGTAGTTCTAATTTTAATTCTGACACTAAAAAGGGGCAATTAGTTTTTGGCGTAGAGACAAATCGCGATTGGAAAGATGCTAATATTAAAATAGAACTAGAGAAAGATTCACCAGTTGTATTCATTAAGGAAAAAGTTGAGAGAAGTAGCGGATCAAACTTTGTTTTTGATGATAGTAATAGAGTTAATGCTGATAAGCTAATTATGGAGACGCCACGAACTGGCTTTAAGTTTAGCTTTGATAGTGAAGGTTTAACTGGTAATGTTAAAGTTCTGCAGCAGCAAAACTTGAAAAATTCTTCTGGATTTTATTTCCCTATAGAACTAAACCCTGACCCAGCAGCTCAAGCTAATATTGATTTGGCTAACGGTAAACTCAAGAATATCAAGTATAAAGTTACGGTAACTGCAAAAGACGGATCGGTGATATTCCAAAGTAGTGGTGTGCATGAAGTGCCAATCAAGGGTATCTTAACTCAAGCTGATCTTGAAGCTATTAGACCAAAACTAACCGAACCGGGGAAAAAAGCAGAAACTAAAACTGAAAAGCCAGCTGAAGCTCCTCGCAGCGAGACAGCTCCAAAGACTCCACAAACTGGATTTAAAAAATCAGATAACAATGATGTATTCGGTTGGATTATACTAGCCTCGGCTGTTCTTATTGCATTAACTAGTGGTGTAGTCATTTATCGAAAAAAATCAAAAATTAACTTGTAAGTTAAAAATATTTGTTAAATAACTTATAACCCAGAAAAGACATTTGCTAAAGTATTATCGAAATGCAGATGTCTTTTTTGTTTTAATGTGGGGCGAGAAAAACTTCTTAGATTATGCTATAATAAAGCATATGAATTTTGATTTTAGTGAATTTGATGATTTAGTTGAAGATCAAATATCATCTCTGAATAAATATGATTCTACAGATCCAGCAAATCGTGAACTTATTTTTAGCGTGTCGGATTTTGTAGCTGTCTCGAATGACATTTTTGAAAAAAGTTTTCCGAGTGTATTGATCGAGGGCGAAGTCTCTAGTTTTAAAATCAATCAAAAGAAATTTGTGTTTTTTGACCTCAAGGACGAGCGATCTAGCCTGAGTTGTTTCATGACGATCTGGCAGATGCGATTTCCGCTTGAAGATGGTATGAAAATTGTAGCTGAGGTTAGACCTAAATTAACCGACTGGGGTAAATTTAGTCTAACGGTAGAAAAAATAATTCCGAAAGGGGAAGGTAGTCTTAAAAAATCTTTTGACATATTAAAACAGAAGCTGGCGCGCGAAGGTCTTTTTGATAAAGATCGTAAGCGTGATTTACCGCAAAATCCACAGCGAATTGCTGTAATATCTAGCACACAAGCTGCTGGGTTTGCCGATTTTATTAAGATTATCAATGAGCGATGGAGCGGTCTTAAGATTCGTGTTGCGCATACGCAAGTTCAGGGTTTGGCGGCGGCGGATCAGATTATTAGGGCGATCGAGTATTTTAATTCTTGTGAAGAATTGCCAGAGGTGATTGCAGTTATTCGGGGTGGTGGTAGCGCTGATGATTTAGCTATCTTTAATGACGAGCGGCTGGTTCGTGCAATAGTTGCTTCTCGCGTACCTATAATTACTGGTATTGGTCACGAAATCGATGAGAGTTTATGTGATCTGGCGGCAGATTACGCAGCTTCAACTCCTAGTAATGTAGCACAAATTTTGTCGCCTGATAAGTTGGCGGAGATTCGTTTTTTGCATTCAAAGATATTAAGAGCAGGTGAACGAATTTTAGAAAATATAGAATTAATAAAAAAACAAAATCACTCTAAAAAAGATAAAATCCGAACGAAATTATTATCTATAATCGAACAACAGCGAGATGGTATTTTAGCGAAAAAACGACTACTAGAAAACCTTAATCCGCAAAGAATATTGCGTCAAGGATATGCAATTTTGAGAGGTGATATAGAAGTCGGTGAGCGGATTTTGATTGAGACAATTGATAAAAAAATAACAGCGGAGGTAAAAAATGTCGAACAAAATTAATGATAAAATAGCACAGATAGACAAGATTTTATTAGAGATCGAGAGTGGAGAGGTTTCAATCGAAGAAATTTCGGACAAATACAAGAATGCAATTAATCTAGTAAATGAAGTAGAATCAGATTTGGATAATATTTCGAATGAGATTGAAATTGTGAGTAAAGATTTTTCGCAAGATTAATTAACGTTTATTGTTATGAAGGCTCTTGAAAAAAATACTAACCATAAGTATAATAGAAATATGAAAAAAATTAGAAGAGGAGAAGTTGAAGGTTCAACGATTGTAATAATTCTTTTATCGATTGCGCTGGTTGGAATAGGTGCTTTTGGTGTGTGGGCTTTTATTAATTATCGAGAAGCTCAGAGCAATATTGATAATAAAATAGAGTTAGCCGAAGCTGCTGCTAAGAAAAAAGAAGCTGAGGATCAAGCTGAAAAATATGCTCAGCGAGAAAAAAACCCTAATTTAGTATTTAATGGGCCAGCTGATCTGGGCAATGTTAGTTTTTCTTACCCTAAGACTTGGAGCTCGTATGTAGCTTCAAACGGTGCTGACGGGGCTAATTATTATGCATTTTTCCATCCAACTACTGTTCCGCCGGTGTTAAGTACCGATGATAATTCAAAGGTTAGTCAACGCTTTGCACTCAGGGTTGCTATCTATAATTCTTCATTAGAAAATGTATTGAATGAATATCAAAAAATAATTGATAAAGGAGAATTATCTTCTTCATCTGTATTGGCTAATGGTAAGAATGCAACGAAGCTAGAAGGACTCTTCCCGAATAATAAGAATAAAAACGACCGGATTCAGGGAGTAGCTTACTTTTTTAAAGTTAATGATAAAGTCTTGATGCTAAAAACCGATGGTGGCGCGACATTCCGAGCTGATTTTGACAAAATAGTTAATACTATCAATTTTAAATAGAAATATCTTTTTCGGCTTCTGCTATGTGATATAATAGAAGTGTATGAATGAAGGGGAGTTTTTTAATCTGATAGCGAGCGACAGTAGTTTTATTGTAGCCGCTCATGAGATGAAAGCTCCCCTTTCGATTATCCGTCAACTTTCGCTAACTCTAAACGACAAACAGATAAGCCTTACCGATCAAGAAAAGACTAAGATTTTAAAACAAATTGATTTAACTAGTGAGCGAGCTTTGCGAATAGTGAGTGACCTGACTAAAGTTGCTCGTCTCGACGAAGCCATGTTTGAGCTTGAACCAACTAACGCGCGCAAGGTTTGTAGCGACATTCAACGCGAAATGGCCAAAATCTACGAGCTTCATGGTCGTGAAATTATATTTAAGAATTCCAAAGTCTCTGATTTAGTGGTAGCAAATTATGATCTACTAAGATCAATTTTACTTAATTTTTCGGATAACGCGCTTTATGCGGCTGATCCAAATTCAAAAGTAGAAGTTTCTGTTAGAAAAGTAGGGAAAAAAGTTAGAGTTGCAGTTCGGGATTTTGGCGAAGAGTTGCCATTGGCTGTTTGGCGTGTTATAAAAAAGCAAAAAAATAAGCCAGTCCGTGCGGCTTCGCGACCGCAAAGTTCTGGCTTGGGGATTTTTATTGCGCAAAATTTTGCCGAAGCAATGGGTGCTAAAATTGGCGTGATTCGTCATCGTGACGGCAATACTTTTTACGTGGATTTAAATAAATCGGAGCAACTTAGTTTGCTATGAAAACGGTTTTAATTATTGAAGACAACCAAATTTTGGCGGAGAATTTTGCTCGGATTCTAAGAAAAGATTTTATTGTCTTGCAATCTTCGAGCGCCGGTGATGCAATTTCACAGATTGACATGACTCCTCCTGATTTGATTTTTCTTGATATCTTGCTGGATGGCCATTCGGCTTTTGCGCTACTTCATGAATTGAAGAGTTATTATGATACTGCTATGATTCCGGTAGTGATCTGTTCGGATTTAGCAGATAATTTAGAGGAAAAACCATTAAAAGAATACGGTATAAAGGCGATTCTAGATAAGGCCAAAACTAGCCCAAAGGAAATTTTAGAGGTGTGTAGAAATGCGACAAGATAAAACATTGGCGATAGTGCTGCGTCGAACTAATTTTGGTGAGGCTGATAGAATTGTTAATTTTATTACTCCAGCTGGTAAGGTTGTAGGCATTGCGCGAGGAGCTCGCAAGCAAAAATCAAAACTTGCCGGTGGAATTGAAGTCTTTGCTCTGAACGAAATTGTCTTAATGAAAGGCAAGAATGAGATGAAAACTATAATTTCGGCTAGGATGCGTGAGTTTTTTGGTGAGATTATTAAGGATTTGGATCGGACTGAGTTTGGTTATTTTGCGATTAAAAAAATTAGCAGTTTGAGTGAGCACATTGATAGCACAGATTTTTTTGATATTTTGCTGAAAACTTTTGTGAGTTTAAATGACTTAAGTATTGACCTAGGGCTAATTCGCAGCTGGTTTATTCTGCAAGCGAATGAAGCGATTGGTGAAGAGCTAAATTTAGAAATCGATAGTTTTGGTGATGCCTTACTGCCTGACAAAAGATATGATTTTGATATTTTTGATAAGGTTTTTATCCCGAACGAGAACGGCGAGTTTAGCGCTAATCATATTAAATTCTTGCGATTAATGCTATCTAGTGAGCCACGGATTATTTCAAAGGTTAAGAACGGAAACCAGATTCTGCGAGATATTAATAAGGTCTTTTTTAGAGATTAAAAAATAAAAAGCATTTGCTTTTTACATTGGATTATGATAAAATTTAACCATAAGTGTTTTATAAATTAAAAAATAGGAGAAAAAATGAATTTTCAAAGTAAAATATCAATTTTTATTCTTGCAGCATTGTTCTCAATGATGAGCTTTGGTCCTTCTGCTTTTGCTGCTGAGGATATTACAAGTCGGTTGAAGATTGAACCTAAGAGTATTAAAGATAGTGGTCGCGAATGGTCTATCGATATCTCCGGCCGGAATGTCAAAGAAGGTGATTGGGCGACTTTTCGCGCTGAGAATGTGTCTGTGATTCCTGGAGGAAAAAATAGACCTCAAATATAAAAATGAGAAGATTGGTGAAATATCAGTTGATAAAAAATATAGTGATGGCCACGATTTAAACCTTCAATCTGTTGTTCGTGATGATGAAAATGCAAAACCTGGTTCCGCTATTTGGCAAGGCAAGATTGTTTTTAATAAGAATATTGAAAAATATGCTAACTTTAAAACATCAATTTCTAATAGTAATTCTAATTATTTCTCATATGTAAACCGTGATGTTACTGTAGAGACTAAGATTATTGGAAGCACCACTCTAAAAGGTGAAGATGTTAAATTAACTAAACGAGTATTATTAAACCATAATAATACTACAGTTAATGGTAGCGCAGCTGAATTCAATACTAATAATGATGTATCTAGGTTTAGTGGCACTATCACTATATCTAAAAATAATCCTATAAAAGCTGGAGATAAGCTTAAAATTAGTATGCACGAAGATTCTCCTATACGTTTTATTGATAAAGATTTTCCTGTTGGTACAAAGCTGTGGTTTAATAAATCCCGTGAAGGTATATCTAGCTCTACTCCAGTTAATAAATATGGTGTATATTTTGCTGGCGGCCGAAGTATAGAATTTAAAATAATCTCTCGATCTGATTCTGAAGTTATTATTGAAGCTATGAATGACAGCGCAGCTATGGATGGAATTTATTCGAGTTGGATCTCCTCTATAAAGGTTATAGATGGTTCAATGATTAAAGGTAGTGTAATTAGTGGCGTTAAATATACTGCTGAACTATTAGCTAAAGACGGCAGAGTTATCAACAAAAGAGATTTCGATCAGAATGCATATATTTATGGTAGCAACGTAGAAACCTACGCCAAAATCCGCAAGCCGGAAGCAAAGCCGCAAAAACCTGCTCCTGCACCAACTCCAGCTCAACCACAACCAGCTGTTGAGGTTCCAAAAGATGAAAAACCTTCAGAAGCGAAAGTTCAAGCTCCAAACACTGGTTTTGAACAATCTCAAAATTTCATTATTCTAGCTTTTGCTATTTTGGGCGTAGCTACTGCGGTAGTTTTCCGCAAAAAATTGGCAAAATTAAAAATCTAATTTTGTAGTAATTTAAATAAAAAGCTCTCGAAAAACGGGAGCTTTTTTGGTATAATAGAAGACAAATTGCACGGAGGAAAAATGAAGAACGAAGACTTAATGGAAAAAATTGTTAGCCTTGCTAAACGGCGTGGTTTTATTTGGCAGGGTAGTGAAGTTTATGGCGGAATGCGCGGAACTTGGGATTACGGCCCACTCGGGCTAGCTTTAAAACGCAAAATCATGAACGAATGGTGGGATTTTTTTGTTGAAAATCGTGAAGATATGTTTGGTGTTGATGCTGCAATCATCATGAATCCAAAAGTTTGGCAGGCGAGCGGTCATGCTGCAACTTTCGCCGACCCTTTGGTCGAAGATTTAAAAACAGGCGAGCGATATCGCGCCGACCATCTTTTAAAAGACGCCGGAATTGAAGCAGAAGGTCTTTCGAATGAAAAAATTACTGAAATTATCCGTGAGCAAGGCTTGAAATCGCCAAAAGGGAATGAGCTTAGTGAAGTTCGTAGCTTCAATATGATGTTCCAAACCAATGTTGGCGCGGTGGTGAATGAAAATTCAGTTGCATATCTTCGGCCAGAAACTGCTCAGGGAATTTTTACTAATTACAAAAATGTTGTTGATTCATTCTATCCAAGCTTACCATTTGGCCTTGCGCAACAAGGAAAAGCCTTTCGAAATGAGATTTCACCTCGAGATTTTGTTTTTCGTTCTCGTGAGTTCGAACAAATGGAGATTGAATATTTTGTAGATCCTGAGAATTGGGAGGCCGAATTTGAAAAATTGCTCGATTTAGTTCGAAAATTCTTAACTGAAAAAATGGGCTTGCCACAAAATTCGCTATATGAGCTTGAAGTTCCAGAAGAAGACCGCGCGCATTATTCAAAGCGCACTGTTGATTTTGAATTTAATTACCCAATCGGAAAAGAAGAATTGATGGGGATTGCTTATCGCACTGATTTTGATCTTGCGAATATTCAGCGAGTGAGTGGCAAGAATATGGAATATACTGATAAGCAAACGCGTAAAAAGTTTATTCCGCATGTGATTGAGCCAAGTTTTGGCGTTGAACGTCTTTTGATGGCGGTTCTTTCGAATGCTTATCGCGAAATTGAAACTGATGGCAAAACTCGTATTTTTTTGGCATTACCTGAAAATCTTGCTCCAACAAAAATCATTGTGGCGCCACTTCTTAAAAATAAAGAAGCTTTGGTTGAAAAAGCGCGAGAAGTTTATCTTGAGCTTCGCCAAAAATATAAAAATGTTGAATTCGATTTGAGCGGAAAAGTTGGAAAAGTTTACGCTAAGGCCGATGAAATCGGTGTGCCAAAAGTCGTTATAATTGATTTCGATACGATTGAAGGTGATGGTTTGGTAAGTGTTCGAAATCGAGATGATGCCTCACAAATTCGTGTCAAAGCAAGTGAGATTTAATGAATACTGAAAAAATAACTTCCACTCATAATCCTTTGGTTAAAAAACTTGTTCAACTGAGTAGTAAACAGAGCGCGCGAACAAAAAATAATCTAACAATTTTGGATGGCGTTCATTTAACTAAGGAGTATTTAGCAAAGATCGGCGAACCTGAATTATGTGTTATTAGTGAAGGGGTAAAATCAGCAGAAGTTATTGGAATATTAACAGAGTGTTACTCTAGAAGTGTCAGAATAATAGAGATCCCCGAAAGTCTTTTTATGAAGATTTCTCCTGTTGTTGACGGGGTTGGCATTTTATTTGTGGTTGGAATACCAAAATTAATAGAAATAAATCCACTCGCAGAGACACTGATCCTTGAGAATATTCAAGATCCAGGAAACCTGGGTACTATTTTACGGAGTGCAGCTGCTTTTGGTGTTGAACAAGTTATTTGCTCGATCGGAACGGTTTCGGCTTGGTCGCCAAAAGTTTTGCGTTCTGGTATGGGGGCGCATTTTGAGTTGAAAATTTTTGAAAAACGTGATTTGAAGAGCGAAATTTCACGGTTTGATATTCCGGTTTTTGCCACAAGTCTAGAAGCTGATAAATCTATTTATGATGAAAATTTAAATGGACCGAAGGTTTGGATTTTTGGTAATGAAGGCGCTGGAGTTTCAGAAGATATTCAAAAACTAGCAACCAAAAAAGTAAAAATTCCACATAGCACAAAAATTGAAAGTTTAAATGTGGCAATGGCTGCAACTGTTTGTTTGAGTGAAAGCTGGCGACAAAATAATAAACTATAGAATCAAGATGATTATCCTCAATTGATCTTTTAGTTGAAAAATGATATAATCTAAGCTATGAAGACTGTTATCGTAAAAGCAAAAGTTCAAAATAAAACGAATTTAATTAAAAATATTCAGGCGGCAGGGCATGATTTTGGTCGGCCTATTTTTCAGCACGATCGAGTGTTTTTGCCGCGTGGCTATGAGCCAAGTCGCAAACTGCCAAAAATGCTTCTTCGTACGGAGATTATCGATCCTAAGCGCAAGCCTTGGTATCAACTAGTTCAAAAACGCCACATTGAAGCGGAAAATGTTGACTTAATTTTTACAACTGGAGTTTTAAACTATTCTGATACCGCCAACATGCTTCAACAGCTTGGGTTTGAGATAAGAGCTGAGGTTATGCGTAATCGCCAAAAATTACAAGTTGAGGATACGGTTTTTTATCTTGATGATGTTGAAGGTCTAGGGACTTATATTAAGCTAGAAAGAGCTCTTGGCAAGGGTGAAAATGAACCAGCTGTTCGACAAGAACTTTGGGATGTTTTAAGAGTGTTGGGTATTGATGAAACTAATAATGAACCAGATACTTACACGGCACAAATCCTGAAACAAAAAGGTGTAAAATAAGCTATTCTAAAGTAGTTTTCTCTTGATAAAAATTGACATAAGCTGTATAATAAAAGAATGAATGAGAATTCTCGATATATAGCAGGGATTGATGTTGGAACGACTACTGTTCGGTGCGTAGTAGCTAGCTTAAATTCCGAAAATAAACCGACGATTGTGGGAGTCGGAGTCCGTGAAAACAGCGGCATGAAGAAAGGGGTCGTGTCGCATCTAGAAGGTCCTTATGAGGCTATTGATTCTGCGCTTGCTGATGCGGAACGTACTAGTGGATTTACGATAGATAGAGCAGCTCTAAGTCTTAATGGAAATCATATTTTAAGCACCAAGTCAGAAGGAATGGTTGCGGTTAATTCACAGAACCAAGAAGTTTCTGAGGAGGATTTGATGCGCCTTGAAGAAGTTGCTACAATTGGTAAGATTCCTGCAAATCGAGAAATCTTGGATTTTATACCTTATTCGTATTGCCTTGATGGACAAGATGGAATTTCTGATCCATTAGGAATGCGTGGAACTCGCCTTGAAGTGCATGCAAATGTAATTTCAGGAATGGTGCCTCATATTGATAACTTGCGTCAGGTCGCTGATAAAGCACAGATAGAGCCAGCGGGTATTATACCGAGTGTTTTGGCGGCTTCATCTTCTGTATTGTCTGAAAAGCAAAAAGAGAATGGTGTGGCTGTGATCGATTTTGGTGCTACAACTACTGGTATAGCGATCTTTGAAGATGGGGATTTACAGTACCTACGAGTAATTCCGATTGGTGGTAATAATATTACTAATGATCTTGCGATCTGCTTAAAGGTTACTCCAGAGATAGCCGAAGACATTAAAATTAAACACGCGATTGCTGGCATTCGAGATAATCATCGTGATGTAATGATAAAAAATGGTCACGAACACTATAGCTTTAATACTCTAGAAATAGATGAGGTTGTAGAGGCACGACTTGAAGAAATATTTGAGGAAATTCAAAAAGAATTTAAGGCGGCCGGATGTAATAAACAACTTCCTAGTGGAGTGGTTCTTGTCGGTGGTGGTGCAAATATGAAGAAACTTGCAGAATACTCTAAGAAATCTCTAGAGCTAGCTTCTCAGATTGGTAAAATTGATATTGAGAGTACAATTTCTGAGGACGTTAAAAAACCAGAATTTGCTGCGGCGGTAGGTCTAATGCTAGAGGGGTTGCACTATACGCCAGAAGAAAACAAGCGTGAGAGCACACATGAAGGTTTCTTTGCTAGACTATTTAAGCGCAATAAATAACATGATATAATAGGGAGGAATAAAGGAGTATTTATGCCGGAAATTAAACCAGAAGAAGTTCAGACATTTGCTAAGATTAAGGTTGTGGGAATTGGTGGTGCTGGTGGTAGTGCTGTAAACCGAATGAAAGACGTTGGTCTCAATAATATTGAATTCATCGCGATGAATACAGATGCTCAGGCGCTTTATAATTCTAAGGCTGACACTAAAATTCATCTTGGAAAAGAGACTACGAATGGACTTGGCGCTGGCGCAGATCCTATTGTGGGGGAAACTGCAGCGAATGAATCTAGGGAAGAAATTCAAGAAGCTCTTAAGGGCGCAGATATGGTCTTTATTACTATTGGTGCAGGTGGTGGAACTGGTTCTGGAGCCGGTCATGTAGTAGCTGAGATCGCTCGCGAAATGGGTATTTTAACGATTGGTGTTGCGACTAGGCCATTTGCTTTCGAGGGCGCTAAACGCAAAAAGAATGCAGATTGGGCTATTGATAGGCTGGCGGCTGTTGTAGATACTCTTATTACTATCCCTAATGATCGTCTTCTTCAGACCATAGATCGTAATATGCCTCTACTTGAAACGTTTAAGATAGCAGACGATGTCCTTCGTCAGGGTGTTCAGGGAATATCGGAACTTATAACTGAACATGGTTTGATCAATCTTGACTTTGCTGACGTTAAATCAATTATGACCAACGCTGGCTCTGCATTGATGGGAATTGGCCGTGCTAGTGGTGAAGATCGTGCGATTAAAGCTGCCGAACAGGCAATCGAGAGCCCAATGATCGAGGTTTCAATTGATGGTGCACGCGGTGTTCTCTTCAATGTTGCTGGTGGCTACGATATGAGTATGAGTGAAATTCAAGACGCTGCTGAAACTATTACTCGCGCTGTAGCTCCAGATGCAAATATCATCTTTGGTGCAACGCTCAAACCTGAACTTGAAGATGAGCTTGTGATTACGGTTGTGGCAACCGGTTTCGACCGCGAATATGGCGATTTTTCTAATCCTCAACAGAATGCTTTAGATAATATCATTTCACATGATCTTAATATTGAAAAAAATAATAATTCTACTGAAAATAGCCTTGACGATCATCTATCGACCGCTATTGATATGGAATTAGATAACACTCATGGAGATTCGGCTGCTAATTTTACCGGTGAAATCCAGGGCGGTAGTATTTGGAATACTCCAGAATTAGATGACGACGAGCTAGAAAAACCTGCTTTTTTGCGTAGAAGAGATCGACAGAATAAGGAAAAATAGTGGAATATATCCTCGACGAAACAAAAGTTCTTGAAAGTAGAATGTCTGCGGATGGCCAGTCTATTCGTAGACGGAGAGTTTCGCCTGATGGAGTTCGTTTTACTACTTATGAACGGGTCGAAAAACCGCGGCTGATTGTTTTAAAAAGTCACGGTGGTAGAGAAGAGTTTGATCGAGAAAAACTCAAAAGCTCAATTATTCGTTCAATTGGAAAATTTATTTCAGATTTACAAGTCGAAGAAATAATTAATCGAGTAGAAAACAATCTGTTAAAAAAATCAAATAAAGTTTCTTCTCATCAGATTGGTGAAGAAGTTTTAAACGCTCTGATTAAGATTAATAAAGTTGCTTATATTCGATTTGCCAGTGTGTTCAATGGTTTCCAGACGCTTGAGGATTTTGAGGAGATTTTGGAGAAAGTTAGAGAAAAATGAAAATAGTTGCGATTTATAAAGACGCGAGTGACCATGCACGCGAAATGCGGGAGTATCTTGGTGAGTTTGAACGAAGAACTGGGATTGAAATTGAAGTGCGATATCCTGAACTGGCTGAAAACCAATTCTTTTTGCAAGCTTATGATATCGTTGAATATCCAACGATCTTGGCGATTGCTGACGATGGCCACCTTTTGCAGATGTGGCGCGGGCGACCGTTGCCACTAATTGATGAAGTCGCATATTATACGCGATAAGTTATTAGAAATTTAGTGTGTTTTTTATTTATAGTTCTTGAAGTTATAACTGCATTTATTCTCCTATTATTTATTAAAACAAGACTGTTTCTTTAATCCAGAGTTGCTCGTAGTCTTCATGCTGAGATGCTAATTCCTTAGAAATTCTAATCATTTCATCTAGACGCTCTACTTCATCTGGAATATCGAATTTATCTAAAACCTTGAAGAAGTATTTGTTATTGATTCTGTATTTCATTATTGTGACTGTTTTCATAATCCTCCACCATTTTAACTTTTTCTAAGTAAGAAAGTTTGCGTATGTTTTCTTCTCGCTCACCTATAGTTTTTCCTTCCACAAGTTCGATTAAGACATCGTAAGCTCGTCGCTTGTATGCTATTAATCTATCATATTCTTCTTTGGGAAGTTCCCATTCGTTATTTTGAGCTATTTCGTATAGAGTTCGTTTTCTCAATTTACTTATTTATTGTATTATATTCTAAATTGTCAGTGAACTATAAAATGTGCTTGCTCTAAAACTATTGACCTGTAAAATAAGATTAAGTATAATTACGCTTATGAATATATTTATGGATGATATAGATTTATATATACATACTGTCTCTGGTTTTGTAGTCAATTTCTTGCTGACTTTTATATCTCCGGTGAGTATTGCTTTTGTAACATATGTTTATTTTATAAACAGGCGTATAAAAAAATCATTAAAAGACGAAGAGTTCAAAAATAGTAAAAAAGGTGCTTTTCTAGATTCTTTTCGCGCTGGTTTAATTGTTGAAACTATCCTTTCTTTGACAAAAATAAGAGCAGGAATCACTTATTTTACTATTGCAATGGTTTTATGGGCCTCAGGAGAAGAGGGATGGTCTTTAATTAGACCAATATGGATACTTTTTATTAGTTACGGCTTTCAGATGACTGTTAAGTATTTTGTAATGAAACTTATTTTAAGAAAGAATGGTCATAAGCTTAAATTTAAAGAAGTGTTCTCGGGTTTATTGATAAGCACTCTTGTAGGAATTGCCATTTTAATTATTGAGTATCTTATTCTAGGATTCCTCTTGATAAATATAAAAAATCCTGTAATTTTTAAATAAAAATCAATATTACGTCAATAAATAAAATGCTCAAAAGCTTGAAGATGTCTTTAAATTTTGATAAAATAAGTTAATAAAAGCGTTTTATTTTGAATAAATGAGCGGCTATCAACCGCGAAGCTCCCAGAAGAAAGGTTTCGAAAGCTGATTAGAACTGGGCGGGAAAGCTCCGTAAAAGCTAAAATTAAGAGCTAAAAGAATCACTTCTTTTGGAATCGAGATGGTATCGCCGAGTTCGCTTGGTTCTCGAATCTGAAAGAGGTGATTTTTAATTTAAAGGAGGAAAAATGAAATTTCAAGCAAATTCAAGAAGACGAGCAAAAGAATATGAAGCTGATGTTTTGGCGCGTTGGAAAGCAGAAAAAACTTTCGAGCAATCAGTTGAAAACCGTAGCGAAGATAACGCTTTCGTGTTTTATGATGGCCCTCCTTTTATCACCGGTGTGCCGCATCACGGAACACTTCTTAGTTCAATTGTAAAAGACGTCGTTCCGCGCTACCAAACGATGCTTGGCAAGCGAGTCGAACGCCGTTGGGGTTGGGATACGCACGGTCTGCCGGCAGAAAACTTTGTTGAGAAAAAACTCGGTATCACTTCTCGGCACGAAGTTGGTGAAAAAATTTCACTTGCCGAATATATCACAACTGCGCGTGAAAGTATGGTTTCGAATGCCGCGCTTTGGGAAAATACGATTGATCGCATTGGTCGTTGGGTTGAATTTAAAAATGCTTACAAAACGATGGATAAAGATTTTATGGAGTCTGTTTGGTGGGCGTTTAAAACTCTTTACGAAAAGGGTAAAATTTACGAAGGTGAACGCGTTCTAATGTATGACACGGCGTGGGCAACTCCACTTTCGAAAAGTGAAGTTACAATGGATAATGACGCCTATAAAACAGTGACTGATCCAAGCGTTTTTGTGAAGTTTTGGCTTAAAGATTTTGAAGACGCAGAAGGCTCATGTGATAAAACTGCAATGCTCGCTTGGACAACGACTCCTTGGACTTTGCCTGCCAATATGGGCTTGTTTGTTAATCCTGAAATCACTTACGCAAAAGTAAAAGTTGGTGATGAATTCTTTATTCTAGCAAAAGACTTGCTTGAAAAAGTTTTTGTTGACGAGAAAAAGCAACCGATTCTTTTCGAAATTGTTAATTTGATCGATGGTGCGGAATTAGTTGGCTTGAGCTACGAACCACTTTTCGAAGATTCGAAATATTCTGGTGAAGGTGAAGAGAACGCCTATAAAGTCTGGGGTGCAGATTATGTTTCTCTTGAAAGCGGAACGGGAATTGTTCACTCCGCACCAGCTTATGGTGAAGAAGATTTTAACTTTGGTAAAAAATATGGAATTCCAGTTTTTCACGTTCTTGATGAATATGGAAAATACCTTCACGGTGAATTTGCCTGTGAAGATGTGTGGGAATTTAATAAGCCATTAGCGAAAATATTAAAAGAGCGTGGTGTAGTTTGGAAGATCGATTACATTCGTCACGAGTATCCGCACAATCCACGCACTGGCCAGCGCTTAATGTATCGAGCTCACCCAAGTTGGTTCTTTGATATTCAAGGTCAAAAAGAATTAATGCTTGAGCAAAATGAAAATATCAACTGGTTCCCAGCGCACTTGAAACACGGTCGTTTCGAAAAAAATCTTGAAGCTGCACCAGATTGGAATCTATCACGCGATCGTTTTTGGGCGACAGCAATGCCAGTTTGGAAATCCGAAAGCGGTAAAATCCGTGTGGTTGGTTCTTATGCTGAACTTAAAGAGTTGAGCGGTGTCGAGCTTGAAGATTACCATCGTCCTTGGGTTGATGATATCACGTTCGAAATTGATGGCGAAAAATACACTCGAATTGATAAAGTGCTTGATTGTTGGTTTGAAAGTGGCTCGATGCCATTTGCGCAGTTCCATTATCCGTTCGAAAATAAAGAGAAGTTCGAAAAGAATTTCCCAGGTGATTTTATTGTTGAATATATTGGCCAGGTTCGTGCGTGGTTCTATTATGTTCATGCTGTAAATACTGCTTTGTTTGGTAAAAATGCCTTCAAAAATGTGATTACGACCGGCGTTGTTGCAGGAAATGATGGCCGCAAGATGAGTAAATCACTTGGAAACTACACCGATCCAAACGAGCTAATGGACCAATATTCAGCCGATAGTTTGCGATTTTTGTTGCTAACGAGTCCACTTTTGAATGGTGAAGATTTTGCGCTTCACGATAAGGATGTTTCAGATGTTGCGCGTAAGCTTTCAATGATTTGGAACATGTATGATTTCTTCACGATGTACGCAAGTGTTGACGGTTGGGAATTTAACGGCGAACTCAAAGATCCTTCGAAAGATCTAGAAAATCCACTCGATAAATGGATTGTGAGTCGTGTTCATCAACTTCGAAATGAAATCACTGAAAATATGAATGTTTATAACATTCCACGTGCGCTTGAGGGTGTTTTGCCGTTCCTAGATGATGCCTCGAACTGGTTTGTACGCCGTTCACGTCGTCGTTTCTGGAAGAGCGAGAATGGTACCGATAAACTTCAGGCCTATCAAACGCTCCACTATATTTTGAGCTATCTTGCGTTAATTCTTGCACCATTTGTGCCTTTCTTGGCGGAAGAGCTTTGGGATAAAATGGTTGGTGATGGCTCAGTTCATTTGAAAGATTGGCCAGAAGCTGGTGAGGTTGATAAGAACTTACTTGCTGAAATGGCCGAAGTTCGTGGCTATGTGAATGAAGCTCTCGCGCTTCGAGCGAAAAATGGCGTAAAAATTCGCCAGCCGCTAGCTAGCGTAAAAGTTCCGCAAAATGCAAAATCTTTTGATTTCACACCAATTTTAATGGAAGAATTAAATGTTAAAAGTGTTGAGTTTAGCGGTGAGAGCGTTGAATTTGACTTTGAGTTAACTCCCGAGCTTCGTGCAGAA
The DNA here is from genome assembly GCA_030530385.1 of bacterium. Lineage (GTDB taxonomy): Bacteria > Patescibacteriota > Saccharimonadia > Saccharimonadales > Saccharimonadaceae > Nanogingivalis. The sequence continues at coordinate 77,584 of JAUMVB010000003.1, forward strand.
GGCTTGATGCGTGAGATTATTCGCCGCATTCAGGCGGCGCGTAAAAAAGCTGGTCTAAACGTTGATGATCGAATTGAACTTAACTTTACGTCTGAAAATGGCGAGCTTATCGAAGCGTTCAAAAAATTTGAACAAGAAATTGCGAAAGAAGTTTTAGCTTCAAAAACTGAGATTTCTAACGATAAGCTTGAGTTCTCGCAAGATGTAAATATTGAGGGCGAAGAAGCTAAAATCTCTCTCCGAAAAGCATAGCTTAGCAAATTGTATAAAATTGTACAATATATAAAAGTCCTGCAGTATTGGATCTGTAGGACTTTTAGTCATTTATAACTTATTTCGAAAAAGCAATTATATAATCTTTTGATTTGATTTTTTGGAAGCCTAATTGAGCAGCTTTTTGTTCGATTTGCTCAAACTGTTGAAGGTCAGCTTCTAGGATAATTGTTCGAAGATTGGGGAGAAATTGCGCTTGCTCAAGAAGTGAGAAGATTAATTCTAAGCCATTTTTTTCGGCATATAGAGCGATTTGCGGCTCGTGATGTAGTTCGTTTTGAGCTTCAAAATTAACCCAGTTTCGATCAACATAAGGTAAATTAGCTGTTAATATTGTGATTTGAGATAATATTTCGCTGGGGATTTTGTCTAATAAGTTGCTTTCAAAAAGCTGAAGTTCTTTTCCGGTGAGCCTTTTGGTATTTAAGTTTGCAACAGCTAAAGCGTGAAGTGAAATATCGCTTGCAAAAATTTCAACAGTTTTCGGGAGTTCAAGTTTTAAAGTGATGGGGATAATTCCTGATCCTGTACCAACATCGAGAATTTTATCGTCATTCTGGGTGAGTTCTTTTGTAGCTTCAATCAGAGTTTCAGTTTCAGGGCGAGGGACGAGCACTGATTCGTTAATATAAAATTTTCTTCCAAAAAATTCTTTTTCGTTAAAAATGTAGGCCAAAGGAACTCGGTTTAAGCGTTTGTTGAGCCAATTATTGGCATGAAAAACTTGCTGGCGCGTTAGTCTTCGGTTTGGATAAGCATGGAGAGTCGTACGCTCTGTGTCTAGGACTCTTGCTAAAATTAGCTCAGCATCAAGATCTGCGCTTGCTATTTCGGCATTTTTTAGCTTTTGACTTGCGGATTGTAGCCAGGATTTTACATTTTCTCGCATATAAATTAATTTTGCTCCGATGCGTTGGCGGCGAGCATTTCAAGCTCTGCAGCTTGAAGATGGTCGAATAGGTCAGAGATTTGACCATTCATAGCACCTGGAATATTACTGCGTGAAAAGCCGATTCGATGGTCGGTGATACGATCTTGCGGGAAGTTGTAGGTTCGAATTTTTTCTGAACGATCTCCTGATCCAATTAGACTGCGGCGTTCGGCAATAAGTTTGGCGTTTTCTTCATCGATTTTAGCTTGAAGTAGTCGTGCGCGCAAAATTCCAAGGGCTTTCTCTTTGTTCTTAATTTGCGATTTTTCATCTTGGTTTGTAACCACCATACCAGTTGGAATGTGAGTGATTCGCACAGCGGAATCAGTCGTATTTACGCTTTGGCCACCATGTCCGCCCGAACGATAAACATCAATTCGCAAATCATTTGGATTGATTTCAATATCAGCTTCTTCAGCTTCGGGCAAAACTGCTACTGTTACGGTTGAAGTGTGAATTCGCCCCTGAGATTCGGTGGCTGGAATGCGCTGAACTCGATGAACGCCACTTTCGAATTTTAGTTTTGAGTAAGGAGCATCGCCTTTTACCCCAAAAACAACTTCTTTATAGCCGCCAGCATCGTTGGCAGATTCGCTCAAAAGTTCGGTTTTCAAGCCATTTTGCTCACAATATCGCAAATACATTCGGTAAAGTTCACTCGCAAAAAGGGAAGCTTCATCGCCGCCAGCTCCTGCACGGATTTCAACAATTACGTTCTTTTCATCATTTGGATCTTTAGGAAGAAGCATTTCGAAAAGATCTTGCTCAAGATTGGCAAGTTTTTCTTCGCTTTCGGCAATTTCCATTTTGGCAAGTTCTGCGAGTTCGCCAGTTTCGAGGCTAGCAAGTTCGCGTGCTTCTTCGATATTTTTTTCAAGATTTTCACGCATTTCACCACGTTCAATAATTTTTTCAAGTTCGGTGAATCGCTTATTTTTGGCAGAAAAATCAGGTGAAGAATAAGCGTTTGGCTCGCTCAAAAAAGCCTGAATTTCTTCGCGCTCAGTTTTAAGTTTTTCAAGATTTAAATCAATTTTTGGCATATGAAATAATTATACCAAAAAGTTGCTCAAAAGGGAAATGTTGAACTGCTGTTACGTTTATGGTAATATTCTTGTATGAAAATTAATTCTTGGCGTGAATTTATTGAGGCCGAAGCCGAAAAGCCGTATTTTAAAAAGTTGTGGCAAAAAGTTGAACATGAACGTATTTCGAAAGAGGTTTTTCCTGTAAGAGAAGAGATTTTTTCTTGTTTTGACAAATGCCCGCTTGAAAAAACTAAGGTTGTGATTATTGGTCAAGATCCTTATCATGGAGAAGGGCAAGCGCACGGCATGAGTTTTTCGGTTAAAAAAGGTGTTAAAATTCCACCAAGTTTGCAAAATATTTATAAAGAACTTCAAAGCGATTTGGGAATTGAGCCAGCTAATGATGGTTTTTTAGAATCTTGGGCGAAGCAAGGTGTTTTACTGCTAAACACTTCTTTCAGTGTTGAAAAAGGTAAGCCAGCCAGCCACGCAAATTTTGGCTGGATGGAATTTTCGGGACATATTCTTGATTTCTTAAATGATTTTGAAAAGCCATTAGTTTTTATTTTGTGGGGAGTGCACGCACAAAAAATTGGAGCTCGAATAACTAATCCAAAACATCTTAAAATTGAGAGTGCACATCCTTCACCATTTTCGGCTCAGCGTGGATTCTTTGGATCAAGGCCTTTTTCGAAAGCGAACAAATTTTTAGAACAAAATGGAGAAGATCCGATTAATTGGCGAGTAGAATAGTAAAATAAAAAATCTCGCAACTAAATGCGAGATTTTCGTTTTTAGATGAATTATCGTTCAGCTTTTTTAGCTTTTTCGGCAGCTTGTTTTTTGGCTTTGTTTGCCAAAGCAGCTTTGCGAGCTTCTGCCATTTCTTGGGCTCGCTTAAAGCGATCAACGCGACCTTCGGTGTCGATGATTTTTTCTTCACCAGTAAAAAATGGGTGAGAAGCACTCGAGATGTGCATTTTTACAAGTGGGTATTCGTTGCCGTCTTCCCATTTGATAGTTTCTTTTGAATCTGCTGTTGAGCGAGTCAAGAAAGCAAATCCAGCCACCTCGTCGCTAAATACGACAGGGCGATATTCGGTTGGATGTAAATTCTTTTTCATAACCTTCTAATTTTAGCAGATAATTCAAGTAAAATCAATAACAAAAATTAAAGTACGAATAGATATTATAAAACATTAAGCTCATGCTTGCAAATAGTTTGCGAATGATGTAATTTGATAGTGTAATATAAAATTAAAGGAGTTTTATGAAGAATAAAATTATAATTCCAGCTGTCGTTGCGGTGTTTGCGATTTCTGGAGTAAGTACGGTGGGTTCTGGACTTCAGGCTTATGCATTGACGCCGGAAGAGGAACAAATTACTTATGTTGCTACCATCGAAGGGCAGCTTAAGATTCTTGAGAAGTCAATCGCTCAAGCAAAAGATTTAGATACTGCATACAAATATGTCACTGATTATGAAAGTGCTGTTCAGGAAAGTTTAATTCCATTAACCGCAGCTAACAGGCTTATTGTACAAAATTCTATTAAATTACTAAAACAAAAGATAAATAATTTGAAAGCTAATAATGCGGCTCAGGCGGCTAAATCATCGAACGATAATTTGCGCCAAGAAGTTAGAAATGAAATTGCTGCGTTGAAGAACGACATTCAAAATACAAATAATCGAATCGCTCAAGAAAAAGATGGTATCATCAACTACGTTAAAACTGAAAAAGACGGTATCATCAAGCACGTAGCTCAAGAAAAAGATGGTATCATCAAACATGTTGGAGCTCAGAAGGCTGAAGTTGAAGCACAGATCGAAAAAACAAAAGCGGAAGTTGAAGATCAAATTAAAAAAGCAAAAACTGAATTTACAGCTAAAATTAAGGATCTAGAAAAGAAAATTGCTGAGTTGGAAGCCAAAAATAATTCTCAAGATGATGAGATTAAAGCTTTGAAAGCTGAATTAGCATCTGTGCGAAATTCTGTTTCAGAACTCGACAAAAAACTTGACAGCTTTAAAGCTGAGCTTAATAAAGAGATTAAATCTCTCAAAGCAGAGCTTGACGACAAAATTAATAATCTCAAGAAAGAACTTAATGTTGTAAAGAGTAGTATAACTGAATTACAAGATGATGTTGACGACTTGTTTGAAGAAATTGATTATATTTGGGCAGAAATCGACGACCTTCTCAAGAAAATTAAAACTGAATCTCTAGAGGCTGAAAAACGAGCTAATGAATACACTAATTCAAAAATAGCAGAGTTAGCTTCACGAATCGAAAACAACTTGAACGAACGATTTGGTAAAGTTGATAAGCAAATTGCAAAACTTAACTTTAAGGGTCTTACAGCCCCAAACACTGGTGTAGAAAGACAGAATTCTAATGCATTACTTGCGTTGAGCTCTATGATTCTAACTTTGATCAGTAGTGCAGTTGCTATTCGAAAGAAGTTTTAATCTAATAACTAGAAAAACGGAAAAGAGGTAAAAGCCTCTTTTCTTTTTGCTCTAA
>JAUMVB010000011.1 GCA_030530385.1 bacterium
GCCTTGTAGCAGAGGTTATTTGGGGAGAAAAAGTTTAGACTTTCAAAAACAAAAACGGAGGAAAACAAATGAAAAATATTGCTAAATACGGAATCGTATTGCTTTCAGTAGCTGTTCTAGGAGCAACTACTACCGTTTCAATGACAGTTTCTGCTGATGATGTAGCTCCTGCTGCTGCTGAAACTCCAGCTCCTGCTGTTTCTAAAGTGAAAGTAGGAATCTTTTACGGGGTTAATAGTCAAAATCCCGTAAAAGAGTGGAATATTGAGCTAAGAGAAGGTGAAAGCTATACGGCTGAAGCACCTTCAATAGCAGGATATAAATTCGTGATGGGCGCTCATTATGATGGCGGCCAAGTTCGCGAATTCCACACAAAGACATATACTATTAAATATATGTCTTTCCAAGGTCTACCAGAGAATCAGACCTTGGCGTTCTATTACGAACCTGAAAACCCAGGTGAAAACCCTGGACAAAACCCTGGCCACGGCCAAAACCCAGGTGAAAACCCAACGCCAACCCAAACCCAAACCCAGAAATTTAATATTAATTACTGGGCTCTCAGAGCAGGAGGAGGAGCGACTCATCTTGGGACTGAGACTGTAGAAGTTTCACCAGGTGAGGCTCACACGGTCGAACAAAAAGAGTTCCCAGGATATGAGTTCCAGGGAGCCTCAATCGACAACGGTGCTACGGGTACCGACGTTGAATTGCCGTATAACTTAAAGTACGGCGATAACAACCAAGGGATTGATCTTATTTATAAGAAAAAATCCCAAAACCCAGGCAAGGATCCGGAAAAACCAAACCCAGGTGAAAACCCAGGCAAGGATCCGGAAAAACCAGCTGAAGCTAAATTGCCAGATACTGGTACAAAAGATAATTCTTTTGCCAGTTTTGCTATGGCAGTTGTAGCTTTAATTGCTGGAGTTCTTCTATCTAAGAAGAAGAACTAAATCTATCAACTGAATTTAGCCCTCGTATAAATGAGGGCTTTTTCTTTTATATTTATATTTTATAAAACTTGAATTTTTATCATGCTCGTGTTTAAATAGATTCAGAGAATAAAACGGGAGGAATATGGATAATATAGGACAAAAGCAGTCAAAGTCTAATAGACTCGGAATGTTTATTATAGTTTTTCTATTGCTATTAAGCTTAATTGGTAATGGAATTATGGGGTATAGTGTTGTATTTAATAAACCGAAGGTCGGAACAATTTGTGGTGATAGCGTAATTGCTGAATATAACAAAGCATATGAAGATCTAAACAATTACAGGAATGAACTTGAAAAAGTTGCCAGCTCTATTAAGTCTAAGAAAGATTACTCATCTGATGTAAATTGTCTTACTATGACTTATCTAGGAACGAATCGGCCTAAGGATTTATATGTAAAAATAGGCGATTTAATTAAAAAGGGCGAGAATCCCAGCTTGAATATTATGGGTATAGGGAGCTATAAGTCAATTGCGCCGGTTAATAGTAGCGACTCAATTGAGGGTAACGTAAAAAATATAAAGCAGAGAATATAACATGGGACACAATAAAACATTTTTTTACGTCATATTAGTGATATTATCTACATTATTTACTTCCTTTATTTTTTCGGGTAAGGTATTTGCAGTTCAAAAAGTTATCCCTACTGCTATTCGGGAAGAATTAGAAAAGAAATGTCGAGGCGGAAGATATAATGAACTCACATATGATGGGCGAGAGAAGTTTTTTAGTATGTATTCAGGCTTGAATAATCATATATCAACTAACTGGATATCGTCTGACGAAGCGAGTAGAGATATTGTTACTTCACTTAGGATAAAGAATAAGAAAGATATTGATAGTAATACTACTCTATATATGAATTATGCAGCAATAGGCTGCCAACAATCTGGTCAGGGAAATTTCAGGATCGTGAATATCAAAATTGAAAAAACTAACGAGACGCTTAAAAAATTTATTATCGATCCTAAAGAGGCTCATGGAGTATTAGGCGAAGGTTTACAGGCTCCTGCCGTGTCCTTAACCAACTTTAGTATTAGCCATATTTTTCAGTTTAAGCTAAAATTTAATTTGGCTAATTTTTCCGAAGGTGAAAATATCATAAATTATAAAACTAGGCACTGTATCACTGATGATGGTGGAGCCTATAATCAGCCAGCCTCTGTTGAAGCAGACGATGACGACTATCATTGTATGTATAACGACTCCCAGCTAAGAGTTATAGTTAAAAATAAAAAATATCAAACTCAAGCTCGTAGTTTTGTGAAGGTCAAGCAGGGTTGGCGAAATCTACGTGAGACTGTTGGTGTGAGAAATGGTAAGCCGATTACCGCTAAAGTCGGCGAGACTATTCAATTTGGTCATAAATTAACTAACTTAGGTGATGCTAGTAATGATAAAATTGCCTCGACGCTTATTCATGGAAATCGCAATTATATGGATGCTCATAGATTGGGCGGGGGTGATACGATTTCTTATTATCAAGGTAATGGAAAAATTAGCCGAAGTAATAAAAGAAATAACGAAGTTTTTGCTGAAACTGGTAATGGTGTAAATAACCAGTTGAGCGGAAGATATCTTAGTCTTGATATAAAGCCAGAACATGCTGGGAAAACTTTCTGCTCAGATATTGTATTTACTAAAACTGGTGCACGGACTGATAATACTAATCCAATAAATGATAATTATCAATTCGAGGATCCAACTGGTATTGGAACTTACCCAGCCTGTGTCTATGTTCCTTACGATAATGACGTCCAGCCATGTATGGGGAATGGTGGCAGTAACTCTTGTGGAGGTGAACCTGAAGGTGAACCGGGTACAAAAATTACAGGTGTGCCAAAAATTAAAAATGGTGGTGGCACCAACACTCCAAGTAACACTCAGTGGATTATTACTAAATGGGAAGTCCCTAGCAATAAAGAAAACGTCCCTATTCCTTCACAGATAGATAACGAAGAGAAAGATCCGTGTAGGCATTATAGATCTAAGTTTGATAATTCGGCATCTAATTGTGGTGTAGTTGCAAAATCTGGTAGTGGAGATAATTCTATTGGGGCTAATGCAACGCTAACTAATTTTGGTAATATTAGTGCTATTCAAAACTTTTCCGTACCAGAGAACGCTCAAATTGGAACTCGTTTTTGCTTTGCAATTTCTGTTTCGCCACGCACTCTAAAGGATAGTGATACGCCAGAAAAGCAAGCTCAGGTAACTGGAAAAGAATGGCGTCATTCTGCGCCTCTGTGTTTTAAAGTAATTAAAAGACCAAAGCTTCAGGTTTGGGGTGGAGGAATTTTTTCAAGAAGAGGTATTAGAGGAAATAATTCAATCTATGAGACAAAGGGCACTTTTAGTTCATGGGGAGAATTTGAGGCTATGGCCGGCCGAGAAGGTAGGATTATAAACTTTACTTCAGCTTCGTCCAATACTGGTACTAAATTGAACTTTGGTAACGCTTCTAGCGGATGGGAGGAATTGTTAGGTCGAAGTAAAGATAGCCATATATCATCCATTGCGGCAGCTTATGGAACTGCTACTAGAAATGACGCTTCTCGTAGAGTAGCTGTAGAAAACTATAATAATGCTACATTGGATGGCGCTAATGCTGATACGGCTCAAAGATATGGAGATGGCTGGACTCGTATAATATATGCAAGAAACTTGTTCATAAATAGTAATATTACCTCAAGGAATAATATAGCGAATGGTATTCAGCAAACAATTATCGTTGCGGATAATATTAGGATATCTAATAAAGTTGATCGTATCGATGCATGGATAATAACACGAGGCAATGGAGTAGTGAATACTTGTGCACAAACAGCCAATAATGATACTATTTCATACGTTAATGAAGCAAATTGTTCTCGCCAATTAAAGATTAATGGATCCATACTAACTAATAGATTCTTGCCGTGGCGAACTGCTTATTCTGACATTAAGAATCCGGATAAGCCATCTGAAATAATTAACCAGCGAGCAGACTCTTATTTGTGGGCGAATAGGCAAACTGGCAATATTGGCCGAACTGTCCGTACGACTTATTCTAAAGAACTGCCTATAAGGTATTAAGGGGGATGATGAATAAAACACAACAACAATTTAGGCGGGGTGGAGTATCAATGTTTTTGGTCGTAGTATCCTGTATCTTCGTATCGTTGATGGTGGCGAGTTTTATGAAAATTATGATTCGCGATAATCAAAATGCATCTAGCCAAGATCTTTCGCAAAGTGCCTATGATAGTGCTCAGGCTGGAATAGAAGACGCTAAGAGATTATTATCTAGATATAATTCTCTTTGCTCTAGCGGGGTAGTTTCTAATGAATGTGACAGAATGGCTAATGCGATTAATAGTGAAAGTTGTAGCACTTTATCTGACTCGAATTTGGTTTCTTTGACCGATGGCGAGGTTAAAGTTCGCACTAATACTGGCGGTTCTGCAAATAATGACGATAGACTTAATCAGGCCTATACTTGTGTGAAAATTAGGCGAAATACGGCTGATTTCATCGGGGGGACTGGTGTCGGCGAATCTAAGATGATACCGCTTAATGCGACAAACTCCTTTAATCGTGTTCGTATTTCTTGGCATTCACGAAAGAATTTAACCAACCAAGCTAATACAGCTATTAATTTATTGGAAATTCCTCGCGTAGGTAATAACTACTCTCTGCCGAATGCAAACATCTGGAATAACAATACTAACCGACCAGCATTATTAAAGGCTCAATTTATAGGAGCCAGTAGTAATGACTTAAGCCAGTTGGATACGCCATTTTTTGGAGATGCTAATGGATTAAATGAGCAGCTATATTACCCAGTTAGAAATACTGGCAGAACTAGCACAACTCTCCCAGCTAATCGACGCACGGGAGATGCTAGCAGCACTAGTGATTTTACTCCAGTAACATGTTTGCAAAATTTGAACTCTGGAACTTATGCGTGCCAAGTAACTGTCAATATTGGTAATATACCAGCTGGACTAGATAAAACCTATCTAAGATTAACACCTATCTATACTGATACCGATTTTAGGGTTGAGTTATTAAATAATAACACTGTTGTAGAGTTTAATGGGGTTCAGCCTAAAGTTGATAGTACTGGTCGAGCGAATGATAAATTCCGTCGAGTGGAAAGTCGATTAGAATATGAAGGCTCTAATATATCTGTTCCACAATTTGCTCTTCAATCAGAAGGTGATTCTGGGGTATGTAAGAATTTCTCGGTTTCACATTTAAACAATAAAGGTGTAACAACTAACTGCCAAATTCCCTAAAAAATAATATCAATAAAAGGCGATTTAATAATCGTCTTTTAATTTAGCCTTAAATATTGTTTTTATGGTTAAAATATTATAGAATAATCTCATGGATTATCTTTTTAGAGAAATTATGAAATTTGCTGAGAATAATTTGGTTGAATCTGGGCTGATTATTATTTTTGCGTTGGTAGTTTCTTTTCTGACGCATCGCATGATTGATGTTTTGTTTCATTATCAGCGTCAAATCGGTCGTTATAAGAAGTCTGAAGAACTTCAAAAGCGGTCGCGGACTATTTCTCGAATGGTAAAGACGGGGCTAGATATTGCGATTTGGATTTATGTATCGTTGGCGGTTCTGCAGAATTTTGGCGTTGATGTTGCTAAATTAACAACAGGAGCTGGGTTGATTGGTGTATTAATTGGTTTTGGCGCTCAAAATACCATTCGTGATATTCTCGCTGGAATATTTATTGTTTTAGAAAATCAATATCGCGTTGGTGATACAATCGAAAAATACGCTGACGGCCGGCGAATTGTTGGTCGAGTAGAGAACGTCTCGTTGCGAATCACTCAAGTGCGCGATCGCGATGGTAAGTTGCATACTATCCGTAATGGCGCTAACGAAAGCGTAACTAATATGTCGTTTCGTTATGCCAATATTAATTTCACCGTAGGTGTGGCTTATGCTACTGACATTGATTTTTTAGAGCAAGTTGTCAACGAAGTTGGTCAGAAAATGACAGAAAAAGATATGCCATATGCTAAATATATTTTAGAGCCAATTCATTTTGCGCGCGTAAATCGGTTTTTAGATAGTGAAATTGAGATCAACTGTATTGGTCGCGTGAAAGCTGGCCAGCAGTGGGATATTACGGGGGAATTTAGGCGGATGCTAAAAAAAGCTTTTGATGAAAATGGAATTGAATTTCCATTTCCGCAAGTAGTTGTTCATGATCATACTTCGATGTCTTCAAAACTCGCAAAGCAAGCAGCCGCGGCTCGAGCTTCAAAAGCCTCACGCGAGAAAAATCAAGAAAAATAGCTCTCTTACGAGAGCTTTAAATTTTGAGATGAGCTAGCGATTTGGACATTTGGTGTAATCGCCATTTCGGCAATAATTGCACCAGTCCTTGTCGCAGGCGCCCAATAATAGGGCGTCATCTTTTGGCTGAGAAGAGTCTTTTAGCTCCGGCTCAGGTTTCTTATAGAAATTTAAATAGTGCCAATTGAGTTTTCGCACATATCTAAATTTTGATTTATATATCCTTAAGATCTTTTTATGAAAATTTGGATCTCTTCTCTCCACAAGATATATTTCTTTATTACTTAAGTTTATATCCATTATTCCTTTTCTGCCTGTATAACTAACTACATACTCAACCATAATTTATACCCCCTTATTAATGAACTAAACTTTTATTATTATAACATCAATATGCATATAAATCAATCTTTGCTAAAAAAGTTAAACTATGGTAGAATTAAACCATAAACATATTTAGGAGGGCATATGAACGAAAAGCCGATTCGGAATAATAGTGAAATTGGCAAACTCAAAACTGTAATTTTACATCGTCCTGGCAAAGAGCTTGAAGGCTTGACACCAGATTATTTGGAGCGATTGTTGTTTGACGATATTCCATATCTTGAGGCAGCACAAGCTGAGCACGATGCTTTTGCACAAGTTTTGCGTGAGCGCGGAGTTGAGGTTCTTTATCTTGATCAGCTCGTGGCAGAGTCGCTTTATAACGAAGAGATTAAATGGCGATTTATTTCAGATTTTGTTCGCGCATCTAAGCAAGGTGAGCGCCATGTTACACATGCTTTGATGCGATACTTGGGTGAATTTGAGCCGCTTGAACTAGTTCGTAAATTGATGGCGGGAATCCGTAAAGAGGAAATCAATATCGATCAAGATGAAACTCGTCAATTGAATTACTATTTCCGTGACAGTTACCCATTCTTACTGGATCCAATGCCAAATTTGTATTTTACGCGTGATCCGGCTGCGGCTATCGGTAATGGTTTAACGATCAATAAAATGCGTTTCCCAGCACGTCGCCGTGAAAGCTTGTTTATGGAGTATATCATGCGTTATCATCCACGCTTTGCAGCCAAAACTCCTGGCGATGAGGTGCCAGTTTGGTATGATCGCTACAATAAATTTAGCATTGAAGGTGGTGACGAGCTTGTCTTGAATAAGCATACGATGGCTATTGGTGTTTCCCAGCGCACAACTCCAGAAGCGATTGAAAAAACTGCTGCAAAATTGTTTGAATTTTCAGACTTTAATAAAGTTCTCGCAATGGAGATTCCAGTTTCTCATGCTTTTATGCACCTTGATACTGTATTTACGATGATTGATTACGATAAATTTACGGTTCATCCTGAGATTTTGGATAAAAATGGTGAATTGAATATTTATATTTTGGAGGATTCTGGGGTTCCAGGCCAGCCAAATATTTATCACCGAACAAATCTTAAAGATACGCTCAAAGAAGTTCTGGGTCTTGAAGAGATTACGCTTATCCCTTGTGGTAATGGCGATCCAATTGCAGCGGCTCGTGAGCAGTGGAATGATGGATCAAACACTTTGGCGATCGCACCAGGTGTAGTGGTGACTTACAACCGAAATTACGTCACTAACGAAGCTTTGCGCAAAGCTGGCGTGGAAGTTATTGAGATTGAAGGTGCTGAACTTGGTCGTGGCCGAGGCGGCCCACGATGTATGTCAATGCCAATTGTACGAGAGGAGATTTAATGGCTTACAATTTAAAAAACCGACATTTTTTGACGCTTTTGGATTTTACGCCTGATGAAATTCGTTTTATGCTTGATTCTGCAGCAGAGTTTAAGCGCTTGAAACGAATGGGTATTCAGCACGAAATTCATAAAGGTAAACAAATTGCATTACTTTTTGAAAAAACTTCAACCCGAACTCGAACTGCTTTTACTGTAGCGGCTCGAGATTTAGGAATTCATCCAGAGTTTTTAGGTAAGGATGATATTCAGCTTGGTAAAAAAGAATCTGTTGCCGATACGGCGAAGGTTCTAGGTCGAAGTTTCGAAGGAATTGAGTTTCGTGGGTTTGCTCACGAAACCGTAGAAGAGCTTGCTAAACATGCTGGCGTGCCAGTTTGGAATGGCCTAACGGATAAATTTCATCCAACTCAGATTCTAGCTGACTTTTTAACTATTGAAGAACATTTAGGATATTTAAAAGGCGCTAAGTTAGCTTTTGTTGGTGACGGTCGGAACAATATGGCTAATTCTTTGATGGTTGGTGCTGCGAAAATGGGATTAGATTTTCGTATTGCTGCGCCTCGTGGATTACACCCAGAGCAGGAACTTATTGATAAGTGTCATGAAATTGCCCGCGAAACAGGCGCAAAAATAACTATAACAGATGATCTTTATGGTGCAGTGCATGGAGTAGACTTTATTTATACTGACGTTTGGGTATCAATGGGTGAAGAAAGTGCATACGAGGAACGAATTCATCAACTTCGAGGATTTCAAGTTAATAGGCAGCTTTTGGAAGCGACTGGAAATCCTGAGGCTAAGTTTATGCATTGTTTACCAGCATTCCATGATTTAAACACTGCAACTATGAAAGATATTCATGCGAAATTTGGATTAACTGAAATGGAGGTTACCGACGAAGTATTCAATTCTAAAGCTTCAGTAGTATTTGATGAGGCTGAAAATCGAATGCATACTATTAAGGCAGTTATTGCTCTAACTTTATAGATATTGTGGCGGAATTTAGGATTTCGCCACTTAAAAATATTAACTTTTAAAAGGAGAAATATGGCTCTCAAAAAATTAAATTCGAAGAAAAAGGCTTCGGAAAAAGCAGAGTTAAAGGGTGAGAAAGTCAAACATACTAAAAAGAAAGTTTTTAAATCACCGAGCGCATTTAGTGTGTTGTTTATTATCATTGCGTTAATGGCAGGATTGACTTGGTTGGTTCCATCTGGTCAGTATAGTCGAAAAGATAATACTATTATTCCTGGCTCATATCAAAAAATAGATAATAAAGCAACTGATATACCTCAGCTAGATAAGGGTGTGAGTGGTATGCCAGCTAAGAGCGATGATGCCGGAAAAGAAGTTAAGGGCGATGGGCGTCAGGGTGTTTGGGATATTTTCACCTCACCAATCTACGGAATGGTTCAGAAACTTGATGTGATAGTCTTTATCTTGATTTTGGGCGGATTCTTAGGTGTTGTAATGAAAACTGGCGCGTTAGATTCTGCTATTGGAGGATTGCTTCAAACGATGAAGGGCAAGGAGAAGTGGTTAATTCCAATTCTGATGACCTTTTTTGCAATAGGTGGAACAACTTATGGTATGCAAGAAGAGACAGTAGCATTTTATGCTCTGATTGTGCCAATTATGCTTGCTGCTGGCTATAACGCAATGACCGCCGTAATGATCATTGTACTTGGTGCTGGCTCTGGAGTTTTGGCCTCTACGGTTAATCCGTTCTCTACTGGAATTGCAGCAAATGCGGCAGGTGCTGATCTTTCGAAGGTTCTTCTGCCCCAGATGATAATTCTTGTAGTCTCGTTGGTTGCCTCAATTCTATTTACTATGCGGTATGCTGCAAAAGTTAAGGCCGGCCAATACGCTGAAGACTCAAAAGGGAAACCAGCTGTTAAGGAAATTGACTCCAAAAATGTACCGAAATTTACTCTCGAACGAAAATTTGTGATGGGTATTTTTGGATTTACATTCTTGATTATGGTTATTTCGTTAATTCCTTGGCAAAAATTAGGCGTAAATATTTTCAAAGATCTACATACATGGTTAGAGACTCTACCTTTTGTTGGTGTATTTTTCGGTTTTAAGCATGCTGTTCCGTTTGGTGATTGGTATTTTAATGAGATCTCAGCTTTATTCTTGATTTCAACAGTGCTAATTGCAATCCTTTATAAGGAAGAATTCAAAAAAGAAGAAGTTTCAGTCACTAATACATTTCTTGCAGGATGCGCTGATTTATTGAGTGTTGCTTTAATTATTGCAGTTGCTGCTGCTATTGGTGTTTTGATGAAAGCTGGTGGAATCCAAGATACGATTGTTTATTGGGGAGAAGAACTTCTTCGAAATGTTCCTTCGCAAGTCGTTGGTGTTTTGGCATTCATTTTCTATATCCCTATGTCATTTATAATTCCTTCGTCGTCTGGCTTGGCGGAAGCTTCAATGCCAATTATTGCGCCAGTTGCTGAGTTAGCTGGCTCGACTAAAGAAATTGCTGTAGTAGCTTTCGCCACAGCTTCCGGTCTTTTGAACATGATAGCCCCAACGATTGCATCATTAATGGCTGGATTAGCTCTTGCGGGAGTATCATATAGAAGCTGGCTAAAACGAACAGCTCCAATTATGGTTGCTTTCACCGCTATAAGTCTAGTCGTGATTTTAGCTATGGGATTTTTCCATTAAGATGAAAGAACTCAAAGATTTTCAAGTAGAAGCGATTCATCGAAAAGTTTCTGGTTCGTTAATTATTACGCTTGGAATAGTACTTATCGCAGGGATTGGATTTGTTGCAAAATTTGGGGATTTGGCCTTTAAACAGCAGCGAATTAAAATAAAGTCCGAAGAAGAAGTTACTATATCTGGTGTCCCTGCATGTCTGCCTCTTAAGAATAAAGAGAAGGCCGAGAGCTGCGAATATGGAATTAAAACTTCCGATGGTAAATATTATGCAGTATCTAATTTGACTAATTTTTATGGAGAAGCTGGTGTTGATGGAATTAGTATAACTGGTAAGTTAATAAAAGCTGGATCTAGTGAAAAATTTGATATTGCTGGAACGATCATTCGATAAAAACATAAAATAGCCTTAATTTTAGGGCTATTTTTGTGTTAAAATAAAATTACTATGAAATTATTAAGTGATCAAGTTGAGTGGCGAGAGATAGAAGTTATTTTGCGCGAACTACGGAAGACTAGAGATGTATGTGGTGACGTGGTTGAATTTGGATGTTACGTCGGGACAACATCGGTATTCTTGGCTCAAGAACTTGAAGCTTGGACGAGCCTGAAACAACTTTGGCTTTACGATTCTTTTGAAGGTCTGCCTGAAAAATCCTGTGATGATATTAATTCTCTCGGTGAAGGTTTTAAGAAAGGTGAATTATTTGCGACGAAAAAGTAATTGATATCCAATCTTAAAAAATCAAGAATTAAGCAATTGCCAAAAGTAACTAAGGCATGGTTTAATGAGCTTGATGAATCTCGGGTTCCTGAAAAAATATCTTTTGCATTTTTAGATGGTGATTATTATTATTCGATTTTAGACCCGCTAAAATTAATTTGGCCAAAACTAGAAAGAGGAGCGATCATAGTGGTTGATGATTATGGAAACCATTCTTTGCCAGGTGCGTCTAAGGCTGTTGACGAGTGGTGCGACAGGTATAATATCCTCAAAAAAGTTGAATCTTCTCTGGCGATTTTATGTAAATCATAAATTCTTAAAAACTATTGCGCTAAAGTTTAAAATGGGATATTATATAATTATAAGCGCTTAAGTTAATTTTTAAGGAGGACGAAAAAAATGGCGTGCTCTATTGACTTTTGCGATTTTTTTTGATATTATGTCTTGTAGGCTCGCGTCAAAGCAATGAATTTTAGTAATAAAATGGTCGAAGCGCGTGAGTTGCAATTAATAAGGAGAACACATGCCAATCAAAATCAATTTTCTCCCATCAAGGAAGAAAATAGTTGCGGTGGATGTGGTGCCTGCTGAATGGCAACGCTACATTGAACAATAAAAATATGGCAAAAAATAAAAAATAGCCTTCATATAATTGAGGGCTATTTTTTATTTTGTGAATTAATTTAGCGCTTCATCAATTTTTTTGCGTAGAGCTTGGTCATCTCCCCAAACGCTACTGTCTAATTCTTTTCCATTTAGGAAGAAGCTTGGAGTTCCGGTAATTTTATCCTTTGCACCAAGAGCTTTATCGAAATTAATTTTTTTAGATATATTAGAGCTTTGCATATCCGATATTAGTTTATCTATATTAGCTACACCAGCTTTTTGAGCGTATTTTTTGTAGAGCTCTGTGCGTTCGGTTGAGCTAGCTGTACTCCAATCGCTCTGGTGCTCGTATACTATGCTATGCATTTCCCAATATTTTCCTTGCAGTCCCGCTGCCTCTACTGCTGCAGATGCACTTAGTGCATTTTGGTGGCCGTTGATAGGGTAATTACGGAAGATTATTGTGATTTTTTTACCATATTCTTTAGCTAAGGATAGTATTTTTGGACTTACGGTTGCGCAAGATGGGCATTGAAAATCTCCATACTCAATTAGTGTAACTTTTGAATTATGGCTAGTATTATCATATACGTGGTCACCGATTCCGCCTGATTGCTCGCTAGCAGGAATGATTTTTTTTGTATCTACTTTGCTTAGATCTATTTTATTTTGATTCGATAGCCAAAACATTAAGCTAAAAAAAACTGCGATAATTATTATGAGAATAACGGGCATACGATTTGCTGAAATAAATTCTCCTAATTTGAATTTAGACTTATCTTTAGACATTTTCCTCCTTATTTACTATAATTATAACATTTTTTAGCGTAAAACGGTAGTGTTTGTGGTAAAATAAGGTTATGTTTTTAGTTTTAGCTGGAATTGTCTATTTATTAATGATCTTTGTATTATCCATTAAGGAGAAAGAGATTGAGTTTTCAGAGTTTGAAATTCAAAGGCGTATTTCTGCCGGCGAAAAGAGATTTGAAAAGATCCTTTTAAAGAAGCAAATTATTCCAGTTTATAATCGAGCTCGAAATTTCATAAGCGTTTTTCTAGCGGTGATTATGTCGCTTTTGAATTCGCAGATTTTTAGTTTTAAAGATGCTATGTTAATGACTTTTGGTTTTATTTTATTAGCATTTATTCTTTCGCGAACTGATTTTATGAGATTTTTAGCACATAAAATATTTGTCAAAATTTCACCTAAATTATATTTTATATGGAATTCATTGAGTCTAAAAAATCGTAAGCGTATTTTGAAATTAAATCAAAAATCAGGCTGGATGTTTTATTCGAAAGCGGAGATGTTTGATTTTTTGAGTCGCCATAAGCAAATTGCATCAGAGCATGAGCTAAATTGGTTTAAAAGAATTTCTAGCTTAAGCGAGAAAAAAGTATCTGATTTTGAAATTTGTCGCAATAGTTTGGATATTTTACACGAGAAAGATTTATTGACTCCATTAGTTATTGACGAACTTTTTAAATCTAAGCAATCTGTTTTTGTGGTTATGGACGAAGACGATATTGAAGTACTGGGTGTGGTTAAAATGACAATAATTGGTGAGATAGGTGTAGATAGCAAACGAGTTCGGACAGTGATGGAGCGAGATTTTAGGATTATTAGAGGCGATAAAAATGCCTTAGAGGCTTTTGAAAAAATGATTAAAAATGGCGATAAATTTGCGATTGTTAAAAATAGAAAAGGTGAATTTTCTGGAATTTTAAGTGTTGAAGACTTTTTAGGATAGATTTTAGGACGGTAATTGTATATAGGCTCCATTAAGCTAAATTGAATTATTCGGAAAATTATGCTATAATATGCTGATAAATTTAACTTCTAAAGGGGAATATGGCGGATTTTTTAGAAATCAAAGGTGCACGTGAACATAATTTGAAAAATGTAGATTTAAAAATTCCACGTGATAAATTAGTAGTGATAACGGGGCTTTCTGGTAGCGGAAAATCAAGCTTAGCGTTTGATACGATTTACGCAGAAGGCCAGCGCCGTTATATGGAGAGTTTAAATTCTTATGCTCGCCAATTCTTAGGTACGATGGATAAACCAGACGTTGACCAAATCACGGGTCTTAGCCCAGCGATTTCAATTGATCAAAAATCTACCAGTCGCAATCCACGCTCGACTGTGGCAACCGTAACGGAAATTTATGATTATCTACGTCTTCTTTTTGCACGAATCGGTACCCCGCATTGTCCAATTTGTGGCCGAGATGTGGTTCGGCGTACACCGCAAAGTATTGTTGATAGTATCATGAATCTTGAAGAAGGTTCACGGTTGATATTGCTTGCGCCGATCGCAAAATCCAAAAAAGGTGAATTCGCACATATTCCTGAAGAGTTTGCGAAAAAAGGTTTTGCTCGTGCGCGGGTTGATGGAGTAATTTACGCTTTAGATGAATTCCCTGAACTTGAAAAAAATATTAAGCATAATATTGAAATTGTAGTTGACCGTTTGGTGCTTTCGAAAGAGATGCGAACACGTTTAGCTCAAAGTGTTGAACAAGCGCTTGAAATGACCGGCGGAATTTTAGAAATTTTGAATGATGAAACTGGCGAGGTGAAGATTTTTTCTCAACGCTATGCTTGTGAACTTCACCCAGATGAGCATATTCCTGAACTTGAACCGCGATTGTTTTCATTCAACGCGCCACAAGGAGCTTGCGAAACTTGTTCGGGGCTCGGAACGCGAATGGAAATTGACCCAGAATTAGTGCTTTCGCCAAATTTGACGATTTCTGAAGGTGCAATTCGTCCGTATAATCGTGTGATGGAGAAGGGCTATCGAATTAAATTGCTTGAAGAAGTTGTAAAGCGTCATGGATTTTCAACAAAAGTCCCAACTAAAAAGCTTTCGAAAGAAGCGATTGAAATTATTCTATACGGCACAAAAACAGATGAAAAATATCCGATCGAAATGAATGGCCGTGTTTATAACATGAATTTTGAAGGTGTGATTCCAAATCTTGAACGCCGTCATCGCGATACGGGTAGTGAATTCCAGCGTAAAGATATTGAGCGATTCATGCGTGTTCGAAAATGCCAAACTTGTGGTGGAAAGCGCTTGAAGCCGGTTGTTCTTGCGGTTACAGTTGCGGGCTTGAATATTGTAGAAATTTGCGACCTTGCAATTGATGAAGCTGTTGAACTTTTCAAAAATTTAGAACTAAACGAGCAGCAAAAGTTTATTTCAACTCAAATCCTAAAAGAAATTTCTTCTAGATTGGGCTTTATGAATAATGTTGGTCTGAACTATTTGGAGCTTTCGCGCGCGGCTAATACTTTGAGCGGTGGTGAGGCGCAGCGGATTCGCTTGGCTACGCAGATTGGCTCTGGGCTTCAAGGTGTGCTTTATGTTTTAGATGAGCCTTCGATTGGTCTTCATCAACGAGATAATGACAAATTGATTGCAACGCTAAAAAACCTTCGTGATCTGCATAACACTGTTTTAGTAGTGGAACATGACGAGGACACAATTCGAGCGGCGGATTGGCTTGTTGATGTTGGCCCTGGCGCTGGTGTGAATGGCGGAATGATTGTGGCTTCTGGTACACCTGATGAGGTTTCGAAAAATCCTAAATCTTTAACAGGGCAATTTTTAAGCGGAAAAGATAAAATTCAAACGCCAAAAAAACGTCGCAAGATTCAAAAGGATGAAAAACTAATAATTAAAAATGCGCGCGAGAATAACTTGAAAAATATTGACGTTGAAATTCCACTAGGTGTAATGACAGTAGTTTCGGGGGTTTCGGGCAGTGGAAAATCAACCTTGGTGAATGAAATTCTAAGCAAAGAATTGTTAGCACAAAAACACCGCGCGCAAGAAGTTCCTGGTGCGCATGATGAGATTTTGGGATTGGAAAAACTCGATAAAGCAATTGTGATTGATCAAAGTGCAATTGGCCGTACGCCGCGTTCGAATCCCGCAACTTATACTGGTGTCTTTACTCAGATTCGCGAGCTTTTTGCTGGCACGCCGGAAGCAAATATCCGCGGCTATAAAGCTGGTCGATTTAGCTTTAACGTTAAAGGTGGTCGATGTGAAAACTGTCAAGGTGACGGTGTAATTAAAATTGAAATGCATTTTTTGCCAGATGTTTATGTGGAATGTGACGTTTGCCACGGAAAGCGATATAATCGCGAGGCGTTGGAGATCCTTTATAAAGGTAAAACAATCTCGGACGTTTTAGAAATGACAATTGATGAAGCAACCGAATTTTTCGAAAATATTCCTGCGATCCATCGAAAATTAAAAACTATTCAAGAAGTTGGCTTAGGCTATATTAAACTTGGGCAGCCTGCAACAACTTTTTCAGGCGGAGAGGCGCAACGAATTAAACTTGCTACTGAGCTTGCTCGGGCTTCAACTGGTAAAACAATGTATATTCTAGACGAGCCTACAACTGGTTTACATAATGCAGATGTAAAAAGATTGCTTTCAATTTTGAACCGTTTGGTTGATGCAGGAAATTCAATGGTAATAATTGAACATAATTTAGATATTGTTAAAAGTGCTGACTGGCTAATTGATATGGGCCCAGAAGGTGGAGCGGGTGGTGGAACTGTTGTGGCGACTGGAACTCCAGAACAGGTTTCGAAAGTCAAAAAGAGTTGGACTGGAAAGTATCTAGCTAAGATTTTATAATTTATTAGCGAAAAAATATTTTTTGTGGTATAATTTAAGCGAAAGCATAATTAAATTAAAAGGTGGGCATGAATCCGTCAATTTTATCAATCGGAAACGCGACAAAAGATATTTTCTTAGAGATTAATGAAGAGGAGAAGGTTTTTCGTGACGAGCGAAATTTATTCCATTACGACTTAACCTTTGATGATTCGACTCTTGAGTATAAGCGTCGAGCTGGTATTTTTGGCGGCGTAATCTTAAGTGAAAAAATTTTCCAGGCAGCTCATTTAAAGAGTTTTTCTAATATTAATCCAAGAGGGTTCTCTAACTTTAATTTTGAAGAAGAAAAATATCCATTTCTAGAGAGATATATAATCTCGCACAAAAATGAATCTTTTATACTTTCAAATAAGCCACGTCATCTTGAATGGGTTGCTCCAATTTTTGTGCCAGAAGTGATGTATATTGCTGATGCAAATTTTTCTAAAAGCTATTTGAGCTCTTTGCGAGAATATCTTTTAAATCATAAAAATATTAAATTAATATTTTCTTTAGATGATCTTGATGTTGAATTAGCTAGGGAGTTTTTTTCGCGTGCAAATCTAGTTTTTGCTAACCTGAAAAATCCTGTATTAATGGATCTGATTGATTATTCTACAGTTGAAAATGCCATTGATTCATTTAATAAGCTTGGAGTGAAAAATGTAGTTTTAACTGACGGTGAATATATAATCGCTGGTAATGAACAAAAAATTTCAAGGATTAAAACTGCTTTTACATTAAATTCTTTTTATCAAAAGCAGATTTTCCAGGCTTCATATATTGCTGAATGTTTTAGTGGAAAAAATCTTGAAGAAAATCTTAAAACAGCGCTAGTAGTGGCACAGGAGTCTGATTTTAATAATATCTTGAAGCCAATTTTTGCTGCCCAGATTTCCAGAATCCATAGCGATAAATATACTGTAGAAAATTTACGCAATGAATTAAGTCCGTCCGAGAGAATGCATAAGATTGCAGAATTAATGGTAGCTCGTCCAAAAGGCATCTTTGCTGCTGATGAATCGGGTGGAAATATTCATAAAAAATTTGAGAGTATTGGCTTAGATGATACTGCCGAAAATAGACGTCGTTATCGTGAAATGCTGTTTTCAACTCCTGATATCGAGAACTATTTGAGTGGGGTAATTTTATTTGAAGAAACTATAGAGCAGAATAACTCTCAAGGAGTGAATTTTGTAGAATATCTTAAAGGCCGTAACTTATTAGTTGGTGTTAAATTAGATGAGGGCCTTAAGCTGCTTTCTGGTTTTGAAGATGAGACTATAACTTCTGGCTTAGATTCTCTAGAAATGAAGCTTAAAAAATATTCGAATCTTGGTATAGATTTTGCGAAATGGCGTGTAGCTTTCACTATTGATGAAGAAAAAAACTTGCCTAGCGAAGCAGCGATCGCAGCTAATGTTCAAATTCTGGCACGTTACGCTAAAGCCTGTCAGCAATTCGGAATTGTTCCTATTGTCGAGCCAGAGGTTATTTTTGAAGGTAGTCATTCTGTGAAAGCTTGTCGGCTAGCAACTGGTCGAGTTTTGTTTGCTCTCTTTGAAGAACTTAAGCTATTTGATGTTGATCTAAGGGCTACTATTTTAAAAACTAATATGGTATCTGCTGGTAGAACTGCATCTATTCAATCCTCGACTAGAGAGGTTGCTGCAGAAACAGTCAATGTTCTAAAGAAAACCGTTCCAAAGGAACTTGCAGGAATTGTATTTTTATCTGGAGGGCAGAGTGAAATTCAAGCCACGGATAACCTTCAGGCCATAACCAATCTTGGGCCTTTTGACTGGAATGTTACTTATAGCTATGCGCGAGCTCTTCAGATGCCGGCGCTTCAGGCTTGGCGCGGTCGAGATGAAAACATCCGTCAAGCGCAGCTAGTTTTTCTGGAGCGAGTCGCGGCAAATTCACACGCTCTATATAAGAATTAACTATTATAGAATATTTAAAAACGCTCAAAATTTAGTTATTGAGCGTTTTGTTTTAATGATTATTTCTTTTTTACGTAAATAGCATAAATTGCAATTACAATTCCGCCCATCGGGTAAAATAGCTTAGCTGAGTCCCAATTATTTGTAAGAAAGCTATAAGCTAGATAAATTGCTGTGATTGAAAGCATTATTATCGCCGCAAAAAATCCTATTTTTGAATCTTCTTCATTATCCTTGTTTGCAATTTCGCTAAAGATATTAATTTTTTGAAAAATTGTGTTGCTATAAGTTGAGACCGAAATACCAATTCCGAGTAAAATCATAAAAACTAGACTTGCTAGGCTTTCGTTATTCTTAATGAAATTATTGATTATTTGATAGGCGGCGATAGCTATAAAAATCATTGATACTAATATCATTGAGCCAAAATTCTTAATACTATTAGTATTTTGAATTTCTTTTTTTGAAAAAACTTCCTCAATCTTTACGCCGGAATCAATCAACTCTTCATCGGTAGCATCGCAAAAATTTTTAGCCAAGATTAATAATGGAATTGAGACAGCGAATGTAAGCATTAAGGCTATACCTGCTTT
This sequence comes from bacterium, assembly GCA_030530385.1. GTDB lineage: Bacteria > Patescibacteriota > Saccharimonadia > Saccharimonadales > Saccharimonadaceae > Nanogingivalis. The sequence goes on from JAUMVB010000011.1 coordinate 19,255, forward strand.
AATATCAGGGCTTGGTATTAAACTAGAATCATATTTTGAAAGAAATGCCGAGATGCCTATGCCTGTAAATAAAGTAAATATTCCAAGTGATCTAATTATTGCAACTTTTTGATATGATTTTTCGTAATCTTTTTTCTTAAATTTTATTTTCTTAGTTGGAATTTCGCCAGTTAGTTCATCTAGACTAATTTCGAAGAGTTCACTTAATGCAATAAGTTTTTCAAGCTCTGGCGAAGATTTTCCACTTTCCCAAGCTGAAACTGATTGTCGCGAAACGCCAATTTTATCAGCAAGTTGCTCTTGTGAGATATTTTTCTCGGCTCGTAATTTTTGTAAATTCTGGCTAAACATTTTTTGTCCTTTCATATTAATTATTATACATCAATTATATAAAAAATGATCATTTGCAACTACCAAGTTTTCTTGAAAATTGCTAATTTTGTTGCCAATATTTTTAACAAAACAGATTGAATTTATGTTAAATTTGTTTGCTTTAATCGATAATAGTCTAATATATAATGAATCTATTAAATTTATTTTTTGAAAAAATATTTAAAGCCACCAAAATTAGGTGGCTTAAGGTTTTTAGGTGTCGTTATTTTTTGGCTGCTCGTTACAGGGTCTAAAGATCACCAATTGTCCGGTGGACAATTCGATACAGCAAGGTTCAATGCTTGTTTCTCTTTTTTCAGTTTGTTCCATATTGTACACCTCTTTCTAAAGTCCAAGGTTATCCAAGATAGATTTTAGCTTGAATTTAATCTATATTTTAAGTATAGCACATTATTAAATATAAAATGATATAATATTTAGAGATGAATGAAATTCTTTCGAAAAAGCTAAAAGAACTGCCAAATTCTGCTGGCGTTTATTTTCATAAAAATTCGAAAGATGAGATTATTTATGT
>JAUMVB010000004.1:0-51988 GCA_030530385.1 bacterium
GCGAAGGCTATGCCCTTCATCCAAAAGCTGTCAAAATTATGGCACGCAAAAGCGGAATTCCTGGTCAGCATTCAGGAAGCCGTCAAGGAAAACCAAGCTTGTACTCAGTTCAGTTGCGCGAGAAACAAAAAGTTCGCCGACTTTACGGATTGCTTGAAAAGCAATTTGCTCGCCTAATGAAAGAAGCATCTCGTCGAGATGGTCTAGCTGGTGAAAACCTTCTACAGCTTCTTGAATTGCGACTTGATAACGTAATTTATCGTGCAGGCTTTGCAACTAGTCGTCGACAGGCTCGACAATTGGTAAGTCACGGTCATTTTATGCTTAATGATCGTCGGGTGGACATTCCATCGATTCGCGTTAAAGCTGAAGACGAAATTGTAGTTCGACCAAAAAGTCAAAAATCAGGCTATTTCTCAAATCTTGAGAATGTAGTAGTAGACGCAAATCAACCAACTTTGAGCTGGTTAAAATCAGACAGTAAAAAGATGACGGTTAAAGTTACTGGCCTTCCAAAACGAGAAGAAGCGGAAGCCGGAATAAATGAACAGCTAATCGTTGAGTACTACTCACGATAAGGGTAAGGAGCTAAAGTTTATATGTCAAAATTAATTCATAATCCAGCGCTTGCTGAAATTCAGGATATTAGCGAAACAGCTGCAACTTTTGTAGTTAAACCGCTTGAACCTGGCTACGGCAATACGCTCGGCAACAGTTTGCGTCGTGTTTTACTCTCGAGTATTAACGGTGCAGCAATTGTTGCGTTTAAGATTGAAGGTGTTAGCCATGAATTTACTACAGTCAATGGAGTAAAAGAAGATGTGGTTGATATCATGCTTAATCTTAAAAATATTAAATTTAAAGCTCATACTGATGAGCCAGTAGAACTACGACTTGAAAAATCTGGTGCAGGAGTTATTACTGCTGCTGATATTGAAGCTGATGCTGATATGGAAGTTGTAAATCCAGATCAAATTATAGCAACTATTGATGATGCTAAAACAAAGGTCGTTATGAACTTTGTTGTTGAATCTGGACATGGTTACAAAACTATCGAAAGCGCGAGCGAAGATAGACTTCATAGTGATATGATCGCCTTAGATGCAATTTTCAGTCCAGTCTTGCGAGTTCGTTATAAAGTTGATAATACTCGTGTTGGTCAGAATTCAAATCTTGACCGCCTTGATATTACTATTGAGACTGATGGTTCAATTACTCCTCGTGAGGCTTTTGAGCAAGCGGCTGCAATTTTAGTAAATCAATATTCAGCTCTTGCTGGTTCTACCGAAATGCAGGCTGCTCCAGCTCTTGGTGAAGAAGAGGACGAAGGAGCTAGTGAGCTTCTTGCGCTAATCGAAGATTTAAACTTAACAGCTCGAACAACAAATGCGCTTGTTAATAACAACATTCGCACTGTTCACGATTTGATTAACCTTACCGAACAAGATTTGCGTGAACTTAAAGGCTTTGGAAGCAAAGCTTTGGATGAAGTAAAAGATAAAATAGCGGAGTTAAATTTATAATATGCACCGACATGGATATAAAGGGCGAAAATTTGGTCGTGAACGTGACCAGCGCCGTGCGCTCCTCAAAGGCTTAGCGACTTCGTTAGTCATTCATGGCAAAATTGAAACAACTTTGCCAAAAGCCAAAGAGACTTTGCGCTACACAGAAAAGCTTATCACTAAAGCAAAAAAAGGTGATTTACATAACCGTCGTCAAGTTATGGCTAAGCTTGGTAATATTGACGCGGCAAATAAATTAGTAGACACTATCGCTCCACAACTTTCGAAGCGAAATAGTGGTCATTTACGAATTGAACGAACTCGAATTCGTCGTGGTGATGCAGCAGAAATGGCTACAATTGAATTTGTTGATGAAATTAAACACGAAAGTGAGGATAAGTAAATGGCTGTAAATGCAAAAACTTATTCACAAAAGCCAACTGAAGTTGAGCGAAAATGGATCTTGATTGATGCTGCTGAATCAGCTACTCTTGGTCGGCTTAGTGCCAAAATTGCTACTTTCTTGACAGGTAAAAATAAACCAACTTACACACCGCACACTGATGGTGGTGATTACGTTGTAGTTATTAACGCTAATCAAGTTAAAGTCACGGGCAACAAAGAAGAAGATAAAATGTATTATAGTCACAGTGGTTTTCCGGGAGGTCTAAAAGAAGCTTCTCTTAAAGAACTCCGCGAGAAAAATGCTACTATGATAATTGAAAAAGCAGTAGCTGGAATGCTTCCTAAAAATAAACTTCATGCCGACCGTATGAGTCGACTTAAGGTTTATTCTGGAGCAGAACATGCTCACAATGCACAAAAACCACAGAAAGTTGAGGTTAAATAATTATGGCTGAATCTAAATATTTTTACGGACTTGGCCGACGCAAAGCTGCAACAGCTCGCGCTCGCCTTTTCTCCGGTAAAGGAAATCTAACTATTAACGATAAGCCTGCTGCAGATTATTTCAACGGTAACAAAACTTTGTTAGCCGAAGTAACTGATCCGCTCGCGCTTGTTGGTAAACAAAAAGAGTACGATATTACTATCAAAGTAAATGGTGGTGGTCTAGCGGGACAAGTTGATGCAATCAAACTTGCTATCTCGAAAGCCCTTACTCTAGCGCATGCTGACTTACGACCAGTACTTAAGAAGGCCGAGCTTCTAAAGCGCGATCCACGCGAAAAAGAACGCAAGAAATATGGTCTTCGTTCTGCACGTAAACGCGAACAATTTTCAAAACGCTAAGCAAGACTCGACTTGTCAATACTATTCAAAACAATCACTCTTACAGGTGGTTGTTTTGTTTTAGGGCGCTTTTAGGGGGTGATAACGATTCCTGATTTATTTTTTAGTCTAAATATGGTAATATATAAGTAATGAAAAAAGAAATTATTTATCTTGATCATGCTGCCACTACTCCTGTTAGTGAAAAAGTCATGAAGGCGATGTTGCCATATTTTAGTGAGAAATTTTATAATCCAAGCGCACCATATGTTCAAGCGTTAGAGGTACGGCACGATTATGAAGATGCTAAAAATGAAATTGCGCAATGTATAGGTGCAAAGGGTGATGAGTTGGTTATGACCGCTGGAGCTACCGAAAGTATTAATTTAGCATTTTCTGCTAGTTTTCGGGAGGAAGGTGATGAGATTTTAATTGGAGCGTTTGAACATCACGCTGTGCTTAATTCGGCAGATAAATATGGTGTAAGGAAATTTATTAACGTTAAAAAAGATGGCGTTATAGATCTAGAAGATTTACGGTCTAAAATCTCACCGAAGACTAAACTTGTAAGTGTGATGTTAGCCAACAATGAAACGGGTGTAGTTCAACCTATTACAAAGATTGCCGAGATTATTCGAGAAGAACGCGCGAGAAGACTACAAAATGGCGAGACCCTTCCAATTTTTCTTCATTCTGATGCTAGTCAAGGTGTCGGCCAATTGGATGTTTCAGTTTCGCGACTAGGAGTAGATATGCTTACTCTTAATGCCGGAAAAATCTATGGCCCAAAACAAACTGGCTTACTTTGGGCGAGTCGAGAGATTGAGTTTGAGGCACAAATCGTAGGTGGCGGACAAGAAAGAGGATTGCGGAGCGGAACTGAAAATGTCGCTAACGTGATTGGATTTGCTAAGGCAATTCAACTAGCAGAAAAACATCGCAAAAAAGAAGTAGAAAGACTGCGTAGGCTGAAGGCGATTTTCGAGAGTACTTTTCGAGATAACTTCAAAGAAGGCGAAGAATTCTTTTTTATAGGCAACCATAAAAAACAATTAGCGAGCCATATATCTGTATCTTTTCCTGGAGTTGATGCCGAAAGAATTATTTTTGCGGCCGAAACAAAAGGTGTGCTAGTAGCGACGGGGTCAGCTTGTGCCGCAAATAAGGGTACTCGTTCTCAAACTTTGACAGCGATGGGCTTGTCACCAGAGGAAGCTGATGGCAGTCTGAGAATTTCACTTGGGGCACTTTCTAGTGAAGAAAATTCCCAAGCAGCAGCTAGTATCTTATGTGATCTAATTCGTAACGAAATAGAAAGAGTTAGCGCGCGATGAGCGGATTTCTAAAAACAATCTTAGTTTTCGGTTTAATTATGGCGATTTTTATTTTTTCGACTACTAGGATAATTGTGGCTCAAAAAGACTATTCTATTTTCTGCAAAAATGGTGATACGTCTAGATCATGCGACGCAGTGGTGGCAATCTCTGGCGGTAATACCTCTGAGCGAACCGCTAAAGCTGTTGATATATTTAAACAAGGGTATGGCAAGAAGCTAATATTTTCGGGAGCTAATTCTGATCCTGATACTATTAGCGATGCTGCCCAAATGGCAAAGCAAGCTCGTGGATCTGGCGTATCTACCAACGATATTCTGATGGATCAGCAAGCTAAAAATACTTATGAGAATGCTAAGAATGTAGCTGCTATTATTAAGGAGCAAAAGTATAAAACTATCATACTAGTAACTAGTCCATATCATTCAACTCGCGCTGCTTTAGAATTTAAAAAAGCTTTTATGAATACAGATGTTAGAGTATTTTCTGCACCTGCGGATAATGATCCCGAATGGAACGATTTATGGTGGACTAATACAAGAGGATGGTATCTTGCTTTAAGCGAGTTAGTTGGAATTTGTAGATTTTATATAGGAGCATCGAATTTAAATGGATAATTCAAAAATTAAAGTTTATGTTGGTATGAGTGGTGGTGTTGATTCATCTTTGACGGCGGCACTTTTAAAAGAACAGGGCTATCAAGTTGTGGGTGTATATATGAAAAACTGGTCGCAAGATCTGCCAGGAATGAAGTGCCCGTGGGCAGAAGATTTAGCCGATGCTAAGCGGGTAGCGGTGCAACTCGGGATTGACTTTAAGGTATTTGATTTTGAAAAAGAATATTGTGAAAAGGTCGTTCAATATATGATTGATGAGTATACTTCAGGCCGAACTCCGAACCCTGATATTATGTGTAATCAAGAAGTTAAATTTAAATTGTTTCTAGAGGCTGCGCTAGAAGACGGTGCTGATCTAATCGCAACTGGGCATTATGCGGGGGTTAAAAATAAATTTACATCACACAAAGATCTTGGGGATGATTTTAACTTTTCAAAAAGTGGAGCTGGCGAATTACTTCGCGCTAAAGATGAAAATAAAGATCAGACTTATTTTCTATATCGCGTGCGAGGTGAGGCATTGGGGCGAACTTTGCTTCCATTAGGTGAATTTACTAAACCAGAAGTTCGCGAAATGGCGAAAGCGCGTGAGCTTTTTACAGCGCGAAAAAAAGATTCTCAAGGAATTTGCTTTGTTGGTAAAATTGGCATTCGTGATTTTTTAAAGCAGTTTATTCCTGAGCAAAAACCAGGTAAGATTATAAATAAAAAAACTGGTGAAGTCTTAGGTTGGCATGATGGCGCGATTTTTTATACGCTTGGTCAACGCCATGGTTTAAATATTGGAGGTGGTCTGCCGTTTTATGTTTGTGATAAAAATATGGAAACTAACGAAGTTTTTGTGACGACGGATTTAAACACAAATGAGCTATGGACGAAAGAAATTAAGATTGGCGCACTTCACTGGATTAATTCTGCACCGAAAAATGGCGCTTCTATACAGATTCGCGTTCGTCATCGGGCTCCACTTATTGAAGCGAAGATATTTTTCGATGGAGATACCGCGTGCCTTCAGCTAGAAAATGAACAGCGCGCCATTACCGCTGGACAAAGTACTGTGATTTACGACGGTAATGTTTGCCTGGGTGGTGGTATTGTGGTATAATCGCTTAGAGTTCTTATTTTATTTTTTTAGAAAGAGAAGGTACTTTTTTCATGAATAATAGTGGTCTTCTATCAAAACAAAAAAGCCTAAGTGCTTTTTATGCTAGGGTTTATTCTTTAGTATCAGTAGCTGTTGGTATATCAGCTTTGACATCATTAATATATTTATATATGATGCCTCAAAGCATAGTTTATGCTATGCAGAATATTATCATAATATGTATCGTGATTGTTATTCAGATCTGTTTAGCTATAGCCGCTCGTTTTTTGAGTGATAGTAAATGGAGTATTCCAATATTTGTGGGATATTCTGGGATTAATGGCTTTTTGCTGAGCATAGTGATATCAAAATTCACTCAAGGAACAGTGCTTGCCGCATTAATATCTAGCACTCTGCTTTTTTCCGTTATGGCCCTGATAGGTGTGATTGTTAAGCGTGATTTATCCGGTGTTCTAGCGCTACTTATACCTTTAATTATTGGAGTCATTATTGCGAGTATCGTAAACTGGTATTTAGTTAGCGATATGGTATCTTTGGTAATTAGCTACGTGTCTGTCGTTATCTTTTCATGTTTAGTTGCTTACGATAACCAAAAGATTAAGCAAGCATTCTATGAAAATGGTTACTCCGATAGATCCGCCTTAGATAGGGCTATGGCTCTATATCTAGATTTGATTAATATTTTTTTAGATATGCTGACAATATCTAAATAAATGAATTTCTCACTAAGAACTCGTGGATTTGCTCAGTCAAATCCTTTTTTATTTACCTCGAAATTCACTTCGAAAAATGCTAGAATATATATTATGAACGACTTCGATAAAACTTTTGAAAAAAACTACAGAATGTTAAATAATGAACAGCGTAGTGCGGTAGATACGATTGACGGGCCGGTTTTGGTGATTGCTGGTCCGGGGACAGGTAAAACGCAGTTGCTCTCGACGCGTATTGCTAATATTTTGCGACAGACTGATACTTCGGCCGATAACATTTTAGCGATGACTTTTACTGATGCTGGCGCTCAAAATATGCGCGAGCGACTTTCGACGCTGATTGGAGCTGAATCTTATAAAGTCGGGATTTTCACTTATCATGGTTTTGCGAATGAAATTATCCAAAATTACCGCGAGTTTTTCCTCGATAAAAATCTAGAAAATCAAGCTGATGATTTAAAAAAGATTGAAATTTTAGCAGCTATAAGAGAAAATCTACCAGCAAATTCTGGATTAAAATATGTTGAATTAAAGAATTTCGCAAAAGTAATCTCTGAAATGAAAAGAGCATTGATTACGCCAGCCGAATTAAAACATATTGCTCGAGCCAATATCGCCGAGCAGGACTCTTTTCATGAAAAAATCAAAGGTTTGCGAGTTTCTGGTTCCAGCTTTGCCAAGGTTGAGCCATTTTACCGTGCTGTTCGTGAGGCGCTAAAGAGTTCTATTTCTAATCAATTAGACGGAACAAAATTCAAAAGTAATCTTGTTTTTTATCTTGAAAAACTAAACGAAGCGTTTTTAGAGGGCGAAGAAACAGGAAAGTCAAATTCGCTGACTGGCTGGAAAAATAACTTTCTAAAAGAAAAAGATCGCAATGATAATTTTCAAATAACCGATGTTTATAAAAACAAAAAACTACTTGAATTTACCGATTTTTACGAAAACTTTAATAATGAAATGAAATCTCAAGGCCTCTATGACTTTGATGATATGATCTTGGAAGTTATTGATACAGTTGAGAAAAATAACGACCTCCGTTTTACGCTGCAAGAAAAATACCAATATATCCTTCTTGATGAATATCAAGATACGAATGACGCTCAGGCAAAAATGATCGAGTTGCTTACGGATAATCCTGTTGTTGAGGGCAAGCCGAATGTTCTGGCCGTTGGTGATGATGATCAAGCGATTATGGCTTTTCAAGGGGCAAGCAAATCAAATATGATTGATTTTTATAATCGCTTCGGTAGCAATACGAAAGTTATTAATTTAACCAAAAATTATCGCTCGCACGGTGATATTTTGAGCTCGTCTAAAAAAGTAGCGGATACGATTTCTGGTCGATTGACCAAAAATCTCCCGATCGCAATCGAGAAAGATATCTCGGCAGAGAAAGATTTTAGTGGTGAACAAATTAAGATCGAGCGAATTAATTTTGCGAGTCAAATTGCAGAGTTTTCTTGGATTGCTGAAGAAATTTCAAAGCTTATAGAAAAGGGTACTTTGGCTAGCGAGATCGCTATAATCGCACCGAAGCATAAGATTTTGCAAGCCCTTTCACCATATATTAAAAACCGAAATGTGCCAGTTAAATATGATAAACGTGAAAATATTTTAGAAGATAAAACAATCCTGCAGTTAATTAAAATATCGAAATTGGTTTTGGCAATTCGTGATAAAAATGAAGACCAAATGGCTGAGCTTTTCCCTGAAATATTAAGTTTTGATTTTTGGAAAATACCGACAGTTGAAGCTTGGAAAATGAGTTGGTCAGCGAAAGATAAACGTGAGTTTTGGATAGAGGCTATCTTGAGAAGTGATTGTTTAGCTATTCGAAGGCTAGGAGAAATTCTAGTGGCTCTGGCGGAGCTTTCATATGTCAATTCCTTCGAGGAAATGTTTGATTATATTTTAGGCTCGCGAGCAATTTTTGACGCGGAAGATGAAGGGTCTGATCAAGGAAATACTCTTCGGTCTCCGATCCGTGAATATCTTTCGGAAAAATCTGACGAAGAACTTTTTGATGTTATTTCAAATTTGACAGTCTTGCGGGATCATTTGCGAGAATTTTCTAAAGAGCAAAATAATGATTTGAGTGTACTTATTAAATTTGCCGACGCCTACAATAGAGCAGATCTAAAAATCCTCAATACAAATCCACATGCTTCGGATGAAAATGCCGTTCAGCTAATGACACCGTTCGTGGCAAAAGGTCTAGAGTTTGATCATGTATTTTTACTTTCACTAAACCAAGAAGTCTGGAATAGATCAAGCGGCGGCTCTAAAACGATCTCGATGCCAATTAACTTAAAGTTCACAAATATTGAAGATGAGGGTGAAGATACTCGCAAACGATTACTTTTTGTGGCTATGACTCGCGCCAAAACTCACCTCTATCTCACAAATTATACTAGTGATTTTAGCGGTAAAAATACAAAATCGCTCGCTTTTCTTGACGAGCGTGAAGAAGATAAAATTCTAAAATCAAAAATTCTACCCGAGAAATGGCAAAATATATCACACAATAAAAAAGATGCTCTCGAAATTTCAGACTTAGAGCTTGACTGGCATGAATTCTACGCTGCAAAAAATGAATCAATGCGTAATCTTTTGCATCCACGGATTCAGAATTTTAAAATGAGCCCTACTAATCTAAATTCATTTATCGATATTGAGTATAGCGGGCCGCAAGCTTTTTACGAAAATAATATTTTATGTTTCCCTGAAGCTTATGGCGCATCGGCAACTCTTGGTACGCTTGTTCATGACGGTTTTAATTATATTCAAGATAAAATTAATGCGGATGAAATACCGAGTTTTGATATTCTTCATAATCGCTTTATTGATAGAATTTCCAAATATCCAATCTCGGAAAAAGATCGGACAGATATTACTGAACGATTTGATAGAATATTTAGTGACTTTTTCGAGAATCGATTGAATGAATTTAAAGCTGGCAATATTGCTGAAAAGAATTTTTCAAACTCTGGCGTTGTGATTGGTGATGCACTTTTGACTGGAAAAATTGACTTGATCCGCATTAATCGTGAAGATAAAAAAATTGTCGTAGTTGACTATAAAACTGGTTCAATTCCTCTAAAAAACGGCAAGATTGATAAAAGTAATTCTAAGATACATAAATACGAACAGCAGCTTTATTTCTATAAAATTCTTATTGAAAACACGCCAGAATTTGCTGGCTATCAGATAGAGAAAGGCATTATAGAGTTTATTGAACCGTCAAATAAAACTGGCGAAACTTATAATTATGAAGTTTATTTCGATCCTGAAAAAGAAAATAACTTAAAGCTTTTGATTCAGGCTGTTTGGTCGCGGATTAAGAACTTTAATTTTGAATTTGAAACTGATAAATATCCAAAGAATCTGAAGGGAATTAAGCAATTCGAAGCTGATTTGATTGACGAATTCGAAAACCGATAGAAATAAATACCCATTTGAAAAAGCTTAATTAAAATGATAAAATCAAAGGATGAACGAACAGCTTTTCGAGAAAGATTTTCTTTTAACGCGCGTAGATTTTGACCGCAAAAACCAACCAAGATTAAAGCTTGGCGATATGAATACTAGCGATATTTTTACTTTCATTCCACAATTTGAAACGCCAATTACATTAGAAATTGATTTAGGAGACCGATACTGCATCGGCTGGCATGATCTAAAAACTGGGGAAGATTTTCTTTGCCCAGAAAATTCTAAAGTTGATAAAAAGTATGAGCAATGTCCTCAATGCCAGAAGAGGACAGGTTTTAATCCAGCGTTTTACAACGCGGCTGACGGAGATATTTCAAAACAGCAAATAGAACGAAATTCGCAGCCCCATTTTGTTTATCTAGCTTACTTTTCGGATGAAGTTGTTAAGGTTGGAATAAGTTTTGCTGGCCGAGGGGATGCTCGATTATTAGAGCAGGGTGCGCGTGCAGCTTTGATTTTAAGTGAATTTTCAAGTGCAAATGTTGCTCGAAGTTACGAAGAGAAAATTTCAAAAATGCCAGAATTCTGCGAGAATGTTAAAGCTTCGGCTAAAATCAAATTATTAGAACAAGAGTTTAGCTTTGATCACGCATCAAATATTTTACTTGCATCAAAAACTAGAATAGAAGAGAGGTTCAAAGTTAAATTCGATCAAAATAAACCAATAAATTTAGATAATTTTTATTCATTAGAGCCAAAGATTCCAAGCGGGGAAATAATTTTAGCGAGTGATTGTCAGCAGAACTCTAATAAAATAATATTCTCTGGAATTCTAAAAGCGCAGGTTGGCTATATTCTTCTCGCTGAGCAGCAACATGAAATCCTTGCAATTCCGCTTCGTAAGTTTACAGGCTATAAAATTAAAATTACCCCCCAAATCACTGAGCTAGAACTGCCTGAGCGCCAAGCGTGTTTATTTAATTTTTAATTTTTGCGTAGAATTTAAAAAAATGCTAGAATAGATAAAATGAGTCAGGCGTTTTATAGAAAATATCGAAGTAAAAATCTCGGCGAAGTAGTTGGGCAAAATCACATTACAGAGATTCTTGAAAAGTCTCTTGCTAAGGGCAGGGTTTCGCATGCTTATCTTTTTACTGGTCCACGAGGTGTTGGTAAAACTTCAATTGCGCGAATTTTAGCTCATCAGATTAACAATTTGCCTTACTCTGAAGAGGATCAGCATCCTGATATTATTGAAATTGATGCAGCTAGCAATAATGGTGTTGACGAGATCCGGAATTTACGTGAACAAATTCAAGTTGCGCCATTTTCGGTAAAATATCGAGTGTATATTATTGACGAAGTTCATATGCTATCTAAAGCTGCTTTTAACGCTTTACTTAAAACGCTTGAAGAACCGCCCGAGCACGCTATCTTTATTTTGGCGACAACTGACGCTCATAAAATCCCAGCAACCATTATTTCTAGAACTCAACAGTTCGTATTTCACTATATTTCAAAAGCTGATATTGTAAAGCACCTAGCTTTTATTGCTAGGCAGGAGAATATTAAAATTCCACCCGAAGCTTTAGAGATTATCGCCGAGCGTGGAGGCGGAAGTTTTCGCGACTCGATAAGTATGCTTGATCAGCTTTCTAGTATTTCTAATGAGGAGATCACGGCCAGTCAAATTGAAGCAATTCTTGGACTTGCACCCAAAAAACAAATTGCGGACTTAATTATGGCCTACGAAATCCAAGATATTGCTGACATTTTAAATCAGATTGAAACAATCCGCAACTCTGGCGTTGATTTGAGAATTTTTACTGAGCAACTTATTAGCGAGATTAAGAATGTGCTAAGCGACCGTCCACATTTAGTAAAATTACTTATGCCGCTTCAAAAAGCTAAAAACTCAAACTTTTTAGATTTAGAGTTGATTTCAATTTTAATCGAGTCGGGCAATAAGCCTGCTACTCTAAATATCAATAGTCTGCAAAATAAGACTAACCCGCCCCAGTCTATCAAACGGGAGCCAGATTTAAAGCAAGAAGTCACAATAAATGACACACCCACCCAAAATACAAAACCTAAAGAAGAACTCATAGGAAATAATCTAAAGACTAAAAAATTATCGACTGAATCTATCAAAAATACAGAATTCAATGATAATTTAGAAAAAAACTCCTCTTCAAGTAATAAGAACGAGACTTCAAAAGAATTAAAAGATTTTAATTGGCATGATTTTCTTCAAGCAATAAAGGCTAAAGAAATGGGGATAGGGACAATTTTAGCCGGTAGAGCCTATGAGAAGAACAACGGAAAAATTATAATTTACACTGAACGACCACTTCATAAAAAACAGCTTACAAAACCCACATCCATACAAGCAATTAATGATACTCTACGTGAGATCGGTGGAGATGGTTGGCAAATTGAAATCATTGCAGGTGCAAAACCTCCACTCGATGCAGATACAGCGAAGGTTCTTGAAATAATGGGGGGAGGAGAGGAGGTAGAAATTAATGAGTAATTCAGAAAAAAATGCGGGAAAAGTTCCCCCACAAAATATAGACGCAGAAAAAAGCTTACTTGGCGCTATTTTGATTGACGAAGAAGTCTTGATAGATGTCGCTGAGATTGTTAAGCCAATCGATTTCTACGACAAACGGCATGCCATAATTTATGGTGGTATTATTCGCTTATTCGAGAAGCATTCACCTGTGGACTTATTGACTTTAACTGATGAACTAAGTAAAAAAAATGAACTAGACAGTGTTGGTGGAGCAAGTTATCTCTCTGAATTAACTAATCACGTCCCAACCGCCGCCCATGCTAAATCTTATGCAGAAATCGTCTCTCAGGCCGCTGTTCGTCGCCGATTAATTAAAGCTAGCTCGGATATCTCAGAGTTGGCCTTCAATGAAGACTTAACCGTCCCAGAATTACTCGGACAAAGTGAAGCTGAGCTTTTTGGCGTTTCTGATACTAGCTTAAAAAATGATTTAACTTCTATTGAAGATATCTTAGATCAAAGCTTTGAGCGTATTGATGAATTATTCCGTAATAAAGGTCAGCTTCGTGGAATCCGCACTGGGTATCGCGATCTCGATAATATCACTGCCGGTCTTCAGCGATCAAACTTAATCATTCTTGCAGCTCGCCCAGCAATGGGTAAAACCACACTCGTAACTAACCTTGCCTATAATGTCGCGACTATCGAAAAAAAACCCGTTCTATTTTTCTCGCTAGAGATGAGTAAGGAGCAGTTAATTGACCGAATGCTGGCCGATGCGGCTGGTGTTGATAGCTGGAATATTCAAACTGGAAATTTAAGCGAAGAAGATTTCTCGAAGCTATCTGACGCTATGGGCGAAATGGCTGAAGCACCAATCTATATCGATGATACGCCAGGAATTACTGCGCTCGAACTACGCACTAAAGCACGGCGACTTGCTCACGATGGCGAACTTGGTTTGATCGTAATCGACTATCTGCAGCTTCTTGAGCCAACCACTAAGACTGGCAATCGCGTTCAGGAAGTTTCTGAAATTTCCCGCTCACTGAAATTGATTGCCCGCGAGTTGAACGTGCCCGTAATTGCGCTTTCTCAGCTTTCGCGCCAAGTTGAAAGCCGCGAAGATAAGCGGCCACAGCTTGCTGATTTGCGTGAATCTGGGTCAATCGAGCAAGATGCAGACATCGTGATGTTTATTTATCGTGAAGCATATTACAATCCTGAAACTGAACGCGAAAACATAACCGATCTAATTATAGCTAAGCACCGTCAAGGAACTGTTGGCACGATTGAGCTTTACTTCCACCCAGAACGTCTGCGATTTATGTCACTCGACCGCAAACATTAGTCAAGATGTGCACACTGGCATTTTTGCTTTTTGAAAACTCTTATGCTAAAATATCAATCATGGAAAGTGAGCAAAATCCTGAATGCGAAACATTCTTTAAAATTATCCTCGCCGCAATAATATTTTTTTCTGAAATTGTAATTATAGCCATAAGTTATGAGCTGGCTATATCGAAACAAATCTTTATTATTTTAGCGATAATTTTCTTGAATATTGCCTTTGTTTCTTTTGGGATTTGGAGAAGGATAACTCGCAAGGAGCTCATAAATTCACGCAAAAAAGAAATCCACGAGCGTGAGCGTATCCTCACAATTATCAATAGTCTACCTGACGGTATCTTAAGCGTTAGTCCAAAAGGAGAAATTGAACTTTTTAATTCTGCCGCCATGAGCCTGCTTGATACAAATACAAATCTACTTGGACAAAATATAAATAAAATTCTTACCTTAAAAAATCTAAGTGGTGATAAATTTAACTTCCGTGAAGTTTTTCGAAAAGGTGCGCCATTTTTTAGTGCTAACGACCTGATCTTTGAACAGAATGGCGACAAGCTACGAATTGAGATTGAAATTTTATCGATTCGCGGATTTTATACTGGCGAACAAAAAACTCAAAAAAGTTTTGCGGTAATTTTGCGTGATATTACCAAGCAAAAAACACTTGATGAGGAGCGCGATGAATTTATTAGTGTAGTTAGTCATGAGCTACGAACGCCAGTCGCGATCACCGAAGGCGCTATCTCTAATTTACAAATGATGATCGCCAAAAATGCCCCACAAAATCTACTTGCCAAAACTGTTGATATGACCTATAAGCAAATTTCGTTTTTAGCTAATATGGTTAATGATCTCTCAACTTTATCACGCGCAGAGCGTGGTGTTGGCGATAAATTCGAGAATTTTTGCCCTAAAAAACTTGCAGAAGATTTATTTTCCAAATATCAAAAATCCGCTGAAGAAAAAGGCCTTCAGCTTAATCTTAAAGTAGCTCCGAATCTTGAAAAAATCCGCACTAGCAAACTCTACATCGAGGAGCTTCTGCAAAACATCATCACTAATTCTATCAAATACACTCACGAAGGATCAATATTGATTAAGATTGAACGAGCTGGCGACAAAGCACGGTTCTCGATTAAAGATACGGGAATCGGAATTAGTAAAACCGACCAGGCTAAAATATTTGAAAAATTTTATCGAAGCGAAGACTACCGAACTCGTGAAACTGGCGGGACTGGCCTAGGTCTTTATATTTCAGCAAAATTAGCCCGCAAACTCGGCACGCAAATCGAATTAAAAAGTCGCCTAAATCACGGTTCGGAGTTTTCTTTCGAGATTCCTTTTGCTAAAGATTAGTTTTAATACTGCTTGATTTATTAAAATTAAAATGCTATACTTGACATATCAAGCCAAATAGGCTTTTTAATTTTGAAATAATTTCAAAGGAGAAGAATGGCAAAAGAAACTAAAATTAGTCGCGTCAAGGCAAAAGAATCAGAAAAAACGGCGGTTGCCAAAGATTCAAAAAAGACAGAAATGAGTAAATACGCTGCCAAAGTTGCTGGAGTAAAACCAAAGAAAGCAAAAAAATTGCTCCCAAAATGGCTTTCGGCAATACTAACACCATTTAAAATTTTCGCACCAATCAACCGGTATTTTATAGATTCTTGGCGAGAGTTAAAATTAGTTCGTTGGCCAACCCGAAAAGAAACGTGGAAAATGACTGCCGCAGTGTTAATATTTTCGATAACATTTGCAATTTTTGTGGTAGTTTTGGATGGACTTTTCACTTTTATGTTTAAATCAATTTTAGGTAAGTAAAGGAGTAGAAATGGCAAAGCAACAACGATATGCAGACGATTCTCGTCAGTGGTATGCGGTAACAACTTATGCTGGGTATGAAGATAAAGTAGCTGAGAGTTTGCGTCAAAAAATTCAAGGTGTCGATATGGCGGATAAAATTTTTGACACTCTTGTCCCAAAAGAAAAACAAATTGAAGTCAAAAACGGCAAGCGTAAGGTAGTTGAACGAAAGATCCTTCAAAGTTATGTCTTAGTAGAGATGCGATTAACCGAAGAAACTTGGTTTGCTGTCCGTAACACCCCTGGAGTGACTGGATTTGTAGGAAGCGATCAGCCAACACCAGTTAGCGAAAAAGAAATGCGCGATATCCGTAAACGAATGGGCACGGAAGAACCAAAATACGATATTAATTTTGCAGAAGGTGAAGTTATTAGTATTATTGATGGGCCGTTCAAAGGGTTTGAAGGTGCTGTTAGCGAAGCTGATCCAATCAAGGGTAAGATTAAAGTTATGGTTTCAATGTTTGGGCGTGAAACTCCCGTTGAGCTCGACGCTCTTCAAGTTAAAAAAATCTAATTTTAAATTTTCGAAAAATAAAAAACGCTCAAAAAAATGGGCGTTTTAGTTTGGCTTAAAATTAAAAATCTCGCCAAATTCAGCGAGAAAAAATTACTTTTTGGCAACAACGTTTTTATTAATCTTGAGAGCTTTTTCTATCATATATTCAGGATTTGATAAATTGTTATTAATAAGCTTAAGTTTATGCGTTCGAGAATATTCGTGAAATTCAGGTGTAGCCAGAATCATCCCATCTTCAACACAAATACAAACCTGGTAAAGATTAAATCCAAATGAGGAAATTAAATCTGTAATATTGCGATATTTTCGCTCAAAACCTTGTTTGAAAATTGCATCCGTATCTTTAATTCGCCAAATATCAAAAAGTTGGCCGTGGTAATTAATTCGAAAACCCTTGTGAGTATTATTTTCAACAAAAGTTCCACCCAGATCTTCAAGCCGTTTACGAATTTTTGAGACAGCTATATCTGTTTTTACCACGATATCAATGTCGTGATTTTCAACCGAATCAATGCAGAGAGCTTTATAGATTGCAAAACTTCCCACAATATAAACCCGCCCAAAATCTTTTAGAGCCTCAATTACTTCACGATTTTTCATTTTTAAATCTCCAAAGCATGATTTTAAGATTGTAACATAATTAACAATTAAAAACAAGAAAAACCAAATTGAAGCTGAGGGCTATAGAGGTTTATATTAAACTAATGCCATTTCTGCGAAAAATGTACTTTAACAATATTTTTCACGCTAATCACATTTTCACATTCGTAATTTGCCGTCGAATAATCTTCGCAATATTTTATATAATGAGTCAATAGCCCTAAAATAAACGAATTGAAGCTTGAAATTTTTAAAAAAATATGCTAAAATTTATACGTTACGCACTTGTTTATCAAGTAATTAAAAAGGGAATAAAATGGCAAAGAAAGTTATTGGAAATTTGAAACTTCGAATTCCGGCTGGTCGTGCAACAGCAGGTCCTCCAGTTGGTTCAACACTTGGTCAGTGGGGGCTAAATATGATGGATTTTATCAATCCGTTCAACGAAGCAACCAAAGACATGATGGGTAAAGACGTAATTGTTCACCTTCAAGTTTTTGAAGACCGAACATTCGCATGGAAATCACTCGGTCAACCAGTTGATGATATGATTCGCGACCGAGCAGGCATTCAAAAGGGCGCCAGTAATTCAAAAACCAACAAAGTTGGTAAAATTACAAAAGCTCAATTGCAAGAAATTGCTGAAGCTAAAATGGAACACCTGAATGCTGTTTCAATTGAAGGCGCAATGAAGACTATCGCCGGTTCAGCTCGATCAATGGGCGTTGAAATCGTAGAATAAATAATAAATCTCGTTCAATTTCTGAGCGAGATTTTACTTTTCTTGATGTTTATTTTTAACCTATAAAATGATATAATATCACAAATGCTAGACAAAATTCTTCATAAAAATCTAAAAATCCCCTATCTACTGAATTTCAAGACCTTACGTTCAGGTCGGCAGTCAAAAGGCACAATAATTTTCTTGCACGGAATTGCGAGCTCTCTTGGAGTATGGAAGGATGCGATAAATGAAATAGGCGACAATTTTGATATTTTAACCGTAGATCTGATTGGGCACGGACATTCTCCGTCTCCAGAGTGGCATGGTTCGCAAACTTTGTCCGCGCAAGCTCGGGCTGTAGCAAGAACTATGCTGCACACTAGAAGTATTAAAAAACCAATTTTTATAGTTGGTCACAGCATGGGATCGTTAGTCGCGGTAGAATTCGCCAAAAAATATCCATTTCTCGTTAATCAAATCATACTTCTTTCGCCGCCAATTTATCGCGAAAAGCCAAGCAAGCAGATCGCTCAAGAAAGGCTACTTAAAAAAGGCTATCAAGATATAGTCGAGAATCCAGAGAAGTCATTTGATTTTGTGAATCTAGTAATAAAAATGGGGTTAGTAGATGTTAAACCTATCAAAGACACTAAATATTTTGATAATTTAAGAGAAAGTTTACAAACAGCAATTGTTGAACAAGATACATACGCAGTCCTCTCTAAAATAAAAACTCGAACTAAAATAATCTACGGTGCACTTGATCCAGTTGTAATAGGTAGAACAATTCGCAATCTAGGTAGAAAAAACCCCAATATTACAACTACACGAGTGTTAGCAAGTCACGATCCAACAAAAACAATGATCAAAGAAGCTCATAAATCAATTAATAAATTCATAAAGGAGAAAAATGGCTAAAAAAATTATTTTAACCGGAGATCGACCAACTGGGCGGTTACACCTTGGTCATTACGTTGGTTCACTTAAAAATAGAGTAGAGCTTCAAAATTCAGGTGAGTTCGAAACTTTTATCATGATTGCAGATGCTCAGGCGCTCACCGACAATGCTAAAAACCCAGAAAAAGTGCGTCAAAATGTACTTGAGGTTGCGCTCGATTATTTAGCTGTTGGAATCAACCCAACGAAAAGCACTATTTTTATCCAGAGCCAAATTCCAGAATTGCCCGAGCTCGCAATGTTCTACGCAAATCTCGTTTCGATTGCTCGCCTCGAGAGGAATCCGACCGTAAAAACTGAAATTAAGCAAAAAAACTTCGGCGAAGGAGTCCCAAGCGGATTTGTGTTTTATCCTATCTCTCAAGCGGCCGATATTACAGCTTTTAAAGCGACTCACGTTCCCGCAGGTGAAGATCAAGCGCCAATGATTGAACTAACTCGTGAAATCGTCCGTTCATTTAATCAAACATATCAGCAAGATGTATTGATTGAGCCAGAAATGATTTTAGCTAGCGAAGAGCTAGAGCGTCGTTTGCCGGGAATTACAGGCATGAATGATAAAATGAGTAAAAGCCTCAATAACGGTATTTATTTGAGCGACACTTACGAAGAAATGCGCGATAAGGTAATGAAAATGTACACCGACCCCAATCACATTCATGTTGAAGATCCTGGAAAAATTGAAGGCAATGTAGTGTTTGCCTATCTTGATGTATTCGCAAGAGACAAAAATAAGGTTGCCGAATTAAAACAGCAATATCAGCAAGGTGGTTTAGGTGATGTAGCTGTTAAGCGATATCTAATAGAGGAACTTGATATCGTCCTAAAGCCAATCCGTGAGCGTCGAGCTGAGCTAGCAAAAAATCCAGATGCTATCTATGACATTTTACGCCAAGGAACAGATCGAGCGAAAAATGTTGCCGCACAGACTTTGGAGGAAGTTAAAAGCGTGATGAAGATTAATTATTTCGAGGGCGAGAATTAAATGGCAAAGTTTAATTCGAGCGATATTCTAAAGATATTACGAAAATTTAAAATCGCTAGCGATAATCATGTGCCGCGCAATATTGAAGAGCTCAAAAAAAGTACACCCGACGAATTCTCGGAGATTTTTAGTTTTAAATTTTTAGGTGATAAATTTTTCGTAATCAATGACGGAACGGCCGAAGATGATGAATTTTATATATTGGAATTATTACGCCAAAATTATGGTGAGCTTGAAGGTAAAATAATTGAAAATCCTCAAGATGATCTCAAAAGCTTCGCGATGCCTTTTGAAGGTAAGGATATTTATTTATTCCGTATCATACCAAGTAAAATTCGCCTCGACGTAGCTCTAAAAGAAAAATATCCAGAGCTTTCACGAGCGTCAATTCAGAAATACATAAAAAACGGTTTTGTTAAGATTAATAATAGCCCCGCGGATAAACCTAGAATTTTAGTTTCTAGAGAAGATAAAATTAGTCTTGATATCCCGGAAAAAACTAGCAAGCAGATCAATTTTACAATTATTTTTGAAGACAAAAATGTAATCGTGATCAATAAACCTCAAGGAATATTAACTCATTCTAAAGGTGTTCTGAATGATGAATTTACCGTGGCCGATTTCTTTAAGACACACGGATCGAATTTTGCAAATAATACCAACCGCATTGGAATTGTCCACCGGCTAGATCGAGAAACATCTGGCGTAATTATCGGCGCTAAAAATGAATCTTCTGCAAAAAAACTCCAAAAACAATTTAGTGAACGGACTACTAAAAAAACTTATTTTGCGATAGTAAAGGGATCCTTGAATCCTAAAAAGGCACTTATCAATCTGCCAATTGCGCGCAATAATTCTGCGCCAAGCACTTTTATAGTTAGCCCAAAAGGCAAGCCAGCTCAGACTAAATACGAGGTTATTAGTGAAAATAATCGTTATTCATTAGTGAAGCTCACTCCCAAGACTGGTCGGACGCACCAATTGCGTGTTCATATGAATTATATTGGCCATCCAATTTTAGGCGACAAAGTTTACGATAAAAATATCACTAAAGACGAGAGTAATGAACGAATGTTCCTTCATGCAGAGAGTCTAGAAATTACGATTCCGCCAAAGACTAGTGAGAAAGATTCCCAACGCAAAATTTTTAGGGCGACACTGCCAAAAGAATTTAAAGATAAAATCCAATGAATGAAGATTTTTTGAAATCCACTGTTTTAAACTCACACGCAGTAATTTTAGAAATTCCGCACGGGTTCGGTTTTGAATTCGCCAAAAAGAAGCTAGACATACCTAAAAAATCAGAGATATTAGATATCCTTCCGCGTATCCACGACAAGCAAAAAACTGAAACTATCAACGTCGAAGATATTGAAGATCTCCAAAAGAAAATGCGCGTCAAAAATCGCACTCAACAGTTTTTAATTTTTCATAATGCCGAAAAAATGAATGAACAAGCTCAAAATAAGTTTTTGAAACTTCTCGAAGAGCCACGACAAAATTTACATTTTATTTTAATGACGAATTCCGTGGAGTCGCTCCTTTTGACCGTTCGATCACGCGCGCAGAAAATTAGAATCCCGCCAATCTCACGTAATGAATCTATTAAAATTCTTAAAAAGTACAAATTATATGAAAAACAGATTAGCCAAATAATCTTTTTAGCAGATGGCCTGCCCGCCGAATTACAAAAATTAGCTTCCGACAAAAAATATCTTAAGCAAAAAATCGAGTCAGTTGAAATTGCTAAAAAATGGCTAAGTGGTTCAAAATTCGACAAGCTAGTTACCGCTAATTACTTCAAAACAGACAGGGAAAAAGTACTCAGCTTCATAGAGCAATGCTTGAATATTCTGCGAGCCACAACAAATCAGAAAACAGCCGCACAAAACACAAAAGAGCTAAAAAAACTATTGGCTTGCTATTATAAAATTCAGCAAAACGGAAATATTAGATTGAATTTACTTAGCCTAATTTTGAATTGATAATGCTTTGTGATATAATTTAATTATGTATGTTGTAATTTTATTCCTCATTTTAGCGGGATATATTCTTTGGAAAAAACCAGAACAGACAAGGTCTAAACTTCCAGACAATCTTTCATCGAAGCTAGATAAACTTTGGCGAGCAGCTCAAGAAGCAATTATTGATAAAAAATACCTTCGCGCTGAAAAAATTCTTTTAACAATCTTACGATTCGACGAGCGAAATGCTACCGCCTATAATCGGCTCGGGATAATTTACGCCGGACAAAAGAACTTCGAAGAGGCAATTGAGTGTTTCGAAATCGCGCAAAGCCTTGAATCTTCGCCATCTAGCCTTCATAACGTCGGTTTAATTTATCTAGAGACTCAGGATTATCGCAAAGCGGCATTAGCTTTCGAGCAGGCTCTGGAGCTTGAAAATAACCTGCCTACGCGCTATGTGGCCTACGCTAAGGCACTAGAAAGCTTAAAAGAATATAAAACTGCCGCTCAAGCTCTAGAAAAAGCTATTGAGCTTGATAACAGGCCGCAAATTTTACGGCTACTTGGTTCAATCTATCTTAAAGCTGGAGAAACAGAGAAAGCCCAAGAAATTAAAGCTAAGCTCGACGAAGTTAAAGCCAATCGGAAAGTTATTCGCCAAAATCGCTTAGATCAATCATCAATCAAAAAAATCTAATCAGCTCAAAAAGCTGATTTTATTTTATATAAAAAGAACTCCCAAGCGGGAGAACTTTTTTAGCCTTTGCGTGGCTTAACTTCGTTTCGGCCGAGGGATTTTTTAGTCTCGGTGAAAACTTCGTGCTTTCGGGTTTTTGGGTTATATTTTCGCAAAGAAAGCTTTTCAGGAGTGTTCTGAGTATTCTTGCGAGTGTAGTATAATCGTTGACCAGTAGCTTCGCTAACTAATCCGATAATCTTTCGTTTCGTATTCTTTTTTGCCATAATCTCTCTTAAATTAATATTTACAATTCTTAACCATTCTATCACAACAAAAAGATAAAATCAAGTTATTTTATTAGCAATAATTACTTTCAATCATAAAATAAATACATCATCTAAACATTGACTAACAGCGGTAAAATAATAATATAACAAAAATTGTATAGTTTAGACTTTAAGAGTATTTATAAATTGGCTACATATATCTTTTAATAACCAATTTTTTGAGTAGTAATGAATCTATTTTTAATTAAAGTAGGTTTACTGCTGCTCAAAAAAGTAGCAACCAATGTGAGAAAAAATTCTCTTAATCTTACAGGGCATTGGTAAGGAGTATCTAATGACAGTACTTACGCTATCTGAGGTTGAAAGCCTCTATAAAACAACACATTGTCATGAAACGGAAAATTGCTTTCTAGTACATGATTATGGAAAGTACAAGCCTAATGTGACATTTGTGCTATCTAAGGATTTTCACCTAAATAAAGATAGGAAGCCAATAGATCCACTAAGCTATACAACAGATTCTAAAATAACAGACAATATGAATATTCCCTTTAATGGGGATGCTAATTTTATTTTTGGAGATTTCTGGATAAGCAAAAAAGGTAATAAGTGCTTTAAACCAGAAGATCCGCTAAAATAAACATCTACTCATACGGGTAAGCTGAGGTGGAAGCTACAGCTACACTCGAGGAAACTATAGAGGAGAAAAAATCAAAGGAGTCATATACTTCCATAGAGCCTCATCAAATACAGGAGGATCTGGGTATGATTATTATATTGTACCAGTACGTTTTAAAAATAAAATTTTTAACATCGGGCTACGCGAAGAGATTAGTAAATTAAACTACGAACGTAGAAAGGTGCACTCTATTCAAAGAAAGAGCTTGATTAGAGAAGCTGAGATTTTTCTTGACAGCATACCGGAATCAGCTAGACAGAAGTCAAATTTCGAAGAAAGCCATGATGAAACCTCATGACAGGCTTCATATGGATACTAATTACTTTGTATACGCAGGAAATAACCTGTACACAGAAAGTAACTTACAAAATCTAGAAGAAAAATATAAACATCTGACTAATGAGCTAGCAAAACAAGATTCTTTGATCTCATTAGTCTAGAGTAAAATATAGTACACCCTCGAATAAATATTCGAGGGTTTTGTTAAATATATAAAAGTAAGTAGCTGAATAGTTATATTTTAAAAATATTTGGAGCCACGATCGGGGCTTGAACCCGAGACCTCATCCTTACCATGGATGCGCTCTACCAGCTGAGCTATCGCGGCGACAGTCCAATTATATCATACGAGATACAAAAATTGAAACTATTTTTGTTTTTTAGAGGAGGGTTTTTTAGATAGCGAAAAGGTCTCAAGCAGAGCTACACCGATCACCCAAATAATTGAATTAACCAGAAAAAGACCAGACGCTAAAATTGACAAAAATATAATTAGATGGCCTAATCCCTGATTGATAAGACTAACTACACTCGCTACACAAAAGCTTGTTACAGCGAGAATAATATAAAACCTCTGCATTTTTATACGCTCATTTGTAGTCTCTAGGTATTTTGAAAATGTTTTTCGAAAATTATTCATAGCTTGATTATACCATATTTATCTAGATAGGTCAATTTAATTCCGAAATAAGTTTTATTCTTCCAGCGAAATTAAGTCAAGTAGTGCCGAAACAAATTCAGCCTGACTCCAAGTTAATGGAGCTACAGAAAGCCATTCAAGATCGCACGGATTGATTTGTTCTGGCAAAAATCCAGTAGAAGAGCTCCTTGCCACAACCCAATCTAATATCCGCTCAGCCTGTCGTTTATCGCCTTTTGCAATATAAAATTCCACTTGCCAAAGTGTTGAAATTATCCAAATATTAGAATTATAATCATCAGAGAAACGATAATAAACATCATTTTCAAAACGAGGAATGCCAATATTTCGTTCCGCTTCAAAATACTTCTTTAGAGATTCAAAAGATCTCTCAATTTCAGATGAACTAAAATCAAAAAGTCCAAACATAAATGCGCCATAAAAACTCGATGTATCAATCTTAGGATCTTTTTCACCAGAAGGCCAAATTCCACGATAGAAATAATTTAAATCTGTGTTAAATAATTCCCGATTTGCCGCTTTCTTAATTTTATCAACAGCCGCTCGCCAGCGATAAGCGTCTTGAGGCTTACTAAAATCTCGAGCAAGATCCGCGGCGGAATTTAACGCAGCAAAAACAATTGCATTCGAATATGTTGTAGAAAGAAAATCCATCTCCCATAGTTCATAGTTTGGTTTAACGAGATTATTTCCATTCAGGAAATTAGCCAAAAAATCACTCATTGGTTTGATTAGCTCTGGGTAGAATTTTTCTAATGCCGAATAATTATGGAATTTAGCATGAAATTGCGCATAAAGAAAAATGATACTGGCAGTCTCGTCAATTTGAATCGGTAGATTTTGCGAATCTCCACCCTGGGAGTAAGGATGCCAACTAGGGCCAAGTTCGCCATTTGGTAGATATTTATGATTCATGAAGCCTGCTGGATTTTTCGCTTCAAGACAAAACTCAAAGAATTTTTCCGCTTCATTAAAATAACCAATTCGAATCAATGGCCAAAGTGCATAAAGAGCGTCTCGTGGCCAACAATAAGAATAATCATCTCGAGCATGGTGTAACATCTCACTATCATTACTCGCAATTGGCGCGCCAGAACTCGCAATATGAGATTTAACCAGCATGACAGATTGAATGAATTTATTGCGGTATTTCTCAGGGAGTTTTTGCGATATTTTAAGAGCAGGGGATAACCATTTACGCCAATAGTGTTGAGTTTTTTCAAAATACTTAATAAAACCTTCGCCACTCAGCAAAGCTGAATTCCGAAAGGCTAAATCGTGATTATCTGCACATGAAATCGTATATTGAAAAATCGTTTCTTGATTCGAGCTTAGGCCAAAATCAAATCCTAAAGCCGAGTCAGTTTGCCCGTGCTCAACATTAGACCCGCTTAAAATTCCATCTTCGCAATCAACCCACGAACCAAGTTTATTTTCAATGCCAAATAATCCAACCGTATGCTGAGAAAAACTTCGAAAGATATTATTCTCGGTGTCTTTTCGCTCAGCAGAAACCACAAAAGCCCGCTTGCCGCGATAATGAAGAATGCTTTTTTGCTCAGGAATAAACTGAACAGTATCAGCAAAATGCTTCCCACTATTTATTGCAAAATTTTGATAGAAGAACAATTGAAAATAGCGATGAGATGGCGCTAAATTAACCACTTTAACTTGGCGTAAAAATACATCACAACCGCTTGCAACTGCATCTTGAAACTCAATGCGGACTTGAAGTTGATTGTTGACTGCTACCGTTTCAGAAATTAAAGCATCGGGTAAATATCTAAATTCAAATTGCCAGCCATCATCATTCATCCATGAAAATTCGCTATCAACTCGCACTCCAATTCGATGAACCAGTTCATCTCCGAGCGTGTGATTCTCATATCCATTATCAGGGAAATAAAAATCAGCAACCATCGCATGATTGTTTAGTCCGATATTTAAATTGCCATTACTTAGAATTACAGATCTAGCCATTTTTACCTCGTTTTACTACAAAATCCCAATTTTTCTTCATATTATTATAATTAAAAGGTGGCCGAGGAATAGATTTAGCCATCTTCCTATGCTGTTTATTCTGTAGAGAAGATTTATTTCCAGCGTCAGAAGAATTATTATTTATGCTCTTAGCTTCAATCGAATCTTTTTGAGGATCAACTGAAATCTCTTTAGATGAAATTGAATTGTTCACTCGAACCTTAACGCCCCTTAATCGATAATCCATATCCCGCAAAGCATCCATATAGCACAAAAAAGCATCATAAGGCGATTTGTAAGAGGAGAAATAAGCATGAACATCGCCATCATTCCAAAATTTAGTGCACATATAATAAGCATGATCACTAGTTTGAAGGCGGCGCCAATCTTCAGCTAGTAAGCCATCTCCGCAATTATAGATACGAGATTTAAGTGAATAGAGTAGTCGCATTGCTTCTTGCTGCATAGAATTGCCCAGCCAAGCCGTTAGGTCGCGTTCTGTATCCGCCCAAGTAACAGTATTTGGCATGGAAATTTCCGCCACCGGCTCACGCTCAGCAGCTTGAGAAACGGTTTCAAAATCATGGTTTGGGTTATTCTTTAGCCACTCCCCAACAAAGCTTTCAAAAAAATTAAAAATACCACTTTCAGCCCATTGATGCTCGCCAAAAGTTTCATAATCCATAAATAAATTAATAATATCGCCGTGATAGCTAGACGCATTAAGCCATTCAATATATTTTGCGGTTGTTAGCGGATATTCTTCCCAATTATGATTCGAAAAACGAAAAGCTAAGTCATCGCTAAGTTTATAATTCTTAAGAAGCAAGCGAATATTTTTCGTATTCGGTGGACGATAAACATGATTTGGGGTTCGCCACTGCAAAATTGAATCCCAGCCTTCCGCTAAAATCGCTTTAAAACCAAATTCGTCAACCCATTTAGCAAGCTCATCATTATACGCTAGCTCAGTATTTCTGAAGGCAGTTGGCGTAACACCAAAAGTTTCTTGAATTTTTGCCATATGCGCTCGAACTTGGGTCTCAAATTCTTCGCTATCAAAAAAGAAAGCCAAGCTATGATAGTAAGTTTCGGCCACAATCTCCACACGACCAGTTTTGATAAGTCGTTTAAAACTGTCCAATACTTCGGGAGCGAATTTTTCCGCCTGATCAATAAAAGTCCCCGTAATTGAAAGCGAGAATTTAAAATCGGGATAGCGCGCCAAAAGTTTTTCTAGCAAATTATTCATCGGCAAGTAGGACTTTTCAGCAACTTTTTTAAAAATCGCCCCGTTGGTGTTGCTGTCATTTGGTAGATCTTTTTTGAAATATTTAGAATTTTTACCAACTTCAAAAAGATTATAGTAATCATTCACTCGCCATGGCTGATGAACATGGAGATAGAGGACTATTGATTTTTTCACTTTTTTAACCTCGCTAAAGCCATAAACTCGTCCATAATTTGTTCGGCAATTTGCGACCAAGAAATTCGTGCGTATTCTTTTTTGACACCGATCTGAAGATCATGGAGTAATTTTGGCGAAGTTGAAACCGCCAAAATATGACTAGCTAATTTTTCCGTATCCCAAAAATCATAAGTTAGAATGCTTTTAAGGATCTCGCTCACGCCAGATTGTTTTGATAGAATTAAAGCATTATTAAAATGTGCAGCCTCAAGCGCTGTTAGGCCAAAAGGCTCATTAATTGAACTCATAATAAAGATGTCAGCCGCCCCATAAGAGTCGCGCCATTTTTTGCCACGCAAAAATCCTGTAAAAAATATTTTGTCAGAAATTCCATAAGCTGCCGCCATTGCAATAAGCTCATTACGCTGTTCACCATCACCAACCAAGAGTAGGGCGATCTTCGGATTTTTTTGCGCCGCAAGCGCCACCGATTTCATCAAATAGCTGAGTCCTTTTTGAGCGGTAAATCGCGTTAAGGTCATAAGCACGGTATAACCTTGAGACTTTAAAAATTCAAGATATCTATAAGTCTGAGCGTCATAATCTTCAGGATTACCAAAAGCTTTTGACTCAATCGCATTGTAAACCACACTAACTTTCTCTGGCGTAATTTTATATTTTTCAAGAATAACTTGGCGAGTATTTTTTGACACAGCGAAAACTTTATCGCTCCCGAGAATTCCGCGATATTCAATATCATGGACGATCTTATTTCCAGCTTGACCACCAGCGCGATCAAATTCAGTAGCGTGAATATGCGAGATTAGCGGCGCACCCGTAATTTTCTTAGCGAGCAAACCAATTTCCATCGTAAGCCAGTCATGAGCGTGAATTACATCTGGCCAATTTTCTTTATCAGCTAAAAATCTTCCAATAAATTTCTTATAATCTTCTTGAATAGAATAAATATCTGGTGCAACTTTTTCGGCAGTATGTGTTTTATAATAATTAGACGAATCGTAAGCGCCGCAACCATTAAAATTATCAAATGAATAATTGGTAGCATGAATAACATTCATAAAATCAATCTCAGAATGTTTGTTTTTATAAGGCACAACGAAGTCAATATCTGCACCTTGTTCACTCAGAGCTTTGGCCATATAAAAACACGCTACACCTAAACCACCACTGTTATAAGGAGGAAGCTCCCATCCGAGCATCAAGATTTTCATCGGCCGCCTTTTGTTTTAATTTATACTTAACCATTTTATCACATTCAACAAAAAAGCGCAAGCAAAATGCTAAATACTGGGTGAGAACTGCTTCATTTCTTGAACATATTTTTTATAATTCGGACAGTATTTTTTAACTTCCGCCCAGAATTTCTGCGAATGATTCATTTGATGAGTATGGCAAAGCTCGTGAATAATCACGTAGTCAATTAAATGATGCGGTAAATTCATCAGCGCAATATTAAGTGAAATTGTTCCACTAGAAGAACACGATCCCCAACGCGTACCAGTGTGCGAAAAACGCAATTTCTGAAATTTAAAATCATACTTTTCAGCCAAAAAATTGATCCGACGCGATAAATAAGCCTTGGCTTGCTTGCGAAGGATTTTAACAACTATTTTGCGAATTTCCGCTTGAACTAACGAATCGCCAAAAGTTAAGCATTCTGGAACTTGAACTAAAATCTGATTCCCGTCGACTGAAACTTTAGTTTCTTTACTCAAAAAATGACGGATAAAAAGTGTATGAGTTTTACCAATTAAATCGCCATCTCGATAAATATTTTGAGAGTTATGCTGAGTAAGCATCTGGCGAATTTCTGCACGATTATGATTTATTAGCCGTTTAACCGCAAATTCCGGCGAATAATAGGGAATTGACGCTCGCAAAATTCCGTCTACGCCAACAGATATTTTCACTCTACGCGCAAGCTTATTTTTGCGAATTTTAATTTCGCCAAATTCTTTGTCGACTATTGACATATTAATTCTATTTTAGCACTTTCGAGAATGTTTTAAAAATATACAAAATAAAAACCGCCTAACCTGCGGAAAATAAATGCATTTTTGGCACGGGCAGAGAGACTCGAACTCCCGACACCAGGTTTTGGAGACCTGTGCTCTACCAACTGAGCTATGCCCGTATGAAAATATTTTAGCACAAAACTCAGTCTAGTTCAACCGCGTTATGCACTTGCTTGACATTTTGAGCTAAATATGATACAGTTTTAATTAGTTGAAAGCTTAACTAATGAATGAGCTTTTGGCTCGCTCATTATAAAGCTTTCTAAAAAAGAAAGGACTCACTCGGTTCCATTTGCGAGTGAGTTAAGGTGAATAAAATGGAAACATCATTTGAATCGAAAGATTTTTCGGCCCTAAATGAAGGGGTTGAAGAAATCATGTCCAATAAAATATTTGCAGCTAATAAAGAAAGCTGTAGATTAGAAAATTCTTTTGGCTACGCCCCAGAGCTATTAGATAGCGAAAGGGCAAAAGAAGCTGGAAAATTGCTAAACGATCTGTGTCGTTTAGCAATAGAAGCATATCATAGTAGATTAAAAAATCTATTCAATCAGGCATATAGATTTTTTGCCTCTAATCTAATTTTTTCATCTGGCATAGAAAAACCCATTATTGACCAGATGACTAGGTTGCGGAGGTTTTATCTCAGGTATGAGATAAAGGGACCATTCACAACAGCTCCTCAACGAGCTCTAGATGAAGTCCTAAAGAACTATTTTTAAAGTTAAGCCCTCGCACGAGGGCTTTTAAATTTGCTATAAAACGATAGATATGTTAAAATATATTTATCTTTTTTCCAAAGGAGGAACAAAAATGGAAAGTACTTTAACTACCTTAGTCGAGAGAATCGACTACCTACTTAGTAAATCTGATCTAAAAGGAGTAGTGGAGCTCCTCTGTAGTCTCAGCGCAAAAGAAAAAACAGCTTTTGCAAGTTTCTGCAGACAACACGGGCTACAATACGATAGTTATTTGCAAGCTATCGAGCTTATTCCAGATCAGTCCTATAAGGGATTGGTAGACTCGATTTATCGCTTCCGGAACTGTAATATTTATAGTTGCAGAATAGTGGAAGCGAGAATCAATCTGTTAAGCCAGCTTCTGTATTACCGACTCATTGAAGAGGGTAAATCAGAGGCGGAAGCATTAAATTTATCCTCAATCCAAGAACTACGAATGAGACTAGATCTCATGTCTAAAAAAAGTTTTTGGATTAGCAGCGAGAATATAAGTCGTTGCTGGGATATTGTAGAGAGTCTAAATACTCCAGACTCGGCAATACTCCTAGGTAGGTCTATAAAGAGTAGATTAGCCACAAATACTCTTAATTTTGTGGCTAAAGATAAAAAACACAGAATGAGGCTATTAAAACCAAGTCATGTATTAATAGAATATGTGACAAATAACAGCCATTTCTTCTCGAAAAGGAGAAGGATTTTAAAAAGATGGCAAAAAGCAAGAAAAAAATAGAGAGTTCATAGAACTCTCTTTAACTTTATATAAATCTTTACAATCTAGACTATTCAGCGAACTGAGATTGATAAAGTCTAGCGTAATTACCACCCAAGGAGAGTAATTCCTCATGAGTGCCTTGCTCAACAATATTACCTTTTTCGAGCACAAGAATTAAATCTGCATTACGGATCGTAGATAATCTATGCGCGATAACAAAACTTGTGCGTCCATGAGTCAGATTATCCATTGCTGACTGAATGGCTACTTCTGTTCGTGTATCAACAGAGCTGGTCGCCTCATCAAGAATTAGCATAGGAGAATCTGTCAAAATAGCCCGCGCAATCGTGAGGAGCTGTTTTTCGCCAGCCGAAATATTATCAACATCCTGCGAAATAATAGTATTATAACCATCAGGCAGAGTGCGAATAAAATGATCAACGTGAGCCTTTTTTGCAGCTTCTACGACTTCTTCGTGAGTCGCATCTGGCTTGCCGAATTTCAAATTCTCCTCGATAGTTCCATTAAAAAGCCACGTATCTTGAAGAACCATACCGAACAAACTTCGAACCTCACCCCGAGAAGCTTTTGATGTATCAATACCGTCAATTTTAATCTTGCCGCTATCAACATCATAAAATCGCATCAATAGATTAACCAAGGTAGTCTTTCCAGCGCCAGTTGGCCCAACTATAGCTACATTTGAATTCGGTTTAATTTTAGCATTGAAATTTGAAATAACTGGCTTATTCTTTGAATACGAAAAGTTAATATTATTAAATTCAACTTCGCCACGAATTTCTTTATTAAAACGGCCTGAAAAGTCTTCAGCTGGTTCTTCGTCCGCATCAAGAATATTAAACACTCGCTCGCTCGCAGCCAATGTAGTTTGTATTTGAGTCATGGAATTAGCTATCTGCGATAAAGGCTGATTGAAGCGATTCATATATTGCATAAACGCTGATATGTCACCAATTGAAATTTGACCACTAGCAGCACGAATACCACCGATAACCGCAATTGTTAAAGTTGAGAGGTTATTTATGAATCCCATAACAGGATAGATTAATCCACCGAAGAACTGAGACTTCCAGCTTGAAGAAAACATCTCTTCGTTAATTTCGTTAAACGAAGAAATTGATTTTTCCTCACCATTATAAGCTTTCAAGATTTCGTGAGAAGAAAGCATTTCTTCTGTATGACCGTTTAATTTTCCTGTAAATTTTTGTAAATCGCTAAAATATACTTGACTGAATTTTGAAATTAAGCCAATTAGACCGACCGAAATTACACCGGTAGCAAAAGTTACTAAACTAAGTTCGAAAGAGATTCTAAGCATCATGATTATCACACCCACAATCGTAATAAGCGAATAGGTTACTTGATTTATAGTTTCACCAAGATTGTTACTAATCGTCTCCACATCATTAGTTATTACAGATACTATATCGCCAGTTTTACGCTTATCAAAGTATGAAAGTGGCAATTTCGATATCTTTTTGGATGTTTCATCACGTAAATTAAATACAATAGTCTGCGCCATTTTAGCCATTAGCCAATTTTGAAGATACCCTAAAATTCCACTAATTCCATATATCGCAACCAATAGAGCTCCCAACTCTCCAATCTTTTTGAAATCCGGAGTAAATTTGGGGCCGGTAGCTGTCATTCTGGGGTTTTCAGTGATTAAATTTATTAAATCACCAATAATTTGCGGCGCAAAAATAGCCAAAATAGCACCAGCTGATACGGACAAGATAAACAGAGCCACCAACAACTTAAACTCTGAAAAATATTTTAATAATCTTATTGCTGTTTTGAGAGATATTTTTTGTTTTTCAGATTGGGCCATTATTTTTCTCCTTTCTTCTTGGTGGATTCTGATCTTTCAAATGCTTTAATTTGTTTTTCGATTTCATCATCAGATAACTGGCTAGAAGCAATCTCTCGGTAAAGGTCGCTTGTTTTCAGCAGTTTGCCATGCTTACCGTGAGCAGAAATTTTACCATCGTCAAGAACTATAATATGATCGGCGCTAGCAATAGAGGATACCCGTTGAGCAACTATAAACTTAGTTTGATTTTTGGTTTTTTTGGTTAGTTCGGCACGCAAAAGAGAATCGGTTTTATAATCAAGCGCGCTAAAACTATCGTCAAAAATTAGAATTGGCGCATTGGTCGCAATCGCGCGTGCAATTGAGAGCCGCTGTTTTTGGCCGCCAGAGAAATTTTTCCCGCCTTGTGAAACTTTTTCATCCAAATCATTAGGCAATCCTTGAACAAAATCCCAAGCTTGAGCTATTTTTAACGCATTAATAATTTGTTCATCCGATATATTGGTCTTTCCGTAAGCAATATTTTCACGAATCGTCCCAGAGAAAAGTTGCGCTTTTTGCGGTGCGTATCCAATGACTTCATGGAGGTCTTTTTGTGCGAAATTTTTAATATTAATATTACCAATAGTAATTTCCCCGCTATCGATATCGAAGAAGCGTGGGATTAGTTTTGCTATAGTACTCTTACCAGAACCGGTTCCACCAATAACAGCAACTGTCTGACCCTGCTTAATCTTAAAGCTGATGTTATCAAGAACTTTTTCTTCACTATCAGGGTAGCTAAAATTAACATTCTTAAACTCAATATCGAAAAACTCTGGAATTCTTTGCGTGTATTTTTTATCTTTAACAGAAACTTGCGTGTCAAGAACTTCACGAATACGTTTTAAGGAAACAAACATTCTCGGCAAAAACACCAAGATCATTGAAAGCATAGAAAAAGCAAAAGTAACCTGAGCAGTATATTGGGTTAGAGCAAAAATATCACCAATCGATATAGTATTGTTAGCCACAAAATACGACCCGATCCACGCAACAGCAACAAGAGAAAAGCCCGAAATCATTGTCATAAAAGGGGAGATTAGCGAAAAAACTCTATCGATAAAGATATTAAGTTTCAAGCTATCGGAATTAATCTTGTCGAACTTAGATTCTTCAATTTTATCTTTGCGATAGGCCCGAATAACTCTCAGTCCAGTAATTGTTTGGCGTGACTGTAGATTCATTTTATCGATAAATTTTTGAATTTTGCTGAGGTTAGGCATGGCAAAAATAGAAATGACGGCGGTTAGAGATATAATCGCGACAACCGTCGCTGCCACAATCCAGCTCATAGATGCAGAAATCGAAAAAACATTAATCACTGCGCCAGCCCCTACTATTGGTGCATAAATTCCCATTCGCATAGTCATAGTAAATGTTTGCTGAAACTGTCGTGCATCATTTGAGATCCTTGTAAGCAGACTAGAAACAGGAAATTTACCAAATTCGCTCATCGAAAAACTCTCGATCTTAGCAAAAGTATCACGTCGTAAATCACGCGCCATTCCACCGGCAGAACGTGCCGCAAAAAAGATACTAGCCAGCATAAGTCCTCCAGCTATTAACGACAAGCCAATCATCATAAAGCCATTAGAATAAATAGCTTCCATATTTTTCATGGCTACACCTTCAGAAATAATTTTTGAAGTGTATTGCGGTAATTCTAAGTTAATTTTTGCTGAAAAAATTGTCAAGATAAGCATAGTCACTATCTCAAGCCAATATTTTCGAGCATATTTAAGAATAAATTTTAGCATCAAGCTCCTTTGTTTTTAGTTTTAGTCGTTAACGTATTTTAACATATTTAGAGAAAAGAAAAAAGAGCGCATAATTGCGCCCTGACTGAACCTCGCATATAAATGTAACAGATTGCTGCAAAAAACAAGCAACTGCGAAGCCCAGATATTAACTAGCTGTACATTGGAGCCACCCCCTTTCTATAAAAATGACTTGATTCTTAATACCTATCAAATTGGCTAGAAATATATTTAAGATCGTTGGATTGTTCTTTTATTTCTCCATCGACCTCTAAGGCGTAATCTACGCCTAGCAAGCCGCTAAACTTAACTATTTTAATTAGCTGGCCATACTTTTCTTTTACATCTAGAGTCTCTCTCAATCATCTCACCCCCTTCTGTAAATTTGCTTTTAGCTAGTTAACACTCAATATTATACAACTTTCATCCACAAAGTCAATAGTCTCTACAAAAATATTGATTTTGCTAACAAAATTTGTTAAAATTTCTGTATGGCCTCATCGTCTAACGGTTAGGACACAAGGTTCTCATCCTTGCAATCGGGGTTCGATTCCCCGTGAGGTCACCACAATTCTGATTTTTAAATTTTTATAATGAAACACGATTTTTGGCAAAAAATAATCAGCAGCACAGGCGAGGAAAACGGTAAGAAACTACCATTTTTTTCGCTTGCACCAATGGAAGCTGTGACTGATGTAGTATTTCGACACGTAGTTTCGAAAGCGGCACGACCAGACATTTTTTATACCGAGTTCACGAACTCGTCAAGTTTCGCTAGCCCAAAAGGAATCCATAGTACGCGAGGGCGGCTAACTTTTACACCAGATGAGCAGCCAATTATTGCCCAAATTTGGGGATCGCGACCAGACGACATTAAATTTATGTGCGAGAAACTACCAGAACTTGGATATCAAGCAATCGATATCAATATGGGCTGCCCAGATAAAGCCGTAATTAAGAGTGGCGGCGGAAGTGATTTGATTCGAAACCCTGAACTCGCTGCCGAAATCATCAAAAGTGCGAAAACTGGCGGTTTACCAATTTCGGTTAAAACGCGGCTTGGTTTTTCGCGAGTAGAAGAGTGGCACGATTGGCTTAAATTTTTGTTAGAGCAAGAAATTGCAGTTTTAACAATTCACCTTCGAACCAAGAAAGAAATGAGCAAAGTTGCAGCGCATTTTGAATTGATTCCTGAAATCTTAGCACTACGCGATGAAATTGCGCCAGAAACTCTAATTCAGATTAACGGCGACATCAAAACCCGCCAGCAAGGCTTGGAACTTTGGCGAAAATATCCAGAAATTAATGGAATCATGATTGGCCGCGGTGTTTTCGAAAATCCATTTTGCTTTGAAAAAAATCCGCCAGAAATTGCTCAAAATTTAAGCGATTATTTAGATCTTCTTGAACTTCAACTTGATTTATTTGAAAAATATTCTCGCGAACTCGAAAAACGCCGTTTTGAACCATTAAAGCGATTTTTCAAAATTTACGTGCGAGAATTTGCTGGTGCAAGCGAATTACGCGCAAAATTAATGGAAACAAAATCAGTCGACGAAGTTCGAGAAATCTTGAAGGATTTTCGAAGTGCCGCGCAAAAATAATAAACAGAAAGTTAAATTCCAACGGTTCCAAATACAAGCCTCACAACAAAATAAAAAACGTTATAGTAGTGAAAGAGAGGCTCGCGCCGCCGCTGATTATCTAGAGCTCACTAGAGGAATTGAACTCAATGTTTATCGCGATATTGACGGCGGTTGGTATTTAACAAGTAAAAAATAATCTCGGCTTTTAATGATTTTTTAAGGTTTGTATGTTAAAATTTCTATATGGAGAAAAAAGTTATAGTTTATTCAACAAGCTGGTGCGGATTTTGTTCCGCCGAAAAAGACTGGCTTGAACACAACGGTATAAAATTTGAAGCTAAAGATGTCGAAAATGATTCAGTCGCTCGAGACGAACTACTCGCAAAAATGGGCGGGGAGTTTCGTGGCGTGCCAGTGACAGATATAGATGGCGAAATTGTACTTGGTTTTGATCGCGCTAAGCTTTCTCAGCTACTTGATATTAAGCGTTTTTAAGATCTAATTATAACATATTTTAACTGTCCGCGAGCTGGACAGTTTTTTATTTAATATAAGGTGTTGACAAGACCTTTGGTTAGCGTTAGAATGGTGAAGCTGAAGAACAGCAAAAAAAGAAAAGGGGTGTGAAATATGGCAAATAAAATTCTCCATGGCGGCATTAATTCTCAAATTGATGCTGGTACATATGTACCTAGCTACACACAAGTTGATTGGAATGAAATGTCCCAACAAACATTTAAGGACGTTAGAATTCTAGGAATTAAAGGACAACAATCAGCTATGAATGCAGCTCATGGGCTGTCAGCGTGGCAAAATTGGTAGATACAGGAGCTTTCAAGCTCCTTTTTTCATTTTTCGCCAATTTTTATAATTTGATAATTCTTGTAGCCAGATTTCATCGCTTTTCGAAAATAGTCATCGTGGCTCACAAAAATAATCGCACCAGAATAATTCTTCAAAGCCCGTTCAAGCTCCTCAATACTCGGCAAATCTAAGTGCGAAGTTGGCTCATCTAGAATTAGAACCTGCGGACCGTTAGAAAGCATTTTGATCAGTTGAAATCTCGCCTTCTGTCCTCCAGAAAGTTCACGAATAGGCGTCTCAAAGTCCTCAGTGGAAAAGAGATATTGATGCAAAATTCGGTAAATTTCCTCTTCAGAAATAGAAAGATTTTGGTCGAGGTAGATTTTCTCAATTGCATCTTTTAGATTCATTTCGAAAAATTCAGAACCGATTTCTTGGCTATAAACTCCAATTCTCGCTGTCTCATCAAGAAAAATCTTGCCGTCGTAGATCTCCGCTTTTTCGTTTTCTGCGCCAAAAATCGTTTTAATTAAGCTGGTTTTTCCAACGCCGTTTCGACCAAAAATCTCCAAAATTCCACCAACTTTTAAATCAAAATTTACATTTTCAAAAAGAATTTTTGCGCCATTTTTGCTCTCAAGTGCATCTTCAAGCGAACCATAGCCGAGCGCAAGATTTTCTGCCCGCACTAAACTTCGCACCGAACGCGTTTCTTCATTTTTAATACCGATTTTAACATTTTTGGCCTTAAATTTTTGATAAGATTTTGCCGCCTTAAAACCTAGTTTTTCAACATTTGCTTGATCAATCCAAAAACTCGGTTTTTCAATCAGCTCCAGATCCGCGAGCTCTTCGCGCGATTTATTTTCGAGCCGCTTAAACCGTTGAATTGTACTTGGATCACGAGCCTTCTCCTTCATCCGTTGATATTCACGAACTTTATCTTTTAAATTTGCAATTCGGCGCTGAATACTTTCAAAATCTTGAATTTGATTAGTCGTCGAAAACATATTCGCCCGCAAATAATCGTCATAATTTCCTTTAAAAATATAAGTTTTGCCGTCACGAATTTCAATAATTCTATCAACTTTCGAAAGTACATCACGGTCGTGCGTAATCACTAAAACCGCTTCGTTAGAATTATTCATCCAGTTTAAAAAACGATTTTTGGCGTGCGAATCCATAAAGTTAGTCGGCTCATCAACGAGCGCCAAATCAGCTTTCGAATGGATAATTTTAATCGTATCGACTAAGCGCTTCTGACCGCCCGAAAGTGTTTTCATTTGCCGATTCTCAAAACCACCGAGGCCAAAATCGCGAAGTCCGGCTTTAATTTTATCTTCAATAAAGTGGAAATTTTTCTCTTGAAATCGATTTAGCGCATCAGTATATTTTTCGATCAGTACCATGTTTTCGCCCATTTTTTCAGGAAGTTCACGCAAAAGTTTCGAAAGATGAGCGTATTCCGGCAGATCATTCAAGATGAAATCAAGCACAGTCTGCTCACCAACGCTGGAATATTCCTGTTGCGTGCTGGCAATAACTGAGCCTTTTCGAAAAATCACTTCACCCGAAAAATCTTGGTCACGACCAAGCAAAATACCAAAAAGTGTGGATTTTCCAATCCCGTTTCTCCCAATTAAACCAACTTTTTCACCTTCATCAATGCTAAATTTTATGTTCTGAAGGAGTTGTTTGTTGCCAAAAGATTTTTCAGTAATTTCTACACTAAGAATCATATTATTTCTTTAATTTTCGAGAGAGTTTTTCAAGCCAATTTTTTGGCTCATTCTTTTTCTTTTCGATAACGAAATTATAAATTTCTTCAAATTTTGAAATTGTAAAATTCAAATCGTGCTGCTTGATAATCTCAAGCCCATTTTTTGAAAAATCTGCCGCAAGTTTTTTATCGTTTAAAATCTTCGAAATGCTTTCGGCAATTTGTTCAACATTATCAGTTTCACACAAAAAACCATTCATGCCATCTTGACAGATTTCCTTAACCGCGCCAACATCGACACCAATTACAGGCTTGCCACAAGCTGCTGCTTCAAGAAAAACAATTCCTTGAGTCTCAGTTGGGCTTGCCGACACAAATACGCTAGCTGCACGGTGAAAATTCACTAAATATTCACCAAGTTGCGTGCCCATAAAGTGCACATTTTTCGAAATTCCCAGTTTATAGACCAAATTCTCAAGATTCGGGCGATCAGTCCCATCACCAACAATCACTAGCTGAGCTTTTTTGTTATTTTTTAATACTTCATTAAACGCTAAAATCAATGTTGAAATGTGTTTTTCAGCATCAACACGACCAATATTCATTACAATCGGTGAATTTTGAGCTAAATCAAATTTTTCAAAAAATTCTTTTGGCGGTTTTTCAGGAGTAAATCGGCTTAAATCAATACCGTTCGAAACAGCCTCAATCGGCATTTTAGCTTTTTCTGGATTTCGAAAATGGCGCTCAATCGCTTGGCGAGTTGGCATCGTAGCATAATCTGCTTGAAGCGCAAAGCGTTTAGTATAAAGTAAAACTGTTCGGTTAATGATCGGCGAGAATGGCGCAAGCATTTTTAAATTATCGAATAAATTCTCGGGGCTGGAATGATTAGTGATTACCACTGGAATATTATGTTTTCGCGAAAAATCGATCATCGCCTGGCCCACAAAAAGTTGCAATTGAATATGTGAAAC
Organism: bacterium; assembly: GCA_030530385.1. Classification (GTDB taxonomy): domain Bacteria; phylum Patescibacteriota; class Saccharimonadia; order Saccharimonadales; family Saccharimonadaceae; genus Nanogingivalis. The sequence goes on from JAUMVB010000004.1 coordinate 39,599, forward strand.
ATCTGGCATAAAATTATTTTCTTTACAAAATTTGCGGATTTCGCGGATTGGAAGAAGAGAAAGTCGATAGCCATTATGAAGATAAATTCGTGGAATAGTAATTCGGCCACCAGCAATTTTGCGAGGCTCAGGCAGAGTTTCGGTCTGGTTTGGATAGAAAGGAAAATTAATTGAGCTTAGACGAACTACGCGATAGCCGTCTACTTTTTCTATATAATATTCGCCAGTCTGGCTTGGCGCAAAAACCACAACTTCATGACCACGAGCAGTCATTTGCTCAGCCAAATTTTTAGAAAAAACCGAGATACCATTAATCATCGGCCAAAATAAATCAGATGCAATCGCAATTTTCATAAGCTTAATTATAACAGATTTCGTAGTAAGTTTCAAACCAAATCAGCTATGATTAAAAGTTTCAAGACAACCTTCGATAGCTTCTTACTGAGTAACCAAAAACCTTATCACCAACTCATGTTTGTGCCTTTTTAATCAAAAAATAATTTTCTTCATAAGAACCCAGAATTCTGTAAAATTGCAATTTTAAAATTTGTAGAAAAACTTTGAAAGTGTTAAAATAAATTAAGCTTATGAAGAATTTAGTAATCGTAGAGAGCCCTGCCAAGGCTAAAACTATCGAAAAATATCTCGGCAAAGACTTTACAGTAATGTCCAGTGTTGGGCATATTCGCCAGATTGCCAAAAAAAATAAAGATGGTGGGCGACCAATAGAAACAAACAATAAATATAAAATTACTTTTGAAGTTGACCCTGGCAAGAAAAAAGTTGTCACAGAACTTCGAAAAGCCGTTAAATCCGCCAAAGAAGTTTGGCTTGCAACCGATGAAGACCGCGAAGGGGAAGCAATCGCGTGGCACCTTTGCGAAGTTTTGAAATTAGACCCAAAAACTACCAAGCGAATTGTTTTTCATGAAATTACTAAAAATGCAATTGAAGAAGCGATTAAAAATCCACGAAAAATTGACATGAAAATGGTTGAAGCTCAACAAACTCGCCAAACTTTAGACTGGCTGGTTGGTTTTGATCTGAGCCCTGTTGTGTGGCGGAAAGTTCCCGGTGGCAAAAGCGCTGGCCGTGTGCAAAGCCCAGCAGTAAAATTACTCGTGGAACGCGAGCGCGAAATCGAAAAGTTCGGAGCAAAAAGTTCGTTCAAAATTACTGGTAAATTTATCGTACCAAATTCTGGCGAGATCCTAAAAGCCGAACTTAATAAAAAATTCGAAACCGAAAAAGCCGCAACTGATTTTCTCGAAAGTCTAAAAACGGCTAGCTTTAAAGTTGCAAGCGTCTCGAAAACTCCCGGCACCCGCAACCCAAGCGCACCATTCACAACTTCAACCCTTCAACAAGAGGCTAACGCACAGCTCGGATTTTCAGCCAAAAGCACCATGGCCGCCGCACAAAAGCTCTATCAATCCGGTAAAATCACCTACATGCGAACCGACAGCGTAAATCTGAGCGGATTCGCAATTAAATCCAGTGAAGAATTTATTAAGAAAACTTTTGGCGAAAAATATCACAAAGCACGTAATTTTGCCACAAAATCAGCCGCAGCACAAGAAGCGCACGAAGCAATTCGACCAACTGTAATGGCGAATGAAAAAGCTTCAACTAGTCAAGATTTACAAAAGATTTATACGCTGATTCGAAACCGCACGCTTGCTAGCCAAATGGCGCCAGCAAAAATCGAAAAAACTACTGTTAAAATTGAAATTTCTGGTCAAGAAAATTATTTTGAAGCTAAAGGTGAAATAGTTGTTTTTGATGGATTCTTGAAAGTTTATTCTAACGGAAAGAAAGATGAATTCTTGCCAGAACTTACAAATGGTGACAATTTGAATTTTAATGAAATTATGGCAAAAGAAGTCTTCTCGCGTCCACCAGCACGTTATACCGAAGGTTCGCTCGTTAAAAAACTCGAAGATCTCGGAATTGGCCGCCCATCAACTTATGCTACAATTCTAGATACGATTCAGGCTCGTGGCTACGCTCTGAAAGGTGAAGGCGAAGGAAATCCACGCGACACAATTCAAATTTCACTTTCGAAAAATAAAATTAACCGCGAAGTTATTCAAGAAAAAACTGGTTCAACTAAAGGAAAACTGTTGCCAACTGCGAGCGGTGAAGTTTTGAGTGATTTCTTGAACGATTATTTTAACCAGGTAGTTGATTATGGCTGGACAGCAAATCTTGAGAATGACTTTGATAAAATTGCTATAGGTGAAGAAAATCGCCTCGAAGTTCTTGACGACTTCTACAAGCCCTTCCATAAATTAATTATGGATTCGGGCGAAATCGACCGCAATGCTGTAGCGCCCGCTCGCGAAATTGGAGTTGACCCAAAAACTGGACGAAAAGTTTTTGCACGATTCGGTCGTTTTGGCCCAATGATTCAGCTTGGCGATAATAAAGTTGAGGGTGAAGAAGTTAAATTCGCACCAATGCCAGCTGGCGAAAAAATTGAAACAGTTTCACTTGAGAATGCCTTAAAAATGTTCCTTTTGCCACGAAAAGTTGGCAAAACCGAGGACGGTAAAGAAATTACAGCCAATATTGGCCAATATGGCCCATATATTAAAATTGAAAATACTTTTGTAAGCATTAAGCCAATGTCTCCTTTCGAAATTACCGAAACTGAAGCGCAGATGCTTTACGAAGAAAAATTAAAAGCTGACGAAAAGCGAATTTTAAAGAAATTTAAAAACGGAATTACGATTTCTCGTGGCGGATTCGGAAGAAAATATATTACTGATAACGAAATTAAAGCACTACTTCCAAAAGACTTAGATATTGAAAAAATTACTGAAAAACAAGCCGCAGAATTAGTTGAAATTGCAAAAACACGCAAGTCCGGAAAGAAAGCATCCACAAAAAAGAACACCACAAAACGAAAATCTCCAGCCAAGAAGAAATAACCATGACCGTAACCATATTATGCTATAAAAGTTTAAAAAATAAATTTTTATAGCATTTTTTGTTTTTTGTCGCAAAATTGTGTTATAATAGTTCTAGAAAAAGAGAGAATGAGTATTGACAATTATTAAGTATTATTTTAGAATAATATTTAATTTGAAAGTATTAATTTTAACCAAATAGGGAAAGTATGGAAAATAACAACCAGATTCAAAACGAAAAAATCCAGCTGATCGAAGCCCTTGTTCACAAATCTCTCCAAATAATTGGACAACCACGAGAGCAAGAAATTATCACACGTCGCTTTGGACTTAATGAAGCGAAAGAAACACTTGAACAGATTGGTGAGCGTCTCGACATCACTCGCGAACGGGTTCGTCAGCTTGAAAAAGCTGCTTTAATTCGCCTTAAAATATCTGCCGAAAAAGGTGAAATTGAGCACCTAGCCGAAATAGAAAAGGTACTCATTAGACATCTAGCAGAATCTGGAAGAATATCAAAAACTAAAAATCTAGTAGAAAAATATCTTGAAAAAACACCTACAGAGCAAGATATTTCGAATTTATTATTTATCGCAGAAATTAGCAGTAAACTTGTAGTAGTTCAGGAGAATGATAAATACTTTAGTGCTATCGCAAATGCAGAGTATGGCGACGAGCGAAAAATAAAATCAGCAATCGATGAAATTGTCAATATCATCAAAAAGAATAAAAGTCCAATGACACTAGATGAACTAGATTCAAAATTATCTTATGAACACCCAAGTCAAATTGAAGCAATTGCTAGCGTCTCAAAGAATCTAGCCTCCCTAAACAACCTATGGGGGCTTGAGAAATGGCCAAGTGTCAATCCAAAAAATATTCGCGATAAAATATTTGTGATTCTAGGAACGAAAAAAGAGCCGATGCATTTTTCTGAAATCGCAAAAGAAATTCGCGAAAGTGACTTTAGCCGAAAAGATGTCACCACTCAAGCAATCCATAACGAATTAATCAAAGACAAAAGATTTGTTTTGATTGGTCGTGGAATTTACGCACTCGACGATTGGGGTTTTAAAAAAGGCACTGTGGCAGACACAATTACAGCCGTCCTAGAAGAGGCAGGCGAGCCACTTTATCGCGACGAAATAGTTAAGCGCGTATTAGAAAAGAGAAAAGTCAAAGAAACAACAGTTCTTCTAAATCTTCAAAGCAAAAAAGAATTTGTACGAGTTGCTAAAGCTACCTACGGTTTAGCGAAAAATATCTAAAAACAAAAGGTGAGCCTCCATAGTGAGGCTTATTTTATTTTGATAGCCGTGGTATAATGTTTTTAATTTTAGAACTTTTCGAAAGGAGAATAAATATGAAAATTTTTATCACTGGATTTGTGGCGGCAGGCAAAACTACTTTTGGGAATAAGATATCAAAAAAATTAGAAATACCTATCTATCATCTCGATAGAATCCGTCATCATAAAGATTGGAAAAAGAAAAATCCTATTATAGTTGATGACGAGATTCATCGAATCTTAAAACACAAATCGTGGATTATTGAGGGAGGGACGAAAAGCGAAGATTTTATGACTGACATTCAAGATCAAGCTGATAAAATTATTATCTTCGACTTACCTTTTCATAATTGCTTTTTTAATTTTTTCAAAAGAAATCGGCAAGACTATGGTAAGCCAAGGCAAGACTTGCCAGAAGGTCATGTTCAGCGATTATACTTAGGGTCTATCCTATGGATATTTCGGGACAGATTTCCTGATAAATATTTAAAAATGCGACAAATAAAAAATTGCTATAAAAATAAAACTATCCTAGTCAAGGATTGGAAAGATGCAGATATTATCCTCCGAAATTTTGATCTCTAATAAGCCTAGACTTCTAAGCTTTATATATTTTCATGCCTAAACGCAAGCGCCATCTTGATTTTTTGCTAATTTTGTGCTATGATTAATGCACTTATGGAAGCATTTTTTACCTTTTTATTTAGTCCGATTGTATGGATTCCAATCGTTATGATTTTGGCTTATTTAACGCGTCAAAATTATAAAAAAATCGACAAATTACAAACACTAAATACTGACGCTGTTCTCTTATCATTAGAAATTCCAAAAACTAATGATAAATCAGAACTCGCTGCCGAACAAATGCTAGCTTCGATCCACGGAATCCTGCGTGATGCTCAAGAGCTAAAAAATAACGGTGGGATTCAAGAGCATTTAAGCTTTGAGATTGTCTCTGTTAATGGGGTGATTCGTTTTTATGTCTGGGCGCCTCGAATCTTGCAAAACTTTATTGAAGGCCAGATCTATTCGCAGTACCCAACAGTTCAAATCTATGAAGCGAAAGAAGATTATATAGGAACAGCTCAACTCAAGCCAGTTGTTTATTCAGCTGATATTGATTTAGTAGATAATGAAGCACTGCCGATTAAGACTTTTGATGGCTTTGAAGTTGACCCTCTAGCTGGTATTACTGGTACTTTAGCAAAGTTAGACGGAACAAATTCGCAAATGTGGGCGCAAATTTTAGTTCGGCCAATAGCAGATGATTGGCATAAAGAATCAGACAAATGGATAAAAAATATAAAATCTGGCAAAAAACCATTTAGTTTTGATCTAAAATGGTTATTAGGAATGTTTGAAGCGCTATGGAAAGCGCCAGAATCAGGTAAAGACGATACAAAGAAGGAGCTTTCTGAACGCGATAAGACTAGAGTATCCAAGGCCGAAGAAAAAGCCACTAAATTAGGTTACAAAGTAAAAATTCGTATCGCATTCTTGGGCGATGACGAGACAACCGCTCGACTACAAATTCAAGCACTCACCGGAACATTTAAGCAATTTAATAGTACAAATCTAAATGGTTTTAAGATGGTGAACGCAACCTTTGACAGATCAAGGATTAGTAAATTTGAAAATCGTGAGTTTTTCGATGGTGGCTTTATTTTAAACATCCAAGAGCTTGCTAGTATCTGGCATTTACCGCACACTAATGTGGAAACCCCAAATATTGTCTGGGCATCAAGCAAAACTGCTGAGCCGCCAGCTAAACTACCTATTTTAAATGGCGACCCTGCGCACGACGAGAATATCTCCGCTTTTGGATTAACTAATTTCCGCGGAATCAATCACCAGTTTGGAATGTTCAAGCGTGATCGGTCGCGCCATCTCTACATCATTGGTCAAACAGGAACTGGTAAATCTGGATCGCTAGAGCTTTTAGCGCTTTCTGATATTTATCACAATGAAGGCTATGCGATTATCGACCCGCACGGTGATTTTGCAATGAATAATATGCGATTCATTCCTGAAAATCGATTAAAAGACGTTATTTATTTCAACCCAGCTGACACTGAATTTCCACTTGGTTTTAATCCGCTTGAAGTTTACGATCCAAGTAAAAAGTCAAACATTTCATCCGAAGTTATTGGCGTACTGAAGCGCATGTTCGGTGATTCTTGGGGTCCACGTCTTGAATATATCTTGCGATATTCACTTTTGGCACTGCTTGATCGGCCAGAGCCAACAATGCTCGATATTACTCGAATCTTAACCGACGGCGATTTCCGTAAAGATACTTTAACTTATTGCAAAGACCCAAGTGTGCTTCAATTCTGGAAACAAGAATTTGGTCAATGGAGCGAAAAACAAGTTAATGAAGCAATCGCGCCAGTTCTAAACAAGGTTGGAGCATTTACCGCAAATCCTATTATCCGCAATATTATCGGTCAGCCAAAATCAACTTTTGACATCCGTAAAATTATGGATGAGGGCAAAATCCTAGTCGTCAACCTCTCTAAAGGTCTGATCGGCGAAGACAACGCCGCGATTCTTGGTTCGTTTCTTGTAACCAAAATTCAGCTTGCTGCAATGAGTCGTTCGGATATCGAAAGACTAGAAGATCGCCGACCATTTCATCTTTATGTTGACGAGTTCCAGAACTTCGCGACCGATTCATTTGCTGTAATTCTTTCAGAAATCCGAAAGTATGGCTTAACTCTAACAGTGGCCAACCAATATGTTTCACAAATGACAGAAAGCGTTAAAAACGCAGTTTTCGGAAACGTTGGCTCGATTATCTCATTCCGAGTTTCTGTTGAAGATGCGCCAATTCTCGCTAAACAGTTCGAACCACAATTTGATGCTAGTGATTTAATGGGTTTAAACAACCGTCATTTTGTAATGAGCATGATTATTAATGGTGAGAAATCTACGCCTTTTAGTGCTACAACTCTCACTTTACCAAAGCCATTCAATGATCTAAGTGATAAAATCATTGAAAATACACGGCGAAATTATGGAACTCCACGACCAGAAATAGAACAACGAATCCGTGATATACTCTTACCTCCAAAACAATTAGTTAATAAAGCTATGGCTGAGCGCCAAGGTTTACAGTGGACAGCACCAACCCAAAATGTAGCTCCACGACCTAACCAAAACAATCAAAAACCAGATCGAAAAGTGCCAAAATCAGAATTAAAACCGATTAAACCAATGTTTAATTCGACAAAAGTAGATTTTTCAAAGCAGCCGATCAACCCAAAAAGAATTAGCCCAAATAATGCCGAACAAAAGGATTCAGTTAATAATCTAAAAGACCTGTCGAAAATTCTAGCAGAGAAAGGTGTAGTAATATCTAACGATCAGAAAAAGCGTCGTAAGCCACGACATAAAAAACCAAACCATACCCAAGATAACGATTTAAAAATCCCAAGAAATTAATCTAGAAAGAAGTAATAATGTCAAAAAATATTATTGAAGTAAAAAATTTAGTAAAAATTTATCAGGATGGCAGCGAACAATTTCGTGCGCTCGATGACGTATCACTCAATATCAAAGAAGGGGAAAGTGTTGCCATCATCGGTAAATCAGGTAGCGGTAAATCCACTTTAATGCATCTTCTTGCAGCGCTCGACAAACCTAATGAAGGTGAGATTTTTATTAACGGTAATAATATCGCCAAAATGAAAAAACGTGAATTAAATAAACTTCGAAACCAAACTTTTGGGTTTGTCTTCCAGCAGTTCTTCATGAACCCAAAAGACACAGTTTTACAAAGCGTAATTTTACCGCTAAAAATCGCAAAAATCAGTCCACGAAAGCGTAAAGAAACTGCTATGAAAGCACTTGAAGCCGTAGATCTAGTAGATAAAGCTAGAAATAAAGCATCTAATCTTTCTGGCGGACAAAAGCAACGAGTATGCGTAGCCCGCGCAGTCGCTAACTCGCCAAAAATTATTTTCGCCGATGAGCCAACCGGAAACCTTGACACAAATACTGGCGATAAAGTAGAAGAATTGCTTTTCGGTCTAAATAAAGAAAAAGGAATCACTCTAATTATCGTAACCCACGACGAAGCACTAGCCGAAAAGTGTAATCGCCAAATCCGCCTCCAAGACGGTAAAATTATTTCAAAAGGAGAAAAATAATGAATATTTCAGACATGATCAAAACTTCAGCCTCAAATTTGTGGCGAAATAAAGGGCGAACTTTCTTGACAATTATTGCGGTTTGTATCGGTTCTTTTACTATCGCATTAACCTCTGCCGTGAATATTGGCGTGAACGATTATATCCAAAAACAGCTTTCGGTTTTTGGTGATGACTCTATAATTTATTTCCAGCCAAAACAGGATAATGGTGTAGCTTTTGGGCCACAAGAATACAAAGAAGGTGATTCTAAAAAAGCCGATTCACGGTATACACGACAGACCCTGAATTCTAAAGATCTCGAAAAGATCAACAAAATTGCAAATGTTAAGAATGCCCGCTTCTATAAAATGACAACACCAGATTATATTCAATACAAAGACGGCAAAAAATTTACAATTACATCTGCTATAGTAGAAGTTGAAGGACAAAAATTTGATTTTGATTTTCTAGCTGGAGGTAAACCAAAAAGCAAAGATGAAGTAACAATTTCTCAAGACTATCTTGATCCTTTAGGTTTTAAAAATGCCCAAGCCGCTATCGGCAAAGAAATAAAATTTCAAGTTTCAGATTCTTTAACTGGTGAAACTAAAACCTTTACTCAAAAAATTTCAGGCGTAACAGCTAAAAGCTTAATCCAATCAGCAATGGTAACAATTAACGAGCCAGCCTTTAATGAATTTTATGATTTTCAGACAAAAAGCTTACCAAAAGAGTCTAAAGAAAAAAGTATTTCTGTTCTAGCTCAAATTGAAGGAAAAGTAACTGAAGATAAGTTAAACCAAATCAAGGAAGACGCTAAAAAAGCGGGCTATTCAGCAAATACGGCTAAAGACCAAGTCGAAACTATTATGAACGTTGTAAATGGAATTACTGGATCTTTGATTGTTTTTGGAGCTATTGCATTGCTTGCCGCTAGCTTCGGAATTATTAACACACTTTACATGAGCGTTCGTGAACGGACTCGTGAAATTGGTTTAATGAAAGCGATGGGGCTCTCAAACGGAAAAATCTTTCAGTTATTCAGTATTGAAGCTATTTTAATCGGCCTAATCGGTTCAGTCTTAGGAATTTTATTTGCATCTTTAGCAGGAGATGCTTTGAATAATTTTGCCTCAAAAGATTTCTTGAAAGGGCTTGAAGGATTCAATTTAACTAAATTCACGTTGCAAAATAATATAGTTATTACCATAATTATTGCAATTGTAGCCTTTTTGGCAGGTGCTTTACCATCGCGAAGCGCAAGTAAAAAAGACCCAATCGAAGCTTTGAGATACGAATAAAATGGCTCGAAAACACCGCATTTCACAGAATTTCTTGCGTTCACCACGAATTGCACTGATGCTCGTTGGGCATAGCAATATTCGAAAACGTGATTTTACGCTAGATTTTGGTGCTGGAAGCGGTGTTTTTACTTTTGCCCTTAGCAAGAAATCAGCTCAAGTTTTGGCAATCGAATTTGACCGTGAAACTTTCAAAAAACTAAAAAACAACACTAAAAATCTAGAGAATGTTGAAGTTTTATGCGCAGATTTTCTAAACTTCAATCTTTCGAAATTACCAAAAAATTATAAAGTTTGTGCAAATATACCATTTCATTTGAGCTCACCAATTATCCAAAAGCTTGCGAATACTCAAAATTCACCAAAAAGTATTTATTTAATTTTACAAAAACAATTCGCTCACAAACTAATAGCTGGTGACAAAAACTTTACCTCAGCTTTGGGAGTGAAAGTTTTTCCATTCTTTGAAGTCAAAATAAAGAAACCTCTCCGCAAGACTGATTTCACACCACCACCGGCCGTTGAAACCGTATTTTTCGAAATGAAACGACGAGAAACTCCACTAATTTCAAAAGAGGAACAGCCAATTTTTAACGATTTTATCGATAAAATGTTTTCTACACCCGATTTTTATAAACGAAATTGTAGCCTAAAATTTAGAACTAAAAAACCGAGTGAATTAAAAGGTGAAGATTGGCTAGAAATCTGGACAGCGGCAAAGCAGTAGAAAAACAAAGGGCAATAGAAAATAACCAAAAAATTTGATAGAATAGGAAAATATGGCGCGAAAAATTAAATTTGAAATAGCGAAATTTGACAAAATCACTCCCGGAGGGCAAGCTCTAGGCACACTCGAAAACGGTAAAAAAATCTTCGCATGGGGCGTTTTACCTGGCGAAACAGCTAAAATCCAAATTACAAAGAATAAGTCGAGCTTTATGGAAGGGTTCGCTGTCGAAATTATCAAAAAATCTCCCAAAAGAATCAAACCACGCGACCCAGAAAGTTTTCTTTCGACTAGCCCGTGGCAAATTTTTAACTTTGATTTCGAGCAGAGCACCAAGCAAGAATTGATCCGTGAAAGTTTTCGACAAGAAAATATAGATCTACCACAACAAGAAAGCTTTTTTTCTGATGATATAATCTTTAGATATCGCAATAAAGTTGAATTCTCATTTTGGTGGGAGAAATCTGAAGAAAACAGCGACAACGGTGAACTAAATCTAGCATTCTTCAAACGCGGAGGAAAGGGAAAAGTCCCCGTAACTGGCACTAGCCTTGCAAAAAACGAAATAAATAAAGCTGGGCAAAAAATACTAGAAATTTTACGCGCGAGACAAACTCCCAATCGAGACCTAAAAACTCTACTAATTAGGACAAACCAAAAGGGCGAGATCTCAGCCCAACTATATGTCAAAAACGAAGACTTCAAGCTATTTAACGATGAAGAACTACACTCGCTAGGGTTCAAGAATTTTGAATTAATTTTTTCTAACCCAAAATCACCGGCAAGCGTTATAACCAAAAAACTTCAAATCCTAAACGAAGATAAACTAAGTGATCAAATCTTAGGAATTAATTTTAATTACGCTACCGAAAGCTTTTTCCAAATAAATTTACCTGTTTATGAGCAAGCTCTACGCGACATGGAGCAATTTATCGATCCTCATAAACCAACATTAGATCTTTATGCTGGTGTTGGCTCTATTGGTCTCACGATCGGAAAGCAAGATTTAACCCTAGTCGAAATTAACGAAGGTGCGGTAGCAGAAATGAAACGCAATATTAATGAGCTGCACAGAGATAATAACGCAAAGGCAATCCTTGCGCCTAGCGAAAAAGTTCTTGATTTTATAAAAAAAGATTCCAACTTGATAGTTGACCCACCGCGCGCTGGGATGGACAAAAAAGTCTGTGAAAAAATCCTTGAAATTGAGCCGCAAAAAGTAATTTATCTAAGTTGTAACCCAACCACACAGGCGCGTGATGCAGCAATTTTAAGCGAAAAGTATAAGATAATCTATACACGCGGATATAACTTTTTTCCACGAACACCACACATCGAAAATTTAATAATTCTAGAATTAAAATCTAATTAGTAAAACTAAAAATAACTCCCGTTACCGAGAGTTATTTTTGTTCCAGAAAGATATTTTATATTATCCTTCTACGCAGTTAGCGACACCATTTTCCGTTTTAACAGAAACAACAATTGAGTTGCCTGCTACGATAGCACCGTCTGTACCACATTTAGCTTTATTAGATAGCTTCATCTCGCCAAGAGCAGTAGGTGCTGCAGTAGCCCCTGAAGCAGGTGTAACTTTATACTCTGAGTTTGTTGAAGGATCATTAAATGTTGAAGTTTGATCGGTTGTAATATACTTCGAGATAAAGTCACTTTTCAAGTTGGCTCCAGCCCAAGGCAAGCTTCCACGGTTGTTTGATGTGTAGTCTGTTACCGCTGCTCGCAATCGTGAAGCATCATTCTTTCGTTGTGTATCTCGCTGGCTGCGCTGTAGGGCAGGTAGCGCCAAGAAGACCATCAAGAAGATAAGTCCGGCAATCGCAAGCACAAGCACGACTTCAATAATTGTGAAACCTTTTTTAGTTTGTATTTTGTTCATTGTGAAATTTCCACCTTTCTATGAACTTTAATTATTATTGGTATTTTTATTTACGGCAGTTTCCGTATGCTTTAATTAAACCACAAGCAAAATAAAAAAGCAAGCTTTTTTAAGCTAATTTTAAGAAAATCT
>JAUMVB010000004.1:52088-70045 GCA_030530385.1 bacterium
AAACCACAAGCAAAATAAAAAAGCAAGCTTTTTTAAGCTAATTTTAAGAAAATCTCACAAAATAAAAAACTAATCTGTAAATCTATCTGGAAACAATCTTCTTAGCTTAAAATAGCCCCAAAATATAGTTAGATTAGTTTATGGTTTTTATAAAATACTGCGATAATTCAAGCGTTTCGCCACGCGCCAAGAACCAATTGCATCAGAATCAAAACACTTGATCTCCCCGTTTCGGATCGAGGCGATTTCAACGAGGGCAGGGTTATAAATCACCTGCGTTTTATAAAAACGTAGTTCTTCGCTAGAAATATGCTCACGAGCTGGAAAGATCCGCAAAAATTGTGCTCGAGCGTGTTCTAAAAAATAATCTTCCAAACCATTTGGCGGAAAAAATTTGGCCGGCTTAAGATTCATTTTAGTAAGAGATTTGGAAATATCACCCAAAGTTAAACGTGCTTCACCCGAGATGAACGCATAAAGCTTTTGATTTTTAGAGCGAAAAATAAGGACTTCAGTAGAGTAACTCACTGGCAAATTGCGAGCAACAACTTCTTCGAAATTAAGTTTTACTGCAAAATGTTTTTGAATAAATTCTTCGAGATTTTTATCCGTATAAGTGTTTGACATAGTCAAATTATATCAGATTTCAAAAAAAGAAAAAAGCCCCGTACGAGACGGAGCCAGCAATAAGCTTAGATCTGGATAGCAGAATCTATAGAATTTAACCGATTCAACAAATCAGTATAAATACTATCCGGAATGTCGGATCTAGCTCCTATGATATAGGTTATATCATCAGGGCTATCCCTATCGATAGAAAATAGCAAAATCCTATTTCGCGATTTTCTATGTTTCCCATCAGGAGAGTAGTCAAATACTACCTCCTCTAAAGAGAAAAATTTGAGTTCGAAGTCATATAAAACTTCGAAAATTTTTCCAGGCAGATAAACACGAGTTGAAAATTCTTTCCCCGTATCTACCTCATCGCCAAACCCAGATGGACATATAAATCCATGGTCGGCCAGCACATCCACAATCGCTTGTGATTGTGGAGTATTCATCACGACTTTACTAGCCATAATTATTCACCCACCTTTTTTATTTTTTGCGTAAATAAAATCTACGCTTATAAATGTATTTTATCATAAAATAAAGAAAAATCAACACGATGCATTTTTATGTAATCGTGTATAATATATTCATGGATATTTTAGAAGGGCTTAATCCGCGCCAAGCCGAAGTCGTAAAAAATGGCGACGGACCAATGTTAGTTTTGGCTGGTGCGGGGAGCGGAAAAACAAAAACTCTCACTCATCGCATTGCGTGGCTAATAGCACACGGGGTAGCTAGCGAGCGGATTTTAGCGGTAACTTTTACTAACAAAGCCGCCAAAGAAATACGCCAACGCTTAGCTGAGCTGCTTGGCAAAAACGCCGACGATCGATTTTTTATGCCATGGATGGGAACTTTTCACGGAATTTGCGTTAAGATCCTACGCCTAAAAGGCGAATCAATCGGCGTAGCAAAAAATTTCGTAATTTATGACGAAGATGACCGCCGAGCTTTGATCAAAAAAATCATCAAAGATTTGAATTATGACAGTAAGAATATTAAACCGCAGTCTGTTAGCGCAGCAATTTCGAACGCCAAAAACGAACTGATTTCCGCCGAAAGCTACGCCGAAACCGCCAATTGGGGATTCGAGCAAAAAATTGCCGAGATTTTTGTGCGCTATGAACAAGCACGCAATAAAGCCAACGCGCTTGATTTCGATGATTTACTGTCGGAAACGGTTCGACTTTTACGTGACAATCTTGAAGTCCGTAAATTTTTCCGCGATAAATTTGAGCATATTTTGATTGATGAGTATCAGGATACTAATGCCGCCCAATATGCGATAGTTAAAATGCTAGTAAATGATCGCCAAAATATTTGCGTGGTTGGCGATGACTGGCAAAGCATTTATTCTTGGCGGGGGGCTGATTTTACTAATATTTTGAATTTCGAGCGCGATTTCAAAGGCGCAAAAGTAATTAAACTCGAGCAAAATTATCGCTCAACTGAGAATATTTTAAACGCCGCTCACAACGTAATTATGAAAAACGAAACCCGTAGTGACAAAAAACTTTTCACCGAGCTTGGCACAGGCGAGCCTGTCAAGATAATCAACTCGCGCGACGAACAAGAAGAGGCCGCCAAAATCGCTTCCAAAATTTACAGCGAAAAAAATCTCAAATTACGCAATTATGCTGATTTTGCGATTCTTTACCGCACTAATTCGCAGTCGCGTGCACTAGAAGAAGCTTTGCGGCACATGAGTATCGATTATAAAATCTTTGGCGGGATTCGCTTTTACGATCGTAAGGTTGTTAAAGATTTGCTAGCCTACTTGCGTGTAATTTATAATCCGTTAGACCGAGTAGCTTTCGAACGAATTGCTAATACGCCAGCGCGTGGTTTAGGCAAAGTTTCATTAGATAAATTCTTGAATTGGCAAGCCGAAAACGGATTAGATTTAATAGCATCTCTCCTTGCAATTGACGGGCTTTCAACAATGTCAGCGCGCGCTCGTAATTCATTGCGCAATTTGGGTGAAATTTTTCGTGAGTGCCAAATTCTAGATCAAAATTCTGCTAGCCCAGCCGAAATTCTCGAAAAAATTCTAGCCCGAACCAATTATAAAAATGCCGAAAAACTAACCGAGGCAGAACAAGAAGATAAAGAAGATAATATCGGCGAATTAATATCTGATGCTAAAATTTACGCCGACCTAGCTGGTTTCCTCGAAAACGTCGCTTTGATGAGTTCTAACGATGCCGAGAGTGACGATCAAGTTTCATTAATGACTCTCCACAGCGCAAAGGGATTGGAATTTCCAGTCGTTTTTATGGCGGGAATGGAAGAAGGTCTTTTTCCACACAGCCGAGTTTTTGACAGCGACAAAAGCGAACTAGAAGAAGAGCGCCGTCTTTGCTATGTCGGAATGACCCGAGCGCGCGAAGAATTAATTCTTAGCTATGCTGATTCGCGTGCAGTTTTCGGACAGCGTAATTATAGTTCACCAAGCCGATTTATTGCTGATGCTGGATTGGAAACTGAGCCAGAATTTAACGATTGGCGAGAAAAGAATACAAATACCGCTTGGGGAAATAATTGGCAGGCGCAACTGCATAGCCTGAGCGGTCAAAATAAATGGAGCGAGGTAATTGATAATAACACCGACGAATTCGATGGATTTGATCAAGATTTTTCAACGGATAATTTTGATGAATATTATAATCAAAATTCACTAAAAATTGGTGATAAGGTTCGTTCGCCCGCCTTCGGTGATGGTAAAGTGCGAGATATTGATGGCTCAGCTATCGAAATCGAATTCGAGAATGGAAAAATACGAAAACTCAATGCTGAATACGCTCGACTAGAAAGAATCTAGTGTTTTAGAACATAAAAACTTCGCAATAGATTATATAATTATAAAATTCTTGACTTTTACTATGGGTTGTTTTATAATAAAAATGTTCAGATAGAGTTTTAAAAAAGGGAATGCCACCCTGAGTAAAAGCCTATTATGAACAAACCCGCACCTTTCACCTCCTTTCTTTTTTAATTACGATAGTATGAGTATTCCCGCGAAAGAGAAAAACCTATGGTGCGGAGGTTTCCGTTCAGCATTACATTGGCTGAGCGGTTTTTTAATTTGATTTACGAAATTATTTATGCTAAAATAAAAACATTGATGTTTGGGGAAATTATTAAGTATCCTATTAAATCTAGGCGACAACAACACTTTATTATATCTATAAGCGCCACACTAGCAATTGCTGGCGGATTTTTATTTCTTCAATCGCTTAAACCAGCCGTAGCTAAAGGCGAAGGTACAAAAATTATTACTGTTTTCGAAAATGGAGCTCGAACTTCTTTCAAAACTAACGCCGCAACAATTGGTGACGCATTAAAGGAGCAGGGAATATCTATATCTCAAGAAGATAATGTGGAGCCTCGCCTTAATGAACAGCTTACCGACACTATCTATAATGTTAATATTTATCGCGCTAATCCTTTCGTAATTGAAGACGGCGCTACTCGACGCAAAGTAATGACTGCCGCCAAAACTTCACGCAAGATCGCCGAATCCGCAGGTCTATCTCTTCATAAAGAAGATCTTATTCTACCTCAAAGCTCAAATAACTTTCTTGAAGACGGCGCCACAACTGTATTAGTAGTCAAACGCGCAAAAGAAATTACAGTCAAACTATTCGGCAAAACTCAAATTTTAAGAACTCAAACTGACACTATTGCAGATTTTTTGAAAGAGAAAAACATTAAACTATCAGCTCAAGATCAGCTTTCAAAAGATTTAAATAGCCCTCTCAAAAACGGTGATTCTTTTGAAATATGGCGAAACGGCAAACAAACAATTAGCGTTGAGGAAGATGTTGCTTTTAGCGTTGAAAAAATCCAAGACGCAAGCAAAGATAGTAGTTATCGAGAAATTAGAGAAAAGGGTGAAAATGGCAAGAAAACCGTCACCTACGAAATTAATATCAATAAAGGAATCGAAACAGAACGCAAAAAAATTAATGAAGTAGAAATTAAAGCAGCAAAAAAACAAGTTGAAGTTATTGGCACAAAAATCAATCTACCAGCTGGCTCACACGAAGATTGGATGGCGGCAGCAGGAATTTCCCCAAGCGATTATGGTTATGTTAATTATATTATAAACAAAGAATCAAGCTGGCGAACAACTGCCTCAAACGGAAGATATTTTGGATTAGGCCAGACAAATCTCGCCGCTCTATCTGGAGCATGTCCAAATTGGCAAAGCGACCCAGTATGTCAGTTACGCTTTTTCTCTGGCTATGCAAGTAGCCGCTACGGATCATGGAGCGGAGCGTATTCCGCATGGAAAGCTAAAGGTTGGTGGTAAAATGTCTAATATAAATCTTGGTCAAAAATCACAGACAAAATCCAATAAATCATCTCGCGCAAAGTCAAAAGGACCCAATAAATCACTTGGTCAGCACTGGTTGAGAGATCGAGAAATCTTGAATCAAATCGCTATAGAAGCAGAGATTAGCGAAGGTGATTTTGTTTTAGAAATTGGCCCCGGACTGGGGACATTGACATCATCTCTCTTACACGCTACCGGAAAGAGCGGCAAAGTTCTAGCGGTAGAATTTGATCCAAATCTCGCTAAAAATTTACCAGGCCAATTCCCCGGTAAAAATATAACTGTAATAAACACGGATTTTTTAGATTTTGACTTAAATCAACTACCTAAAAATTATAAGGTAGCAGCAAATGTTCCGTATTATATTACTTCTAAAATTATTGAAAAACTCCTCACTTCGACTAATAAACCTCAGGTTGCTGCGCTTTTAGTTCAAAAAGAAGTTGCCGATAGAATCTGCGCACCAGCTGGCGAGTTGAGCGTTTTAGGGATAGCTGCGCAACTTTACGCCGAGACCAAACTAGGCATTTTTGTATCGCGTGAACTTTTTACACCCCCACCAAAAGTTGATTCACAAGTAGTTATTTTAAAAATTCTAGAAAAAAATAAACTAGAATTATTCAACGAAAAGAATAATCTTAAGATTAACGAAAAGCAATTTTTCCGTGTTGTAAAAGCTGGATTTGCCGCTCGCCGAAAAAAGATTTCTAAAGCACTAAGCGCTAACCTTGCAATCAGCAAAGATCAAACTATACGAATTTTATCCCAAGCTAATGTTTCGCCTGACATTCGCGCGCAAGATATTAGCATAGAAGAATGGTTAGCTATTACTAAATATTTTATAGACTATTCATAGCAGTAGTTAGCTTCATAAAACAATCCTTTAAGATCTGGAAGTTTTAAACTCTCTAATTGTGCTAGTATAACGATCTTTTTTGCATTACCTATACTGCTTAGCTGGGAACCACTATTTATCCTATAGGCAGGATCAGAAAATCCGGTATCCAAGTAACATTCAGCACCTAAACCAATTAAAACAGTACTGTAAATTTGTTCTGGAGAGCTATGAGAGATATTTAAGGTCTCACGGGCCACTCCAGCACCATTAAATTGATCAAAGGATCCTGATATCCTATAATATCTAATTAGAGGAGAAATATCTTTTAAATAATTCTTTAGCGGATCCTCACTTGACCCAATTTCAATTGTCTTACCCCTAACATCAGATAGTGACTTATAGCTCCCCCCGTTAGTCTGTAGATTTAGTATCGCAGCTTTAATTATAGCAAAATCACTTTTTCTCTGAGTATCTCTCTGAGAACGTTGCAACGCTGGCAGTGCAACAAAAATCATAAGAAAAATTAGACCCGCAACAGCTAGAACTAAAACTATTTCTATAATCGTAAAACCTTTTTTATTTTTCAAAGAGTTAATGCTTTTCATGCTTATAGTATATCAAAAATATCATAAATCTCAACTTTTTTTATTTTCAACAGTATATGTTATACTGTAAGCAATATGACAAAGAAAAAACTTTATATCACAACAGCAATCCCTTATGCAAATGGTGCTCCACATATCGGTAATGCACTTGATTACCTACTAGCTGATATTTGGGCTAGACATCAACGAGCCGCAGGCCACGAGGTACGTTTTCAAGTTGGTACTGACGAGCACGGTAATAAAATTGCCGAAAAAGCGCAAGCGGCTGGTTTAACACCTCAAGAATATGTAAATGCTACAGTCGAAAACTTCCGCACTCTAATGGATAAAATCAAGACTACCTACACCGATTTTATTCGCACTACCGACAGCCACCATGTTGGCGCTTCACAATATATTTGGACGCAGCTTCAGCCATATATCTACAAAGGCTCATATGAGGGCTGGTACTGCCAAGGTTGCGAAGCATTTTATACTGAAAAAGAAGTTACGGAATTTCATGGCGTCTGCCCAGATCACCAAAAGCCTTTCGAACGATTAAGTGAAGAAAACTATTATCTGCGAGTAAGCGAATTTACACCCCGAATAATTAAAGCGATCGAATCAAATAGAATGAAAATCATCCCTGAATACCGCAAGAAAGAATTCTTGAACTTCTTGCGCGAAGGTTTATCTGATGTCTCTATTTCTCGACCAAAAAAGAACTTGAGCTGGGGAGTTCCCGTACCTGGCGATTCAGATCAGGTAATGTATGTTTGGATTGATGCGTTAGCTAATTACCTAACCGTGATCGGTTATCCAGATAATCTAGACTGGCAAAACTACTGGCCAGCTGATATACAGGTTATTGGCAAAGACATTCTTCGCTTTCATGCAGGAATTTGGCCAGCTATATTGATGGGGCTTGGTCTACCGCTACCTAAGACACTGCTTGTTCATGGTCATATTTCTTCGGGCGGCGTAAAAATGAGTAAAAGCCTCGGTAATATAGTTGATCCGAATGAAATTATCGATAATTACGGATTAGATGCTTGGCGCTATTATTTCTCGCGGCATATTCCGACTCAGGACGATGGTGATTTTACTTGGGAAAAATTCGAAAAAGCTTACAACAATGAACTCGGTAATGATCTGGGCAATCTAGTTTCACGCGTTGCAAATATGGTTAAACGATACCAGTCTGGTGTGATCGGTGATATTCCGGGTGATGAATTTGATCTTCATAACTATAATTCTCATATGCGTAATTTAGAATTCGATAAAGCAATGGATGAGATTTGGGTTTTAGTTCGCGCACACAATCAGTATATCGAAAATGTCAAACCTTGGGAAATTGCTAAACTCGCCCAAACCAACAAAGATGAAGAAAATCATTTAGCGGAAGTCCTAGCTCATTCAGTTGGAGGAATTCTACAAATCGGCCAAATGCTTACGCCGTTTATGCCCGATACGGCAGATAAAATTCATACAATTTTTGGAAGTGGAGTAATCAATGACGAAGAAATCGGTATTTTATTCCCGAAGATTTATCTTAAAACCGAAGATCCGCGCACGGCAAAATCCCAAAAAGCGCAAGCCACAAATCAAACTCAGGTCAAAGAATAATGCTAATAGACTCACACTGCCATATTCATGATAAAAACTTCCCGATTGACCACGCAGAAGTTTTTGCCAATATGGAAACAAACGGGATCAAGAAGGCAATTTGTGTAGGTGTCGATTTAGCTAATTCACAGCAGGCGGTATCCTTTGCCGAAAAACATCAAAAACCAGAACTGTTTGCAGCCGTCGGCATTCACCCGCATGAAGCTAAAGATTTTAATATTAAGACTGATCTACCAAAACTCGAAAAACTTGCTCGTAGTGCAAAAGTAGTAGCGATAGGTGAAATTGGGCTGGATTATTTTTATAATCATTCGCCAAAAGAAGTGCAGGCCGAAGTCCTTCTCGCACAGCTAAAACTAGCCCAAAAGCTCGATCTACCGGTCAGCTTTCATGTTCGTGGCGCCTTTGATGATTTCTGGCCGATTTTTGACCAAGCCGAACGTGAAGGTGGAAAAATCCGTGGTGTAGTCCATAGTTTCACCGACAGCATAGAAAACCTGCAAAAAGCTTTAGAACGAGATCTTTTTATAGGAGTAAATGGTATTTCAACTTTTGTTAAAAAACCTGAGGAATTAGAAATGTTCGCCCAAATTCCGCTTAATAAAATCCTCCTTGAGACCGATGCTCCATTTCTTGCGCCAAAAGGAAAACGCGGTAATTCTAATCAACCTGCGTGGATAAAACTTATAGCAGAAGATCTAAGCAAGAAGCAAAACAAGTCTCTTGAAGAAATCGCCAAAATCACAACCCAAAACACCCAAAAATTATTCAATATACAATAGCCATTTTATTGACTTTTAACGTTTTTTATGGTACAATAAAAATTAGTCCAAAGGAGGTGAAGTGCAAAATTCAGCAAATTCAATGTTTCATATTCCAAATTATAACCAGCCTGAACCTATTCAGGAAAATTTTAAAGAAGCCGAAAAACCGCACTCGAACCAAAAACAAAAAAATCCTACTAATGAAAAATATATTCTCGAAGACTTACTGAAAAAAAGCCAAGAAATAACCAAAGCCCGAGCCGAAGCTGCTAATTTTTTGCGAGGCATAAATTAATGCAAAGAAAGAAAGATTATTTTTATCAAAATCGCGCTAAAAGACGCTTTTTCAAAAAAATGGATGCTAGCGAGCTTTTTGATTTAGAGAGCGAACTCGGGTCACAAATTTTCGGACCAGCCCCAAATGGAATTCGACGAGAATTTTTTAATTTAAACGAAACTAGTTGGATTTGGCATGAGGAATACACTGACGGAAACGGCCATTTGCGACGCTTTACTACACGATACGAAATCCGCCCAGACAAAGTCGTTAAGATTCAACCAGGCCCGAGATATTTTGAGGTAAAAGATAAAGAACTCGAAAATTTCCACGCAGCCGTAAACGCATACCATAGAGCTGTTTTGAGCCAGATTTACCACAAAAATACCCAGTAGACAAAAATACAAGAAAATGCTAATATCTAATTAACTAAAATTATAATTTTGGAGGCATATGACTGACACTATTAAAAAAATAACAGATCTACTTTTCATTCCACAAAATATCAAAAAGTCTGATATTACAATAATCCTTGGCAATGATTTTGTTGATACGATTAATATTATTGAGCCTTTCTATAGACAAAATATTCTAGGCAAGATTATCCTTACTGGCCACAGCCCGAACGCAGATAAAGAGCCCGAGGCGGAGCGATTTTTTAGAAGAGCAATAGAGTTAGGATTTAACAGAGAAGATATAACCCTAGAGACACGCTCGACTAACACAAAAGAAAACTTTGAGTTTGCAAAAGAAATTATCGATAAAAATTTCAAAGCAAACGACATTAAAACTATTACGATTGTATGTCTAGCGTTTCACACCCGTCGCGCATTGATGACAGCTCGAAATATCTTCGAAAAAGATATCGAGTTTAACTTTATCCCAATCGTAGATGGTAGGAAAATTTCTGCAGAAGATTGGCCGAATAGCAAAGAATCTACAGATAGAGTTCTGGAAGAGGTACGTCGAATAGCAATATATTCAGCCAAAGGAGATTTGAGTCTCGATTAAATACAATCTATTGAGTTTCGAAATCTTTTGCGCGCTTTTCGCCGTAGTATCTATTTAAGAAATTATGCTTGTAGTCAAAAAAAGTACCGTTTTCAAGACTTTCACGGATTTTATCAACCGTATTAATTACGAAAAATTCATTATGAATTGAAGCAAGTGTGCTGGCAAGAATCTCATCCGCCCGAAAAAGATGATTAATATACGCTTTGGTGAAATTTTGACAAGTGTAACAATTACAATCACTATCAATCGGCGTAAAATCTTCTTTGAATTTTGTATTTTTAATGTTGATTCGACCTGAATAAGTGAATAAAGCAGCATTTCGAGCTTGACGAGTTGGCGCCACACAATCAAATGTATCGATACCATATTCTACACCCAAAAAGAGATCGGCAGGCTGTGCGCCCATTCCTAATAGATGTCGCGGCTTTTCTTCTGGCAAGGTTGTATTCACCCAAGTTAGAACTTCGGGGATTTCTTCTGGTTGAAAAATTCCGCCAATTCCAAAGCCGTCAAATTCTTTCGATCCCAAAAAACTCGCGCTTTCTTTTCGAAAATCTTCTTCGCGTGCACCCTGAACTACCGCGAAAAGCGCTTGTAGATCCTCTCCTTTTACGATGCGTTCGGCATTTAATTCGTTATGACGCTTCAAACATTTTTCAGCCCAAAAATGAGTTTTATCGAGCGCTGATTTAATCTGCGCGCGTCCCGCTAGCGGTGAAGTTAATTCATCAAAAGCCATGTGGATATCGGCGCCAATTTTATGTTGAAGTTCCATTGAAATTTCTGGTGACATAAAAATCTTTTCGCCCGAAATGTGAGATTTAAACCAAACACCATCATCACCAACTTTTGCGAGCTGAGTTGAATTATGGCGTGCCAAATTTGAATCACCCTTCGAAATGTGTGAAGTAGCATCAATTCCTTTCTTGTAAGCCATTCCGAGCGAAAAAACCTGAAATCCACCAGAATCAGTAAAAGTTGGCGCGTTCCAGTTCATAAATTTATGAATTCCGCCAGCTTTTGCTAAAATATCCGCACCAGGCCGAAGCATCAGATGATAAGTATTCGCAAGAACCGCCTGCGCGCCAGTCGAACGAATTTGCTCAGGCGTCATTGCTTTCACCGTGGCGTTAGTTCCACCAGCAATATAAGCCGGAGTTTTAATCTCGCCATGCGGAGTTTTTATTACGCCAGTACGCGCTAAAGTTCCATTTAGGCGAGTTTTAATTTCGAATTCAAGAGCTTTTTTCATTACTTTATTTTAACATCTAGTATATTCAAAATCAAATCAATAGCGAGGGTTACCACATTGCGAATATCCTAAAAATATGTTAAAATCATGTTATGAAAAATCGTCTAGTTCTTGTGATTAATCCGCGCTCTAGCGGTTTTGATATGATCAAAAAGAAAATTCTGCCTCATCTCAAAGAAGTTCATTTTCAAAAAAATCAGCTCACAACTTTTGAAATTCAACCAACCTCACCGATAGAAAACGCTCAAGAAATGGCCAAAGGCTTACGTGACGGCGATACTATTCTAGTGGCGGGCGGCGATGGAACAGCTCATATCGCAACTAACGCAGCGGTAATTTCTGGCAAAAAAAATCTCCGATTCAAATACACCGGATTCGGGAATTTTAATGATTATGCACAAAGCTTTTCTAAAAATTCAGGCAGGGCCGCGATTGAATCTTTTCAAACCGGTGAGACCAAAGACATCATTAAGCCTCTTGAGATTCGAATCAACGGTGAGTTTTTCCGGTATGCGCCACTTTATACTACACTTGGCTTGACCGCCGAAATGGCAGAAATCTTTGAAGGAAAAAGGCTCCGTCGCGCATTAAAAAAAGTCCGGGGGCGCAATCGAAGACTAATCTTAAGTCTAAGCGCAGCAACTAGATTTTATTTCAAAAAACGAAAAGCCAAAACTCTACAGATCAGAAGAATCACGCTCGATAGTCAATCTTTTCCGAATATTACAAGTCCAGCAACAGATTTAGTTTTTATGAACGGACCACGAATGGCGCGAATTATGCGTTGCGTAAAAAACCGTCACACGCCCGATACTTTTGGCTTTGCCGTGCTTAATGCCTCGCAATTATTTAAAAATTTACCATTCTTAATAAGTGGAATTTTCGGCAAAATCCCATTAAAAAGAGTAAAATCTGCCGAAATTGAATTTTTAAAATCGGCTAATATTTGGATTCAAATAGAAGGAGAAGCAGTCAAACTCAAAAAAGTTAAAACGATAGAAATCAATATTTGCGATACAGAAATCAAGATTTTATAATTTTTGACTTTTTCTAAAAAACCTGTTAGAATTGAAAGGTTAATAAAATCAATGTTGGGAGGCGAAAGCCGTTATTACCACAGAAAGGATAAGAAAATGGCAAAGAAAAAAGCCGATCTTATAGAAGAAGCAAAAGCTCTTGGGCTTGAAGTTTCTGAAAAAATGACAATTGCTGAAATCAACGAAGCAATCAAAGGTGCTAAAGCTGCCGAGATTGCAGAAGAAATTATTGAAGCAGTTGAAACTGTAGAAGTACTAGAAGAAGTTGTCGAAGAAATTGCTGAAGAAAAATTCGCAAAAAGCGGAAAACGAAGCAAAAAACACGCCGAAGAAGTTGCCGAAAAAGAAGCAAAAGAAGCTCGAAAAGCTGCTGGCGACACAACTCCACTTGATGGTTCTGAAGCAGTTGTTAAAAAAGGTCCAAAACCAATTACACGACCACGAATTGAACGACGAGGCAAAAAATACCAAGAAGCTGCTAAAAAAGTTGAAAAAGATACTGTTTACAACCTAAACGAAGCTCTTAAACTTGCAACAGAAACTAACCCAGCTAAATTTGACGCTTCGGTTGAAATTCATGCTCGACTTGGTGTCGACCCACGACAAGCTGACCAAAATATTCGTTCAACAGTTATTCTACCAAACGGAACAGGTAAAGATGTGAAAGTTGCTGTTTTTGCTCCAGAAAGTGAGCACAAAACCGCAAAAGACGCTGGCGCAAATATCGTTGGTGATGAAGAGTTCCTAAAACAACTCGACAAAGAAGAATTGAATTTCGATGTTCTTATTGCAACTCCAGCATACATGCCAAAACTTGGTAAATACGCACGACTTCTTGGCCCACGCGGATTAATGCCAAATCCAAAAGCTGGAACTGTTGCCGCTGATGTAGCGAAAGCCGTTTCTGAAGCTAAAGCCGGTAAGGTTGAATACCGCGTAGACAAGCAAGCAATCGTTCACCTTTCAATTGGTAAAGTTTCATTCGGAGCAGAGAAACTTGAAGAAAACGCAAAAGCATTCTTTGATAGCCTTGCTTCACAAAAACCATCTTCAATCAAAGGTGCTTATGTGAAAAGCGTTTCAATCGCAACTTCACAAGGTCCAAGTATTAAAACTGAAAATACAATTGCTTAATCTTCACGATAGAGCTAAAATCCACTCCGTGCGAGTGGATTTTTGATTTTTAGTCAACTAAGAATCAGCTAGCATTGTCATATTGCTTATATATCTCTCAAAGCAATATAATCAAATAGATCTATACTTACTATTGATTTTTACAGTAAAATATTATATAATATAGAAGCTCGTGGAGAGCTAAAAAATAAAAAGGAGAGGTACTAAAATGAACGACTTAGTATCAGAAAAATATTATAAATTACTAAAATCTCTGACCGATAAAAACGGATCAGGCTTTTATAAGTTTGAAAAAGAGGGTATAAAAAATCTTCTATCCTATCTCCAAAAATATTTCGGAGATAGAAAATCCTATGATCTGTATTATAGAGATTTTCTAAACCATAAGTTCACTGTAGACATTACTGAATACGGTGTAGTTATCGCAAAATCATATTAGAGTCCCGAAACGGGGCTTTTTCTCTTGCTTTAAATTTAAGCTCTTGAATTTTGCTATTTTTTATGCTAAAATAAGACAAGTTGCCAGAGACAGTAGCCGCCTCGCGTTAGCTAGGCTTAATCTGCTACCGAGGAATACTTTTTCTATCTGCCAACGAGTTTTGAAGGGAGGCTTTCAAAACGCTAGAATCTTAACAATTAGGTCGAAAAAATACTAACCAAAAAAGGAGTTTTTATGGCATTATCACGCGATAAAAAGAACCAATTGGTTGCTGAATTAAGCGCCGCTCTAAAAGACGCAAAAATGACAGCTTTTGCTGAATACAAAGGTTTGACAGTTGCCGACCTTCAAGAACTTCGAAAAGAAGCTCGCGAAGCTGGCGTTCAAATCAAAGTTGTTAAAAACCGCCTTGTGCGCGTTGCAATGCAAGAAGTTGAAGCTTTGAAAGCATCTGACACTTCTGCGCTAAAAGGTCAACTTGTTTACGCAATTTCAAGCGAAGACGAGATTGCCGCTGCGCAAGTTTTGGGTAAATTTGCTAAAAACCACCCAGAAATGAAGCTCGTTGGTGCATTTGCTGACAACGGCGACGTAATGGACACTGCAACTGTTACAACACTTTCAGAACTTCCAGGCAAAGACCAACTCATTGGTCAAATCGTGGACACACTTCTTTCACCAATCAACGCGATTGCTGGTGGTCTTACCAACGAAGATTTGGATTTTCGAAAAGAAGCAACCAATTAATTTATTTTAGAATACTAACCACTTAATTTTTAAAGGAGTCAAAAATGGCTGACATTAAAAAATTGGCTGAAGAATTGGTAAAATTGACTATTCTTGAAGCTAACGAATTGAAAGAACACCTCAAAAAGGAATACGGAATTGAACCAGCTGCCGTTGCTGTTGCCGCTACTGCTGGCGCCGCTGATACTGGTGACGAACAAACAGAATTTACAGTTACTTTGAAAGACGCTGGTGCGCAAAAAGTTGCTGTGATTAAAGCAGTTAAAGAAATCACAGGTCTTGGACTTGGTGAAGCTAAAGCTATCGTTGACGGTGCTCCAGCACCAGTTAAAGAAAAAGTTTCGAAAGATGAAGCTGAAGAAGCTAAAAAGAAACTTGAAGAAGCTGGCGCAACTGTTGAGCTTGCTTAATTTTAACATAAATCAAATCGACCTAATTTAAGATTACAAAAACCACTCATTATCAAAATGGGTGGTTTTTAGCTTTAAGAAAATTAAAAAGGTGATGTTAATCACCTATATTTACCCATAGAGAAAAACCGCCAACCAGTATAAAAGTTTGGTACAAATAACTATTACACAAAAAGTTATCACGTAATAATAAGCAAACACCAACCAATCAGGGATTTTCCCCAGATTAATATCTGTAATTTCTTTTTCTATACATATCTCAGTAAGTATCAAATTAAGAAATTTTTTTCCAAGACTTGAAAGTTGTTTGTAATTATATAATATTCTATCTAACTAAACATAAGCATTTTGTTAAAATTACAACAATAGAGCATATAACAGTTTATAACTTGTGGAAAACCTTAATTTTTGCTTAAATTTTATACACAGCTCTTGACTTTTTACTTTTTTTTTGATAGTATTAGATAGATTATTAACAAATATCAAACAGACAAAGGAAAACTGCGAGGAAAAATGTCTGAATTACCAGAAAAACAAGTAAAGCGGCTTAAAAGCTTGATTCAAGAAGCGGAAACGAATCTTGCTGCAGCCAAGGAATTATTAATTAGTATTAGCGGGGAGGACAATTCAGTAATTACCCCAAGTACTTCAATTATTGAAAGTCCACAGGGTAAAATTATTGAGGGTGTTTTTGATGGCCAAACAATGATTGGGCCAGACGGCAAAAACTACCCAGTCCCAGCTAACTACGCTTCAAAATCTAAGCTTGTGGAGGGCGACATCTTGAAGCTAACTATCAACGAAGATGGTGGATTTATCTATAAACAAATTGGACCAGTTCCACGAAAACAGATTATCGGAACCCTCCTAAATCACGACGGATCATTCTATGTCGAAGCAGGTGGTAACGAATACAAAATTTTGCTTGCTAGTGTTACATATTTCAAATTGAAAGTTGGCGATCAGGTTACAATCTTAATCCCCGAGGATAGTACTGATACAACCTGGGCAGCAGTCGAAGCTTCATTCTAAAAATTGAGAGATTTATATTAGTTAAAAATCGTGCGAAATTATTGCGAGGTCGCACGATTTTTGATTATTGACTTTTTTAAAATAAAATTTTATAATATATAAATAAACAAAAAAGGAGAAATAAAAATGGAAACTATCATAAGAAAAATGATTGAATTGGCTAAGTTAGTGGATCACAAGGAATCTATTGACTTTATCGAGGCAGCTGAGGAATTCTTAGATAAAGAGCCTATTAGGGCTAAAGAAAACAAGATTATATATCAAGTTTTCTTAGAAGAAAAGCTCGAGAGTGTCATTAATTTATTTAATAAATTAATTAAATTAATGACAAAAAACCAAGCTAAAAAAGCAAGAAAGCTAATTAGATCCTTAGATAATAAAATAAATAATAAAGACGACGGGGACCAAGTAGACAAAGCTATTGAAGAATATATTGTCCCAGAAAATATCTTAGCTTTCGATGATAAAAAAATCCCTACGATAAGAAAATAGGGATCAACAACACCAGCCTTTACGGCTGGTTTTTCTTTATGTATTTTTGCTTTATTGATTAAAAAATAGTAAAATATAGAAATGAAACTCGAAGATTACACCTACGATTTACCAGAAGATCTTATCGCCGCACACCCACCAAAAAAACGAGGGAGCTCGCGACTTTTAGCTCTCAACCGTAAAAATGGTGAATTAATCGATAGTTTTTACCGTAATGTAGCAGATTTTTTCAACGAAGGGGATTTGCTAATCTTAAACGATACTAAAGTAATCAAGGCTCGGCTTTTCGTAACAAAAGAAAGTGGCGCAGAGCGCGAATTAGTAGTGTTAGAGCGGCATAGTTTTGATAGCGACTGGCATAAACATAAAGTTATGTATCGTGGAAAAATAAAAACTGGCGATGTATTAACGATCAAAAATTCTAGCGAAACTGTTCGCGTAAAAGAAGTGTTAGGTGACGGATTGGCAATTATTGAATCCAAAACAGATTTGCGCAACTTATGCGAAAAATTCGGAACTGTTCCGCTTCCGCCATACATGAGACGAAATGCTACTTCGCTAGATATCGAGCGCTATCAGACTGTTTTTGCCGACGAAAAAGGCTCAGTCGCCGCGCCAACCGCCAGCTTAAATATGACTGACAATATTTTGGAAACTCTTCGCGTAAAAGGTGTTAAAATTGCTTACTTGACACTTCATGTCGGGCTAGGAACTTTTATGCCTATCCGAGTTGATAATCTAGAACAACACAAAATGCATCAAGAATATTTTGAAATTCCCGCTAAGACAGCGAAAATCATCCAAGAAACAAAAAAATCAGGCGGTAGAGTTTTTGCGCTTGGCACCACCGTAGCTCGCACGCTCGAGTACGCCCATAATGCAATTTTCGATAAAAATTTAGATGGAAATTCCGGCAGAGATTCAACAGTAAAATCAAATATTGAGTGTGATCAGGAGGGAAATCTTCGAGGCGAGGCAGATATTTTTATTTATCCAGGGTATGAATTTAAAACTATTGACGGCTTGATAACTAACTTTCACGCGCCAAAATCAACCGTCTTAATGCTAGCAAGTGCTTTTGCTGGGTGGAATAATCTAGAAACAGCTTACAGACATGCAATTGAACAAAAATACCATTTCTTATCCTATGGCGATTCGATGATAATTTATTAAAAATAGACGAGGTAATTCTTCGTCTATTTTCCTTTTAGAGATTTAAAATATTATTCTCCAAGGTAGTATTCAGAAACTACGTTCAATTTTTCGTCGAATTCGAATACCAATGGTGGGAAGTTAGGGATTTCTACGTCCATAATTTCGTCGTCTGACAAGCGTTTGATGTGTTTTACAAGGGCACGGA
>JAUMVB010000012.1 GCA_030530385.1 bacterium
AGTTTTAGAAACTGTCAACAGGTAAGAGCGGCTGGACGAGCGCCAATTTATGCTGGTCAACCAGGTTATGGAAGACATCTTGATAGAGATGGTGATGGCGTTGCTTGTGAGTAAAATTAAAACAGACCTTCAACGGTCTGTTTTTTTGTAGTATAGATATTTATTTGTATTTATTGTAAAGCTTAATGCAAGCATTGATTCGATTCTTAGCGCTGGTAGCAGCCATTAATAGACCGTCATAAGTGTAAACATTTGAACCCATTTTGCCACCTTTGGTGTATTCGCCCTTTAATATTAAGGTTCCTTTTGTGGTGTAAAGCATATTTTCGAAAATGTATTTAGTTTTTTTGCCTGCAGAATCTTTAATTTGGCGATAGTCGAAGCCTTTAATTTCTTCCCAAGAAAAAGTTTGCACGGTTTCATATTTAAAAGCTGAACCATATGAAAACTGAAGTTCTACGCCACCATCGTAAGTAATTTTGAGGCGAGCTTTAGCAACTATTTCTTCTATTCCTTCGAAGTCGCCATCGTAGCTCCCTAAAACATACTGGCGCATATTTAGGTTTTTAATTCTTAGTTTATCTATAAAATTCATAAGCTGAATACCTTTCTTATAATTAGATTTTATATCTTTTAATTCCTAAAATCAACTGCATTAGCTCGACTATTTAAAATTATTATAAATTCATAAGATTAAAATGCTGAATGGAGGATTATATGACAGCAATTAGTATTACAATTGAAGATTTAGGTGTAAAAAAACGTGACTTTGAAATTGAGGGTAAAGTCTTTACTTTCACAAAACCAATGGCCGGACATGAGCTTGAGAAAAGCCAAATTATGTCTAAAATTGTGCGTTTACAAAATGAGATGGCTAAGATGCAAAAACGAGGTGAAGAAAACCTTGATGAAACAAAAGTTGAAGAAGTATTAACTGAAATAGATAATTTGACAGAACGTTTAATAAATCATTCTGCAAAATTAGTAAGTGATGGAACGCCAGAAAATCTTGATGGTAAAGAGTTTGTGTCTAAATATGGTGAAGATGGAATTAAATTATTGACTAAGCGACTATTTGGTGAGGAATAAGTGAATGGCAAATATTTTAGACCTATTAACGGACGAAGAGAGAAAGGATATTGAGGCTCGGTATCAAGAACGCATAAAACGACGCCAAAATTCTTCTAAACCTAAAATAACACCAGAAATATATTTAATAGCTAAGTTTGGAATTTATTTTGGCTGGGAGGCGGTGCGAGATATTCTTGATAATAAAATTAGCCTTGAGATGATGTTTGCATTGATTGAAGGGGCGGAGAAAGTGTATTATTCTCAACTTTGCGAGAATACGAGGGGAACTTTTGTAGCACAAGCCTCTTCGATGGCTAAAAACGGGTTTGAGGCTCAGAAATCTTTTAACACTGGAACTGAAGATTGGCGCAAACGAGCAAAAATGGAGGTGTAGCTGATGACTACAGTTGGAACAATTAACTATGATTTCACTGCTGATACTAAAGATTTAGATGAGAAATTAACTAAAGCCGAGAAAAAAGTTAAAAAGCAAGCCGATGAACAGAAAACCGCTTATCGTGACAGTTGGTCTTCGATAGGTGATTTTGCGGTTAAAGGTGCAGCGGTGGCTGGTGCGGCAATCGGCGCTCTTGGTGTTGCTGCGGTTGGCGCATATTCAAGCTATGAACAGTTAACTGGTGGTGTGGAAACGCTATTCAAAAGTTCATCTAATACAGTGATGAATTATGCTAACCAAGCCTATAAAACCGCTGGAATGAGCGCGAATAAATATATGGAAACCGTGACTAGCTTTTCGGCAAGTCTTCTCCAGGGCTTGGGTGGTGACACGGAAAAAGCAGCTAAATATGCAGATAAAGCCGTAGTGGCAATGAGCGACAACGCTAACAAGATGGGAACATCGATGGAAGCGATTCAATATGCTTATCAGGGCTTTGCTAAGCAAAACTACACGATGCTTGACAACTTGAAACTTGGCTATGGTGGAACGGCTAGCGAAATGGCTCGCTTGGTTAATGAATCTGGCGTAATGGGCAACAGTTTTAAAGCAACAGCCAAGAATATTAACGAAGTTTCGTTTGATAAGATTATTGAAGCGATTAGCGTTACCCAAGACAGGCTTGGTATTACTGGAACGACTGCAAAAGAAGCTAGTTCAACGATTGAAGGTTCTTTTAATTCGATGAAAGGGGCTTGGGAGAATTTTATTACTGCGCTGGCTGGTGGTGGTGACCTTGATGCGACTTTCAATAATTTAGTTGAGTCGGTTAAGATTTGGCTGGAAAATTTAGTGCCTGTGGCTAAAAAAGCATTTGAGAGCCTTGCTAAAGTGGCTTTTAAGGCTTTCGATGATGCGTTTAAAGATATGCCGGGAGGTGATATTATTAAATCTCTAGTTGTTGTAGTAGGAACTCTAACTGCTGCACTAACAACATTAGGTGTAGTTATGAAAATAGCGGCTGCGGCTCAAGCTCTGCTTAATTTTGTGATGGCAGCTAATCCTATTGTCTTGATAGTAATGGCTATTGCCGCTTTAGTGGCTGGGTTAGTATATTTCTTTACCCAAACGGAAATGGGGAAGAAGATTTGGCAGGACTTCTGTAATTTTATAGGTGAAGTATTTAAAAATATTGGTAACTGGCTTGGCGAAGTCGGAAAAAATATTGGTGCGTTCTTTAAGGGTATTGGTGACTTTTTCACTGGGATTTGGAACGGTATAACTAGCTTATTTAACGGGATTGTGGAATTTTTTAAACAATGGGGCTTAACTATCCTTGCGGTTATTTTTTGGCCTATATCCTTGCTAGTTGGTTTGTTCTTTACCTTTAAAGACCAGATTATTGGGTTCTTCCAGGCTGCATGGAATGGGATAGTGGCGATCTGGAACGGTGTAACGGCATTTTTCGGCTTAGTCTGGAGCGGAATAGTGGCAATATTTACGCCAGTGGCGCAATTTTTTGGTGCAATATTTCAATCGGCGTGGAATGGGATTATGGCGATTTGGAACGGTGTAGTTTGGTATTATACGACTATTTGGAATGGAATTAAAGCGGTGTTTGGTGTCGTGGCTGGATTCTTTATTGGCGTATTTACTACAGCCTGGAATGGTATAAAGAATGTTTTTTCAGGCGTTTTTGGCTTTTTTGCTGGTATTTGGAATGGAATAGTTGGCATATTTAAAGGTGTCGGAGATGCAATTGGTGGTGCAATTAGCGGTGCGGTTAAGTGGGCAATTAATGGCGTATTGAGTTTTGCGGCAGGTATGATTAATGGCTTTATTGATGCGATTAATGTTGCTATCGGTATTATTAATGCAATACCTGGAGTGCATATTGGAAAATTAGGAAAGCTTAATGTGCCACGCTTTGAAACTGGTGGTATTGTTGGCCCTCAAGGTGGCGGAAGCTTGATTTGGGCTGGTGATGGTGGCGAGAACGAGTGGATCGTGCCTGAAAGCAAGATGGCGAGCCTGATTGACAAAATTAATAGCCAAACGGGTGGAACTGGTGGTAATAACTATACGATTAATGTGAGCGGAACTTTTGCGACA
Source organism: bacterium (assembly GCA_030530385.1). Lineage (GTDB taxonomy): Bacteria > Patescibacteriota > Saccharimonadia > Saccharimonadales > Saccharimonadaceae > Nanogingivalis. Next base: position 3,581 of record JAUMVB010000012.1, read on the forward strand.
AGCCCTGCCGAACAACGAAAAGTGGCTGAATTGATTCGTGAGCAGTTAGAGCTAAACGATAAGAGGAGGTTTGCATAATGAAGATAATATTGAGCGATTCTACTAAAACTGCTGAATGGTCGATCGTTGAAGTGCCACTGCCAGAAGTAACGGTGGATAATGTTAAAAAAGTTAAAACGCTTGATAATTCGCTAACAACTTATGTAATTGGTGCGAGAAAACGAACTTGGGGGCATTCTTGGAACTACCTAACTAAAGAAGAATTTGATGAGATTAAAGGCTTTTATGACCGACAAATTCAAAACCAAGAGCCAGTGAGATTGACGATTGAAGGAATGGACAATGTGGTAAATGTGCCAGTTTATATGGAGCTTGGTAAGCGAGAAGTCGTAAGCTTTGATGGAATGGTTAAACAAGCAGAAGTGAGCTTTACGGAGATTTAAATGCAGATTGTTAGTGAAAGGTTTAATAAGGCGTTTGCAGGCAGTATTGTAGCTTTGGATTGGCGAGCAAAGATGAGTTTTACTCGCAAAAAGAATGAATCAACTAATTGGTTCATTCTTGGCAAATCTAAATTAAACGAAACTGATATGTTAGCTACGCCAGAGGGAAACCCAGCGCAAGTTTGGGATGCTTTTCAGTATGATGATATTTCTGATCGCTTATTGGAAATGAGCGTGGAGCGTTCGGTTAAATTTCCGTATAATGTGCAGTCTGGAATAGCGGACATAAAGCTAAATAATTATGATGATTATTTCTCATTTTTCGAAACAACAAAAAAGAGCCCGATTGCTGAATATATTCTGCCAAAACGACCTTTGAGACTTTTTTTGGGTGCGAAAAATGTGGGGACAGTGCCAGTTTTTGTTGGCAACACTGAAAAAATACCGACTTATAACGACGATAAAACGATTACTTGGTCTGCGTTAGATTTTTTGAGTGATATTGCTGAGACAAAAGTTAATCGAACTGTTATGTTGAGGGATGTTTCAACTGATGCGCTCTTAAAAGAGATCTTTAAACAATATGGAATGGATGAAAATCAATATCGTATAGGTAGAGGACAAAATATAATTCCGTTTGTTTATTTTAAAAATGATGACAATGTTAGTACAATATTAAAGAATTTGGTTCAAGCTGAGAATGGTTTATTGTGGCTCGATGAGCAAGGGGTAATTCGTTTTGAAAATCGCAGTGGTAATTTGGATAAAACGCCAGTAATGACATTCAATGCAAGCAATATTATTGATATCGAAACAGAAAAAGCTAATGATGTAATTAATTATGTTAGCATTAAAAGTGATGTGCGAGAAGTTCAACCACTGCAGCCAATTTTTAGTGCGGAAGGCAAAAATGAGTGGGTTATTCAGCCTAGAGCCAGCCTATCTATATGGCTAACTCTTGATGACCCTGCATGGAGTGTTCGCCCTATCTCGGTTGGCCAAAAAACGAGTGAAAGCTGGGTGGAATTTAAAAAAGGTGAGAAAATTGACAATTCAGGCATTCAATTGAAAGGTGAGCTTTTTGCTGATGCATACAAATTGACAGTTAATAACCAAGGAACAAGCCCTTCGAAGATCTCGAAAATTGAGCTATGGGGCGAGAGTGCAAAAATCGTAGATACCATTAAATATGAGGCTTTTGATCGTGAAAGCATGGAACGCTACGGTAAAAAAGCGCTTGAAATTACCGACAATCCATATTTTGGTAATTACCGAAACTGTGATTTGTTTGCGACAGATATTTTGAAAAAATATGCTAGTTTTTCGCCCACAATTTCAATGAAAGTTAAAGGTAATCCAGCTTTACAATTGGGAGATGTTATCAGCGTGAATTATAAAGATAAAGGCGACTATTTGGTGACAGGTATTAAGATGAACCTAAGCGATAGCGGTTATGAAACGACTATAACTGGAAAACCGCATATTGTTTCGAAATCGTTTATTTTGGATAAGTCTGTTTTGGATGGAAAGGATCTATTGGCGTAATGGCAATTGAGAAAAATATTGAATTTCAGGGCGACAGAGTGGTGAATTCACTGGGTGGAAATATAAAACTAAACCAGACCACTGGTGAGCTGATTGTGTCAAAAAATGGGGTGATTTTAACCCGAATAAATAAGGACGGCTTTGTCTATTCTGAAGAAAATGGCACTCGACGAATTTTAATTGGAAGGCATCCTAAAACTGGGGCTGTGGGCGAATGGATTAGTGTTGTTGGTGAAGATGTAATTGAGGTTCTACAGAATGAAACCTAATAAATTTATTGACCGAAGTGAATTTATTAAACCTGTTGTGGTTTGGAAATATAACGGTAGCTTTATGAGTGATATTAAAACCTTTGATGTTAGACATGACTTACCATTTACGCCATTAATTATGGGTGAATATAGCTTTAATAGTGATTTTTCGGATGCTCGAGATTTCCGTTTTTGGTTAAGTGATAATGAAAACTTTTTCGTTGGTGCGCTAAAGAAGACTATTCGCTTTGCTCTTAGAGGAGCTGGTACGAAAAGAGTCTATGTGCGAGCTATTGGTATCGCTCCGCCTAATTATATGGGGGAGATAACACCCTTAAAACAACAGATATTAATCGATTCAAGGAATAAGAGTCTGAAGATTCTTAATTTTGGAGAATTTGGAAATGGCGATATTATCACGCATAATTTAGGATATCATCCGATAGTTTACTTCTGGATAGAAACAGTAATCTTTCGTGAAGGATCTTCTTCCTATCTTAATATGGAACCATGTCTAAGGCCTGGTAGTCCAGACGGGGTTATGGATAGCAATAAAATTAATACTTCTGGGAAAACACCACAGAAAGGCTATTATGCGATTTTTGGAGATCCAATAAATGAAGATTAGTGATTTTTCTAAAAATTCTGATTTTTGGCAACTATCATTTGATGGTAATGGTGTTATTTTAGAATTTAATTTACCTGCTGGATCTTTTACAACTGGGCACAGGGTCAGAAGAGATTTTTTTGGGAAAAATAAAAAAGGAATGATTATTGATCATTATTGTTGTAATGGTAAGTGGAGCTTTTCAAATAAATATGCAATTGAATCTAGCGATTTAGCTGAGGCTGGTGTGCATTTTGAGGTCATAAGAAATGGCAGCGATATCACGATAGCAGCTGAGTATTATGCTACAAAACTTGAAAATGATGGAATATGGTATCCGATAGAAACACAAATTTCTGCGCCAAGTATAAACGTAAAAATTAAGCTAGATTTTATTGCAGTCCACTGGTGATGTCGTTTTAATGCTCGACTATTTAAATTTAGAATGTAATTAGAATAAGAGGGGGTTAGATTTCAAAGGAGAAAGGAGGAACATGGAAGATAAGTATATCAGTAAAGAAGTCTTCGCAGCAAGAATTGATGTTTTAGAAGAAAAAATTAACAGTTTGACTCAGATTGTTGAACACACTAACGATCAGCTGGAGATTATCGCTGGGATATCAAAATCAGTCACTGAGCACCAAAAAGACATTGAGAGTGTCCGACGCGAGACTGAACGCAATAAAGATCGTCTTCGGCGACTTGAAGAAAACCAAAGTAAAATCGTTTGGGCGGTCGGTCTGGCGATTCTGGGAGCGTTTATTCAATTCGTTATAAGTGGCGGATTAATGATACATAAATAAGAAGTAAGGAGTAAATAATGGCACATCAAGCAGTTGAAAACGCACTAAGTTGGATGAATGCACATAAAACACCAAGAAGCTTTTATTCAATGGTTCAGCGTTTAGGGCAAGTAGTAAATGGGCGAGAGGGATATGACTGTAGCTCATCGGTCTATTTTGCTTTACGCTCAGCTGGTATTTTCCCGGCGATTATGGGCAATACCACCACAATGCTTACCCATCTACCACAATACGGCTGGTATGAGGTAGGAGCGAAACCAGATGGCACAATCGATGCCCAACGAGGTGATATATTCCTTTGGGATGTCGATGGAACTGGCTGGAGTAATGCTGGTGGTGGCAAACATACGGGTATGTTTGTGGATGCAGACAACATTATTCACGCTAACTATAGCTATAATGGCATTTCGGTCAATAATCACGATGCTTACTATACGGCGGCAGGAGTGAAACAGCTCCGAGTGTTCCGTTATGGTGGCTCACCAGCTCCAAAACGCAAAGTTAGCTTTGCTCGACCATTTAGCGTTGAAGAGCGAGCTACAGTTAATGATATCGACCAAATGAAACTAGCAGGTATTGTCCAAGATAGTTTTGACTGGACAGATAACGGCGTGCCCGTCTCGATTATGAGCCACTGCCCTGAGTATGAGGGCAATATCTGGCGAATTAACGGCGAATTTGAAGTCTTGCGAGAAGAGGTCGAGAATGGAGCTAAATATCTAAATATCTCGCTCGGCTCAATTGGCGACATTTGGGTCTGGGAACGAGCGTTGAATAATCCAATCGATTTGAGATTGAGAGAACAACCACAACCACAACCACAGCCGGTTGAACCAGCTCCAACACCAATTCCAGAGCCTCAACCACCAATTGAAGAAAAAACACCTGAGAATACAGGGGTAGAAGTTCAAAAAGAGGAGAAAAAAGATATGTCGCACAATGATAAAAGCACAACTGGCGATATGGGAGTGCGTTTAACAGACAAGGAGTTCAAAATGTTAGAAGATTTACAAAAAGAAGCAGTTAAAAATATTGGCGATACTGAGTATGAGCCACGCATTAGCGAGAAAGCCAAAACCACAGTCTATTTCGTAGCTGACCTTGGCATTTTGATAAATATGTTAATTGCAACAATTTGTGTAATTCTATTGCCAACTTACACCAAAGAGATATTGGCGATTAGTGGAGCAGTGGCAACTGCATTTGCTGGATTGAAGCCGATTTTTAAGCTAGGAGCTAAGAAATAATGGCTAAATTAACTTTACCGCATCCAAATAAAGACTTCGTGCCATTATCTCCACTAACAGCGCAAGAACTTGATGAGATGGTGGCTAATACTAAAGCTGTAGCTGATTTTGCTAATGGCTTAGCGAGTGGAAAAAATATTGACGACGGTTCTATCGAACCAAGTAAATTAAAGCAATCTAATGCGCAAATCATTCAATCTGGAAATTTAGCCACTCAATATAAGACACAACAAGTTCGTACTCAGTGGTTTGACCAAACATATTGGAGCGCTAACTTCTTCCGTCAAAGGAATGAGAAAACAAGGATTGAGTTTCCGAAAGCGTTTAAAAATCCACCAGCTGTAGCGGTTCAGATTTTGAACGCAGGGATAAATCCATTAGCTGTGTTTAGCACGGTAGTAACTACGACCTATGTTGAATTTACAATGGCATCTTTAGCAAGGGTTAATCAGGAGCTTAATGTTACTGTCTCGGTGATTGCAACAGGGGAGTTAAGTTAGCACAGGATAAACGAGCATAAAAAGAGTTCCAACTGGAACTCTTTTATTCATTCTACATTTACTCCAGAAAACTATTTTACTACGATAAAATATAAAACCCGTTCGTATAATATTCATTATATCCAATAGCTCCGTGCCATTGGATACTACCATCTGGAGATAGTAGCACTATAGCAGTGCCTCTATCTTGAGAACTGTTTATCGCCTGCACTATTATATGAGCCTCAGTGGCAGGACGCCATCCATCCGGTATTCTTTCACCTCTAGCACCAGGACTCTGCACATTTTTAACGCCACCCCCAGTAACCATTACAAATTTACCGACTTTTTGGAGAGAAAACTTTAAGTCATAGCCAACGTTTAGCTGGATTACTTCAGTTGGTCTTGAAAAGAAAGGTAAGGTTCCGGGCTTGAGTTTACTTGGTTCGATAGAACCGTCTTGACTTCCTTCTAAAAATGAGATAAAATATAGGTACCAAACAAGTAACAAAAATGCCTCAAATCAGATTTTTCTGAAATTTTGGGGCGTTTTGTTTTACTTTTGAAGCGAGAAAACCCGAACTCCCCTCAAATAAAAATAAGAGGGAGAAAATATGAAAAATTATATTTTTTGCGAAAAACGAAATCAAACAATGCGCGAACGGCTCGGCAAAGCTTGCGACTTAATAGATAATGATCAATTTTTAGGCGTGTTTCGAAACCGCCAAATTAACTATGAAAAAGAATTTGATCAATCTGTTAAAATGGTTAAATCGATGAAAAAAGCAGGTAAAATTAAGAATGCTAGTCATTATTTTGCTAAAATTTGGAAAAAAGAGAATATTAATAAGACTTTAAAAATCGTGCGAGAGTTTTTAAATCGTCAGGTAGCTAAGCTAGCTGAAAAGCGTGAGCAACAACGACAAAATGAAGAATATAATAAAGCACAGCAGGCTTTCAACAGCGAAGGCTACGCTAAATTTCAACAAATGAAGTCTAACTTCAACTTAAGTTAATTTACAATTTGACGATTTTCCGTAAGCAGTTTTTAAAACTGTTGTTTATTGTGTTTTAGCTAAATTATTATATAATATTATCTAATATCTGTAAAATATAGGAGCATAAACGTGATAAATGTAAAATACTAGACAATATTATCTATTATTTAGCAATTGACCGTTTCGTTTTTAGGGAGCAAAAAATGGTAAAAAATTAAGTTTTCAGGTTCTAATTAGAATTCTTCTTGATTTCTGTTTAATTTCTAATTAGAGCAGGAGGAGTTTTTATGAGAAAGATCGAATATCAAGTTCAGGAATATCTAGAATGGTGTAAAGATGTGGCTGATATGTCTGAACAAACTTTAATTAGTAAAAAATATGCGTTAGAGCACTTTATTAAGCATACAGAAGTTAAGAGTGCTGAAGATTTCACTAATCAGCAGTTTATAACATGGCGCAATGGGCTGCTCAGTGGTTGCTTAACTGGGCGAAAATATTGTGTAAACTCAGTTAATGTAAGAATTAAGATAATACGTGCATTTTTAAAATGGGCGCAAGAATATTATGAGCTTAAAATGGAGATCAAAATTCCTTTTTTAAGACTAGTTCGTCAGGAGAAAATAAAGGATTATATTTTCTATTCGAAAGATCAGATAGATATAGTTTTATCCTTGTCTAACGTAAAGGAAAAGGCGATGATTTCGCTATTATTTGATACAGGGATGCGTATTGATGAAATGAGGAAGATTAGAATTGAAGACTTTGATTTTGATAGGCAGAGAGTCTTAATACTGGGTAAGGGAAGAAAATACGCCACTGTATTTTTTACGAAAAGAACCAGAAATTATATTTATAATTACATAAACGAGAATAATATAAACTATGGATTTTTATTTCAGAGTAAGCGAAATGATTATCAACCATATACGAAAGATGCATTGCGAGTTAAGATGAAAAAAGCATTTGAACGAGCGGGATTTAACAATTTTACTCCACATCAGCTAAGGCATTCTTTTGCTACTGATCTAATAGAAAATGGAGCAACAATTTTAGAAGTCCAGAAATTATTAAGACACGAATCAGTGACTACTACTGAGACTTATGTGCATAATCTCCAGAATTCTTTACAGGATGTATATAATCGTTTAAAAAATGCTTGTTAGGTATTGACAAAAATGCTTTTGTTTGATATACTGATAGTAGATTTAGGAAGCGCGATGCTTACTAAAAGATGATTAATAAATAAAATTTTATCTGTTGTCGGGAATAAAATTGTTTGTTATCATCACTTTCAAGTTGGTACTCGTGTACCATAAAGAGTAGTCAATTTATTTGGCTATTCTTTTTGGTTAAAATCACCTTTACACTTTTCCGTGAATATGTTAAAATTATTGCTGAAGCGCTGTTTTTGTGCTGGCCTTAAGAGGGTCACAAAATTAGCGCAAAAACAGCAATAAATAATAAAATTTAAGGGGAAAAATGAGTAAAAATATTTCATTGGAAAATTTCCGAAACGTGGGTATTATTGCGCACATTGATGCCGGTAAAACTACAACAACAGAAGGTATTCTCTACCGAACTGGTTTGACGCACAAAATTGGTGTTGTCCGTGGTGAAGGTGATGGTGCTACTACCGACTGGATGGCGCAGGAAAAAGAGCGCGGAATTACAATTACTTCTGCAGCTGTGACTTGTTTCTGGAAAGATCATAAGATTAACATTATCGATACGCCGGGACACATTGACTTTACAGCCGAAGTGGAACGTTCGCTTCGTGTTCTTGACGGTGCGGTGACTGTCTTTGACGGTAAAATGGGTGTGGAAGCACAGTCTGAAACTGTTTGGCGCCAAGCTGACAAATATAATGTGCCACGCGTATGTTTTATTAATAAAATTAACCAAACTGGTGGCGATTTTTATAAATCAATTGAGTCTATTCATACTCGCTTGAGCAAGCAAGCTTTTCCAATCCACCTGCCAATCGGTTTTGAGCAAGAAATCAATGGTGTTGTTGATCTTATCGACATGAAAGCTTACACTTATGATAACTATGCTGACCATGAGTTGAAAGTTGGTGAAATTCCAGCTGATATGCTCGAAAAGGCTAAAAATGCACGCTCATTGCTTGTCGAAAATGCTGTTGAAGCTGATGACGAATTGATGATGCGTTTCTTTGAGGAAGGTGAAGAATCAATTACTATTCCCGAACTTAAAGCTGCGCTTCGAAAACGAGTTCTTGCTGGTGATTTCTTCTTGGTGACTGGTGGTGATGGTCGCGGTGTAATCGTGGAGAAAGTTCTTGATCTTATCAATGATTACCTACCAAGCCCACTTGACGTGGCTTCAATTAAAGGAACTGACCCTAAAACTGGTGATGTAATCGAGCGAAAGCCAAGCGAAAAAGAACCAACTTCTGCACTTGCATTTAAGATTGCGACCGACCCATTTGTTGGAAAACTTGTCTTTATTCGTGTTTATAGTGGTAAGATTACAGCTGGTTCCTATATACTAAACACTATGACTGGTAAAAAAGAACGTGTTGGCCGACTTGTGCGAATGCATGCTGATAAGCGTGAAGATATTACAGAAATTAGTGCTGGTGATATTGCTGCTGTTGTTGGTTTGAAAGATGTAACAACTGGTGCTACCCTTTGTGATTTAAATCACGGAATTATTCTTGAAGGTATTGAATTTGCTGAACCGCCAGTTTCGATTGCAGTAGAACCAAAAACTAAGGCTGACCAAGAAAAAATGGGAATCGCTCTTCAACGACTTGCGGAAGAAGACCCAACTTTCCGAGTCCACACAGACGAAGAAACTGGTCAAACTATTATGTCAGGAATGGGCGAGCTTCACCTTGATATCTTGATTGACCGAATGAAGCGTGAATTTAACGTTGAAGCTAATGTTGGTGAGCCACAAGTTGCCTTCCGTGAAACTATTCGTGGAACTGCTGAAGCTCAAGGTAAACACGCAAAACAATCTGGTGGTCGTGGTCAATATGGTGACGTTTGGATTAAATTTGAACCAAATGAGCCAGGAAAAGGCTTTGAATTTATTGACGAAATTAAAGGTGGTGTTGTGCCGCAAGAATACCGTAAGCCAGTTGAGCAAGGTGTGCTTGAAACGCTTGAAGGTGGTGTGATTGCTGGATACCCAGTTGTTGACGTTAAAGCTACTCTTTACGATGGTTCTTACCATGATGTCGACTCTAGCGAACTTGCCTTTAAGTTGGCCGGTGCTTTAGCAACTCGTGCTGGTATTAAAGAAGCTAAACCAGTTCTTCTCGAGCCTGTGATGCACGTTGAAGTTACGACTCCTGAAGAGTTTATGGGCGATGTAATTGGAGACTTGAACTCACGCCGCGGTCGAATCGACGCTATGGAAGATTTGATGGGTGGAACTAAATTAGTTAAAGGCTTTGTGCCGCTTGCTAATATGTTCGGATATACTTCTGATCTACGCTCAATGAGTAAAGGTCGTGCAGCTTCAACAATGGAACTTGCTCAATATGAAGAAGTTCCACCTAACGTTGCTCAAGAAATCATTGAAAAACGCAACGCTAAATAGCTAAATGCTAGACACCGAAAAACCACTCTCTCGTAAGATGACTTGACATTCAGCAGTCTATAAGTAATCTGAGTTCACGCATCTTATGATAATAACTATAAAAAGCTAAGACTGATTTTGTCTTAGCTTTTAAATTATCTTATTTATTGTCATTTTTCTTCTTTTCGTATTCATCCAGACTGTCATTATATTTTCCTGATATAAATCCAAAGATGCCACCAAAAATAAAGTCTAATAAATCTCTAAATTTTTCAAAAAAGTAAGCAATTATGAAAATCATAACTATTCCAAGCAAAAATTCCATTATTATCTCCTATCTAAGCGTTACGCCATTTAATGAGTAATTCTTTAAATTCATCTTCTTTCCATAGTGAATAGCAAACTATTCCGCCTATAATAGAAGAAACTAAAACACCCATTAAACTAGGATTCCTCTTTCTTGCTACTAGACGATTCACCTCATTTTCTGCATCTTCAAATAAACCGTAAGAAGTATACGACTCAGGCGAAAACACCGAACCTGCTTCAAAATTCATACCATAGTAGTTTACTTTACCATTTCCTTTTAACCCGAAGAATAGTAAAGACACAATACAAAGAACTAAAATCACTAATCTAGGTTTTAATTTTGGACTAATGTAATTCATAGTAGTGCTACTTGCCTCGCTTTCTGAGATTGTTTTATTACGTTTAGAGCGTGCTCTTCCAAATGATTGGCGCCCTGAAAACTTAGTTGCTACACTCACTATAAGTAGGAACGGTAGGGTTATAACTGCAAAACCGAACACAACCATACTCCAACTATTTTCCATATATTCCTCCACCTATTTAACTCGTTTGAACTCAAAGGTTATTGAGTTGCTACCAATAGTAATACCATTAGCCTGCTCCGCATTTTTATCTATGATATTTTCAAAATATAGTGTATCTTGGTCTTCGGAAAGAGTGGCAACTCCATAGATATTAGCACCATCAATGATTATCTTATCACCATCCTTTTTCCAAGTTGCATCAAATAGCATTCCACTATCCATAACTAAAGTTCCATCTTCTTTAATTTCCATAGTAGCGTTAAAATGAAACTCATTCATAAGCATAGATAAGATGTTACCGCTTAACTCATTGCCTGCTAATGAATTTATTATGCTTTTGGCATCTTCTCTTGTGTTTCCTTGATTAAATATATCTGTAGTCCAAGTACCTACAAATCTCTTTTCTGGAGTACAAGCGCTCAAAGTTATGAAAGTAAATAAAAGTATCGTAACTTTAGCAATATTTTTGACTATCCCCTCCATAGATCACCTCTTTTTGTTCTATCTACAAAAATCCCTGCTACAATAGGGTTTGAGCTTGTTTTAGTGAACGGTCGTTTGTTAAAACAATCAAAGTTATCAATAAAA
>JAUMVB010000013.1 GCA_030530385.1 bacterium
GTCCCATTGTACCAACGTTTACGTGTGGCTTTGAGCGGTCAAATTCTGCCATTTTAGAATTTCTCCTTTAAATTATTTATTATTATTCCGCATCGCGCGAGTTACTGTTTTAAGCAAAACACACGACGCGACGCTACCTATAATTATACATAAAGTTTTCGTTTTTGTAAAGAGTCGAAATAAAAAATTATTTTTGAGATTTAAAAATTCCGTCATGCCGTTTTCCATCATATATCAAAGTCGGAATTTTCTTAGTCTGAATTTTCTTCTCGACAATTTCAGCGTTACGTGCAAGTTTTTTCGAAGTTTCTTTGCTTTTTGCTTTTTTAGAAATATCCGAGATTTGGTTATCCGTATAACCAGCCTCTTTCAACCATTCAATAATTTTATTTTCAACCTTTTCGGTAGAATAAGCTTTTATAGAAACGCCGTTAAAATTCTCTTGCCAAACTACGCCCTGAGAATCTTTCCCTGTAAAAATCTTTTCAACTAAATACCATTCTGGGGAAATTCTTTGAGAATTATCAGGTTGAGTTGCCCGAACCGCTTCAAGATAACTTGCTATCAAACGGGAATTTTTAAATTTATCACCGTTTTCGCCAGTAATAACATATGGAATTAAATGAACCTGATATTTTTCAAAAAATCCACTCTGTTTTTGGTTGGTAAAACTTCGACGGCAAGTTACACAACCAGGATCAAAAATATCCACGGCTGCCGAATTTGAATTTTTACCCATACCGCCAAATTGACCGTAATAACTAGAATCACTCACAACCAAATCTTCTGCTCGCCAAGTTGTCATACGTGCTGGAATTGCCGAAAAAATATCGCCCCATTCTGTAAACCAACGAACAAAATCACTCTCGCCATTCACACCGTCGATAGTACAGGCTTCAGCCGAATTAAGTGCGCAAGAATCAGGCTTCTCGATATTGCAAGTCCCGTAAACATACAGTGCTAAACCTGATTTTATTAGAGTTAATATAGACCAAACCGTAATTAGAACAACCAATCCTGCTACAATCTCAATCGACCAAGAAACTGGTTTAACCCATTTTTTATGGCGGACAATTAATTTCCTAAGAATCGAATTTTTAATTTCGTCTTTAAAATTTGAGTCACAAGCCCGAAAAGTTGCTCGCCGTGTAAAACAATAAACCGATTTTTTAAACATTTCATTAATAGCCTTGGCTTGTTTTTTTGCGCCAAATAATTTCAACGCTGGAGTAAATAACCAAATAACCAACAGGATTATAAATGCAGCAACGCAAACCATTATTCAAAAATCCTTCCCAAAACCTGTTTTAACTTATCAATATCTTCCCGAGTGTTATGTAGCCCAATTGAAATACGCACAAGATGTGGCAAATTTAGAACTTCTTTCAGATAATAATGAGCACAAAAATAACCGCTTCGCACCATAATGCCTTCATCTGAAAGCGCCTGCGCAATCAAATGCGCATCAAGCTCATCGTGATAAAAACTAATCACGGGCGTAGCTTTTTCATTCAAAATATTCACACCTTTTTGCGTCTTTAAGAACTCGAAAATATCTTTGGAAAACTCTTCAATTCGTGAATCTTTCTTTTGTTTTTGTAACCAATCAATTGCCGTTTTTAACGCAATAATCTCACCCCAAGCTTGAAGTCCTGGCTCAAAAATTGTATGAATTTCATCATCTGCTAGCATATTAAAAGAATCTTGCTTAACACTCGATACCATTCCGCCACCAACAAAAGTTGATTTAATATACTTCGCAAAATCTTTTCGAACTATCATTACACCAAGACTCGGCGCATACATTTTATGGGCGCTAGCCACAAAAGCATCAGCCGGAATTTTTTGTAACAACTCATAATTTGGGCCTAAAGCCTGAGCACAGTCCAAAATAATAAATCCACCCTGTTTTTTAACTTTTTTAACTAATGCAGCGATATTTTCTAATCGCCGACCATCAATATTACTAACCGTATTAACTACCACCAAACTATTAGAAAAATCATTCTCAAGAGATAGCGAGCCATCAGCTTCACGAGGTAAAACTACTCGATTAATTCCGTTTTTTTCAGCAAAAGTCATTGTCGAAAGAAACACTGAATTATGTTCAATTTCACTAGTGATCACTTTTTCGATTGGCAATTCAAGCTGACTCAATAATAAGTTCAACCCATAAGTTGTATTAAGCGTAAAACTAACAAAATAATGCTTTGATTTCAACTTCAGAAGGTCCAAAACTGCCTCGCGAGTTTCTTCTACTCGCTCATCAACCTGCTTTCCCCAAGCATATTTAACCCTTTCGCCACAAGAATTATAATCAGTATAATATTCATTAAGAGCATCGACCACGCACTGAGGTCGCAAAGACTGGCACGCTGAATCAAAATAATGCGCGCCTGCCGGTAAATATTCAAAATCCTTCAATCCCTTCTCCTTTTTATTCTATATATTATACCAATTTTAAGCACAAGTGTAAAGAAAAAACCACTCAGCATTCTGAGTGGTAAGTAGTAAAAATATAAACTATAAAACTGCCGTCGTAGAAAGCCTTCTATAGTTTATATCTAAACGAGGTTTCATATATCTACCTCGCCGCTTCCTTGTAGGCAAAGGATTATCTTTTGGCGAAGTAGACCCTTTATCTTCTCCTTTAGTATAAAGGTTGGCTATCTTTTTATTTAAATAGCTAACCTCCGCTTCTATACCATGGAGCTCTTTTTTAATGAACTCATGATGAGCTAGTAGCTCATTAATATCTGTTTCATCAAGCTCCACCTCCTCAAGAGCTTGACAAAGTAGCGCTTCTCCCAGAACAGCATCTGAGTACTCTTCCTCAAGTCTCCAGAGCCGATCCTCCAACTCCTCTATAATAGATCCAATACTAGATAAATGCATAAAATACACCTCCAAAAAAAGAATAACTATCCCGCAGGACTAAATATTATTCTAACATCTTAAACGAATAAAGTCAAGCTAGGGGTTTCTTTTCTCTACACGATTTATTACTAACAATTTCCACTTTCACCTAAATAAAAAACCACTCTTAAGCTGACCTGACACACAGCAGTTTAGTTATTTGGGTTAATATTAGCGAGCCAAACGAATTGGCTCGCTTTTTTCGTTGTTTAGTTTTCCGATGAAATTATAATAAATGTCAATCTGAATAAATCGGTTGCGCTTCGTACCAGTTGGTTTATGAATCACAATCTTGTCAATCAGTTCATTCACTATCTCAACGGTTAGTTCTGGTAGCTCTGTATATTTGGAAATTCTCGTCATAAACTTGGAGATATTAAGGTTATCTTCTTGTTGTTTGGCGAGTTTTTCGGTTAAGCCAGAAATGGAAGTTTTGAGCTGATGCTGTTCTTCTTCGTAGGCCTGACTTAATTTCACAAAACGTTCATCTGAAATTTTACCAAGTAGATTATCTTCATAAAGCTTCTGAATAATACTGTCAATCTCTTTAGAACGGTGTTCGTCCTTTTGGAGTTGCTGGCGCTGACGTTTATTGTCTTTGCTGAATTGAGCTTGGCTTTGTTGCTCTAGCTTCTTCAAAAAGGCATCTTGGTCAAAGTGGGCTTCCTGAATGGTTTGGCGGAGCTTGCCACTTACAATCTCAATCAGGGCAGATTTTTGAATGTAATGTGGATTTTCGCAACCATCAATCGGTTTGCGGTAACCAGAACACTTGTAGTGGTCGTGGTTAAGCCCGTTTTTCTCTTGTGGGCAAAAATAATGCTTTCGCCCACAAGTTCCACAAAAAACCAATCCCGCAAACAAATTTTCGTGACCAGCCCGATTTTTATACCGTTGATTTGAACGCTTGTGACTCCTCATCTTCTGAACAATATCAAAAGTTTCTTGGTCGATAATCGCTTCGTGTGTATTCTTGAAAACCAACCAACCTTCCTTTGGGTTATCCACCTTACGCTTGTCTTTGTATGATTTCGTACGAGTTCGAAGATTGACGGTGTGCCCAAGATATTCTTCACGACTTAAAATCGCACTCAGAGTTTCTCGTATCCAAAAATAAGGCAAAGTTTCCACATTTGAACTGGAGGAAATGGGCTTCAAACCAATTTCGATTCGGTGGCGGTCTGGCTTGAAAACTTTGTCGTTTTCTAATCCTTTCGCAATCTCCGAAAGACTTTTTCCGCTTTTTGCTTCCTTAAAAATCCGCTTAACCACTTCACTGGCAACTGGGTCAATAATCCAGTTTTTGGGGTTGTTTGGATCTTTGAGGTAGCCATAAGGTGGGTTAGTGGTTACCCGCTCGCCAGCTTTAGCTTTAGCTTGAACCACCGCCCGAATCTTCTTGCTAGTATCCGCCGCATACATTTCGTCCATTAGACTTTTAATTGGCAAGAAAATAGAATTAGTTTCATTAGGCTTATTCGAATCCACGCCATCATTTAAGGCGATAAAGCGGACATCAAAGCTAGGGAAAGTAATTTCCGTTAGTTGACCAACCTTGATATAAGAGCGCCCTAGACGACTCAAATCCTTAACGACGAAGTTTGAAACTTGCCGATTTTCCACCAAACGCAAAGCTTCTGAAATAGCCGGACGGTCGAAGTTTGTTCCGCTGAAACCATCATCGACAAACAAGATAGGATTAGGGAGATTTTCTCTTGTAACTACATCAAGCAGAATTTTCTTCTGATTGATAATTGAGTTACTATCTCCGTCCAGCCCGTCGTCTTGACTTAGACGACAATAAACCACCGTTATATCTGAAAGTTTTGAAGTATCTACTTGTCTATAATCTGAAATTGTCAAAGTTCTGTTCATGTGTTTTTCTCCTTTTGGAGTTCACACACCTTATACTTCTATTATACCATTTTTACTACTGTTAAAGTAGTGATTTATCGCTTAAAATCAACCTTTCTAGGACATTTTCAAGATTGCGATTTCCAGTAAAACGGTGACGGATTAAGTAAGTCGTTCGACCAATTCGACAAATTTCATCGGCGGTGCGTGAGGGCTGGTTTGAGTCTCGGTCTTTATTCTTCTGGTTCATTAGCTATTCCTCCTTTGATATAATCTGAGTATTCGTCCAAAGTAATTATAGTGAACAGTTCCCAAAAGTTATATAGTTCTTTTTGAATCGCTTTCGAAATCGCCAGCTTTCGCTTGTCATCTGGCACAACCCACAAAACATAGGGAAAAACTTCCTTTTGTCGCTGTTCAATACCTGAGCGATAATATTCAATATATTTTTTACAAGTGTTCACAATTCTAGATAAGCTTTCGGTGCTTCGGTCTATTTCTAAAAAGTAATGATCTTCATATTCTTGACTAACTAGCTCTAAATAAGCATCGGGCTTTAGAGTTCTGCCTATACCAGAAAGTTTTTGGTAGCTCCGCCAAGAGTTCGGCTCAAAAGAAAAAGTTTCAAGCGATAGCTTTTCTGAATTTCGAACGGTCTCCAGTGTCTCAACAAAAATTTCCGTAATTGCTAAAGTATGTTCAACGTGGTGCTGAGTCGGTTCATATTGATTTTTATAGCGTAAGATAATACTGTCATCTTGACTTTTAAGGAGCTTTAGCCCTTGAAAAGTAATTTGCCAGACATAGGAAGACGAGCCCCGACGCATGCCCCCAATTCTACGTTTCAAGTGCGAGATTAGGCCAGCTTGTTTAAGACTTTGCGCGGTAAAATTAGCCCGACGAATGGCGGTTTCAAATCGAGCGCTATCCGCGAAAAAGAGTCTAGCCAGTTGGTTGGTAGTGGCATATCTAGCCTGATTTAAAAAGTATAGAATTTGCGTATCTTCATTTGTTAATTGATTCCATTTCATCTGTTTTGTTCTCCATTAAATTTAAAGGTGTGCTCTCCGCAAAATGTGCTTAGTTACGGAGTAAGTCGTGTGAGTAAAAATCCTAAAAACCATTATTTATCAGGGGCAGACGGATTTTCTTCACCAACACGATCCGAAGACCGATTGGAACGACATTTTCGTCCTAAATCTTTCAATTTTTGGTTAGAATTTTCATTTTTCGAAGCAGATTTTTCAAAAATATAGCTTTCAAATTCGGCTTCAATAGTTGAACTATCTTGCCCATATCTAGTTAAGCTATTTAGATATGGTGTACGACTATCTCTCAGTTTTAGACTAGGCGGGTAGGTTTTACCGATAATCCAACGGTAGGTGTTAGGAGAGATTTCTGTTCTGACATATACCCAAAATGGTGGCAAGCTGTAAAAATCTTCTTTATCAATCTCCAGAGTATA
Source organism: bacterium (assembly GCA_030530385.1). Lineage (GTDB taxonomy): Bacteria > Patescibacteriota > Saccharimonadia > Saccharimonadales > Saccharimonadaceae > Nanogingivalis. The sequence goes on from JAUMVB010000013.1 coordinate 6,236, forward strand.
TTTTGCCATTTCGCGAGCTTCATCAAGATTTAAGCCAAAAACAATTTTATTCGCAACATTAGATTCAATTCCAGCTTTTAACTGGGGTGACATCTGGGCGAGGTGTTGGAAGCCAATATTCCAGCCAACATTAAATTGGCGAGATTGCGAAAGTGCTTCGTCTAAGTTAGAATTGGGGATTCCTAGGAAACTTGGTGTCTCATCAATATAAATAAAGACCGATTGGCGTTTGCTTGGCTCAACTGACGACTGGCGTAAAATTAACATCCAGAGCATAGAAGTAATAAGGCTACCAATTAGTTTTGCAGACTCTGAACCAATCACGGCTTTATTAAGGGGAATCAATACAATCTTTCTAGATTGAAAAATTTCCACTAAACTAAAACTAGGTTTACTTTGTCCAAGCATAGCTCGAAGTTGCGGGCGAAGCAAAAACTGTCGGAATTTATTTAGAATTGGATTTAACATCTGATGACGCTGAGCTTCACTAAGCAGTTCAAACCAGTTCCAAAAATTTTCCAAGCCAATAGGGTCTTTCAGTTCTTTCAGCAGTTTATTGCGAAACTGCTTGTTAGTGAGTAAGCTCGGTAACATCACTAAGGAGGTGTTTGGAATCCTAGCAAGTGTTAGAAAACTATGTGATAGAATATCCAGTGAGTAAATTCCAAAATGTTCAGGATAAAGCCCTTTAAATAGCTCCAGTAGATAATCTGCAATTACTTCGGGCTCAATACCATATTTAGTTAGTTCAAAAGGGTTTATTCCGACAACTCGTTTGGTAGTTGGTGAGATGACTACTATATCTTCATCGTATTCAGCTAATGTGCGTTCTAATAGTTCATGAGTGAGTTGACCTTTGGCATCCACCACAACTACACTATGATGTTTAGATTTTATATCTGATAAAATCAAGTGACTCATGGCGGTGGTTTTGCCGCAACCAGTTGAGCCGAGAAAAACGGTGTGCTTTTTGCCAGCTTGAGCTGAAATTTGAATTGGTCTTGGTTGACTTTCAACCGTTTGTGCCAAACTTCGCTGAGTTTTTCGATTAACATTGTAGCCCAAAGGTGGCGCTACTAATTTAGGGTGAACATTTGGCACACCTGTAATATTTTCTTCACCAATTGGCAGAAGTAGAAAACAAGCGAGGTCTGAGATTGCCAAACTGTAAGGATAAGACCAAGGCGGTTGTGCGTGGTTGAATCCCTGAACAGCCAAAGACTTTAGCTCGATGGTAGCTGTGGTTTCCAACATCCTAAAGCTACTCAACAAGTTCGCAAAAAACTCTTTGGTTCGTAAAATACTGCGCGAACTGACACCAAGTCTAATTTCACATTTAAAAGTAGACTGATTCAACTTTTGGCGCATAAGCTTCTTGGAGCTTTCAGATAGTTCAGGAACATTGTTGGTGATTACTTGATACCACTTGGCAGATAAGTTCGGCAGGTCTTTTGGCTGTGGACGAGGTGGTGAACCTGTGCCTATCACTAGCTGAACCGTTACTGTCTCATCTGGCTGGAGTATTTTTGCCAGAGATAAACTGGAACGAATCATATTCTCCACTGAATCCGTTTTAAGAGCATAATGGGATTGCTTGATTTTTACTAGACGAGCGCTAGACATCACTTCACGTTTAGGAGCTTTCGAAAACTGAATCTTACGGTGTGATTGAATTAACTGGTGGATATACGGCCGGTCTTGATCTTCTGTTCCCAATAAATAGCGCACCTTATTTTGTTTGATTCGAATTTCAAAGATTACGGCTTTACGGCGACTTAACCCGACAAGTTGACCCAGCATAGCTTTGACATCATCTATCTCAAACGGCCGTTGCCAGTGAAACTCGCTCCAAGATAAGGCTTCAAACTTCCGTCTCATCTTTACCTCCATTCTTTAGATTTAATAATCCGAAAGGTAAACCAGCCAACGAAGATAAGGATAGCCCCTATAAATAAGACTTGCCAAACTTCCATTAGAAGTTTAACCGCCCAGTTGATTAGCCAAGCGCAGGCAAAAAATCCTAAAATATAAACCAATATTTTCTTCATTCGACTGATCTCCTTTCTGATGCCAGTTATACAAGAAAATTAGGTAAAAGTTAAATTTCGCTACCTTCAGTTTTTAGAGCGATTGGAATGAATTTTAGGCAATGAAACAGTAGTATATTTCAACATATTTTGACCTTTTGTCTAATCCAAATAAGGCTAAAATTTACGTTGTTTAAACAATTCTTTCTGGGCGATTAGGTAGGCTTCTTGAATTTCTTGGCGGCGCTGGAGGAACTCCGCCAAAGCTTGTTCTTCTCGTGCTGTATCATCTTCTTCATCTAGAAAATCCCAAATCGAAACTAGCAAATACGAAGTTACAAAAATAATGGAAAGAATAAGAAAGATATTCATCATCAGTCTCCTATTTTAATTTCTCAGTGGTGTAGTGAGTAAATGCTCGAATAACATAATCTGTATAGGCCAACGCTTCGGGATTATTCTTAATAATTTCAGCTTGAATTAAAGCAAGATTGCCGATTTTGAAAAGAATATCTGAAGCTAAGAGCTCCTGAGCTTGGGTGCTAGCCATCTTATGACTGAGTTCTTTGGCAACTGTTAACTGATACGGATTTGCAATTTGAGTCAGAGCCGTTTCTTTAGTTGATTTTTGTAGTGAATTCATGAGATTTCTCCTTTAATTTTGATATAATTGTTTTAAGTTAGCTAACTTATGGCTTTATTATAGAAAAGTCCAAGCGTGATTTGTTGCCAATAATTGTGCTAAAATCTTGCCAGTTTCGGAGGTGCTTGATGTTTGATATTCCTAGTCTATTTTCTATTGTTTTAAAACACGCCAATAAAACGACTTGGTCTGATAGAAAGAAAGTTAGTGTTGGCTTATCACTCGTCTTACACGAAGACTCTTTGGCTTATCTAGCGGACACAAGTTTCAATAAACTATTTACAGGCCAAAATAAAGGACGAACCCTTTATGGGATCGTCCAAGATGAGATAACAGAAAAAGGCTTTTCCAGCTACATCTTTCAAGCTGAGAAGCGATTAAGCGACACCAACTATAAAGAAAATAAGTTTTTGTTGGCTGATGTTTTAGAGGATTTTTTTGAACTAATAGAAGAATCGCAAAATCTGTCAAAGTCTGTTTTATTAGGTTTAAAGCAGTCTTACAAACTCAATCACCAAGACCGACCTTACCTTTTTCTGGCTGAGTGTTTATTTTATGCTTTAACTTGCCAGCACAACAAACAGCAACAGTATATTGAGCCAGATTTTAGCCAAGAAACAGAGGTTATCTCAAAACCATTAGAAGAGCTTGTGTCACGAGCTAACGGTTATTCGAAGCGCATTACTCAAGACTTAAACCGTTTTTCAGAAGAAGAACTTCAGCTGTTCAGAAAAATAGCACCATTTACTTTTTATGACAATTCTTTTGACGAGTTTTCGGGCGAAGCTGTTTTAGACCACTACTTAATCTCACACGCTGATTTTTTGGATTTGTTCACTAAATATGGCGTTAAAGGCAATGAAGTTTCACGTCTGATTGAATATGGTTTAATTTCTGGTGGTGGTAGACATGAGATAATTGTAGAAAAAGGAGAACTTTCTGGCTTCCAAAATGATAACCTCGTCTTAACTTTCACCACTGAATCTGACGAAAGAATAACATTCGAATATAGTGCCTTTCACTTAACAGATACCGCCAAGGCTTTGATTGAAATTTTGGAGATTGAAACTAATGATGACTTTTTTAGGGAGTTGGGAGAGGAGTTTAAAAATAGGGTTAAAGTATTACCTATTGATATAGAAATATTGGGTGTGGATGATTTTTAAAAGAGATACTCAATGTACATTATTTTTATTACAAAAATGTTTCGATATCATAAAGTATATGACAAAAAATATAAAGATTTTTTAAAATTAACTAAATTATTCAGATAAAAGATTGCTTATTTATTTGAATATGTGGTATAATGAAGCTGAAAGATATTTTATCTTTCAAAAACGTCTAATTTTAATATTGACAAGTTAGACAATTTTTGTTATAATGCAGAAGTTATTATTAAATTTTGGGGAGATGTACTTACCCAAAAAATAAAAAGATTTCATCATTTTCATATGATGAATGAATTTTTTGCACATTTTCGAAAATTTTGAATTTTCTGAGAATGTAATAAATAGTAACTCAAACATAAAAAACCACTTCCGAAAACGGAAGCAGTTCTTTAACCGAGTAGTTCCATAAACTACGCCAATAGTTTATGGAATGAATCACATCTCCACAGTGAGATCAATTATTCATTGCGGTTACGCTCGTTCTTGCGTAGCCGTTTTTTATTATCTTTATCTGGCGGTTCTTTATTTGAGTTTTTCGTAAACAATTCAATCAGAACTTCCAAAATTGGATAAGCTTTTTCAAAAACACTTATCAAAAGTAAATCAATATTTGGAGGACGAAGTATCAAAATCAGAATAATACTAATTGACAAAGATAACGCTCGTTGTATAGCTTTTTGTCTCTTCGTACTAGTTGCATCCAGCAATGTTTCCGGAGGAACCCACTTCTTTCGCAAAATCATATAAACAGACTCAAGAATTGAAGGAATTCTGATAATGGATTGAGAATATAGAGCCTCTGGAGATTTTTGCCAAGCAACAACTAGAGCAAAAACATCTTTGAGGATACTACTCAGCTGGTTTATGTGTGATACAGAGTCGCTTTTTCTAAAAAACAACATTGTAACCACCTCCTTCTCAATAAAAGAGGTGGAGAAAGTGACTCAACTATTCGGTGGTAGGAATAATAAAAGAAAGAGGAAACTCATTACGCAGAAGTGCTCTAAAAATAGATGTGCACACATCAAAATCAAATTCATAGTTCCACAAGCCTAACTACACTCAATAGCAGGCGTTGCCATGAGAAGTGATTTTTGATCTGTAGCTTCATCTAAATCTCAATAGCAATCTTTATAATGCATTTCCTCGTTTTCTAATCTGATGGGTATTTGGTATATACCCCCTATTATCCTTATATAATTTATATCATAGATTTATCATAATGTCAAGGTTAAATATGTTGCTTTCTACTGAAAAATTTCATCCTTATTTCAATTAAATTCTCTCTTCTCTGTGCTTTTTTCTTGTAACTTTCACTAAAATTCAAAGAAATACTATTTTGGGGGGAGGAAGCTCCAAAGATATTAAAATATTTAGTCGGGTAACGGTATCATCCAAAGGGTATATAAAATATGATATAATGAGTGTAAATAGGTATTCTTCTAGTTAATACTAATTAAGAGTCAATTTATTAATAGAAAGATAAAGCAGACAAGGAGTTTGAATGGTCAAAAAAACTAACGCCCAAATTTCCAATTTTATGGATGAATATTTCTTATTTAAAATTAATAATGGTAGCTATAGTCTAAATTATGATCAACCAGAGATAACATTTTCTGATTTAGAGTCTATAATTCAATCTAATTATAAATACTGGAAACAAAAAAATGAAGAGAATGATCTAGCAACTCCTATTCTTGATGAATGGACGAATTGGAAGACAAAATTTGAACAATTAAAAGATTTTATCAAGAATAAGGACGAATTTAATTATCAAGAAATAGCTAATTTCATATATAACTATTTTAGTTCGTACTATTCAAGTGAAGTTTCAACGGAAATAAGAACCTATCGAATAGATGTTGATAGTCCAATCAATAAAGATAAAGATATAGTAAGTATAAGATTATTTATCGATTTTTACTTAAAAAGCTGGGCTACAAACTACCTGCTGGATGCTATAAGAAGTTATATTGAGATTGAAAAGAATAAGAACAATATCGGTTACTATCTTTCATCTACTGACTCATATCGAAATTTGCCTGCTTTGTTTGTCCTCAACAGAGAGATGCCTAAGCTCAAGATTCCTATCAAAGAGATTCAAAATAAGCTATTCCAGCCCGTTTCGGAATCTATAGACAATATAGCCAAAGAAACTGAAGAGCACTTTAAACAAACAGCCGATTTAATTGATAAGAATGATGAAAAAATTAGAGAAATTTTCATAGAACATTCTCGTGAAGTAGATGAATTTAAACACAATCTTGAACAATGGCAAAATAACAAAGAGACATCTATAAAGATTTTAGAAGATACCTATGAGAAAAAACTACAGCTTGAAGCTCCTGAGAAGCTATGGAAAGAACGTTCCAGAGATTATAAGATTAAAACTAGGTATTGGATGTGTGGTCTTGGAGTTTTTATCGTTGGACTGATATTTTCAACGGGTAATTTATTGATTCGCATACATGACTATCTACAAGGAACGATAAAAGATATTCCTTTTATTTCGCAATCATTTATTTATGTCGCGTTAGTTTCTTTTTTGATATATCTTATTCGAGTCGTTGTTAAAATTATCATTTCAAATCAACATATGGCAATGGAATATGAGCAAAAAGAAGCATTAACCAGATTTTATCAAGCACTAGTTTATGACGGTAAGGAAGTAGATAAGGAAGAACGTCTGATAATTTTTAATGCTTTATTCAGTAAAACAGAAACTGGCCTTGTTAAGACGGATAACTCTGGAGAATCCGAAGCATTAATAGCTTTACTTTCTAAGAGTATAAAATAGAGGCAGCCGTTTTTAGCAATCTTTTAGTGTTTAAAGGTGTATAAACTCAGACTGTCATACTATTCTTTCATTTTTTGCAATTCAGGCAACATCGTGCACTAAATAATCTAAGGTACAATACACTAACAATACGAACATTATATAACCTATCAGACTCACAAAAACTGTGAGTCTTTTCTTTTATCTAAACTTTCTTCTAAAATATAGCTACCCTGCTACAATAGTAAAGCAAGGAGGAAAATGTGAAGAAAAATATTGAACCATATCAAGACAAAAGTTCTATTACTATCGGCTATGCTCGCGTTAGCTCAACAGATAATCGTCAAGAATTAGGGCTATCTGTTCAAACAGAAGCCCTTAAATTCTGCGATAAGCTCTATATCGAAAAAGATTCGGGTGGTAAACAAGAACGGCTACAATTGCAAAAAGCTCTAATTTTTGCAAAAACTTGTGCCGATCAAGGTATCAAAACCAGTTTTATTGTCTACAAGCTAGACCGATTAACCAGAAAGATGTTTCACCTCTCCGCTATTATTGAAGATTTAACCAATCATGGTATTCGCCTTCAATCTCTTCATGAAAATATTGAGACGGATTCTTTAACTGGTAAATTCTTTTGTTTAATGCTGGGATATGTGGCGGAATGGGAACTTCAAGCTATTTCAGACCGCACAAAAGACGGACTTCGCAAAGCTAAAGAAAAAGGCGTGAAACTCGGCAACAAAGGTCTATCTCGAACTAAAGAAAAACAAATAATCAAGGAATACCTACAACAAGAATTATCTGTGCGAAAGATTGCCAGTCGCCTCAATATTTCTACTGCCACCATTTACAGCGTTCTCAAGAGAAATAATATCCAAATCAACCGAAAAAATAACCTATAAATTATTGACAAATCTCTAAAAAAATAGTAAATTAAACTCATCAACAGTTTTAGCAAACGGTCGTCAACTAAAACAATGAAAAATCAAAAAATGCCAACCTGACAGAGCCTCTAAACCTTGTCAAATCAGCATTTTAAATATTTTTTATTGATAACTTTGATTGTTTTAACAAACGACCGTTCACTAAAACAAGCTCA